>CAVTXW010000007.1:0-834435 GCA_963738815.1 uncultured Solirubrobacteraceae bacterium
ACCACCTGCGAGACCGTCGCTGCGACCTCCTCCGTGCAGAGCGTCGCCGCCAGCGTCATGTAGCCGCCCGTGAGCGCCTTGCCGACGCACATCACGTCCGGCACGACACCTGCGTGCTCGCAAGCGAACATCTCGCCGGAGCGCCCGAAGCCGGTTGCGATCTCGTCGAGGATCAGCACCATGCCGTGCTCGTCGCACACCTCGCGGAGCAGCCGGACACACGCGGGCGAGTGAAAGCGCATGCCGCCCGCGCCCTGCACGAGCGGCTCGGCGATCACCGCCGCGAGCTCCCCGGCGTGCGCCGCCGCGAGCGTCCTGACCTCCTCGGCCCAGACCGGGTCGAGCGACGCGTCGAACCCGTCCGGCGGGCGCCCCGCGAACAGATGCTGCGCGAGCACGCCCGCGAACATCGAATGCATCCCAGCGACCGGGTCGCAGACCGCCATCGCGCCCGTCGTGTCCCCGTGGTAGCCGCCGCGCACCGTCATCAAGCGCGTGCGCTCCGCCCGTCCCCGCGCGCGCTGGTACTGCATCGCGAGCTTGATCGCGACCTCGACCGACACGGACCCCGAGTCCGCGAAGAAGACGCGATCGAGCCCGCCAGGGGCGAGCTCGGTGAGCTGCTGCGCGAGCCTCACGGCCGGCTCGTGCGTGAGACCGCCGAACATCACGTGCGCCATTCGCTCGAGCTGGCCCCGCACGGCCGCATCGAGGGCCGGGTGGCGGTAGCCGTGGATCGCGCACCACCACGAAGCCATGCCGTCGATCAGCTCGCGCCCGTCGGCGAGCCGCAGACGCACCCCCTGCGCCGACTCGACGGGCAGCGACGGTATCGCCGCGGGCAGCGCCCCGTAGGGATGCCAGACGCGCTCCGCGTCGAGGGTGAGCAGCTCGTCCCACCCCGCACCGGCGGCGGGTCTCGGCGGGTGCTCGAGCAGCTCGGTCACGCGGTGACCGTACCGGCGGCGCCCGACGGCGCGCTCAGTCCTCGTACAGGGTGAAGTCGCGCTTGCGCGCCCCGCACACCGGGCAGAACCAGGTGTCCGGGATCTCCTCGAAGGGGGTGCCGGGCGGGATGCCGCCGTCGGGGTCGCCCTCCTCGGGGTCGTAGATGAAGCCGCAGGACTCGCAGATCCAGCGCTGCAGCGTCTCCGTGGTGCTCATTGCGTGCGCCCGGGGGCGATCTTGGTCATGCGGCCAAGATTACCGACAGGTAGGGTCAGCCGATGCGCGCATCGGAGCGCCCCGGACCGGGCGAGGAGCTGAACGCCGGGCCCCCGTCGCGGCCGCGTCAGGCGGCGAGCGTGATCCTGCTCCGCGGCGGCGAGGACACACTCGAGCTGCTGCTGGTGAAGCGCACGCCGGAGGCGCGCTTCATGGGCGGCGTCTGGGTCTTCCCCGGCGGGGCGGTCGACGCCGAGGAGGGCGACGGCGACGCAGCTCACCGGCTCGCGGCGGTCCGCGAGCTGCACGAGGAGGCGTCCGTCGAGCTCGCGGGACCGGACGAGCTCGTGAAGTTCTCGCGCTGGATCACTCCGGCGATGGTCTCGATCCGCTTCGACACGCACTTCTTCCTCGCGACGCTGCCCGACGGCCAGGAGCCGGCGGTCGACGGCGAGGAGTGCGTGGACCTCGGCTGGTTCTCCCCGCAGGCCGCGCTCGAGGCCCACGAGCGGGACGAGATCCTGCTCGTCTTCCCGACGATCAAGCACCTGGAGCAGCTGAGCGAGTTCGGGACCGTCGGCGCGCTGCTCGACCACGCCCGCGGCAGGGAGGTGCTCCCCGTCGAGCCGCGGGTCGTGATGGAGGGGGAGGTGGCCCGGATCCTGCTGCCGGGCGAGGAGGGCTACGCCGAGGGTTGACCCGCCGGCCGCGCCTAGGTCCCCTGCTGGGCGATCGACGTGGGTGACCGCGTTGATCAGGGCGAGGTGCGTGAAGGCCTGCGGGAAGTTGCCGAGGTGGCGCCCGGATGAGGCCTCGAGCTCCTCGCCGTAGAGGTCGAGCGGCGAGGCGTAGGAGAGCAGGCGCTCGCACAGGTGCTCGGCTTCGCGTGCCTCGCCGATCTCCGAGAGCGCCGAGACGAGCCAGAACGAGCAGATCAGGAACGTGCCCTCCTCGCCGTGCAGGCCGTCGTCGGTCTCCTCGGTGCGGTAGCGCAGGACAAGCCCGCCTTCGGTGAGCTCCTCGTTGATCGCCATGACGGTCGCGCGCACGCGTTCGTCGTCGGGCGGCAGGAAGCGCACCAGCGGGATCAGCAGCGTGGAGGCGTCGAGCGCGTCGGTTTCGTAGTGCTGGCGGAACACGCCGCGCTCGTCGACCCCCTTCGTCAGGATGTCGCCCTTGATCTCGTCGCGCCAAGGCCTGCCAGCCGGAGGCGAGATCGTCCAGCCCGCGCCGCTCGGCCAGGCGCGCGCCGCGGTCGAGCGCGACCCAGCACATCAGCTTCGACGAGACGTAGTGGCGCGGCGCGCCCCGCGCCTCCCAGATGCCCTGGTCGGGCTCGCGCCAGACCTTCGCCGCGCATTCGACCTGGTCGGTGAGCACCGGCCACAGCCGCTCGGGGATGTGGTCGCGGTTCTTGGAGTGGAGGTAGACGGAGTCGAGCACCGCGCCGTAGACGTCGTTCTGGCGCTGGGCGTAGGCGCCGTTGCCGATCCGCACGGGCCGTGCCCCCTCGTAGCCCTTCAGGTGGTCGAGCGTCGACTCCTCGAGGTCCTTCTGGCCCCGGATCCCGTACATGATCTGCAGCGAGCCGTCCTCGTTGCGCTCGAGGTCGGCGAGGTACTGGATGAAGTCGTCGGCCTCCCAGTCGAGGCCCAGGGCGTGCAGTCCCCAGAGCGTGAAGGACGCGTCGCGCATCCAGCAGTAGCGGTAGTCCCAGTTGCGCTCGCCGCGCGGCGTCTCGGGCAGCGAGGTGGTCGGCGCGGCGACGAGCGCGCCGGTCGGCATGAACGTGAGGCCCTTCAGCGTCAGCGCCGAGCGCTGGAGGTGGTAGCGCCAGGGGTGGTCGGGATAGCTGCCTTCGGCCAGCCATTCGCGCCAGTAGTGCGAGGTCGCTTCGATCCGTCCGAGCGCTTCGTCTGCCGAGCCGGGGCCGCCCAGCGCCTCCGTCCAGGAGATCGCGCAGAAGCGCCGCTCGCCCTCCACCATCGTGTGGCGCCCGTGCGCGCGGTTGCCCTCGATCCCCATCCGTATGTCGCTGAACAGGCGGAAGGCGATCCCGTCAGGGCGCCCGCCCTCTTCCCGCCGCTCGGCCGGGCGCTCCTCGCGGGTGCCGGTCGCGTCCATGCGACACACGCCCCCATCTCCTTCGTCTCCCTCGTCCACCATCGTCCAGCTCGCCATGCTCGCGCCGTAGTCGAGCATCGGCTCGCAGACGATCTCCACCTGCACCATGCCCTGGATGCATTCGATCACCCGCACGAGCAGGTGGTCGGCGTCGTAGTCGGTCGGCGGGCGCGTGTGGCTGGACCCGTGCTTGTTGTCGTGCCATTCGCCGATCGTCAGCCCGTCGAGCACGCGCACCCAGCCCTGCGGCGTCATCCAGGTCGTCTCGATGATGTTCGTGCCGGGGACGTAGCGCCGCCCGGCCGGAACGTAGACCCCGTAGGGGCCGACGCGCCAGCTGCCGGCGCCGCGGTCGAGCATCGCGGCGAACACCGAGGGCGAGTCGAAGTGGGGCAGGCACATCCACTCGATCGAGCCGTCGGAGGCGACGAGCGCGCCGGTGTGGCAGTCCGAGAGGAAGCCGTAGTCGGCGATCGGCGGGAACGGCGAGGCGAGCGCCGAGGTCCGGGCGCTCACGGGCCACGGCTTCAACTCGTCGGCGCTCACCACTCGGTCCGTTCGAAGCGCGGGCGCTCGACGCCCGGCGGCAGCGCCTGCTCTTCCTCGAGCTTGTCGAGGTGCGCTGCGAGCGTCGCCTCGGCGACCGGGCGCAGCTGTGCCGGCACGTCCCACCAGACGGTGTCGAGCAGCTCCTTGACGGTGCGCTGCCCTTCGGCGAGGGCCATGATCAGGTGGTTCTCGCGGTCGATGCGGTGC
This sequence comes from uncultured Solirubrobacteraceae bacterium, assembly GCA_963738815.1. Classification (GTDB taxonomy): domain Bacteria; phylum Actinomycetota; class Thermoleophilia; order Solirubrobacterales; family Solirubrobacteraceae; genus Palsa-744. The sequence goes on from CAVTXW010000007.1 coordinate 4,045, forward strand.
GCCGCGTACTGTTCGAGCTTGCTCTGCGCGTCCCACACGGGCGGCCCGTGCCCGGGGCACAGCACGTTGAAGTCCTCGCGCAGCCGCAGGCGCGTCAGCGCCAGCAGATAGCCCGCCATGGCGCCTGGATAGGGGCTGATGAAGACGCTCCCGGTTCCGAGCACGGCATCGCCGGTGAAACAGGCGCCCTCTCCGATGAGCGCGAAGTGATCGGCGGCATGTCCCGGGGTCGCGACGGCCGTGAAGGGCCCGATCCGCACCCCTTCGGCGAGCGCGATGTCGACGGACCCGCGGCCGCCGGCGAGCGGCGCCCCATATCGGCCGGTGAGCGTGCGGGCCGCCTCGGAGTGGTCCTGGTGATCGTGCGTGAGCACCACGCCGCCGAGGCCGCCGCGCTCGTCGATCGCGTCGTACAGCGCCGCCAGGTGCTCGTCGATCGCCGGGCCCGGGTCGACCACCCAGGCCGGGTCGCGCCCGACGACCCAGCTGTTCGTCCCGCTCAGCGTGAGCGGCCCGGGATTCGGGGCGCGCACGAGCAGCACGTCGTAGTGCTCGCGCAGATCGGCGCGCGACTCCTCCTCGCTGGGCTCGCTGGGCTCGACGACATCCCCGTCGCGCTTGACCATGCGCGCGACGTTAGCTCACCGCCACGTCGGCGGAACCGCACCGGCCCGCGGGCTTCCGCGGCTATGCGCTCCGGATCAGCTTCTTGTTGACGAACTCGTCGGCGCCGTAACGCCCGAGCTCGCGCCCGAAGCCGGAGCGCTTGAAGCCGCCGAACGGCAGCTCGGGGCTGTCGGCGCCGACGAGGTTGACGTACACCATCCCGGCCTCGATGCGGTCTGCGACGCGCGCCGCCTGCTCGGGGTCGGTCGTCATCAGGTAGGACCCGAGCCCGAACTGCGTGTCGTTCGCCAGCTCGACAGCCTCCTCCTCGGAGGAGACCTTGTAGACCTGCGCGACCGGGCCGAAGAACTCTTCCTGGGACGCATCGTCGCCGGGCTTGATCCCGGTGAGGATCGTGGGTTCGTAGAAGTTGCCGTTCCGCCGGCCCCCGATCAGGACCTCCGCCCCGGCCTGGACGGCTCGTTTGACCTGGTCGTCGAGCCGGTCCGCGGCGGTCTTGGACGACAGCGGCCCCATCGCGGTCTCCGCGGAGGTCGGGTCGCTCGGCTTCGCAGCGGCCAGCTGCTGCTTGAACTTCTCCAGGAACTCGTCGTAGAGGCTGTCGAGCACGATGAAGCGCTTGGCCGCGTTGCACGACTGGCCGGCGTTGTCGAGGCGTGCTTCGCGCGGCCTGCTCGGCGGCCGCCCCGATGTCGTCGGTGCCGAGCAGGATGAAGGGATCTGAGCCACCGAGCTCGAGCACGACCTTCTTGAGGTTGCGCCCGGCGATCTCCGCGACCGCCGCCCCTGCGCGCTCGGAGCCGGTGACCGAGACGCCGTGCACGCGCGGGTCAGCGATCACCCGCTCGATCTGCTCGTTGGTCGCGTAGATGTTCTCGTAGGTCCCGTCGGGGAACCCGGCCTCCTTGAAGATCTGCGCGATCGCCCCTGCTGATTCGGGGCATTGCGGAGCGTGTTTGAGCAGGATCGTGTTGCCGATCACGTGGTTCGGACCCGCGAACCGCGCCACCTGGTAGTAGGGGAAGTTCCACGGCATGATCCCGAGCAGGACACCGAACGCGCTGCGGCGGACGAGCGCGGTGCCCTCGCCGCCCAGCAGCTGGATCGGTTCGTCGGCCATCAGGCTCTCGGCGTTCTCGGCGTAGAAGTCGTAGATCGCGCCCGCGAACTCGACCTCGCATCGACCGCCTGCTCGATCGGCTTGCCCATCTCGCGCACGATGATCTCGGCGAGTGCCTGGCTGCGCTCGGTGTGGAGCCGTCCCACCTCGCGGACCAGCCCGGCGCGCTCCGCGACCGTCGAGTCGGCGCTCCAGGCGCGATATGCCTTCTCGGCGCGGTCGATCGCGGCGTCGAGCTCGGCGTCGGAGATCTCCGGGTACTCCTTGACGACCTCGTCGGTGGCCGGGTTGATCACTGCGTAGCTGCTCATGTCTCTCCCTCGCGTCGGATCGGGGTGTTTGTCCTGCGCCTGATGTGCGGCCGGCCGCTCACGCGCGAGCCGGCAGCTCGAGCGCTTCGGCGACAGCCGGGTGCATGATCTCGCCTTCGCTCACGTTCAGGCCCTTGCGCAGCCCCGGGTGCTCGCGCAGCGCCTCGTCCACGCCGCGCTCGGCCAGCTCGATGCACGTAGGGCAGCGTCGCGTTCGTGAGCGCGTAGGTCGAGGTGATCGGCACGGCGCCCGGCATGTTCGTCACGCAGTAGTGCGTGATGCCGTCCACCTCGTAGGTCGGGTCCGAGTGGGTCGTGGGGCGCGAGGTCTCGAAACAGCCGCCCTGGTCGATCGAGACGTCGACGAGCACCGCGTGGCGCTTCATCAGCTTGAGCTGCTCGCGGCTGATCACATGCGGCGCGCGCCCGCCGTGGATCAGCACGGCGCCGATCACGAGGTCGGCGGCTCCCAGCATCTGCTCGACCGCGAGCGTCGAGGAGTAGACCGTCGATGCACGGCCGTTGAACGCGATGTCGAGTTCGCGCAGCCGGTCGATCGAGCGGTCGAAGACGAACACGTCGGCTTCCATGCCGATCGCGATGAAGGCCGCGTTCATCCCGACCACGCCGCCGCCGATGACGAGCACGGTCGCGGCCGCGACGCCGGGCACGCCGCCCAGCAGGATGCCGCGCCCGCCGAGCGGCTTCTCGAGCATGAACGCCCCCGCCTGCGTCGCGATCTTGCCCGCGACCTCGCTCATCGGCGCCAGCAGCGGCAGCCGCCCAGCCGCGTCCTCGACCGTCTCGTAGGCGATGCAGGTCGCTCCCGAGGCCATCAGCCCGCGGGCCAGCTCCGGCTCGGCCGCCAGGTGCAGGTAGGTGAACGAGCGTGTGCTCGGGGCGCAGCAGCGCCACCTCCTCGGGCTGGGGCTCCTTGACCCCCAGGATCAGCTCGGCGCCGCCGAACACCGCATCCGCGTCTGCGACGATCGTCGCCCCCTGATCGCGGAACTGCTCGTCGCTCATCGCGCTGCCGTCCCCGGCGCCGGCCTGGAGCAGGACGTCGTGCCCGCGGGAGGCCAGCTCCCGCACGCCGGCCGGCGTGATCGCGACGCGGTACTCGTCGGTCTTGATCTCGGTCGGCACCCCGATCCTCATCGTGCAAGCTCCCTTCCCCGCAGCGCCAGCCAGAACTCGATGCGGTCACGCGCGCTCGAGAAGCTGCGCCCGGTGAGCTGTTCGATGCGGCGGATCCGATAGCGAAGCGTGTGGCGGTGGCAGTAGAGGGCGGCGGCCGCCTTCTCCCAGTGGCCGTTGTTCTCGATGAAGACGTCGAGCGATCGCACCAGCTCGTCACCGTAGTCGCCCTCGCCCTGTTCGATCGGGCCGAGCACGCTGCGGCAGTAGGAGCTGAGCGCCTCCTCGTCCTGCAGCGAGAGCAGGAGCTGAAAGGCGCCGAGGTCCTCGTAGGTGGCGACCTCGGGCGCGCTGCCGTTGCGCAGGCGCACGGCCTCGAGCGCGCATCGCGCCTCGTGGAAGCTCATCCGCAGCGAGTGGGTCGGCCCCGGGCGGCTGGCGGCTGCGCGGACCTCGCCGAAGCGCGGCGCCAGCGCGGCCCGCAGGCGCGCCGCGAGCGCGACGGGTTCGGCGCCCGGGCGCCCCTCACCCGCGTCCACCACGACGCAGAGCAGCCCGCCGCGGATCGCGACGAGGTTGCCGGCCCGCTCGCTGTCGAGCAGCGCTTCGACGGCGCCGGCGGCCGCGCTCGCGTCCTCGAGCGCGAACGCCAGCACGGCGATCCGCTCGCCGATCCCGAACGGGCGCAGGCGCGCCTGAAGGTCCTCGGGATAGAGGTGGCCACTGAGCGCCTCGGCGAGCAGGTCGCCGACCATGTTGCGCTGCAGAAGCTCGTAGCGTTCGTCGAGCAGCCGCGCGAAAGCACGCTCGGTGATCGCGATGAACGGCAGCTCATATGGCACCTCGAACAGAGGGAAGCCGCGCTCTTCCGCGGCCTTCACGAGCGCCGCCGGCACCTTCCGGTGACGGAAGCCGGTGCCGAAGCCGAGTGCGGCGATCTCGTGATCGACCAGCCGCTGGAGATACTCGCGCTGCGCCTTCGGGGTCTCGAGCTGCAGCCCCGTCGTCAGCAGCATCTCGCCGCCTTTCAGCCACGGCGTCGGATCGGGCAGCTCGGTGCTGTGGACCCAGCGCACGCGCGCGTGCGCCGACTCGCGGCCGCTGATCAGCTCGAGCCCGAGCTCGCCGATCAGGCTGTCGACAGTGAGCTCCATGACTCCATCCGTTCGCCGGCCTCGGTGAGCACCGGCCGCAGGATCCCGAGGATCTCCTCGAACTGCTCCCGGCCGGCGATCAGCGGCGGCGAGAGCTGCACGATCGGGTCGCCGCGGTCGTCGGTGCGGCAGATCAGGCCGCGCCGGTAGAGCTCGCCCGAGAGGAAGCCGCGCAGCAGCTTCTCCGATTCGGCGTCGTCGAAGGTCTCCTTCGTCTCTTTGTCCTTGACCAGCTCGATCGCGTGGAAGTAGCCGGCGCCGCGCACGTCGCCCACGATCGGCAGGTCGCGCAGCCCGTCGAGCATCTCCCTGAAGACGCCCTCGTTCGCGCGAACATTCCCGGGCAGGTCCTCACGCTCGAGCACGTCGATGTTCGCGAGTCCGACCGCACACGCGACGGGGTGCCCTCCGAAGGTGAAGCCGTGGGCGAACGAGCTGCTGCCGTGGAGGAAGGGCTCGGCGATGTGGTCGCCCGCGATCACCGCGCCGAGCGGCGCGTACGCGGAGCTGATGCCCTTGGCGGTCGTGATCATGTCCGGCTGGTAGCCGTAGCGTTCGCAGCCGAACCAGTGCCCGAGGCGGCCCCACGCGCAGATCACCTCGTCGGAGATCAGCAGCACTCCGTGCCGGTCGCATATCTCACGGACTCTCTGGAAGTAGCCGTCCTGCGGCGTGAAGCAGCCGCCGCCGTTCTGCACCGGCTCGAGGATCACCGCCGCAACCGTGTCGGCGCCCTCGAACTGGATCGCCTCCTCGATCGCATCGGCGGCCCACAGGGGATCGCGGTCTTCTTTCCAGCGGTAGGAGTTCGTGTTCGGGACGTGCACGCCACCCGGCGTCAAGCGGCTCGAACGGCTCGCGCAGCGGCTGCAGCCCGGTCGCCGTCAGCGCACCCATCGAGACGCCGTGGTAGGCAAGGTTGCGGGAGACCAGCTTGTAGCGGTTCTTGTCCCCCCGCGCGCGGTGGTAGGCCTTCGCGAGCTTCCACGCCGACTCGACCGCCTCGGAGCCGCCGGAGGTGAAGAAGACGCGGTTGAGGTTGCCGGGCGCGAGGTCCGCGACGCGCGCGGCGAGCTCGATCGCGGGCGGATGCGCGTAGCTCCAGTTCGTGTAGAAGCCGAGCTTCTCGGCCTGTGCGGCGGCAGCCTGCGCGATCTCGGAGCGACCGTGGCCGACGTTCACGCAGTAGAGCGCCGAGAGCCCGTCGAGGTAGCGCTTGCCGTGCTCGTCGTAGACGTAGCAGCCGTCGCCCCTCACGATCACCGGGACCGAGTGGTGCTCGTCGTAGGAGCCCATACGCGTGAAGTGCATCCAGAGGTTGCGACGCGCGAGACGCTGAAGCCGGTCCGGGTCCTCGGCCAGGGCCGGGCCGTCCGGCCCCGGGGCCCAGCTCGTACCGGTGCCGGGGGTCGCCGTCGCCTGGTTCACCTCGCTGCCAGCCATCGCATCGCTCCTTTTTGCGTTCGACCGTCGCGCGAGCCCGGATCCACGCCGAGCTGCTCGGCTAGACACTCAGGACAACCATATCCACGTGACCTTTGCCACTCAAGGGGCGTCGTGGGCAAATCGCCCTCGCGGGCCTTGTACGTCATGTATAGATCGATCTGTCGCTTTTGGGACAGTTGCCACTTGCGGGTCGTCCTGCCGTCGGCGTAAGTTGTGTCCCGGGAAGACAACTGTCCGGCTGGAGGAGGAGGAGCGTCGATGGCAACCGAGGCGGCCGTTGTAGGGGTAGCAGGAGCGCCCGCGACCGGGCAGGTCGAGAGCAAGGGGCTCAAGAAAAACGCGATCGGCTACATCTCGAACATCGTCATCGGCGTGGCGTCGACGGCGCCGGCCTACTCCCTGGCGGCGACGCTCGGCTTCATCGTGGCCGACAAGGGCGTCGGCGTGCACGCGCCGGCCGTGCTGCTCGCCTCGTTCGTCCCCATGCTGCTCATCTCGCTGGGGTACAGGTATCTGAACAAGGCTGACCCGGACTCCGGTACGAGCTTCGCGTGGACCACGCGCGCGTTCGGGCCCACGTTCGGGTGGCTCAACGGCTGGGCGATCTTCCTCGCCGACCTGCTCGTGATGGCCTCGCTCGGCTACGTCGCCTCCACGTACACCTTCCTGCTGTTCGAATGGCACTGGGCGGAAACCCACGTCGGCGCGGCGTTGGTCGGCACCATCCTGTGGATCTGGCTGATGACCTGGATCTGCCACCGTGGCATCGAGCTCTCGGCCCGCATCCAGCAGATCCTCCTGGGCTTCGAGTTCGTGATGCTGATGATCTTCGCGATCGTCGCGCTGATCGATGTCTACTCCGGCAACGCCGCCTCCCACTCGATCAAGCCGCAGGCGGACTGGTTCAACCCGTTCGCGATGAACTTCGGCGACCTCGTGGTGGCGATGCTGCTCGGCATCTTCATCTACTGGGGATGGGACTCGGGCGTGGCGGTCAACGAGGAGTCGGAGGACTCCAACGAGGGACCCGGGCGCGCCGCGGTGATCTCAACGCTGCTGCTGGTCGCGATCTATCTGCTGGTCTCTGCCGGCGCGCAGTCCTACCACGGCACCGGTTTCATCTCCAACGAAGAAAACGCGAGCGACGTCCTGCACGCGCTGGGACAGGGGGTCCTGGGCTCGGTGGGCGTGCGGTTCCTGATCATCGCGGTGCTCACCTCCGCCGCCGCTTCGACCCAGACCACGATCCTCCCGACCGCGCGCACGACGCTGTCGATGGCGAAGTGGGGCGCGATCCCAGAGATCATCGGGAGGGTTCACCCGCGGTTCCTCACGCCGACCGTGTCGACGTGGGGCTTCGGGATCCTGTCGGTGATCGTCGCGGTGCCGCTGATCCTGATCTCGGAAACGGTGCTCGAACTCGCGGTCGTCGCGCTCGGCATCCCGGTCTGCTTCTACTACGGCTCGACCGGTTTCGCCTCGCTCGTCTACTACCGCAAGGAGATCTTCGACAGCCCCCGCAAGTTCATCTTCGTTGGGCTGCTGCCGTTCCTGGGCGGCGTGATCATGTACGGGATCGGCATCAAGGCAATCACTTACTACGGGCACGCGGCGAACTCCGAAGGCAAAATCTACCTCGGTCTCACGCTGCCACTGTGGTTCGGCGGGATCGGGATGATCATCGGGCTCGTGCTCGCGTTCGTGTCCCGCTTCTACTACGGGCCCTTCTTCTCGCGCAAGGCCGAAACGGCGCCTGCCGGGCTCTTGGACGCGCCCGTGGAGCGCGCGCCGGCGCACCTGTTCGGCCCCGAACACGTGACCGACGACCGGCATCCCTTCAGAGCCGAGGCCGACGAGCCCGAGCAGCCGGCACCGCCGCCCGGCCAGTCCTGAGCGTCGTCCGCCGCGGCCGTCCGGCCGCGGCGTAGCCGGCGGCGAACGCCGCCTCCGCCTTCGGCGGTGGCGCGACTAGGGCGTCAGCTCGAGCACACCGTGAGGCGCGCCGTACTCGCCGAGCAGGTCCAGGAACGGCTGGGCGGGGAACGCCTCGGGCCCGAGCACCCCCGTCCCCTTCCACTCGCCGCGATCGAGCAGCTCCAACGCGACCGCGGGGTTCACAGCGGTCTGCCAGACGACAGCCTGGCTGCCGTACTCGCGCATCGTGGTCTCGTTGTCGGCGAGGTGGTAGAGGTAGGTCGAGCGCGGCTGTCCGTCCTTGCCGAGACCTGTCACCCAGGTGCCCGCACAGGTCCGCCCGCTCATGCGCTCGCCGAGCGTGGCCGGGTCCGGCAGCACGGCGGCGACGACGTCGCGCGGCGAGACGGATGTGCCACGCACCGCGACCGGATCGGTCGAGTCGAGCCCGAGTTTGTGCAGCGTCGAGAGCACGTCGATGAACTCGCGCCCGAGGCCGTACTTGAACGTGACGCGCTCGCACTCCACCCAGCGCGGGATCAGCACGACCTCCTCGTGCTCGACGTTCACGCATTCGACAGGGCCGATGCCCTCGGGAAACTCGAAGACCTCGGGCTCGGAGAACGGGGGCGTCGTGTAGAAGCCGCGCTCGCGCTCCCAGATCAGCGGCGGGTTCAGGCACTCCTCGATCGTCGTCCAGATCGAGAACGTCGGCGCGAAGTCGTAGCCCTCGACGACCAGGTCGGCGCCGTCGCGAACGCCCACTTCACGGATCTCCGAGAACAGCTCGTCGGCGGCGTGACGCGCGAAGATGTCGGACAGCCCGGGCTCGACGCCGATCCCGACGAGAGCCAGCACGCCCGCGCCGCTCCACTCGGCCCCACGCGCGAGCTGGTAGTCGCCGAGCATCTCGCCCGGCTTCTCATGCGGGCGCTCGGGATCCGGCCGCGAGAGCGTCATCGCCATATCGAGGTAGGTGACCCTGCTCTCGAAGCAGGCGTCGAAGATCGGCTCGTTGAAGCGGGGGTCGCACGCGTTCAGCACGGCGTCCGGGCGCGTGCGGGAGATCAGCTCGACCAGATCGCGCAGGTTCGAGGCGTCCACGCGCTCGGCGGTGAAGCGCTCGGGCTCGCCGAGCCGCTCGGCCGCCGCGCGGGCCCGCTCCAGCGCCACGTCGGCGAGCACGACCTGCTCGAAGACGTCGCGGCGCCGGGCGATCGCTGCGAACGCCGCCCCGACGCCGCCTGTGCCGACCACGAGAACCTTCACGACTGAGCAGTCTTGCGCAAATGGCGCCCTGCGTTTCTGACAAAGGCGCCGGGGCCGATGCGCCGCAATGGCTCAGGTGGCTCACGTATGCTGCGCCGATCCGAGTGCGCACCGAAAACCGCTCCACGTGAGCACCGGTCTGCCGAGCCCCCCGAGCAGCCAGGCCGACCCCGCCCCGACCGGCCCGCCGCCCGCGGGCGGCGACCGGCCCGCCGGGGAAGCGACCGCTGAACCCACTCCGGGCGCCGACGCACCGGGCGTGTCCGGGCGCCGCTGGGCGCCCTCGCCGGCGCTCGGTGCCCGCGAGATCGGGCTCCTCGCCGTCGGCGCGGTCGCGCTCGCGATCCTCACGACCTGGCCGCTCGTCCTGCACATGCCGAGCCGCATCGCTCCAGATCTCGGCGACCCGGTGCGGACCGCGTGGGAGGTCGCCTGGGTCGGGCACGCGATGCTCCACAGCCCGCTCCACCTGTTCGACGCCAACGCCTTCTACCCGCACCCGCTGAGCCTGGCGTTCTCGGACTCCCTGCTCGGCTACGGGCCCACGGCGCTGTTCGGCTCCGGGACCGTGGCGGCGCTCGTCCGTTACAACCTGCTGTTCCTGTTCGCGTACTCGCTGTGCCTCGTCGGCGCGTACCTGCTGGCGCGCGAGCTCGGGCTCGGGCGGCTCGGCTCCGCGGCGGCCGGGATCGCCTTCGCCTACGCGCCGTATCGCGTCACGGAGGCCGGCCACCTGCATGTGATCTCCTCGGGCGGGATCCCGCTGGCGCTGTTCCTGCTGCTCCGCGGCTACCGGCGCGGCTCGGGGCGGCTGGTCCTCGCGGGCTGGCTGGTCTCGGCCTGGCAGGTCAGCCTCGGCTTCACGCTCGGGATGCAGTACGCCTACCTGCTGGCGGTGCTCGCGGTCGTGCTGGCGCTGGCGTGGTGGCGCGGGGCGCGGGCGGGCCGGGCGCCCTTCAAGATCACCCGCCGGCTCGCGATCTACACCGCGGTCGGTGTGGCGGCGCTGGGGGCGATCACGATCTACCAGGCGCGCCCCTACCTGCGCGTCTCGCACATCTACCCGACCGCGAAGCGCACGATCAAGGAAGTCGAGAACTACTCATCCGGCCCGGCCGCGCTGCTGTCGGCCTCCTCGGAGAACCGCGTCTGGGGCGGCGTCACCTCCGGGGCGCGCGACCACGTGCACTCGAAGAACGAGGACGTGTTCTTCCCGGGCGGCCTGATCCTCGTGCTGGCCGTGCTCGGCGCGCTCGGCCTCGGCGGATCTCCGTTGACGAAACGATTGCGCCTGGGCCTGCTCGCGGGGGTGGTGACCTGCTCGGTGCTCGCGATGGGGCTCGGCTTGACGGGGGCGGGGTACCCCTACCGCCTGCTGTTCGACTACGCGCCGGGGTGGAACGGTGTGCGGGTGCCGGGGCGCGTCTTCACGCTCGCGACGCTGTTCTACGCCCTGCTCGCGGGCGCCGGCGCGCAGTGGCTGCTCGAGCGTGTGCGGCCGCTCGGCGCGCGGCTTCGCGGACGCCCGGGCCTTGCGAGGACGCTGCCCGCGGTCGCGGGCGGGCTGCTGCTGATCGGCATCCTCGGCGAAGGAGCCGGGCATCTCGGGCATCCGCGGGTGCCGCAGCCCACGAAGGCCGAAACAGGGCTGCCCGGGCCGCGGCTGGACCTGCCGACCGACGGCGCGTTCGACCGCATCTGGCAGTACTTCTCGACCGACGGCTTCTACAAGATCCCGATCGGCAACAGCACGTTCGACATGCCCGCCGTCGATGACCTGCGCGGGGGCATGCACAACTTCCCCGACAAGGCGAGCGTCGAGAAGCTCCGCTACTACGGGATCAAGACCGTGGTCCTGCATCTGAACCCGATCAACGAACTGCCGCCGAGCCATGGCTATGTCAAGCCCGAGCCTCCGGACCCGGCGGCCGCGGCCGCGAAACCGATCGCGGGCCTCGGGATCACGCGCCGCGTGACTCCCGGCAGCGTGATCTACGAGATCGGGCCGGGGCCCGCGGCGCTGCACGGCAGCAACTGATGGGCACCCACGCCGAGGACACGGACGGCGCCGCGAGCCCGCCGAGGCCGGCACAGAGCGCCGGAGCACCCGCACCGGAGCGCCGGCGAGGCGCCGCGCGGCTGCTGCCCCGCGAGCGGCGGGGGCGGCTCGCGCTCGCCGCGATCCTCCTGTTCGGTCTCGCGTCCGGCCTGATGCTCCAGAACTGGTCTGACAACCAGACCTCGCACTACGACCTGATCCGCGCGCTCGACGCGGGCCGCACGACGATCGACCAGGGTCCCTACCGGACCAAAGACGAGGCCTTCTACCGCGGGCACTGGTACTCCGCGCGGGCCCCGGGGCTGGCGATGTTCTCGCTCCCCTTCTACGAGACGCTCACCGCCCTGCAGGCGCCGCGCGTCGCCCGCTCCTCGCCCGCGCTGCGCGGCGAAGACGAGATGATCGACTTCGTCGGCTGGTGGGGGAGCGTGCTGCCCGCGTTCCTGCTCGTGCTGCTCGTGTGGCGCGTGGCCGAGCGGTTCGAGCCGGGGTACGGCGCGGCGGCGGCGATCGCGCTCGGGCTGGGGACGATGGTGCTGCCGTTCTCGACCCTGCTGTTCTCCCACGTCTTCTCGGCGATGCTCGGCTTCGCCGCGTTCGCGCTGCTGCTGCGCGAGCGCGACGGGCCGCCCCGCCCGCTGCTGCTCGGGGCGGCCGGCCTGGCCGTCGGCTACGCGATCACCTCGGAGTACCCGCTGGCGTTCGTCGCCGTGGTGCTCGGCCTCTACGCGCTCTCGCGAGGAGACTCGCTGCGCCCGGCGGCGATCGCCGGGCGGGCGGGCGCCTACGCCTTTGGCGGCCTCGTCGGGATCGTGCCGCTGCTCCTCTACAACCACGCCGCCTTCAACTCCTGGACGCACCTCGCCTACTCCAACATCCCTCAGCAGCACCGTGGCTTCTTCGGCATCTCAGCGCCCAGCCCGCGCGTGTTCGTGACGCTGCTGCTCGACTCGCGCGGACTGCTCACGCTCTCGCCGATCCTGTTGATGGGCGCGCTCGGCACGGTGCTGCTCTACCGGCGCGGGAGACGCGCCGAGGCGCTCACGATCGCGGGCGTCTGCGCCTGCTACTCGATCTACAACTCGGGCTACTACCTGCCGTTCGGCGGCGGCGCGCCGGGGCCGCGCTTCATGATCACGCTGCTGCCGTTCCTCGCGTGCCCGCTCGGGCTCGCGCTGCGCCGCTGGCCCGCTCCGACGATCGCGCTCGCCGGGATCTCGATCGCCGCCTGGACGATCGTGACGATCACCCACCCGCTCGTCGGCTACGAGAACGAGACCGTCGTCTGGACGCGGCTGCTGAGCAAGGGCGAATTCCAGCCCACGATCGCGACCGCGCTCGGCGCAGGGCGCGGCTGGGGCGGGGTCTGGCCGTTCCTGCTCGCCGTGGCGGGCGCGGCGGTGCTCGCGGGCGCCGCCACACCGCGGCTGCGCCTGAGCAGCGCCGCGCTCGGCGCCGGCGTGCTGGCCGCGCTCGCGTGGGCGCTGTTCGCGGCGATCGGCCCCACCGCGCTCGGCATCGACCACCAGGGACTGCTCAGCATCGTCAAAGCGGGCGACCACACGGCGTTGAACCTGACTCTGCACGACGGCGCGCGCTACCCGCTCACGCGGCTGACGCTCTACTGCGGGCTCGCGGGCGTGCTGGCCCTGGCGGGGATGTGGATCTGGCGGCGCGAGCGCGGCGAGGACACGCGCGCACCCACGGCGCCCGGCGCGCGCACGCCGAGCGCGGTCGGCGCCGGCTAGTTCCTCGCCGTCGACACCGAGCACTTGGCGCCGTGCAGCTGTTTGCAGACCACGAGGTAGCCGGGCCGCGGCTGGTCGTGGGCGTTCATCAGCCCGGCGTCGAAGCGCGTGCTGCTGTTGCCGCCGATCCAGTTGTAGATGTACAGCCGCTTGATGCGCGAGTTCGAGGCTGCGACCGAGAACATGTAGTTCAGGACCTTGCTCTGGCGGGCGAGGCCCGATCCGCGCGAGTTCGTGAACGAGGGCTTGAACTGCACGATCCCGCCGGTCTCGGTCAGCCACACCTGGCCGCCGAAGGCCTTCGAGAGTTCACGCGTGCGCCAGCTCTGCAGCCGGTTCAGGTCGGAGTAGTTGTGCAGTCCCCAGATCGAGGGCATCACCGTGCGCAGGTGGACGACTTCGCGCTTGAATGCGGAGATGTAGCGCAGCGTCGCGTTGATCGTGGCCGCGTCGAGCACGTCGAGCCCGATCACGGTGCAGCCCTTGCAGACGCGCTTCAGCGCCTGGTAGTAGCGGGCTGCGGCGCCGGCCGAAGGACTCGAGAACGCGCCCTTGACGTTGCCGCGGTTGGCCTCGTTCCAGGACTGGTACTGGCGCACGCGCGGGAAGTCTTTGACGAATTTTGCGACCGCCTTCTGGTAGCTGGAGACGCTCGGCATCTTGGTCGGCGTGTGCTCGGAGTGGTAGAAGGCGACGAGAACCTGCTGATGGGCGGCTTCCGCCTGCCCGATCCAGTTGCGGGCGCGGGCCAGCTCGTCGCCACGGATCGCCGCGTCCCAGGGAGCGATGTAGCGGGCGACCTTCGTGTGCAGCTGCGTCCACAGCGGGCTCGTGAACATCTGCGTCTGCTCGTCGCCGATGCCGGTCAGGTAGGAGGAGGACGCGTGCGCGCGCGGGGCCTTGGCGGCGCCGCCGAGGGCGCTCGCGGCGAACAGCAGCGTCGCTGACAGTGCGAGCGCGAGGAGCGCCGCGAGCCTGCGGGGGGTTGTGTGTGAGCTCATCATGTCGCGGTTCAGAACATGGGTCGCGGGTCGAGGTTGCGCGATGTTAGTGATCTTTATGCGGGTCTTCGGAGAGGAGGTCGGTAATCCGACCGTCGCGAGGCTCAGAGTTCGTGCTCTCTGCCTTCGCCGCCCTCGCCGGCAGTTCCTCCCGTCTTGAGCAGGTCTTTATCGGCCGGCTTCGCAGGCCCGCCGACGCGCAACGAGGGGTCCGCGACGATCCGCACGTCCACCCCTGGCAGCCCTTCCAGCAGCCCTGTGAGCAGCGACTCGCCGCCCGGCCGCAGCCGCGCGAGGCCGCGGCGGATGGGCGGGGCACCGATCAAGACGTAGGTGCTCCCGAGCGAGCGAGCGACGTCGACTGCCACTGAGGCCGCGTCGTCGCTCTCCTCGACCCGCAGCCTCGCGCCGAGCATCGACGTGAGCCTGCGCAGAGACTCCAGCCGCGCCCGGTCCTCGGCGCTCGGCTCGCGCGCGGGTGGGCGCACGATCAGCACGTCGAGCTCCGCGTCCAGACGCTGAGCCGAGCGCCACGCCCGGCGAACCACGTGCTCGGACTCGCGCTCGAGCGTCGCGATCGCGAGCAGGCGCTCGGAGATCGCCTGCGGCGCCGGCTCCGCCGGCGCGGGCAGGCCCTCCTCGTTGCGACGGACCGTGACCGGCGCCTCGCGCACGAAGCGCTTGACCTCGACATCCTCGGCGACCTGCCGCAACGCGGTCTCGCGCAGGGCCGCCAGGTTCTCGATCTTGAAGAAGTTGTTCAGCGCCGCCGGTACCCGCTCGGGCCGGTAGACCTTGCCGGCGCGCAGCCGCGCGATCAGCGCCTCCGGCGTCAGGTCGATGAGCACCACCTCGTCGGCGGCCGACAGGATCTCGTCCGGGATCGTCTCGCGCACCGTCGTCCCGGTCAGGCGCGCGACCTGGTCGTTGAGGCTCTCGAGGTGCTGGACGTTGATCGTCGAGAAGACGTCGATGCCGGCGTCCAGCACGTCGCGCACATCCTCGTAGCGCTTCTCGTGCTCGAGGCCGGGGGCGTTGGTGTGCGCGAGCTCGTCGATCAGGCACAGCTCCGGCGCCCGCGCAAGAACGGCCGGGAGGTCCATCTCCTCCAGCGGCGTGCCGCGGTACTCGACCTGGCGCCTCGGGACCATCTCGAGCCCCTCCGCCTGGGCGACCGTCTCGGCGCGGCCGTGCGGCTCGAGGTAGCCGATCACGGTGTCGCGGCCACTCTCGGATTCGGCGCGCCCCTCCTGCAGCATGCGGTAGGTCTTGCCGACCCCGGGCGCCATGCCGATGAACACCTTCAGGTGACCACGCCCGTCTGCCATCCGCTGAAGCGGACGCTACCGGACGGCCGGGCGCCCGCGGTCGCACCGCCCGCTCGTATCGCCGTCCGTTGTCACGTGTGTTCGCTTTGTAAACGGGTAGTCAAAGCCGATGGAAGGACCGTTGCACGGTCACGGCGAAGTCAGAAGCCCATGAGCGCACCTCGCGAGAACCACCTCCGGCACAGTCCCGCCGCACCCGCGTGGTCGTTGACGCTGCCCGCTTGGGCGCGCGCGCCACGGCCGCCACGGCGCGCTCCGGCGCGCCGGCTCTCTTTCGCCGCGGCTACGCGGCGGCTCCGCGCCTCGCGGGCCGCTGCGGCGCCCGCTCGCCGCCCCTCCTGACGCCGGCCGTCAGGGCGCCCGGCGACGTGGACTCGCCTGCCTCGTGAGAAGTCGCCCCGATCGGCCACTAGACTTCGGCGCGGTGCGCCGGGAAGCCTGGTCGGCATACCCCATAGGGGATTGGACCAGGTGACCGTCATCAGACCCCGATATCCGGCCCGGCGTCACGCGTGCGCGCAGGTCGCGCGTACGGCGGGCTTCGGAGCGTCCGATGCCTGATGCAGCGTTGGTGGCAACCTTCGCGGCCGCCGCCGGGGCGAGCTTGTGGGCGAGCTGGCGGCTCGTCGCCTCGCTCGAGCGCGTCGGCGCACGCGCCGGGCTCTCCGAGGCGCTGCTCGGCATGCTCGCGGCGCTCGCAGCCGATGCCCCCGAGATCACGGCGGCCGTGACCGCGCTGATCGGGCACCAGGATCGAGTCGGCGCGGGCGTGATACTCGGCTCCAACGTGTTCAACATCGCCGCGCTGATCGGCGTGGCCGGGATCGTGTCCGGATACGTCGCCCTGCATCGGCGAGTCGTCGTGCTCGGGGGGACGGTGGCCGTGTGGATCGCGGGCGTCGCCCTGCTGCTCGTCGTCGGCGTGCTGTCTGCGCCGGCGGCGTTGCTGCTCGCGCTGGCGGTCTTCGCGCCCTACGTAGTGCTCCTTGGGGTCAGGCACGAGCTGATCGGGCGGCTGGCTCTCCCCGCGTCGTGGCGGCGCTGGCTTGTCTCCGCGATCACCGAGGAGGAGCAGGAGCTCGAGCCCGCGATCCACCCGCGGCGCGGCGGCGCGAGAGACGTCCTCATCGCCACGGCGGCGACCCTGCTCGTCGTGGGAGCGAGCATCGCGATGGAGCGGTCGGGGTCGCGCCTCGGCGAACGCCACGGCGTGCCCGAGATCGTCATCGGCGGCATCGTCCTCGCGGTCGTCACGAGCCTGCCCAACGCGGTTGCCGGTGTCTACCTGGCGCTGCGCGGGCGGGCCTCGGCGGTGCTCAGCACGTCGCTCAACAGCAACGCCATCAACGTGCTCGCAGGGCTGTTGATCCCAACGACGTTCGTGGGCATCGCGCCGCCCTCGGCGCAGTCGACGTTCGTGGCTGCCTCCGCGCTCGCCATGACCGTCCTCGCGATCGCCTTCACCTACCGGCGGCGCGGACTCGCGCGCCGGGAGGGCATCGCGCTCGTGCTCGCCTACGTTCTGTTCGCCGGCGTTCTGATCGGAATCTCGAGCTGAGCGCTCGCGGCGCGCGAGACCCCACGGCCCCGCCGGGAGGCCCGATCTTTGACGAGATCGTTATGCGCAGAGCCCCGATCGTGATGCGAGCTTGATGCGCTCGGGTCCAGCATTGGTGTCGAGGAGTTCCTCCCATCTCGACACCCGGCTCCGCTGCAGCACAGGTCTCCCCCGCCCGCCGGCGGCGTTCCCGCCGCAGTGTGGCGCCACTCGGCCTGCGCCTGCGCGTGCTCTCGCAGCGCGGAGGCCTCGACCGGCGGCTGCTCGAGGGCGCCGACCCGGTCAGCACACCGGAGCTGACGCTACGCGCCTTCCAGCTGACCCGCCAGGCGAGCCGCACGGCGCTCGCAGGGAGCTTCGAAGACGCGATCGCAAGCGCTGCCAGGGGGCGCCGTCGCTTGGCGACGTCCGCGCCGCTCGCCAGAGGCGCGATCACCGCGGCCCGCTCGAAGCTCGCGGAGCTCGTGCTGGCCCTCCGGGAGGAGCCGGTTCTGGCCGCCCGCGGCATCGTGCTTGCGCGACGGCTGCTGACCTACGGGTCGGGCCCGCTGTACGTCGAGAACGGCGATGTGGAGCTTCGGGCCGCGGTCGACGAGACCGTCCGGTCGCTGCTCGCACACCTCTGATCGCAGCGCCCGCCGCCGGCGGCGGTCCCGGGCGCCTCTAGGGTTCAGGCGGTGCGGGCCGTGTACTACCTGCTCTCGCTGGTCCCGTTGGCCCTCGTCCTTGACCTCCTCGACGCGCCGGCCGCGAGCGTCTTCGCCGTATCCGCCCTCGCGGTCGTGCCCGCCGCGGCCCTGATGGGCGAGGCGACCGAGCAGCTCGCGGAGCACTCCGGACCCGGCGTCGCCGGGTTGCTGAACGTGACGTTCGGCAACGCGCCGGAGCTGATCATCGCCCTGTTCGCGCTCGCCGACGGCCTGCACGAGGTCGTCAAGGCCTCGCTCGTCGGATCGGTGATGGGAAACGCCCTGCTGGTGCTCGGGGCCGCGATGCTCGCCGGCGGCTGGCGGCGGGCCCGCCAGGACTTCCACGTCGAGGCGGCGCGTTCGCTCGACATGGTCCTGATCCTCGGCACGACCGCGCTACTCGTGCCGTCGCTCGTCCTGCTCGCCGGCGGCGGCAGCCTCCCGCGCGTCGGTATCGAGCGAGTCTCCAGCAGCGACGCCGCCTGGGTGGCGACGATCGTCGTCTCGCTGGCGCTGATCGCGGTCTATGCCCGCGGGCTGCGCCGATCGTTGCGCACGCAGGCCGAGGCATTCGGAGGACCGGCCGCGGACGCGGAGCCAGCCTGGTCGCGGCGGCGCGCGGCAATTGTCCTCGCCCTCGCGGCGGTGCTGGTCGCGGTCGCGAGCGACACGCTCGTCGGCTCGGTCGAGCACACCTCGCACCAGCTCGGCCTCTCGCAGTTCTTCATCGGCGCGATCGTGGTGGCGATCGTCGGCAACGCGGCGGAGCACTACGTCGCGGTCGTCGCCGCCGCGAAGGACCAGATGGACCTCAGCCTGAGCATCGCTGTCGGATCGGCCGCGCAGGTCGGCCTGCTCCTGGCCCCGCTCGTCGCGTTCGCGTCGATCGTGATCGGCCCGGGACGCATGCCGCTCGTCTTCAACGGCTACGAGCTGGCCGCTTTGATCTGCGCCGGCTGGCTGGCGGCCGCGGTGACCTTCGGTGGCGTGTCGACCCGCCGGCGCGGTCTCGTGCTGCTCGCGGCGTACCTGACTCTCAGCGTCGTGTTCCTGTTCGCCTGAGATCCCGCGCCGGATCCCGGCGCGGGAGCGGTCCGCCGCTCTAGGCGCCGAGGAGGTTGTGGATGACCAGGTCGATCAGCTTGATGCCGATGAACGGCGCGATGATGCCGCCGAGCCCGTAGATCAGGAGGTTGCGCCGCAGCAGCGCGCTCGCGCCGATCGGCCGGTAGGCGACCCCCCGCAGCGCGATCGGGATCAGCAGCGGGATCACGATCGCGTTGAAGATGATCGCCGAGACGATCGCCGACCGCGGGCTGCCGAGGTTCATCACGTTCAAGACCCCCAGCGGCCCTTCCTTTTCGCCGGCGGCGGCCCAGGTCGTGATGAAGATCGCGGGCAGGATCGCGAAGTACTTGGCGACGTCGTTGGCGATCGAGAAGGTCGTGAGCGCACCGCGCGTGATCAGCAGCTGCTTGCCGACCTCGACGATCTCGATCAGCTTCGTCGGGTTGGAGTCGAGGTCGACCATGTTGCCGGCCTCGCGCGCAGCTTGGGTGCCGGTGTTCATCGCCACGCCGACGTCGGCCTGGGCGAGCGCGGGCGCGTCGTTGGTGCCGTCGCCGGTCATCGCGACGAGCCGCCCCTCGGACTGCTCCTCGCGGATCAGCGCGAGCTTGCGCTCCGGGGTCGCTTCGGCGAGGAAGTCGTCGACACCCGACTCTTCGGCGATCTTCGCGGCTGTGAGCTTGTTGTCGCCGGTGACCATCACGGTTTTGATCCCCATCGCGCGCAGCTGGTCGAAGCGGGCCTTCATGCCCTCCTTGATCGTGTCCTTGAGGTAGATGACGCCGAGCACCTGGTTGTTGCGCGCGACGGCGAGGGGAGTGCCCCCTTCGCTGCCGATGCGGTCGAGCTCCTTCTGCAGCTCCGGCGGCGGAGAGCCGCCTTCGCCCACCACCATGTCGATGATCGCGTCGCCGGCGCCCTTGCGGAGCTGCTGGCCGTCGTAGTCGATCCCGCTCATGCGGGTCTGGGCGGTGAAGGGGATGAACTCGGCCTGGATCGCGGCCATGTCGTGCTCGCGGATCCCGTACTGCTTGGCCAGCACCACGATCGAGCGGCCCTCGGGGGTCTCGTCGGCGAGCGAGGACATCTGAGCCGCTTCGGCGAGCTCGGACTCCGGCACGCCCGGCATCGGGATGAACTCGCTCGCGAGCCGGTTGCCGATCGTGATCGTGCCGGTCTTGTCGAGCAGCAGCACGTCGATGTCGCCGGACGCCTCGACCGCGCGCCCGGACAGCGCGAGCACGTTGCGGCGCACGAGCCGGTCGATGCCCGCGATGCCGATCGCCGAGAGCAGCGCGCCGATCGTCGTCGGGATCAGCGCGACGAGCAGCGCGATCAGGGTCGTCTCGGAGATGGTGGTGCCCGCGAACAGGCCGAACGGCCGCAGCGTGGCGACGACGATCACGAAGATCAGCGTCAAGGCGGCGAGCAGGATGTTGAGCGCGATCTCGTTGGGCGTCTTTCGCCGCTCGGCGCCCTCGACGAGGTTGATCATGCGGTCGAGGAACGACTGGCCGGGTTCCTGCGTGATCTCCACCACGATGCGGTCGGAAGTAACGCGCGTTCCGCCCGTGACCGCGCTGCGGTCGCCGCCGGACTCGCGGATCACGGGCGCGGACTCGCCGGTGATCGCCGACTCGTCGACCGTCGCGATGCCTTCGGTCACGGTGCCGTCGCCCGGGATCAGCTCGCCGGCCTCGACCACGACCACGTCGCCGCGGACGAGCTCCGATGCCGCCTTGCTGCTGCCGTCGAGGAGCTTGGCGACGGTCTCCTTGCGCATCGCTCGCAGCGTGTCCGCCTGCGCGCGCCCGCGGCCCTCCGCGAACGCCTCGGCGAGGTTGGCGAAGATCACCGTCAGCCACAGCCACAGCGCGATCACGAACGTGTACCAGGCGGGCTCGGTGCCGCCGCCGAGCGGCTTGCCACCGAAGACCTGTTTTAGCCAGGTGAAGGTCGTGATGACGGAGCCGATCTCGACGACGAACATCACGGGGTTGCGAACCTGCACGCGGGGGTCGAGCTTCTTGACGCTCTCGATCAGGGCCGGCACGATGATCTCGCGCTGGAACAGCGAGACGGCGCGGCGTTCGTGCGGGGCGGCGACGGGCGCCGGACCCTCGGGGGCGGTGGGTGCAGGTGCGGACATGTCAGGCTGCTTTCAGGCGGTCGAGGGCAAGGTTCAGCTCGAGCACGTTGACGGCCGGTTCGCCGGCGAAGCCGAGGCCGCGGCCGCTCGTGTACTTCGAGATCAGAGAGTCAACGGTCGAGAGGGGGAGCCGGCGGACGGCGGCGATGCGGTGCGCCTGGATTCGTGCGTTGGCCTGGGAGATGTCGGGGTCGAGGTTCGAGGCGGAGGTGTTGACGGCGTCGACCGGCACCTTCGCCGCGGTCAGGCCGGGGTCGTAGGGACGCTCGAGTTCGAGGTAGGCCTTGAGGTTTTCTTCGTCGGCTTCCTTGGTGATGGTGCTGTTCGGGCCACGGTTGGAGAACGCGCTCGCAGCTGCGTTGTATTCCCCGCCTTCCGTCGCCGAGGGGCGCGACTGGAAGTACCGGGGGTCAGGTTCGGTGACGACTTCTTCTTCCTTTTCCTCCGGCTTGCCGTTCTTGCCGATCACCGGCTTCTTGAAGCTCTGCCCGATGCTCTTGGAGCCGACGAGCTTGCCGTTCACGTAGACCTTCTGGCCGTTGGCGTTGCCGGGGAAGGCGACCTGGCCGACGCCCGTGATCACGAGCGGGTAGGCGATCCCGAGCAGCAGCGTGAAGAAGACCATCGCGATGAGGGATGTGACGATGTCGCGGCGCATGTCAGTAGAGGTGTCCGGTCAGCCCCTGGACGACCGGTCCGAGCAGCAGGGCGGGGAAGAAGGTGAGCGCGCCGACGAGGACGATCACGCCGATCAGCAGCACCGCGAACGTGCCGTTGTCGGTGCGCATCGTGCCGAGGCCGGCCGGCGTGACGCGCTTGCCGGCGAGCGCGCCGGCGACGG
Source organism: uncultured Solirubrobacteraceae bacterium (assembly GCA_963738815.1). GTDB lineage: Bacteria > Actinomycetota > Thermoleophilia > Solirubrobacterales > Solirubrobacteraceae > Palsa-744. The sequence goes on from CAVTXW010000007.1 coordinate 25,464, forward strand.
CGAGCGTGAGGAGGATCGGCCCGTAGCGTGCGACGAGCATGTCGAAGCCGCCCAGCAGATCAGCGAAGGTGACTCCGTGAGCGCCGGCGTTGCCTGCGTTCGGCTGGATGTAGCCGGTGTAGCCGGCGAAGGCGGAGCCGTTGTTGTTGGCCTGCGAGAGGTAGGCGTAGAAGGTCTCGGAGAAGCCCTGTGGCGTGTGGCCGCCGGATTTCGACATCGCCACTTCCGCGATCGATTTGCGCCCGGCGCTGGTCGCCACGCCCATGGCCGTGCAGAAGAGGGCTGCCAGCGGCGTGATCAGGATCGCGAGGCCCGCGAGCTTGATCTCTTTCGCCTCGAGCTTCTTGCCGAGCCACTCGGGTGTGCGGCCGACCATCAGCCCGCCGATGAAGACGGCGAGCAGGACGTAGAGGAGGATCGAGTACAGGCCGGTGCCGACGCCGCCGAAGATCACCTCGGAGGCCGACAGGTTGGCGAACGGCACGGCGCCGCCGATGCCGGTGAAGGACTCCATCGCGCTGTTGACCGCGCCGCAGGAGGTGACGGTCGTGACGACGTTGAAGATCGCTGAGCCGGCGATGCCGAATCGCTGCTCCTTGCCTTCCAAGTTGCCGCCGCCGGAACCCGCGATCGCGCTCGTGTGGATGCCGGCAGCGTGCTGCGCGGGCGAGCCATGCGCCTCGGCGATGTAGGCGACGATCACCGCGCCGAGGAACATGAACATCACGACGCCGTAGACCGCGTAGCCCTGGCGGCGGTTGCCTGTCATGCGCCCGTACATGAAGATCAGCGCCGCCGGGATGATCAGCACCAGCAGCATCTCGAACAAGCTGGTGAACGCCGTCGGGTTCTCGAACGGGTGCGCCGAGTTGACGTTGAAGAAGCCGCCTCCGTTGGTGCCGAGCTCCTTGATCGCCTCCTGCGACGCGACCGGGCCCATCCCGATCGTCTGTTCCACGCCGGTCAGGGTGTGGGCGGTCAGATAGCTCGCGAAGTTCTGGATCACGCCCTGGGAGAGAAGGACGATCGCGCCGATCACGCTGATCGGCAGCATCACGTAGAGCACCGTGCGCACGATGTCCTGCCAGAAGTTGCCGAGGCTCTTGCCGGTGCGGCCGATGATGCCTCGCACGAGGGCGACGGCGACGACGATGCCGATGCCGGCCGAGAGGAAGTTCTGTACGGTCAGCCCCACCATCTGGCTGAAGTAGCTGAGCGTCGTCTCGCCGCCGTAGTACTGCCAGTTCGTGTTCGTCAGGAACGACGAGGTCGTGTTGAACGTCAGGTCCCAGGTGCCCGATTTGAAGTGCTGGGGGTTCAGGCCGGTGAAGTCCCAGAGCGTCTGCGTGCGCAGGATCAGGTACAGCAGCAGCCAGCCCGCGAGCGAGAAGATCACGAGGCTCTTCGCGTACTGCTTCCAGTCCTGTTTCGAGTCGGGATCGACGCGGAGGATCCGGTAGATGAAGCGCTCCGGGCCCGCGAAGATCGGCGAGAGCAGCACGCGCTGGCCCGTGTACACCTTCGCCATGTAGCTGCCGAGGGGGAACGCCAGCGCGGTCAGGATCAACGCGAACAGGAAGATCGTGGCCCAGCCCGAGAAGGTCATCTCAGAGCTTCTCCCCGCGGATCAGCGCGTAGAAGAGGTAGACGATGACGAGCACCGAGACGACGAGCCCGAAGATGTCCGCGCCGCTCATATCCGGTCGATCCCCTCGACCAGGGCAAGGAGAAGGGCGAACATCACGAGTCCGAGAGCGATTGCCAAGACGTCCATGCGGCCACTATGTGACCCCGGGCGTCACGCTCTCGTAACGAAACCTTCCGCGGCCATAACGATTTCGTTACTGCCGCGCCCACCCGGCGCGGGGCCGGCGTTACTGGGCGAAGCGGTAGCCGACGCCGGGCTCGGTGAGAATGATGTGAGGCCCACCCGCCCGGCCTTGGGCCTCGGGCTCGATCTTGGCGCGCAGTCGCGCGATGTGGGTGCGCAGCGGCTGGACGTCGTCGACGTACTCCGGCCCCCACACATCGACGAGGAGCTTGCGATGGGTCATCAGCCGGCCGCGGTTGCGCGCGAGCGCGCGCAGCAGGTCGAACTCGATCGGGGTCAGATGGACGGGCTCGCCATCGACGCGCACGACGCGTGCGGCGAAGTCGATCTCGAGCCCGTCGAGGACGATCGTCGGCTCCTCCTCGGCGCGCCCCGCGCGGCGGAGCGCCGCCTGCAGGCGGGCGATCAGCTCCCTGGTTCCGAACGGCTTGGTGACGTAGTCATCGGCGCCCGCCTCGAGCGCCCGCACCTTCTGGCTCTCCTCGCCCACGGCGGAGAGCACAAGGATCGGCATCTCGCTCCACTCGCGCAGCCGGCGCGTGAGCTCGATGCCATCGCCGTCGGGGAGCACGAGGTCGATGATCGCGGCCTCGGGCGGACGAACCGAGGCCGCGTCCAGGGCCTCGGCTGCCGTTTCCGCCGCCGAGGTGTCGAAGCCCGCCTCCCTCAGCACGACTTTCAGCGCTCGCACGATCTGCGGCTCGTCGTCGACGACGAGAACCCGCGGGCGCGGCCCGGCCTGCCCCGGCTCACCGCCCGCGCCGCTCACGCGTCCGGCTCAGAGCGCGCTGCCCCGGCGCCCGCCGCCGGCCGCTCGGCCTCGCCGGCGCGGACCCCGGCGCCGTCTGCGGCGACGGCGTCGGCGGCCAGGGGCAGTTCGAACACGAACGTCGCCCCCTGTCCCGGCAGCGACTCGACATGAAGGGTCCCGCCGTTGGACTCGGTGAACCCGCGCGCGATGGCGAGCCCAAGGCCCGAGCCGCGATGCTCGCCCCCCGGCGTCCCCGCGCGGTAGAACGGCTGGAACACGCGCTCGAGCTGCGCCGGCGGGATCCCGGGCCCGCGGTCGACGACACGCACGATCACACGATCGCCGCGTGCGCGCGACGCGACCGTCTGTTCGTCGCCGTCCGATGGCGCCGGGCGCGGCGCCGCGCCGAGGCTGCGCACCGCCCGGGCGCGCACGCTGACCGCGTGCCCGCCCGAGTGCCTGCGGGCGTTCTCGAGCACGTTGACGAACGCCCGCTCCATCTGGACGGCGTCGAGGCGCACGAGCGGGAGGTCGGCGTCGATCGAGAGGGAGAAGTCCTCGGGCGGCGCGCCGACCTCCATCACGGACGTACGGATCAGCTCGTCGACGGAGACCCACTCCCGGCGCGGCTCCGCCGCACCCGCTTCGAGCCGCGAGAGGTCGAGGAGGTTGTCCACCAGCCGCGAGAGCCGCTGCGTCTCCTCCTGGATCACCGACGCCATCTCCACGCGCTCGGCATCCGACAGCGACGCAGACGCCAGCGCCTCCCCGGCCGCCGAGATCGCCGTCAACGGCGAGCGCAGGTCGTGCGAGACGGCGCGAAGGAGGGCGGTCTTGACGACATCCGCGCGCCGCAGCGCCGCCGTCTCGACTGCACCGCCCAGCAGTCCCTCGCGCTCGAGCGCCGCGCTCAGCACCGCCTCGAGCGAAGGCACGATGCGCTCCTGCAGCCGCCGCAGGGTCTCCTCCGAGGTATCGGCGCCGACGAGCAGCGTGCCGATCCGTGCGCTCCCCTCGCGCAGCGGGAACGCGATCGTGCGCTCGTCACCGTCGCGAGCCTCCATGTCGATCGCGGCGGAGCTCAGCTCGAGCGACTGCGCCAGACGGGCGGCGGCGGTGGGCAGCGCCTCGACGAGATCGTCTCCGCGTAGCAGCAGGCGCGCCATCTCGGCGGCGAGGTCCGCCTCGCGCCGGCGCTCCTGCGCGTCGCGCGTCCGCGAACGCACGATCTCCGCGAGCCAGCTCGCGAGCACCGCGACGACCAGGAAGGTGACAAGCGCCACCCAGTTGCGCGAATCGTGGATCGTGAAGTGCCCCGTCGGCGGCAGGTGGAAGAAGTTGAACGCGGCCGCGCTGAGTACGGCCGTGAGGACTCCGAGCCCGCCGCCCCAGACCGCGGAGACGATGAGCACGGCGGGGATGTAGACCACGCTCAGCGACGCGATCGGCGCGATGTGCCCGAGCGGATCGATGATGAGCGTGCAGAGCGCCACCGCGATCACGGCGACCAAGACCCCCACGCGCCGCGGGGGTGGCTCCTGAGCGAGCAGGAAGCTTGGCGGCGACATCGCTAGCAGCGTAGTGGCGGACGGGACGGGAAGGCCGCTCCCGCCCCGCCCGCTGCGCTCTGCAGGCGCGGCGCGACGGCGCTCCCTCAAGGGGCTCGCGGGGCGCCGCGCTCGCCCGCTGCCCGACTGGCGCCGTCGTCCGGTGATGATCTTCCCCCGCGTGGGCCCCGCGATGGGTTTCGCGGCCGTGACCAAGATGTGACGATCCGGTGACTGCGCACCCGGTTGGCGGGCGTCCAGCCAAGGCCCCACGGGCTCAAGCAGCGCAGGGGGGCTGCCGAGCAGATAGGAAGCTCGCCACAGAGAATGCGCTCGCCCCTGTCCAAGATCCCCCTGCCGCTCGCGCTGGCCGTGTGCCTGGGAGCGGTGCTGCCCGCGGCTGCCGCTGCCACCGAAACGGTGGCACCGCTGCCGGCCTCCGACTACGCGATCCGGCCGGCTTGCAGCGAACCCCCGCCGGGCTTCGCGAGCTGCCAGGCACTGCAGCTGATCCCCGTGAGCGCCGAAGCCAAGCGCCACAGCCATCCGATCGGCATGGTCCGGCCCGCGGCCCGCGCGCGGCCCTCCGTTCCATCCCCGAAAACGGGGGAACTCGGCCTGCGCCCCCAGGACCTGCACACCGTCTACGGGCTGCCGACGAGCCCCGCGGCCACGCAGACGATCGCGATCGTCGACGCCTACAACGACCCGACCGCGGAAGCCGACCTGAAGACCTACAGCGAAGAATTCTCACTCCCGCTCTGCACCAAAGCGAACGGCTGCTTCAGTCAGGCGTCACAGAAATCGGGCGCGCCGCTGCCGTTCCCGAAAACGACGGGCGAACTGGAAGAACTCGAGGCCTCGCCCAGCGAAGAAGTGAAAGAAGAAGCAGAAGAAATCGCCGGCTGGGGCGTCGAGATCTCGCTCGACATCGAGTCCGCCCACGCGACCTGCCAGACCTGCCACATCGTGCTCGTCGAGGCGAACACGCCCGCGACACAAGACCTGACCGCGGCCGAGAGCCGCGCTGAGGCGCTCGGTGCGAGCGCGATCTCGAACTCGTGGGGCGCGGCCGAGCAGGGGATCGAACCCGCGAGCGACCTGCAGCCGCCCTTCAACGATCCCGGCGTCGTGATCACCGCGTCGGCAGGCGACGACGGCTTCCGCAACTGGGCGGCCGCGCACGCCTCCGAACGCAACGTCACGCAGTACCCGGCCTCCTCCCCGCATGTCGTCGCCGTCGGCGGCACACGCCTGGCGCCGCTCGGGATCGGCGGCAGCTGGCAGGGCGAGAGCGTGTGGAACGGCTCAGGTGCGGGCGGCGGCGGCTGCAGCGTGCTCTTCACGGCGCCCGCGTGGCAGCAGCAGGCGGCCGACTGGAGCTCGGTGGGATGCGCCACGCAACGCTCGGTCGCCGACGTGTCGGCCGACGCGGATCCGTACAGCGGGCTTGCGATCTTCGACTCCGACGCGCCCGGGGAACTGTGTGAGACCGAATACTCCGAAGGCAAAACGATCCACACGCTCGAACACTGGTGCACCTACGGCGGCACCAGCCTCGCCTCGCCGATCGTGGCCTCGGCGTTCGCGCTCGCCGGCGGCGCCAACGGGGTCGCCCACCCCGCGGAAACGCTCTACGCGAACGAGCGCAACGCGCCCGGCGTCTTCCACGACATCACGGTCGGCTCGAACGGCCGATGCGCCACCTTCAACCACAAAACCGGCATCTCCAACTGCACGGCCACCGAAGAGGCCGCCGCGAGCTGCAGCGGGGCGCTCGCATGCCTGGCCGCTCCGGGATACGACGGCCCGACCGGCGTCGGCACCCCGGACGGCATGCTCGGCTTCGTGCCGGGGCAGCACGAAGCCCAGGGCTCTGAAGCGGCGCCGGCAGCGGGCGGCGGGACCGAACGGACCACGACCGCTCCGGTCGCGCCGCCGCCAACGGCCGTCTCGGTCCCGAGCCCGACCGTCAGGCTCACGGCCCTCGCGCTGACCGCCCCGGCTCTCACGGCGCTGAGCCGCCACCGCGCGACGGCGCGGAGCATCGCCTTCGCGTTCGCGATCAACGTGGCATCGAAGGTGCACGTGACGCTGATGCACCGTGTGCGCCTGCACGGTCGCACGCGGTGGGTGGCAGTCGGCCGCGCGGCGACGGTGTCCGCCGCCGCGGGCCGCAACGTCAGGCGCCTGTCGGGGAGCACGCGGCTGGTGAGGGGCGTCTACCGCCTCACCCTCACGCCGGCCTCGGGCGCCGCGCGCTCGATCACGTTCACGATCCGCTGAACGCTCAGCCGCCCTGCGCGCCGTATTCGACCTTCTTCGCGCCGTGCGTGCAGACCTGCGGGAAGTAGCCCTTCGGCTCTTTCGCCTTGCCGAGCTTGCACTTGAAGTGTTCGGGCGTGCCGTGCGCGCTGTTCTTGTAGAGAGCATCGAGGAACTTGAACGCGGCTTTGCAGCTGAACCCGGAGGCCTTGACGTTCTTCGTCTGGATCTTCAGTTTGCGGGTCGGCTGATTCGCTTCCGCGATTTCGATCGTCACGGCGTGGTTCCCGCAGCTCTGTGTTCCTGCCGCGGTCGCCCGCGATGCGGGCGCTCCGGCCGCGAACACGCCGGCCCCGGCGAGCGTCGCCGACACGCCGGCGGCAGCCGCAAGCGCCTTCCATCGTCCTGACATCGGATCCCCCTCTGCTGTCGCGGCGGGCCTTCGTGCCGCCGGTGCGGGCCAGCCTACAGCCCGCCTGCGGCGCTCAGCCGGCGGCCGGGAGCTCCGCGGGCGCCCCGAACGCAGCGAGGCAGGCGGGCAGCGCCACGCTGCCGTCCTCGCGCTGGCCGTTCTCCAGCAGCGCGACGATCGTGCGCCCGACCGCGACGGCGGTGCCGTTGAGCGTGTGCAGGACGCGCGTGCGCTTCTCGGCTCGCATGCGGATGTTCAGGCGCCGTGCCTGGTAGTCGGTCGTGTTCGAGCACGACGTCAGCTCGCGGTAGCGGCCCTGGCTCGGGAGCCACGCCTCGCAGTCGTACTTCTTCGCCGCCGAGTTGCCGAGGTCGGTGACGGCGATGTTCACGACCCGGTAGGGGAGGCCGAGCTCCTGCAGTATCTCCTCCTCGATCGCCAGGATCCGCTCGTGCTCGTCGCCTGAGCGCTCTGGCTCGATGAAGCTGAACATCTCGACCTTGTCGAACTGGTGCACGCGGAAGATGCCCCGCGTGTCGCGCCCGGCAGCGCCGGCCTCGCGCCGGAAGCACGGCGAGAAGCCCGCGTAGCGGCGCGGCAGCTGCTCAGCGTCGAGGATCTCCTCGTCGTGCAGCGAGGCCAGCGCCACCTCCGAGGTGCCGACGAGGAACAGCTCCTCCTCGGGCAGGGCGTAGATCTGCTGCTCGGTGTCGGGCAGGAAGCCCGTGCCGTAGAGCGCGCGTTCGCGTACCAGCACCGGCGGGATCACCGGCTCGAAGCCGTGCGCCTGCACCTTCTCGAGCGCCCAGCGGACAAGCGCCAGCTCGACGAGAACGAGCGCGCCGCGGAGGTAGGCGAAGCGCGAGCCCGACAGCCGCGCCCCGCGCTCGGTGTCGATCATCTCTCCGGCCAGCTCGAGGTGGTCGCGCGGCTCGAAGCCGAGCTCGGGAACCTCGCCGACCTGCTTGACCAGCTCGTCCTCCGGGCCCGGGGCGGCGGTCGGGTCGGGCAGGTTGGGCAGGGGAGCCAGGGCGCGCTGAAGCTCCTCCTCGACCTCGGCCAACTCGGAGTCGAGCTCCTTCGCGCGAGCCGCGACCGCGCGCATCGCCTCGATCTCGCTGCCCCGCGAAGCCTCGTCGGCGGCGCCGCGGATGCGCTCGTTGGCGGCGTTCTGTTCGGCGCGCAGCCCCTCGAGCTGGGGCAGAAGCTCACGACGGCGTCGATCCAGCTCGATCACGCTGTCGAGCCCCGCCGCCGCCTGCTCGCCGCGGCGTGCGAGCGCCGCGCGCACCCCGTCGGGGTCCTCGCGGATCAGCCTCAGATCAAGCACCGGCGCCGCCCCGGCGAATCAACGGGGGCACGGGTTCTGGCGAACCCGTGGACACGGATGGGACCGGGCCGGCGCTCCGTGCCGGCCTGGGCCGGCGCTCCGTGCCGGCCTCATTTGCCGGTGGTGTTCGTGGTGCCGGTCTTGCCGCCGGCGGCGGGAGCCGTCGTCGTTCCCTTCGCTTCTTCCTTGACGGCTTCGCCGCCGAGTTCGGACGCCGGGATGTTCGTGGACGGGACGGTCTGGCGCTGCTTGCCCGAGTAGGCGGCGAGGAACTGCGCGACTTCTTCGGCTTCTTTGCCGACGACGATGTTCTCCGGCATGATCGCGCCGGAGAAGCCGCCGTTGCGGATCGCGAACAGGACCTGTTCCGCGTTCTCCTTGCGGATGTTGAAGTTGGGGCCGTTGGTCGGGACCCGGTTCGCGATGCTGGTCGCCGACCCCTGTGCGCCGACGGCACTGAGCGTGTGGCAGCCGGAGCAGTGGTCGCGGAACAGCACGGCGCCGCGGTGGTACGGGCTGCTCTTGGAGACGGAGACGCCTTGCGAGCCGCAGGCGCCGAGGATCGCGGCGCACGCGAACAGGACCAGCAGCATGGCGGCGGGCTTCATGCGGGGGGAATATATAGAGCGAGGGGCCGCGAACGCGTGGGACACGGCTGCGCAGGCGGACCCGACGGCCCCCGGAACCCGTGCGCCCGAGGCCGGTACCGAGCGCCGGCCGGCCACCGGTACCTCAGAACCCGTGCGCCGTACTCGCCGCCCTCAGCGCCAGGAACACGACGACGAGCGCCGAGACGGCCATCACGCCGCACTCGCGGCGCATGATCGCGCCGACCAGCTCGTGCTGCTCGGCCTCCGGCAGCCCGGCGACGGCCTGCGAGCCCTCCAGGCCGCGCTGGTCGAGCAGCGTCTGCGCCGAGGCGACCCGGAGCTGCTCGGCGACGAAGCCGATCGCGAGCGGCAGCAGGGCATACAGGTAGAACAGGCTTTCGTCGGAGTAGTGGCCGGCGGCGGCGAGCGAGCCGACGGCGATCGCGAGCGCCAGGGCCGCCCCTTGGCCGACGCGCAGCGCCACCCAGAAGGAGCGCGCGAGGCCGCCGCTCATGTCGGCGAGATAGAACGCGAGCAGGCCGAGGAGGCCCGGCACGAGGTTGAGCGCGGCGACGGCCAGGCACCCCGCTTTGACCGCCTCATCCATACGCGTATATCGAGCCGATCGTCACTATGTAACACTCTGCCACAAGGGTGATATAACAGCGACCGGTGCTGCGGACCTATCTCCCCGCGATCGTCTTCTTGGTCCTCGGCGGGGCCGTAGGCGGAGCGTTCGCCGTGCTCAACTCCGTCATCGGGCCGCGCCGCGCCGCACCGCACAAGCAGGACCCCTACGAGTGCGGCCTGCCGTCCGAGGTCAAGCGCGGGATGCGCTTCGGGATCAGCTTCTACCTGATCGCGATGCTGTTCATCCTGTTCGACATCGAGGTCGTGTTCCTGTACCCGATCGCCGTCGAGTTCCGGGCCTACGGGAGCTTCGCCCTGGTTGAGACGATCGTGTTCATCGTGCTCCTGTTCGTCGCCTTCGTGTACGTGTGGCGCCGGGGGGCATTGGAGTGGAGGTGAAACGCGAACGCGTTGATCCCGACGGGCTGAGGATCAAGAGCCTGAACGCCCATCAGCTCCTGCGCGGCGCCGACATCGAAGGCCCGAACCGCCCGGCGCACCTCGAGGGCGAGGAGCTCGAGCGCTACGTCGAAGAACGCGTCCTTACGACGACGCTCGACTCAGCTGTCGCCTGGGCGCGGGGCAACTCGTTCTTCCCGCTCGCCTTCGGTCTCGCCTGCTGCGCGATGGAGCAGTTCCACGCAGCCGGGCCCCGCATGGACATCGCGCGCTTCGGGTTCGAGGCCTTCCGGGCCTCGCCGCGGCAGGCCGACCTGATCATCCTGGCGGGCCGCGTCTCGATCAAGATGGCGCCGATCATCCGCCGCCTCTACGACCAGATGCTCGAGCCGAAGTGGGCGATCTCGATGGGCGCGTGCTGCAGCTCGATGGGGGTGTTCAACAACTACGCGCTCGTGCCTGCGGACAAGTTCATGCCGATCGACGTCCACGTGCCCGGCTGCCCGCCGCGCCCGGAGTCGTTGATGCACGGTGTGCTGAAGCTGCGTGACATGGTGCAGGCCAACCCTCCCGAGGGCTGGCGCACCCGCTACGACGCCGTTGGAACCGAGGAGGCGCCCTAGATGCCCGATGCGACCGGCCTGGAGCTGCTCGCGAAGGAGCTGGGAAGTCCCGTCCTCGAAACCGTCTACTTCCGCAACCGCGCGACGCTCGTGATCGATCCCGCGGCCGTGCGGAGCGTGCTGGGCGAGCTGCGCAGCTCCGGCTACGCGTTCCTCGCGAGCGTGCACGGGGTCGACTACCACCCCGAGGAGCCGCGCCTGGGCGTGCATTACGAGCTGCTCGACATGGCGCGCGTGGACCGCGTGACGGTCAAGCTGCGGGTCGGCCTCGACAGCCCGGAGGTGGACTCGGTGACGCCGGAATGGCCCACGGCCGATCACCAGGAGCGCGAGGTCTATGACATGTTCGGCGTCGTGTTCCGGGGCCACCCCGACCTGCGCCGGATCCTGATGCCCGAGGACTACGAGGGGCACCCGCAGCGCCGCGACTTCCCGATCGGCGGCGAACCGGTGATCTTCACCCGCGACGAGCGCAAATGGCTGGAGGCGCGCGAGTGAGCGAAGGCAACGGCGCAGCGCAGGGCGGTATCTCCGACTACCGCCGGCGCGAGCAGAGCGTGACGCTGGAGCAGCTCGAGCGGCCGCTCGAGGTCCCGGGGATCGAGGAGACCGAGGAGCTGCTGACGCTCAACTTCGGGCCGCACCACCCGGCGACGCACGGCGTTCTGCGTCTGCTCGTGACGCTCCAGAGCGAGATCGTGCGCGACATCAAACCGGTGATCGGCTACGTCCACACCGGCATCGAGAAGACGGCCGAGGACAAGTCCTACTGGAAGGTGATCCCGGTGGTCGAGCGCATGGACTACCTCGCGTACTACTTCAACGCGATGGCCTACGTCGGCGCGGTCGAGACACTGCTGGAGGTCGAGGTCCCGACGCGGGCGCAGTACCTGCGCGTCATCCACCTCGAGCTCAACCGCATCGCCTCACACCTGATCTGGCTCGGCACGAGCGCGCTGGACCTCGGCGCCGTCTCGATCTTCCTCTACTGCCTGCGCGAGCGGGAGATGATCCTCGACCTGTTCGAGATGTCCTCGGGCGCGCGGATGCACACGCGCTACTTCCAGGTCGGCGGCGTGATCGAGGACATCCCGCCCGGGTTCGAGCGCAAGGTGAGGGACTTCCTGAAGGTGATGCCCGCGCGCGCCGACGAGTACGGCGCGATCCTGAACTCGAACGAGATCGTGCTCCAGCGGCTGCGCGGGACCTGCCCGCTGGATGCCGAGACGCTGCTCTCGCTCGGCGTGACCGGCCCGCTGCTGCGCGCCGCGGGCAACCCGTGGGACCTCCGCAAGGCGGCCCCTTACAGCTCCTACGATCACTTCGATTTCAAGATCCCGGTGGGCACGGTCGGCGACAACTACGACCGCTATGCGGTCCGTCTCGCCGAGATCTATGAGTCGGTGAAGATCGTCGAGCAGGCGATCGACGGCCTGCCCGAGGGGCCGCACATCACCGAGGACCGCAAGATCGCGCTGCCGCCGCGCCACGAGCTGGCGACCTCGATGGAGGCGCTGATCCACCACTTCAAGCTCGTGACGGAGGGGTTCCGCGTGCCGCCGGGCGAGATCTACCACCCGATCGAGTCGCCGCGCGGCGAGCTCGCCTGCTTCGTACGCTCCGACGGCTCCTCCAAGCCGGCGCGCGTGCACATGCGCGACCCCTCCTTCGTGAACCTGCAGGCGCTCTCGCACATGGTCAAGGGCAACTACATCGCCGACATGATCGCCACCGTCGCGATGCTCGACCCGATCCTCGGAGGCATCGACCGGTGAGCGCCCGGGAGGGGGCAGAGCGGCTGATCCGCGAACTGGATCTGGAGGGCGCCTACGGGCGCCCGCCGCACGTGCCGCGCTTCCAGCACGGGAGCCGCGTGCCGGGCTGGGACCGCGCCGCCGATCTGGAGAAGGATCCGGCCGAGGTACCGGACCCCGACAGCGTCGAGGTGCCGGCGTCCCTGCGCACGGAGATCGAGGCGCACATGGCCAACTACCCGGACCGCCGCTCCGCGGCGCTGCCGGCGCTCGCCGCCGCCCAGCGCGTGCACGGATGGTGCTCGCCCGAGGCGATCGAGCAGGTCGCCTGCGTGATGCGGGTCACCCCCGCCTACCTGGAGTCGGTCGCGAGCTTCTACGACATGCTCGAGACCGAGCCCGGCGCGCGCCACAGCATCTACGTCTGCACCAACATCTCGTGCTCGCTGCGCGGCGCCGACGTGCTGTATGACGCCACAGCGCGAGCCGTCGAGGGGGACGCGGATGTGAACGTGCGCTCCTTCGAGTGCCTGGGCGCGTGCGACATCGCCCCGATGGCGTCGGTGGACGGCGTCTACGTCGGCCCGCTCACCCCCGAGGACGTGCCGGAGCTGCTGGAGGACCTCCGCGCAGGACGCGATGTGCTGCCGGCCAAGCAGCTGGCGCGCCGGCTCGTCGCCGACCCGAACGCGAACAGCCGCGAGTTCCCCGAGCACCCCGTCCATCCGCTCACGATCCCGCCGAACGATCCCGAGATCCCGCCGGAGCGCGCGGCCTTCGGAGTCGTCGCCGACGAGGACCGCGGCGAGCCCACCGCGCCGATCGAGCCCCAGCCCGAGCACGACGAGGAGGACGACAGCTGATGGCCTCGCCCGCCTCTTCTCCGCAGCTCCTGTTCGCCGACATCGACGAGCCGGGGCTGAACACGCGCGAGGTCTACGAGCGCCGCGGCGGCTACGAGTCGCTGCGCAGGGCGCTCGCGATGGAGCCCGCGGAGGTCCTCGCCGCAGCTCGAAGCCTCGGGGCTGCGCGGCCGCGGCGGCGCCGGCTTCGCGATGGGCAAGAAGGTCTCGTTCCTGCCGAAGGGCTCGATGGACAAGTACCTGGTGTGCAACGCCGACGAGTCCGAGCCCGGGACCTTCAAGGACCGCGAACTGATGCAGAAGACGCCGCACATGCTGATCGAGGGGATCGTCATCGCCTCCTACGCGGCCGGCGCGAACCGCTCGTTCATCTACATCCGCGGCGAGTACGTGCTGCAGGCCGACGTGCTCGACGCCGCGCTCGCAGGAAGCGCGCGACGCCGGCTACATCGGCGAGGACATCCTCGGCTCCGGTCATTCGCTCTCGCTCGTCGTGCACCGCGGCGCCGGCGCCTACATCTGCGGCGAGGAGACCGGGCTGCTCGACTCGCTGGAAGGCAAGCGCGGCAACCCCCGCCTGAAGCCGCCGTTCCCCGCCAACCAGGGCCTCTACCAGGGACCGACGCTGATCAACAACGTCGAGACGCTCTCCACGGTCCCGACCATCATCCGCATGGGCGGCGAGGAGTACGCCAAGCTCGGCGTCGAGACCTCGACCGGCACCAAGCTGGTGTCGATCTCCGGGCACGTCCAGCGCCCCGGCAACTACGAGATCGAGCTCGGGATCCCCTCGCGCGAGATCATCTACGGGCTCGCGGGCGGCCCGCCGGAAGGACGCGGCATCAAGTGCTGGTTCCCGGGCGGCTCGTCCTCGCCGGTGCTGACGGCGGACGACCTCGACGTCCCCTACGACTTCGACTCGCTCGGCAAAGCCGGCTCGATGCTCGGCTCGGGCGCGATCATCGTCGTCGACGACTCGACGCCGATCATCGACGTCGCGATGAAGACCGCGAAGTTCTACCGCCACGAGTCGTGCGGCAAGTGCACGCCCTGCCGCGAGGGCACGAACTGGACGGTCGACGATGCTCGAGCGGATCGACGCCGGCCTTGCGACCCCGGTCGACCTCGAGATCATGGCCTCGGTCCAGGAGCACATCATCGGCAACTGCCTCTGCGTGCTCGGCGACGCGATGGCGATGCCGATCGGCTCGATGATCGCCAAGTTCCGCGACGAGTTCGAAGCGCACATGGAGCGCGCGCGCATCGAGACCGGCGTCGGCGACGCCGGCGGCGACGAGCTGGCGCTCGCCGCGCAGGGAGCCTTCGGCGGCGACCCCGACGTGCTCGGAACGGGCGAGAGCGGGCAGGCGCCGGGCGCGCACGGGGGAGAACCGGGGACTCAGAAAGGCGGCGCGTAGGCATGCCGCGCCCCGAGACCAACCTCATCACGTTCACGATCGACGGCGTCGAGGTGCAGGCGCCCGAGAACATGATGCTCGCGGACGCGGCCAAGCTCGGCGACGTCGAGATCCCGGTCTTCTGCTACGAGCCGAAGCTCGGCAACCCCGTCGGCGCGTGCCGCATGTGCCTGGTCGAGGTCGAGGGCATCCCCAAGCTCCAGACGGGCTGCTCGACCCCGGTCAAGGACGGGATGGTCCGTCTTCACCCAGACCGAGCGCGTCAAGACCGCGCAGCAGTCGGTCGTCGAGTTCCTGCTCATCAACCACCCGCTCGACTGCCCCGTCTGCGACAAGGGCGGCGAGTGCCCGCTGCAGGACATCACCTTCGGCTGGGGCGGCGGCATCTCCCGCTTCATCGAGCCCAAGCGCCACTTCGTCAAGCCGCTGGAGCTCTCGCCCCTGATCGCAATCGACCGCGAGCGTTGCATCCTCTGCTACCGATGCGTGCGCTTCTCCCAGGAGATCGCCGAGGACTACCAGCTGGTGCTGCTCGAGCGCGGCGCGCACTCATACGTCTCGACGTTCGACGGCCATCCGTACGTGGCGCCCTTCAGCGGCAACATCGTCGAGCTCTGCCCGGTCGGCGCGCTCACCTCGCGCGCCTACCGTTTCAGGGCGCGACCGTGGGACATCGAGGGCGCGGGCTCGGTCTGCACCTTCTGCCCCGCGCAGTGCAACGTCACGGTCACGGTGCGCGACGAGCGCGCGCTGCGCGTGCTCGCGCGCGACAACACCGAGGTCGACGACGGCTGGCTGTGTGACAAGGGCCGCTTCGCCTATCAGTCCTTCCACGTCGACGAGCGCGTCACCGAGCCGCTCCTGCGCGACGGCGGCCAGCTGCGGCCGGTCACGTGGGAGCGTGCCCTCAGCGAGGCCGCGACTCGCTTGGCGCGAGCCGGCGAGGCGACCGGCGCGATCATCGGCGGCCGCGCGACCAGCGAGGAAGGTCTCCTGCTCTCACGTCTGATGCGGGAGGCGCTCGCCTCGCCGCACCTGGACTCGCGGCGCGGCGGCTCCCTGCCGCTCGACATGCATCGCGCGCTCGGCGATCCGCGCCTGCAGGCCCGGGTCTCGGACCTCGAGTTCGCCGACGCGGTGCTCGTGCTGGCCGCGGATCCCGTCAACGACGCCCCGATCCTGGACCTTCGCCTGCGCAAGGGCGTGCGCCGCCACCGGCTCGAGCTGGGGCTTGCGATGCCGGCCGCGAGCTCGCTCGAGCCGTCCGCGGCCCTGTCGGTGCGCTTCGGCCCCGGCGCCGGACCGGCCTTCGCCGCGGGCCTCGCCGCCGCGCTCGCCGAGCAGCCGGACCGCGCGGAGATCGAGCGCCTCGCGGCGATCGCCGCGACCGACACGGCGGCGCTCTCCGGGCTGGCCGCCCTCTTGCGCGGCAAGGGCGAGCAGGCGCGCCCGCGCGAGGTCGTGATCGTCTTCGGCGAGCGGCTCACCTCGGGCCCGAACGGGGCCGCGGGAGCTGAGGCTCTGCTGCAGATCGCTGCCCGTCTCGGCATCGCCGAGATCGACGGCGCCGGCCTGCTCGAGCTCCCGGCGGGCACCAACGGGCGCGGCCTTCGCGAGGCGGGCGTGCATCCCGAACGCCGGCCCCGGGCTGACAGATCCGGCGGCCGCGGGCCTCGACGCGCAGGCGATCGCCGAGGGGCTGGCCGCCGGCGAGCTGCAGGCGCTCTATCTGCTGGAGTCCGACCCGCCGGCCGACCTGCCCGACGCGGAGCTGTGGCGCCGCGCGATGGCCGGTGCGAGCACGGTCGTCGCGCATGCCTCCTTCCTGACGGAGGCGATCGCCGAGCACGCCGACATCGTGTTCCCCGCCGAGGTCTACGCCGAGAAGGAGGGGACGATCGTGCACCCGGACGGGCGGCTGCAGCGGCTGCGCCCCGCGATCGCCCGCGTCGGCGAGGTGCGCGCCGGCTGGCGCGTGCTCTCCGAGCTGGCGCTGCGCCTCGGCGTGGACCTCGACGTCCTGAACGGCGCCATGGCCTCGCAGCTCCTGTTCGACGCGGTGCCGTTCTACGCCGGTCTGACGCTCGATGAGATCGGCGGCCGCGGCGTGCGCTGGCAGGAGCGCGAGGCGGCCGCGAGCTTCCCGCCGGGCGCGCCGGCGGGCGAACCGGCGCCGGAGCTGATCGAGTTCGGCGCCGACCCGGCGACCATGACCGAAGCGCGCGAGCTGGCCGGCTTCCGCTCGGTCTGGGACGCCGTCGAGGTCGAGTACTCGCCGTCGCTCGCCTTCCTGCACCCGGGCTCCTCCGACAGGGGCGGCCGGCCCTCCACGCCCGCCTCCGAGGAGGTCCTCGCGCCGTGATCGCGCTCGTCGGCTACTACGAGCCCTGGTGGATCCAGATCCTGAAGTCGATCGTGATCTTCGCGGTCGGCCTGCAGCTGGTCCCCGTCGTGCTGCTCGCCGAGCGCAAGCTGCTCGGGCGCTTCCAGAGCCGTTACGGCCCGAACCGCGTCGGTCCCTACGGCGCTCTGCAGCCGCTCGCCGACATCCTCAAGCTGCTGACCAAGGAGCAGTTCCGGCCCTCCACCTCGATCGGCTTCCTGTTCGCGATCGCGCCGATCATCTCGATCGTCACGGCCGTCGGCGCGCTCGCGATCATCCCGTTCGGCGACGTGCAGGACATCCTCGGGCACGAAAGTCGGCCTGTACGGCATCGACGTGTCGATCGGCCCGCTCTACCTGTTCGCGATGAGCGGCATCGCCTTCTACGGGATCATGCTCGGCGGCTGGTCCTCGGGTTCCAAGTACTCCTTCCTCGGGGCCATGCGCGGCGCGGCGCAGCTGATCTCCTACGAGGTCTCCCAGGGGCTCGCGCTGGTCGGCGTCATCATCACCGCGCAGACGCTGTCGCTGACGGGGATCGTCAACGCGCAGAAAGGCATGTGGTACTTCGTGCCGCAGTTCGCCGGCTTCCTGATCTTCCTCGTGGCGAGCTTCGCCGAGACCAACCGCGCGCCGTTCGACCTCACAGAGGCCGACGCCGAGCTCGTCGGCGGCTACAACACCGAGTTCGGTGGCGGGCGCTTCGCCTCCTACTACTTCGCCGAGTACCTCAACGTGATCGTCGTCTCGGGCATCGTCACGACCGTGTTCCTCGGCGGCTGGCTGCTGCCCTTCGGGATCCACCCGCCCGGCTGGGTCGATCCCTTCGTCGTGCTCGGGAAGATGGCGCTGATCACGTTCCTGTTCATCTGGGTGCGAGCCACCCTGCCGCGCCTGCGCTACGACCAGCTGATGGCGTTCGGGTGGAAGGTGCTGCTGCCGCTCGCGACGCTCAACGCGCTGGTGACCGCGATCCTCGTGACGGTGACCCACTGATGTCCGGGGGCGGGCCCCATAAAAGTCGACGCCTGGAGCCCCGGCGAGGATGTGATCGAGGTCACGCGGACCCCGGCGCCCGGCCCCGCCCGTGCGGCTTGGCGCACGTTCGTGGAGACGCTCCGCGGGCTCGGCACCACGTTCGGGCGCTTCCGCGAGACGCCGACGACCGTCCAGTACCCCGAGCAGAAGACGCCCGTCTACCCGCGCTTCCGGGGCCGTCACAAGCTCCACAAGTTCGAGGACACCGGACTGGAGAAGTGCGTCGGCTGCTCGCTGTGCGCCGCGGCCTGCCCGTCGGACTGCATCAGGGTCGTCGCAGCGGAGAACACGCCTGAGAACAGGATCTCGGCCGGCGAGCGCTACGCCGCGGTGTACGAGATCAACCTCTCGCGCTGCATCTTCTGCGGCTACTGCGAGATCGCCTGCCCGTTCGACGCGATCACGATGGGCCACGAGTACGAGCTCTCCGACTACGACCGCACAGACCTGATCTTCACCAAGGAGATGCTGCTGGCCGAGCCTCTGGAGCGGGCACCGCTCCGGAAGGAAGGCGAATGAGCCCGGCAGCGCCGGCCCGGGGGGCCGGCAGCGCCCGCGCTCCGAAGGCGGCGCGATGAGCGCCGTCATCTTCTTCATCGGCGCCACCGGCGCGATCGCCGGGGCGATCGGCGTCGTGATGCTCCGCAACCCGTTCTACAGCGTGCTCGCGCTGGTCGCCCACCTCGTCTCCCTGGCGGTGCTGTTCCTGCTCTTGCGCTCCGAGTTCGTCGCCGCGGTCCAGGTCGTCGTCTACGCGGGTGCGGTGATGGTGCTCTACGTGTTCGTCGTCGCATACGTCGGCGGCGAAGGCGAAGGCATCGGCGAGCGGCTGCGCGCCGGGCCGGCCGGCGGCGCGCCGAGCGGGCCTGCCGGGGCGGCGCTCCGTACGGGCGGCGTGGTGCTGGCGGGGGCGTTGCTCGTCGAGCTGCTGATCGCGCTGCTCGGGACCGGCCTCGAGGCGGTCGACACCCACGGCGCGGGCTACACGCCCGGGCCGAAGGCGTACGGCACGCCCGCCTATATCGGCAACCTGCTCCTCACGCGCTTCCTGCTCGTGTTCGAGGTCGCCTCGTT
Source organism: uncultured Solirubrobacteraceae bacterium (assembly GCA_963738815.1). Classification (GTDB taxonomy): domain Bacteria; phylum Actinomycetota; class Thermoleophilia; order Solirubrobacterales; family Solirubrobacteraceae; genus Palsa-744. Next base: position 44,372 of record CAVTXW010000007.1, read on the forward strand.
CCTGCTGCTGATCGCCGCCGTCGGGGCGGTCGTGCTCGCGCGCCGGCGGCGCGGCCTGGAGGACGACGACGTCCCCTCGCGAGCCCCGCTCGACATCGCGCCGCCACGCAGCACCGGCACGATGGTCGAGGGCGTCGGGAGCCGCTCGCGATGACGATCGGCTGGTACCTCGCAGTCTCGGCGATCGTCTTCGCGCTGGGGGCGGTCGGCGTGATGACGCGCCGCAACCCGCTGGTGATCCTGCTCTGCCTGGAGCTGATGCTGAACGGCGGCAACCTCGCGCTGATCGCCTTCGCGCGCATGTGGGGCAACGGCGACGGCCAGATCCTCGCGATCATCGTCATGACCGTCGCCGCATGCGAGGTCACGATCGGGCTCGGGCTGATCGTCGCGATCTACCGCCGCAGGCTGCCGATGGACGTCGACGAGCTGCGGGAGCTGCAGGGATGAGCACGACCACGTGGGGCTGGCTCGTGCTCGCGTTCCCGCTCGCCGGGACGCTCGTCAGCGGCTTCGGCTTCCGGCGGCTCAGAGGCAACACCGCGGGTTGGGTCGGCACCGCCGCGATCGCGCTCTCCTTCGCGGCCTCGATCGGGGCGCTGATCTCGCTGCAGGGTCACGACCCGGCGCACCGCCAGCTCGTCTCCTCGCTCTACAACTACGCCTCGACGGTCGGCATCGACGCCAAGATGTCGATCCTCGTCGACCCGCTGTCGGTCTACATGATCCTCGTCGTCACCGGCATCTCGACGCTGATCCACCTCTACTCCATCTCCTACATGGAAGAAGACCGCGGCTTCAACCGCTACTTCGCCTACCTCAACTTCTTCGTCTTCTCCATGCTGCTGCTGATCCTCGCGGGGAACTTCCTGCTGCTGATCGTCGGCTGGGCGTTCGTCGGCGCCGCCTCCTACCTGCTGATCTCCTACTGGTACCGGCGCCAGACGGCGACCAAGGCGGGGCTGAAGGCGTTCGTCATCAACGTCGTCGGCGACGTCGGGCTGGTGCTCGGCACCTACTTCATCTTCAAGCACACGGGCACGCTGGAAATGCTGGGCACGTTCACCGCGGCCGAACACGGCGCGTTCGGGGCGCACGGCGACGCCGACCTGACCGCCGGCTGCATCCTGCTGCTCGTCGGCGCGTTCGCGAAGTCGGCGCAGATACCGCTGCACACCTGGCTGCCCGACGCGATGGAGGGCCCGACGCCGGTCAGCTCCCTGATCCACGCGGCGACGATGGTGACGGCGGGCGTCTACCTGATCGCGCGCATGCACACGCTGTTCGAACTCGCCCCCGCCGCGCAGGACGTCGGCGCCGCCGCGGGCTGCGCGACGCTGCTGATCGCCGGCACGATCGCGCTCTCGCAGAGCGACATCAAGCGCGTGATCGCCTACTCGACGATGTCCCAGATCGGCTACATGATCATGGGCGTCTCGGTGGGCGCCTACGCCGCCGGCCTCTTCCACCTGATGACGCACGCCTTCTTCAAGGCGCTTCTGTTCATGGGCGCGGGCTCGATCATCGGCGCCATGGCCGGCGAGCAGTCGCTGGACCGCATGGGCGGCTTCCGCAAAGCGCTTCCCTTCACGTTCGGCTGCTTTGTGATCGGCGGCCTCGCTCTGTCGGGCATCCCGCCCTTCTCCGGGTTCTTCTCCAAGGATGAGATCCTGCTCGTCACCGGCGAGCTCGGTGGATGGCACTGGGCGCTGTACGTGCTCGGCTACATCAGCGCCTTCATCACGGCGATCTATACGTTCCGGATGATCTTCCGCGCGTTCTACGGGGATCCGGTGCCCGAGGCCAAGGAGCTCGAAGCGGGACACCTGCACCATGCGGAGCATCCGACGAACCCGGCATCGGGTGAAGTCGAGGACAACGACGTCGGCTTCCCGGGCCCGCACCACGCGATCGCCGAGCGCGCGCTCCCGATGAAGGTCTCGATGTCGCTGCTCGCGGTTGGAGCGATCGGCGCCGGGCTCGTACAGATCCCGGAAGTCGACGACGTCGTCACGAAGTTCCTCGAACCGACCTTCGCAAGCTCGAGCCTCTACACCGTCCATACGAAGGACGGCCTGCTCGTATTCGGTCTGGTCCTGGGGACGGTCCTCGGACTCGCCGGCATCGCGATCGCCTACCGAGTGTGGGTACAGAGGCCGGGCACCGCCGAGCGAGTCCGGACGCGCTTCCACGCCCTCTACACGCTGTTCGTGAACAAGTGGTACTTCGACGAGCTGATCGACGGGCTCGTCGTGCGCCCCACGCTCGCCGCCGCCGGCTTCGCGCGCAACGTCTTCGAGCCTCGCGTCGTGGACGAGACGCTCGTCGGCGGCACGACCGGCATCGTGCGCGCGTCCTCGGCCGCAGTCCGCGCCGTGCAGAGCGGCTTCGTGCGCTACTACGCCGCGCTGCTCGTGCTCGGCGTGGCGGCCATCGGCTTCTACTTCCTGCTCCAGAGCTGACCACACGATGCCCAACCTCTCGATAGTCGTCTGGCTGCCGGTCGCAACGGGCCTCCTCGGAGCGCTGCTCGGGCGGAGTCGCGCCGGACGCACGGCGACGCCGGCAACCGCCCCCGGGGGTGACGTGCGCCGCCCGCTCTCGGGCGCCGGCATCGTGGCGCTGCTCGGGGCGCTTGCGTCGTTCGGCCTGGCGATCTGGCTGCTGGCGGCCTACAAGCCCGGCGGGGGGCCACAGGACCTCACCGACACGATGTGGATCTCCTCGCTCGGGATCCACTACAAGCTCGCCGTGACCGGCCTCAACGTCGTCCTCGTCGCGATGACCACGCTGCTGTTCGCAGCCGCCGTGCTGGCCAGCAACCTGCGCCCGGCCGGCCCGCCGGAGCGGGCGCGGATGTTCTACTTCCAGCTGATGCTCGCCGAGTCCGCCGTGCTCGGCGCTTTCCTCGCGCAGGACCTGATCCTGTTCGTCGCGTTCTTCGACCTGATGCTGATCCCGTTCTACTTCCTGATCGGGGGCTGGGGGCGCGACCCCGAGGGCTCGACGAGGGTGCGCGCGACCACGAAGCTCGTGATCTACACCCTGGTCGGCTCGCTGCTGATGCTGGCGGGTGCCGTGGCGACCGGTGTCCTCGCCGCGCAGCAGAACGGCGGCAACCTCGACTTCGCGTTCACCGCGCTTCAGCACGCGCCGCTCTCGACGGGGTCCCAGGAGTGGATCTTCCTTTTGTTCGCGGCCGCCTTCCTGGTCAAGATGCCGGCTTTCCCCCTCCACGGCTGGATGCCCGACGGCTACCGCGCGATGCCCGTAGAGGTGCTGATGGTCTTCTCCGGCGTGCTCTCGAAGGTCGGCGCCTACGGCTTCCTCGCGATCGTGCTGACGCTGTTCCCGCGCGCCTCCGTTCACTTCCAGACGCTGATGCTCATCATCGGGCTGCTCTCGATCGTCTACGGCTCGATGCAGGCCTTCACGCAGACCGACGTGCGGCTGATCGCCGGCTACTCCTCGGTCGCGCAGCTCGGCTTCATCACGCTCGGGATCTTCGCTCTGAACTCGCAGGGCGCCCAGGGCGCCCTGCTGCAGATGGTCAACCACGCGATCGTGGTGGCGCCGCTGCTGTTCATCTCCGCGCTGCTCGCGCGGCGCGCCGGCGGCTCTGAAGACATCCGCGACATGGGCGGGATCGCGTTCCGCGCGCCCGTGTTCGCGACCATCTTCCTGGTCGTCGCGCTCGCGACGCTCGCGATGCCCGGCTCGGCCAACTTCGTCGGCGAGTTCCTGATCCTGCTGGGCGTCTTCAAAGCCAAGCTGGTGATCGCGATCATCGCCTTCACCGGCGTCGTGATGGCGAGCGTCTACGCGCTGCGGCTGTTCATCCGCGCGATGCACAACCGCGTCGGCAAGACCGTCGAGTCGCGTGAGATCACTGTGCGCGACGGGCTCGTGCTGGTGCCGATCGTGGCGGTGATCGTGTTCATGGCCGTGTATCCCCAGCTGGCGCTGCACCGGAGCGAAAAGTCGGTGAAGGGGGCGGTGGCGAGCGTCCAGGTCGCCCAGCTCGTCGCGGCGGCTCCGCCCGGCTGCCACACGGCAGACCAGGAAGGTCGCGCGGTCACGGACTGCGAAACGACGTTCAACGCACTCGGACCGGCGACATCCAACACGAAGACGATCGAAGGCGAAGCCCGCCCGTGACCGCCCTCCTCGCCACCGCCCACCTCAAAGGCCCCCACATCGACTGGGCCGGGCTCTCCCCCCTGCTCGCGCTGCTCGGCGGCGCTGCGATCGTGCTGCTCGTGGGCCTCGTCGGAACGCGCTGGGTCCGCGCGCACGTCGTCCCCGCCCTCACCCTCGGCGCGCTCGGCGCGACGCTCGGCCTCACGCTCTGGCAGTGGGGCGAGCACGAGTCGCTGATCTCGGGCGCCCTGCGGATCGACCCGCTCACGCAGGTGCTGACGCTCGTGCTGATCGCCGGCGGCGCCTGCACCGTGCTGCTGGCGTGGCGCTCGCACGCCGCCCGCGAAGCCGCGCACGGCGAGTTCCACGCGCTGCTGCTGGCCTCGCTCAGCGGGATGGTGTTGCTCGTCGCTGCACAGAACACCGTCGCGCTCTTCACCGGCCTCGAGCTGCTGTCGATCCCGCTGTACGTGCTGTGCGCCGTGGAAATGCGGCGCGAGCACTCGCTGGAGTCGGGGCTGAAGTACCTGATCGTCGGCTCCGTCGGCTCGGCGACGCTGCTCTACGGCCTGGCGCTGATCTACGGCGCGACGGGACAGACGGACTACGCCGGGATCGCCGCGAAGCTCGCGGTCGGCGGCCTCTCGACGGATGTGCTGACGCTCACGGGGATCGCCCTGTGCGTCGCCGGGCTCGCCTTCAAGGCCTCGATCGCGCCGTTCCACCAGTGGACTCCCGACGTCTACGAGGGGGCACCGACGCCCGTGACCGCGTTCATGGCGGTGACCACGAAGGTAGCCGCGCTGGGCGCCTTCATCCGCTTCTTCGACGTCGCGCTGATCGAAGCGCACGCGAGCTGGGGCCCGGCGCTCGCCGCGCTCGCCACGATCACGATCGTGGTCGGCAACGTCGGCGCCCTCGGCCAGTCCTCGTTGAAGAGGATGCTCGCCTACTCCTCTGTCGGGCAGGCCGGCTACATGCTCGTCGGGGTCATCGTCGCCACGCGCCTGGGCGTGCAGGCGACCGTGCTCTACCTGATCGTCTACCTCGTGATGAACATCGCGGCCTTCGCCGTGATCGTCGCCCGCGAGCGCGAGACCGGCCTCGGCGACTCGATCTCTGCGGTCTCAGGGCTGGGCCGCGAGCGCCCGCTGCTCGCCTGGCCACTCACGCTCTCGATGCTGGGGCTCGCCGGGCTCCCGGCGACGGCGGGGCTGATCGGGAAGATCTACCTGATCCAGGCCGCAGTCGAAGGCGGCTACGCCTGGCTCGGGATCGTGATCGTGCTCGGCTCCATGATCTCGCTGGGCTACTACCTGCCGGTGATCGCCGCGATGTGGATGCGCGAGGCACCCGGCCGGCCGAGCGTCCCACGGCCGGGGGCCGAAGGCCCGGGCGGCCTGCCCGCGGTGGCGGGCGGTTCGAGCGAGCTCGACGCCGAGGGCTTCCAGCTGGCGCGCGACAGCCAGCCCGAGGTCGTTCTAGTGGCGGTCATCGCGGGCGCCGCGACGCTCGTGTTCGGGATCGTGCCGCAGCCTCTGTTCGACCTGGTGCGCCACACCGGATCAGCGCTCGGGCTGCTGTAGGCAGATGCCGTAAACGGCTGCGACCAGGCGCACGCCGTGCGCGGCAGGGCTGCCGCCCCTGTACCGCGAGGCCTTGGCCTATTTACGGATGATGCCGCCGGGTCCGACGTGGGTCACGTCAGACGGAGCCGGCACCGGCCGGGGGGCCGGAGGAAGGGGACGTGGATCGGTGCGACACCGGGACTGTCGGCTTATTCAGCGCGATCAATGTTGCTGCACGACCGACCGACGCCGCGACCAGCCGGCGACCGGCGCCTTCCACGTGACCCGCGTTCCGTTCGTGTTGAACGCGCCGTCGAGATCGGCGAGCAGTTGAAGGCCTGCATCCGGCGGGTCGAGACCTCCATACGTTTCATAGAACTCCAGCGGCCGCGGCCCGAAGTCTCCGCTCCCCCCAAACACCGACCAGACGCAAAATGCGGCCGAAATAGCCAGCCCCGGCAGCAGCGTCCACCAATACGGCCCCAACAAGTTCTTCGCGGCGACCTCGGCGGCCAGCAACGCGCCGTTGAAGGCAAGCAACCCCATTGTGCGGCCGTCGAGGCTGGTCTCATCCGCAATCTGAGCAAGTAGCTGAGCGCGCGCCAACGCAGCACGTCGTCCACGACGGCGATGCCGGTCGCCTCCTCTGCGGCTGCTTCTCGGCCCAACATATTCGCGATATTAGAACTTGGGTCCGGCGACTTCTCAGGTGGATACGCAGCGCGAGCCGCTCGCGAAGGGCTCCACGCGTCGCGTCTGGGTCCCCGACAGCGCGCGCCCACGTAGGCGCCCGGGAGCGGCGCGGTTCAAGCGGATCTGAGCGGCTCAGCCTTGTCGCCCCCCGCGCAGCAAGGCTGTTGCCGGCGCGACCTACAGCCGCCCGGAGCGCTCGGCGGCCTCCTCGGCCTGCGTGAGCTGGCGCTCGACGAGGTCGAGCCCCGAGTCCCAGAAGCCCGGGTCGGAGAGGTCGATGCCGACGATCGCGGCGATCTCCTCCGGGCTTTTCGAGCCCCCTGCGGCCAGCATCTGCACGTAGCTCGGCACCAGCTCGGAGCCGAGCTGCTCGTAGCGCTCGTAGACCGACAGCGCGAGCAGCTGCCCGTAGGCGTAGGCGTAGACGTAGCCTGGGCTGCCGATGAAATGCGGGATGTAGGACCACCAGCTGCGGTAGCCGTCGGTGACCTCGACGGAGTCGCCGAGCAGCTCCTCCTGAGAGGAGGCCCACAGCTCGCCGAAGCGGTCCACCGAGAGCTCGCCCTGCTCGCGGCGCTCGGTGTGGACGAGGTCCTCGAAGCGGTTCATCGCGACCTGCCGGAACACGGTCGCGATCGTGTCCTCCAGGTTCTCGGCCAGCAGGGCGAGCTGGGAGGCGGGCGAGGTGTCCTCTTCGAGCAGCCTGCCGAAGACGATCGTCTCGCCGAAGACCGAGGCCGTCTCGGCCAGGGTCAGCGGCGTGGACTGGTGGAAGATGCCCTGCCGGGCGGCAAGCGCGAAATGCACGCCGTGGCCGAGCTCGTGTGCGAGCGTCAGCACGTCGCGGCGGCGCGATGTGTAGTTCAGCAGCACGTAGGGGAACTCGGACGGGACCGTGCCCGCGCAGAAGGCGCCCCCACGCTTGGCCGGCCGCACCGGCGCGTCGATCCGGTGCTCATCGAAGAAGCGTCTGACGAGCGCTCCCAGTTCGGGCGAGAAGCCCGAGTAGCAGTCGAGCACGATCTCGCGAGCCTCGTGGTAGGTGAAGCGGGCCTCCTCGTCCTCGCTCACCGACGCCAGGCGGTCGTAGTCGGCGAGGCGGTCGAGCCCCAGGAGCCGGGCCTTCAGGCGGTACCAGCGGCGCGGGATCTCATAGCGGGCGCGCACCGCCTCGATCAGCGCCTGCACCGACTCGTCGCTGGCCTCGTTCGACAGGTTCCGCGCCGCCAGCCAGGTCTCATAGCTGCGCAGCCGGTCTTCGGTGGCCTTGTCGGCGAGCAGCGTGTTGAACAGGTAGGCGCGGGTGCGCAGGCCGGGCGCAAGCGCGGCCGTCACGCCCTCCGCCGTCGTGCGGCGCACCTCGCGATCGGCGTCCTGGAGGCGGCTGAGCGCAACGTCGAGCGGCGCGCGCTCGGGCTCGCCGCCGTCTTGCGCCCCCGGCAGCTCGACCTCGATCACCGACGTCAGCTCCTCGAACAGGCGCTTCCAGGCGGTCGCCCCCGTGAGCGACTTCTCGGTGACGATCCGCTCCTCGGGCTCGGAAAGCAGGTGCTCGCGGTAGCGGCGCACGTTGCGCAGGTGGTGACGCGCGAAGTCGAGCCCTTCTCCGGCCAGGAGCTCCTCGGCGCGCTCGTCCGTGAGTGCCGCCCACTCCAGCTCGAAGAACAGCAGCGTGGTCTGGATCGCGGTCTCCTGCTCCTGCACCCACTGCATCAGGGCGCCGTTGGCCGGATCGGCGGTGTCGGTCGAGAAGCGCAGCGCGGCGAAGTACCCGGCCCGCCCCGCCAGCTCTGTGATGTCGGCCAGCTCGCCCATCGCCGCGGCGAGCCCGGCGTGGTCCAGCTCGCCGAGCCTGCCCGCGTGCTCCTCGGCGAAGCCCTTCGAGCGCGCGAGCGCCTCGGCCATCCGCCGCTCGACGCCCTCGCGGCCCTCGCCCGCGACGAGCGGGTCGAGGTCCCAGCTCGCCTTCTGCAGCTCGGGATCGGTCTCGGGCGTCGCCGGCGCGGCCATCGCGCGCAGCTTATCGCCGGGACGCAGGGTGTCCGCCGGCGCGGGCCGGCCGCGAACGATGGGGCGGGCGCTACTCCGTCGCGATCGCGTGCAGCATGTCGATGCGCGCCGCGCGGCGGGCGGGCGCCTGGGCGGCGAGTATGCCCGCGACGGCCGCCACCACCAGCAGCACGATCAGCGTTCCGACCGGGATCGACTGCACGTAACCCGAGCCGGACAGCGCGAAGGTCGTGGTCAGCACCGCGCCGGCCACGCCGACGACGAGGCCGAGGACGCCGCCGATCAGGGCGGTGATCACCGACTCGTAGCGGATCATCTGCCTGATCTGCTTCCTGCTCGTGCCGATCGCGCGCATCATCCCGAGCTCCCTGGTGCGCTCGTAGATGGAGAGGATCAGGGTGTTCACGATGCCGAACAGCGACACGATCACCGACAGCGCGAGCAGCACGTAGATCAAGGTCAGGAGACTGTTGACCTGGCCGGCGAGATCCTGCTTGAACTGAGCTGAGGTGCGCGAGCGGGTCTGCGGATACTGGGCGTTCAGAACCTTGTCGACAGCCGGCTGCACCTGCGCGTTGGACGCCCCCGGCGCGTAGCTGACGAACACGACCGCGTCTTCGCGCTGGCCGAACTGGCTCGCGGCGAGGCTCCGCCCGACCGTGATCCCCTTCAGCAGCCCTGCGTTTTCCCTGATGATCCCGCGTACCTGCAGCGCCACGTGCCGGGCGGTGGGGGTGAGCAGCGTGAAAGTCGAGCCGACCTTGACGTGATGCGCTTTGCTGAATTCTTCTGTGACGATCGCGCCGCTTTCATCCAGTTCGGAGAGCGTCGCATTCGATCCGTGCTTCCATTCGATCCGGTAGGCCTTCGCGAAGGACGCCGGTTCGATCGCTGTCACCGTCTGGTTGCTCGACTGCCCCTGCAGCCGGCCCACCGTGAAGGCGACGGCAGTCACGTTGCCGACCCCGGACACGTTGCGGACAGCGCCTGCGACCCCCGGCGGAATGCCCTTGTTCGTTCCCTGACTGCGAGTTCTCGACGATCAGGTTGCCCGCGAACGACTGGTCCACCGCGTGGTTGATCGTCGCCTTGAACCCGGACGCGAGCACGGCCACGAACGCGACGAGCGCGAGCCCGACGGTCAGCGACATCGCGGTGACCAGCGTGCGACCGGGCTGGCGGATCGAGTTCTCCTCGGCCAGGCGCCCGGTGATCCCGCGCCAGCGCACCAGCGAGCCGAGCGCGCGTCCGAGCGCCGGCACGACGCGGTAGTGCTTCGCGGGCCGCTCGCCCCCCCGGCGCAGGCGCACGTACAGCCGCACGCCGCGGATCGCGAGGAACACGAACAGGACCACGCCCACGCCCGCCGCACCCACCGCGATCAGCACTGCGATCACCACCAGGTAGCCGACATAGGTCAGGATCAGCCGCCGGCGCGTCGGCAGCGGACGCGGCGGGATCTGCACGCCCTCGCGCATCGCCGCGATCGGGGGCACACGCGTCGCCCGCAGCGCCGGGGGCAGTCCGGCGAGCAGCGTGACGAGCACGCCCACCAGGAGCGAGACGATCACGGTCCGCGCCTCCAGCACGGTGCCGGTGTCCGGCAGTTCCGCGCCGAAGGCCTTGAACAGCTCGTTGAGCGCCGGCGCCATGCCGATCCCGGCGAGAAGGCCGAGGCCGCCGCCGATCAGCCCGAGCAGCAGGCCTTCGTAGACGACCGACAGCAGGATCTGGGTGCGCGAGCCGCCCAGCGTCCGCAGCAGGCCGAACTCGCGCGTCCGCTGCGCGACCGTGATCGAGAACGTGTTGAAGATGATGAAGGCGCCGACGACCAGGGCGACGTAGGCGAAGATCAGAAGGAAGGTGCGCAGGAACCCGAGGTTGGCTTCGAGGTCGGTGGTGTCCTTCTTCGCCTGTTCAGCGCCGGTGCGCACGTCGACGACCGACGGCAGCTCGGCCCGGATGCGGTCGCGCAGCTGTCCCGGCGTGACCCCGGGCTTCGCCGCGACGTTGATCTGGTCATAGCGCCCGCTCTCCCCCAGCAGGCGCTGCGCCTCGGAGGGGATCAGCAGGGCCGCGCCCGCGCCGCCGAAGGACGCCCCGCCGCCGAAGCGCAGGATGCCGACGATCGTGTAGTGCCCGGTCGCGCTGGTGCCGGCGACGATCAGTTGCGTGCCGATGTGCAGTCCCCCGCGTTTTGCGGTCGCTTCGTCGATCGCGACCTGCGAGCTGGTCTGGGGGAAGCTCCCTTGCACCGGCTTGAACGACTCGAAGCGCGGCGGCGAGACCGATCCGATGAACGCCGGCGCGTTCGGCGAGGTCACCCGCTTGCGGTTCGCGTCCAGGATGGTGCCCGGCGTGAAGATCGAGCCTGCCGCTTCGGCCACCCCGGGGGTGCGCCGCACGGTTTCGAGCATCCCCTCGGTCACGGGGGAGACTTCGGCCCGCACCTGCCGCCCCAGGATCTGTGACGGCGTGACGACGACGTCGTGCCCCTTGCTCGCCGTCTGGAAGATCTGGGCGAAGGAGCTGTTGATCGTGTCCGTGAGGATGTAGGTGCCGGCCATCAGCGCGACCCCGAGCACGATCGCGATCGCCGTCAGCGCCACGCGCAGCTTGCGCTGCACCATGCCGCGTACGACGAGCCGGAACATCAGCCCAGCGCCTTCATCAGGTCGAGCGTCTGCTCGGTGCTGACTGCCTCCCCGTCGTGGACTATGCGGCCGTCCGCGAGCAGCAGCAGGCGGTCGGCGAACGAAGCCGCGTGCGCGTCGTGGGTCACCATCACGACCGTCTGCTCGAACTCGTCGACGGCCTGGCGCAGCAGCCCCAGCACGTCGTTGCTCGATTTGGAGTCGAGGTTGCCCGAAGGCTCGTCGGCGAACACCACCGACGGGCGCGAGACGAGCGCACGGGCGACGGCGACGCGCTGCTGCTGGCCGCCCGAGAGCTCGGCCGGCCGGTGCTTCAGCCGGTCGCCGATGCGGACGGCCTGCACGAGCGTGTCGAACCACTCGCGGTCGGGGCTGCGACCTGCGATCGACAGCGGAAGCAGGATGTTCTCTTCGGCGTCGAGCACCGGCAGCAGGTTGAAGGTCTGGAAGATGAAGCCGACGCGGTCTCGGCGCAGCTTCGTCAGCTCGCGATCATCCAGGTCGGTCAGCTCGATGCCGGCGAGCCTCACGCTCCCCGAGGTCGGGCGGTCGAGGCCGGCGAGGTTGTGCATCAGCGTCGACTTCCCGGAGCCCGACGGTCCCATGATCGCCGCGAAGCGCTGCGCCGGGAAGGAGACCGTGACGCCGGCCAGTGCGTCGACGGCCGCTTCGCCCTCGCCGTAGCGGCGGCGGAGATCCTCGGCGGCGACGATCTCGCCGTGGTGATCGGTTCCGGCCATCGGGTCCCGAGGGTATCGATCCTCGGTTGTAAGACTGTTGACACCCGGCTCGGGTGCATGAGATCTCCCACCAGCGGCGGGTTCTTGAGCGCTCATGCGTCCATGGTGCGCGTGCGCCAGGCACCCAGCATCAGGAACACAGCCAGCCAGCCGGCGATGACGATCACCGCCGTCCCGAGGCTGAGCGTCACCATCTGCCCGCCGGGCCCGTGCCCGTCGCCGAGGCCCACCGGGCTGAAGTGGTTGAGCGCTTCGCGCAGGACCAGCTCGCGCGAGCTGCCGAGCGAGCTGATGTTGGTCAGGATCGGGCTGGCGATGAGCTGCCAGCCGATCAGCACCACCAGCGCCGCGGGCTTCGAGGCCGTCAACGATGAGAAGCCGACAGCCACGGCGGCGATCACGCCCGGTCGAGAGCAGCGTGAAGCCGAGGCCGTTCAGCATCGCCGCGCCGCTCGGCGTCGGCGCACCGTCCGCGAAGGCGTAGACGCCGATCGCGAGCACCGCGTAGCCCACCAGCGCAACCATCCAGGTGAACCCGACCGCGGCCGGCACGCGCGAGGCGAACAGCCCCAGCCGCGAGCGACCGGTGACGACGAGGTCGCGGAACACGCCCGCGCTGACGTCGCCCGCGCCCGCGTCCGTGCCGATCAGGATCGCCGCGAGCGGCCCGAAGAGCACCGCGAGGATCCGCAGTCCGTCCTGGAACCCGTTGAGTCCGCCGGCAGGCAGGTGTTCGGCCGGGTTCGAGGAGTGCTGCGCGGCGCTCACGACGAAGTAGACCAGGAGCGGTACGAGGACCAGGAGCAGCGACCAGGCGACCGTGCCGCGGCGCTTGCGCAGCTTCAGGAAGTCGGCACTGACCATCTGCACGAGGAGAGAGTCGGCCGGCGCTCCGTGCCGGCCTTCGACGGCGGCGCTCATGCCGGCACCTCCTCGCCGGCCGTTTCCAGTCGCGTCGTGATCTCGAGGAACCGCCGCTCGAGGCTGTGCCTGACCGGCTCCAGCCGCATGACGGCGATCCCGGCCGCGACCAGCGCCGCGTTCAGCCGCGCGGCCGCCGCGCCTGGATCCACGGCCTGCGCGGAGAGCACCGCGCGCAGCCCCTCGTCGCTGCGGCGCACCGAGACGACCAGCTCGCTGCCTTCGAGCATCCGCAGCGCCCGGTCGGGGTCGTCCACGCCGAGGATCAGCTCACCGGGCGCGCCGCCGCCGGCGAGCTCGGCGACAGGTCCCTGCGTGATGACCTTGCCGCGGTCGACGATCGCCGCGGCGTCGCAGGTCTTTTCGACCTCGTCGAGCAGGTGGGAGGAGACGAACACGGTCCTCCCCTCCTGCTCGACCATGGCGCGGATCATCTCGCGGAACTCCTGGATCCCCGCCGGGTCGAGGCCGTTGGTCGGCTCGTCGAGGATCAGCAGCTGCGGGTCGGCGAGCAGGCAGCGAGCCACGCCCAGGCGCTGGCGCATGCCCATCGAGTACTTCGCGACGCGGTCGGAGCCGCGCGTGGTGAGGCCGACCCGCGCCAGCGCCGGCTCGATCCGCGAACGGACCTCCGGGCCGCGGGCGGCCGCCACCACGCGCAGGTTCTCGCGCCCCGACAGGTGCATGTGGAACCGGGGCTCCTCGACGATCGCGCCGACGCGCCGGAGCGCCTCGACTCGGCGCGCCGGGACGGGCAGCCCGAGCAGGCTCGCCGACCCGGCGCTCGCGTGGGTCAGCCCGAGCAGCGTGCGGATCAGGGTGGTCTTGCCTGCGCCGTTCGGGCCGAGGAAGCCGAAGGCGCAGCCGCGCGGCACCGAGAGGTCGACGCCGTCGATCGCGGTGCGCTCGCCGAAGCGCTTGGTCAGGCCGTGCGTCTCGATCGCCGGTGCGAGCGATCGGTCCTGGCGGAGCTCTGGGTCGGGGGGCATTCCACTCCTTCTGGGGGATCCGAGGGGCGGGACAACTGTCGCTGTGCGGGCCGCGGACCGCAATTGGGGATTGCCCCTAGTGGCTCGCTAGCTACGTACGACGTTATATCGCACTACGTAATAGCTCGGGCCACACCGGAGCGACAGCTGAGCTCCGCGACCACTACTCGAAGCTGACCAGATGGCGCTGAACGGCCCACCGGCTCAGCTCGTGACGGCTGGAGAGCTGGAGCTTGCGCAGGACCGCGGAGACGTGCGCCTCGACGGTCTTGGTGGAGATGCCGAGGCGTCCTCGCGATCTCCTTGTACATGTAGCCACGCGCGATGTGGCGCAGCACCTCGCGCTCGCGCGGCGTGAGCTGGTCGAGCTCGGGGTCCGCCGCCGGCGCCCGGTCGGGAGGCGCCGAAGCGAACGCGTCGAGCACGAACCCGGCCAGCCGCGGCGAGAAGACCGCGTCACCTTCGGCCACCCGCGCCACCGCCTCCGCGAGCTCCGGGCCGGAGATCGTCTTGGTCACGTAGCCGCGCGCGCCTGCCCGGATGACCGCGATCACGTCCTCGGCTGCGTCCGACACCGACAGGGCCAGGAAGCGCGGTGCGGGCTCCGCGCCGGCGGAGCGCTTGATGACCTCCTCCCCGCCGCCGTCGGGCATGTGCACGTCGAGCAGCACGACGTCGGGGCCCTGCGCGGCGATCGCCGCTACGGCCTCCTCGACCGTGCCCGCGTCGCCGACGACGTCGACGAGCTGCCCGAGCTCGGCCCTCACGCCGGCCCGGAAGAGGCGATGGTCGTCGACGATCACGACCCGAGGACGGGTCTCGTCGCTCATCCCGCCGCCCACCTGCAGCTCGACCTCTGTCCCCTCGCCGGGACGGCTCCGGACCCGAGCGAGGCCGCGGTGGCGCTCCATCCGCCCCTGGATCGAGTCGCGCAGGCCGCGCCGGTCCGGCGGCACCGCCTGCGTGTCGAACCCGACGCCGCGGTCGCGGACGAACACCTCGACGCGCCCGTCGCCGACCTCGGCGTACAGATCGACGCGCCCGCTGCCCGAGAACTTGGCTGCGTTGGTCATCGCCTCCCGCGCGGCGAGCACGAGCGCGTCGAGCGAGGCGTCGAGCGGCCTGTCGCCGACAGTCACGACCTCGATCGGCATCCCGTGCAGTTCCTCCACCTCCGCGGCCGCCTGGCGCAGCGCGGTCGACACGGTGTCGGCATCCGGCGCCGCGCGCCCCTCGTGCAGCCAGGTGCGCAGCTCGCGCTCCTGGCGGCGGGCCAGCGCAGCGACCTCCTGCGGTTCGGCCGAACGCTTCTGGATCAGCGCGAGCGTCTGGAGGACCGAGTCGTGCAGGTGCGCGGCGACCTCGGCGCGCTCCTGCTCGCGGATCCGCGCGGCGCGCTCGGAGCCGAGGTTGCGCGCAAGGCGAACGAACCAGGGCACGATCAACGCCCCGAACACCCCTGCCACGATCGCGACGGCTCCGATCGCGCGCCCGAGGCTGTGCAGCACCGAGACGCTGTGGAGCAACGCGGCGACGGCGAAAGCCACCATCAGGACGCCGACGAACACGCGCGGACCGTCGAGCCGCGCGGCCCCGTGCAGCAGCGCTCGCACCGAGCGCCGGCCGCCCTCGGGGCTCGCCGGGGCCGGAGCCCCCACCGTCGGACGCCACACGAGCGCGACCCCGCACGCGCCGATCACGGCCGGCCAGAAGACCGACTGGCCGAGACCGAGGCCGAGGTAGCGGAGCGCCCACTGCACCGCGACCACGCAGACCACGATCATCGCCGCCTCGCGCCAAGCGCCGGGGCGCCGCCCGGCTCCCTCGCTCGTCGGGGGCGACGGGCACGAGCGCCCAGGCAAGGGCGTAGGCCGCGACGCCGACGCCGCCGACGCCCGCGAGCGCCGCCACCACGATGCGGACGATTTTCACGTTCACGTCGAGGCGCTCGGCCAGCCCGGCGCAGACGCCGCCGAGCAGGCCCTGGTCGGGCCGGCGGCGCAGCCGCGGGCGCCCACGCGGCTCGCCGCCCATGACCGCGGCTTGCTCTGAGGACATACCTGAGATCATGGCACCGCTCGAAGGCCCGGTTCTAAGGGATCTCCCCTAGTGGCACGCGCGGCTCTCGCCCAGAGGCCGGCCGTTGCCGCCGGCCGGCCCTCCTCGGCAGGGCTCGGAGCGCCTGTGTGGCCCCCGCCGCCTAGAGCAGCCGTCCAACGCCTCCGCAGCCGAACCTATTCTTCTCTGCATGGCGATGAGCGCACGCGCCGAGACGCGTACGCCCAGGGCTGCCGGCACGCCCGAGACCCGCGCGGGCTGGCGTCCCTCGGCGCTGCAGGTCGTGGTCGCGCTGACCGTGGCCGGCGCCGCCCTGCGCTTCGGCACCCTCGACGTGCAGTCGATCTGGGGCGATGAGGCGATCACGATCGCTCTCGTGCACCGCAGCTTCGGCTCGATGATCTCGCATCTGTCCTCGAGCGAGTCCACGCCACCCCTCTACTACTCGCTCGCGTGGGTCTGGACGCGGATCTTCGGGAGCGGCCCGCTGGGCTTCCGCACGCTCTCGGCGCTCGCGGGCACGATCACGATCCCGCTGGTCTGGGCGTGCGGGCGCGAGGTCTCAGACCGGGTCGCAGGCTGGGCGGCCGCGCTGGCCGTCGTGAGCCCCGCGATGTACTACTACTCGCAGGAGGCGCGCGCGTACGGGCTGCTGATCATGTTCTGCGCGGCGGCGTTCCTGTTCTTCCAGCGCGCGATGGCCCGTGGGGACGGCCGCAGCCTCGCCTGGTGGGGCGCCTTCTCGGTGCTCGCGCTGCTCACGCACTACTTCGCCGCCTTCCTGTTCATCCCCGAGGCCCTGATGCTCTGGCGGCGCCTGGGGTGGCGGCGCCTCCTCTGGCCGGTTGCCGCCGTCGCGGTGGTCGGGCTCGCGCTGCTGCCGCTGGCCGTCGACCAGCGGAACTCGGGCAAAGCCAGCTGGATCGAAGAATCCTCGCTCGTCAACCGCGTCGGCGAGACGGGCAAGCAGTTCCTCGTCGGCCTTTACTCCCCGGGACAGGTCGGGACCGCGGCGCTCAGCACGCTGCTCGCGCTCGGGGCGATCTGGCTGGTGGTCACTCGCGCCCGCGGCGCGGAGCGCGAGCGCGCCCGCGATGCCGCGATCGTGGCGGCGGCCGGCGTCGGGATCCCTCTGGTGCTGGCCGCCGCCCACCTGATCGACGTCTTCGACGGGCGCAACGTGATCGCCGCGTGGGTGCCCTTCGCGGTGCTGATCGGGGTCGGGCTGGGTTGCGCACGGGCGGGGCGCGCCGGCGTCGCCCTCGGCGCCGCGCTGTGCGCCATCGGGCTCGGTGTGATCGTCGCCACCAACCTCATGCCCGGCTACCAGCGCGACGACTGGCGCGGCGCGGCACAGGCGCTGCCGGCGCCGCTCCAACCGCGCGTGATCGTCGTGGAACGCTTCGGCGGCTCACCGCTGTCGGTCTACCTCGGCCCGCTGCGCGAAGTGCGAGCGAGAACTCTCGTCGCCCGCGAAATCGCCTTCCCGGTGCTCCGCACCCGCCACACCTACGGTGCGCCCTCGGCGCCGTACGCTCCGCTGCAGGCGCCGCACGGGTTCCGGCTGGCGGCCGCGCGCAGGAACGAAGCCTTCGCGGTCACACGCTTCGTGGCGGCGCATCCGACGCCGGTCTCGGCTCGGGAACTGCTCAGGCTGAGCGGCAGCCCGAACAGCGAACTGCTCGTGTCTCGCTAGGGCGGCGATCGCGCCGGGCCAGGAACGACCAGCGCCCGCAGCCGGTTGCAGCTACGGGCGCCGTCGCATGAGGCTTAGAGCGCGAGGCCGGCCGCCGGCGCCGGCCCGCGGTTCACTCACAGCGCAAGCAGTTCCTGCACCGCGGTGGTGAAGGCGCCCTTGGGCTGATCTTCGTGCTGGAGCAGCCCGAAGTACGCCTCGCGGTCGTTGCTGGCGCCGGCGGCCTGCTGGTCGCGCACCTGGTAGAGGAGGAACAGCTGGAGCCGGTTGCCGATCTGCGCTTTGATTTCCGCCACGCTCTTCTTGATCTGTTCAGCGGCTTGGGCGTAGGTCATGCACGGGTTCAGCCCGTAGTTTTCGTAGACGCAGACGCCGTTGTCTGTGGACAGGCCCCACTCGGTGATGTCGACCGGGATGTTCGACGGCGCGCCGTGCGCAGCGGTCTGCTGCAGGAGGCCCGCGATCTTGCCTTTCCCGGAGGTCCCGTACGGGTGGACAACCCAGCCGGAGACGTAGGTGGCGAGGTTCGGGACGGCCTGGTACATGCCGTTCACCCAGTTCCCCGACGGGTCGTCGGCCTGGGCCAGGACGCCGACCTTGGCACCGGTCGCGGCGATCGCTTCGGAAGCTTCCTTCACGCGCACGGCGTAGGTCTGGGCGCGCGCCTGGTAGGAGGGCGTGCCCGCGTTGTCGCCGTACTGGTAGCCGTAGGAGGTCTCGTTGCCGAACTCGATCGCCTGGAAGGCGAGGTTGCCGTCGCTCCGTTTGGCCCAGAAGGTGCCGCCCGGACCATAGGCCTTCGCCCAGTTCGCCATGTTCTGCGCTTCGGCCGGCGAGGGCAGGCGCCCGGAGAACGACGCCAGCGGCGCGATCCGGACACCTTTGGCGGCGTAGTTGACGACGATTGATTCCCACGCCGAGGCGGGGGCGCCGATCGACATCGAGATGCGCACGATCTTCGCGCCGAGCACCTGGGTGCCCGTGTAGTCCTGCGGGTTCGTCCCCGAGTTGATGCCCGGCTGGAACCCTTCGGTGCCGATCACCGAGAAGCCGCCTTCTTTCGTCGGCGGGGGCGTGGTTTCTTTGGGCGCCGGCGGCGCCGGGTAGGCGATCGTGACGGGAGGCGCCCATTCGCTGCCGTCGACGGCGGTGCGGACCGAGTAGGTGACGGTCTTGCCGGCGACCGCGGCGGGCGTCGTCGAGGTGCCGCTGACGGCCGTGAACGCTTCCGGCTGGCCCGGCACCTTGGTCACCAGGATGTACGCGGTGACGTTGGCGACCAGGTTCCACTGCAGTGTCTGCCCGGACACGCGCAGGGCAGGCGCCGCCTTGCGGTTGAGTTCTTCGTGCGGCGGGCCCGCAGGCGGCGTCGGCGTCGGCGCGGGCGGCGCGGCCGGGTAGGTCACCTTGACGATGTTCGACCAGTGCGAGGAGCTCGCCGCCGCGCGGACCGCGTAGCTGACGGTCGTCCCGGGCACCGGCGGCGGGGTCGCCGACCTGCCGCGCACGTAGGTGTAGTGATAGGGCTGCCCGGCCACCGCGCTGACGAGCACGTAGCCCGTGGAGTGCACGACGCGGCTCCAGTCGAGCTTGTAGCCGCTGGCGGAGAGGGCGGGCGGGCGGGCGAGCGCCGAGCTCGATGCGCCGGAGCGGTTCGAGCGGCGCGCCTTCGCGGCGAGGTTGCGCTCGGCGGCGGTGAACGCGCGTCCGGCGCGCTGGACGTTCTGGTGCAGGTGCGCGCAGGCACCGCCGGTGCGCAGGCAGCTGCGAAGCGCACGCGCCTGTGCGACGAGGCGGCGGTCGGCGCGGTGGGCGTGCTTGGACGCGGAGCGCAGCGCGGCCGCGAAGGAGGTCTTGTGGGCATGGCGCCCGTGGCGGGCGGCCGAGGCGGCGCTCGGGAGGAGCGCGAGCAGCGAGACGATGCCGAGTGCGAGCAGGGTCCTGCCGGCCGGCGCCCAGCGAGGGCTGGAGTGCATGTCGGTCTCCTTCGGTAGCTGGGCTGTCTCGCTGGGAGACCCCTGGCTTTGCGACCTCGCCTCACGGCGAGAGTGCCTTTGTCGGGAGCACGCGGGGAAGCTGTCTCCGCCCCCTCCGGGCTCGATTTTCTACGCGCTACTGCGTCTCCTATCGCGTAGGAGACCGCGCGACTTTAGCCGTGCAGCGTTTGTTGCACGAGGTTTGTCGGGCCCGGGCGCGGGTAGGAGCCCGCGCCCTAGGCTTCCTGCGCCTGGAGCTCGGAGACCTTGCCTTCGAGCTGCTCCATGACCGTCGGGTCGCGAAGCGTTGTGACATCGCCGAGCGCACGGCCCTCTGCGATGTCCCTCAGCAGGCGGCGCATGATCTTGCCGGAGCGTGTCTTGGGCAGGTCCTCCGCCCAGATGATCCGCTTGGGACGCGCGAACTTGCCGATCCGCTCAGCGACCGTGCCGCGGATCCCGTCCACCGTCTGCTCGTCTCCCTGCAGGTCGCCCTGAAGCGTCACGAACGCGACGATCGCCTGTCCGGTGTCCTCGTCGTGCTGGCCGATGACCGCGGCCTCGGCGACGTCCGAGTGCGCGACGATCGCCGACTCCACCTCGGCAGTCGAGAGACGGTGGCCTGAGACATTGACGACGTCGTCGATGCGCCCGATCACCCAGAAGTAGCCGTCCTTGTCCCTGCGGGCGGCGTCGCCCACGAGGTAGGTCTCGGGGCCGAAGCGCTTGAAGTAGGTCTCGACAAAGCGATCCTCCTCCTTGTAGAGGGTGCGCAGCATCGAAGGCCACGGGCGGGTGAGGACGAGAAGACCCTGGCCCTCCTCGATCGGTTCGCCGGTGGACTCGTCCCGGACCTCGGCGAAGACGCCCGGGAACGGCTGCGTCGCCGACCCCGGCTTGGTCTCGGTGATCCCCGGCAGCGGCGTGATCATCACCCCGCCCGTCTCGGTCTGCCACCAGGTGTCCACGATCGGGCAGCGTTCGCCCCCGATCACCTTGTGGTACCAGAGCCAGGCCTTGGGGTTGATCGGCTCCCCGACCGAGCCGAGCAGCCGCAGGCTCTCCAGGTTGTGCTTGCCCGGCCACTGCGCCCCCCACTTGATGCAGGCGCGAATCGCGGTCGGGGCGCAGTAGAGGATGGTGACGCCGTAGCGCTCGAC
The DNA here is from genome assembly GCA_963738815.1 of uncultured Solirubrobacteraceae bacterium. Lineage (GTDB taxonomy): Bacteria > Actinomycetota > Thermoleophilia > Solirubrobacterales > Solirubrobacteraceae > Palsa-744. The sequence continues at coordinate 64,977 of CAVTXW010000007.1, forward strand.
GATCTCCCACCAGATGCCCTTGTCGGGGTAGTCGGGCGCGCCCTCCCACATCACCGAGGTGGCGCCGTTGCACAGTGGCCCGTAGACGATGTAGGAGTGCCCGGTGACCCAGCCGACATCGGCGGCGCACCAGTACACGTCGCTCTCCGGCTTGAGGTCGAACACGTAGCGGTGGGTGGCCGAGACTCCGGTCAGATAGCCGCCGGTGGTGTGCAGGATGCCCTTGGGCTTCGCAGTCGAGCCGGACGTGTAGAGGATGTACAGCGGATGCTCCGCGTCGAGCTCCTCGGCCGGGCACTCCGGGTCGGCCGCCGCGAGGATCTCGTCGTAGAAGACGTCGCGCCCGTCGGTCATCGGGCACTCGACGCCCTTGCTGCGCACCACCACGATGTGCTCGAGCGTCGCCAGATCGCCCATCACCTCGTCGACGCGCTGCTTGACGGGCGCGGTCTGGCCCTTGCGCGCCGCGCCGTCCACCGTGATCAGCGCCTTGGCCTCCGAGAACTCCATCCGCTCGCGCACCGCCTCGGCGGAGAAGCCTCCGAAGACGACGTTGTGCGGGGCGCCGATGCGTGCGCAGGCGAGCATCGCGACCACCACCTCGGGGATCATCGGCAGGTAGATCCCGACGACGTCGCCCTTGCCGACGCCGAGGTTCTTCAGCGCGCCCGCGAAACGCTTCACCTCCGCCAGCAGCTCGGCGTAGGTGATGTCGCGCTCGGTGCCGTCCTCGCCGCGCCAGTGGTAGGCGATCCGCTCGCCGCGGCCTGCCTCCACGTGGCGATCCAGGCAGTTGTAGGAGACGTTCAGGGTCCCGCCCGTGAACCACTCGTAGAAAGGCGGGTTCGAGTCGTCGAGCACCTGCTCCCACGGGCTGAACCAGTGCAGCTGCTCGGCCTGCTCCACCCACCAGGCCTGCGGATCGGCGGCGGCACGCTCGTAGACCGCAGGGTCTTTGAGCAGCGCCTGCTCGCGGAACGCCTGCGGCGGCGGGAAGCGCTCCACGTCCAGCAGGTCCGCAAGCTCCCGGTCGAGCCCGTCGCCGCCCGCCTGCTCGTCGGTCGGGGTGCTCATGGCGCCACCCTACACCTCGATGTCGCCCGCGCGGCGGGCGCCGACGTTGAGCGGGATCACCGGAAGGATCGTCCGCGCGAAGGTCGAGTTCACCACCGCCGCGAACGACGCGTACCAAGCGGCAGCGGCGGTCGCGAGCCCGATGTACCCGCCCCAGTGCAGCACGGTTTCGTTGGGGCCCGTGTTGCCGATCGCGAGCAGTATGAAGGTCGCGGTCAGGAGCACGAACACGAGCAGGACGGCGCCGCTCACGCGCAGGGCGGCAACTGTCATATAGGCAGTGAAGATCGCCCACGCCCACAGGTACAGCCCGAGCGCGTGGCCGAGGTTGCCAGTGATGTCCTTCGCGTAGAACACGTTGAGCGCCCAGAAGGAGATCCAGAACGCGCCGAACGAGGAGAAGGCGACCGCGCCGAAGGTGTTGCCGGTGCGGAACTCCCACATGCCCGCAAGCACCTGGACGATCCCGCCATAGGCCAGCGCGAGGCCGAGCACGACCGGGGCGCCCTTGTTGCTGACGAGGTTCGAGTTGAACATCGACAGCACGAACGTCGTCATGGCGAACGCCGCGAGCCCCAGAGGACCCGGGTCGGCCGGTTTGAAGCCGAGGACGGGAGGCTCGACACGCGCGCGTGTGCCGGCGGTCGGGTCTCGTTGGATCGGGGCAGTAGCCGCCATCGGTGACTCCTTCGATCGCAGTACGAGCGAGGCTGGGCGCTGCCCTCCTCGTTCCCTATGTCACCCAGCTACCCCGGCGCCCGGGCGTCAATCGGTACTGCGGTCCGTAACCGCGCCCGGCGTCCGAATCCGGACAGGCGCTCCGGCGGGGCGCCGTCAGCTGCGTCCGCGCCTGCGGCGCCGCTTGCGCGCGGACGCCGAGGGCGAGGGCTGCGTGGGCGCCGGCGCGGCATCGCCGTCCGCCGCTGCGACGGCGGCCGGCTTGCCCGCACGACCGGCACGTTCGGCCTGCACCTGCGCGCGGCTCGGCCATGGTCGCGCCTCCCCGGCCTCCCACGCAGGCGGGTCGCCCCCCGGCCAGCGACCGCTCAGCAGCATGCCCACCATCACGAGCCAGAAGGCGGGGATCAGCTGCAGCGTCGGGCCGATGTTCGGCAGCAGGATCAGCAGCGCGCTGAACATCCCGAGGAACGCCAGCCAGCGCGGCAGCAGGCCGGTGCGCAGCGAGCCCAGCATCACGACGATCATCCCGACCACGAGCGCGATCCCCGCGAGCAGCGACAGGTAGGCGACGATCTGGTTCGAGGCGCTCTTGGTGAGCGCGTTTTCGACTGCATGGCGGGAGAAGTCGTGGCCGGTGGCGAATTTGTGCGTCTCGACCGCGTAGACGACCTCGTGCGCGATGCTCGCGGCGGCCACCGCGATCCCGCCGGCGAGAACGAGGATCCGCGCCGGCGGCCAGGTCTGCGGGCGCCGGAACGCGCTCGCGTCGAACAACAGCAGCAGGACCAGCATCAGGACGAGGATCGCGATCGCCGCCAGCACGCTGCCGGCGACGAACGAGAAGGCGTGATGCGAGATGTATTTGACCTCGGCTGCCCGCGGGCTGACGGCGGGTTCAGCGACACCCTGCAGAGCCGGAGTGAGGCCCTGCAGCGGGCCGACCGTCGGCAGCCCGTTGAGCGTGGAGGTGATGACGATCGCGCTGAGCAGATACAGGAAGCCGCCGGCGAACGACGGCACCGCCAGGCGCTGGCGCCGGTTCAGCTCATGCTCGGTCTGATCGCGGATCTCCGCTGCGCTGTGCATCGAGCAGCGCAGTCTATGATCTGAGCATGGAGGGCGGCGGCTTCGGAGACATGTTCGGCGACCCGGAGGAGATCCAGCGCAGGCTGGCTGAGTTCGCTGAGCAGATGCAGGGCAGCCAGCGCCTCGCCTGGGCCGACAACGCGATCAAGCTCGCCGTCGACATGACGGTCGCTGCTGTCGGGCGGGTGAACGTCCAAGGCAACGCCGAGGCTCAGGCCGAGCAGATCCGCACCGTGATCGCACGCGTCTTCCCCGAGGCGGTCGCGCTCGTTCGCGAGGCGCGCGAGGGCCTTCAGTAGGAAGTTCCCGCCCGCCCCGGGCGCCGCGGTGGCGGCGGCTCGGTGGGCGGCGGCTCCTCCGGCGCGGGCCGTCCTTCCCGCTCGGCCTGCTTTTCCGCCTGCTGTGAGGCGCGTCCGGCAGTTATCACTTCTTTGAACGAGCGGAAGCGGAAGATGAAGATCACGGCTGCGAGGCCGGCCACCGCCGTGAACGCCGCGATCGCGATCTGCTGCCCGACGGAGTAGGCCGCGACGACGGTCGCGCCGGCCTTCGAGGAGAACACCTTCACCAGCAGCGCCTGCTGCACTCCGGCCCCGCCCGGCGTGAAGGGCACCGCGCCGGCGACCTGGCCGCAGGCGAACACGAGCAGCACGTTCTGAACCGAGGCTGGGACCCGGAACGCCTCCAGCAGGAACCAGAACCCCGCGAACCGGCATCCCCAAGCGACCGCCTGCAGGGCCGCGACTTCGCGCAGGTAGCGGCGTCTGTCGGTGAGGATCGTGAGCCCCTGACGGACTCTGAGCCAGAACGCACGGGCGCGCACCGACAGCAACGCGTAGGCCACGATCCCGATCACCGCCAGCAGCGTGACCAGGAACAGCGTGAAGCGGAAGTGCTCCGCGAAGAAGGAGATGTCGAACGAGCTCAGCTTCGCGAAATCGGGCGGCTTCGGGAAGATCCCTTGCGTGAACGCGTAGACGAGCACCAGCACGCCGACACAGGCGTCGAACACGGACTCCACGAAGAACGCGCTCGCGACCGTGGGGTATCGCGAGCCGGGGATCGAGGACTTCGTGAGGAACAGCTTGATGACATCGCCGCCGCGCGCGGGGACGACGTTGTTGAAGCCGACGGCGGCGACGTAGGCGCCCCAGATCCGCCGCCATTCGAAGCTGACCGACGGATAGGCGGCGCGCAGGCTGTTGAAGAAGGCGCGCGAGCGGATCGTGAGGTTCGCGCCGAAGAACAGCAGCCCGATCAGAAGCGCCGGCCAGTGCACGGCGGCCAGGTCGGAGAAGAACTGGCCGACCGCGTCGAAGAACGAGCTGAGGCTCTGCCCGAGCGAAGCTGCAAGCACGTCTCAAATGTACGGGAGCCGCCGCTCGCCCCCGGCCGGCTCACAGCAGTCCCATGGCGAGGATCGCCGCCGGAGCGAGCAGCAGGGCCTGCCGGGAGTAGGCGAGCGCCGAGGGCCGCGCCCCACCAGAGGACGGCGGCCAGGCCTGTTCGAGAGCTTCGCTTGCGTGGGCGATGCCGGCAGCACCGCCGGTCTGTTACCCGCCGGCTCGCGCGGGCTCGCGGCGGCGGAGCAGGTGAACGGCGGTGAGCGAGCACGCGAGCACGGCCGCGACGAGCACGAGCAGGAACGCGTCCCCCCCGGGCCAGGCCAGGCCGGCACCCTCGGCCGTCCAGAAGATCCCGTACGCGGTCAGCGCCACGCCGACGGCGAACTTCAGAGTGTTCTCGGGGACCCGCGAGAGCGGGTGGCGCGCCGCAACCCCCAGGGCCGCGACCGCGAGCGCCGCCAGAACCGCCGCGGCTGCGGCGAGGCCTGTGCGCCCGCGCGGCGCACCGATCGTGACGACGATCAGCGCGACCTCGAGCCCCTCGATCAGCACGCCTTTCGCGGCGATCGAGAACGAGTACGCGTCCCACCCCGGCTGCGCCCGTCCTGCCGCTTGTGCGGCCTCGAGCTCGCGCGCGTATGCGACCTCCTCGTCGTGCATCGCCTTGCGCCCGGCCTCGCGGAGGACCGCCTTGCGCAGCCAATGCATGCCGAACGCGAGCAGGAACAGCCCGACCGCCACACGCAGGTCGTCGACGGGGAGCGCCGAGAGGCCGCCGCCGATCACGGCGACCGCGACCGCCAACGCGAGGAAAGCCACGCCCACGCCCGCGAACGCGGAGCGCCAGCTGCGCGTCGAGCCGACCGCCAGCACGATCGTCAGCGCCTCGACGCACTCCACCGCGCTGGCCAGGAAGACCGAGACGGCGGTGCCCAGATCGGCTCCACTCATCGCGAGGAATCTACCGCCGCTCGAGACGGGTCCGCACTCTCCGGCCGTCGATGCGATAGAAACGCCGTATGGCCTCCCCCGCGAAAGCGCGACGGCCCCGGCCGCTCACCGTTGCGGTCACAGGCCCAACCGGGGAGATGGGCCAGGCCGTCGTGGCGGCCCTTGAGCGCTCGCGCGAGGTGGGCGAGATCCTCGGCATGGCCCGGCGGCCGTTCGACCCCACCGAGCGCGGCTGGAAGAAGGTCGTCTACCGGCGCGGCGACGTGCTCGACCGGCGCAAGGTCAACCGCCTCGTAGAAGGCGCGGACGTCGTCATCCACCTCGCGTTCATGATCATGGGCGGGGCGCGCGCGAGCCGCCGCGTCAACCTCGACGGCTCGCGCAACGTGTTCGAGGCCGCCGCCGCCGCGGGCACCAAACGCCTGATCTACGCGTCCTCGGTCGCGGCGTACGGCTTCCACGGCGACAACCCGCAGCCGCTGACCGAGGACGTTCCCGCGCGTGGCACCTCGGCTCACTACTACTCGGCGCAGAAGGCCGAGGTCGAGGCCCTGCTGGCCGACTCCCTGTACGGCTCGCGCACGAAGGCATATGTGTTCCGGCCCTGCATCGTCGCCGGCCCGCAGGCGCCGCTGCTGATCGACAGCCTTCCCTACACGCAGGTCTCCGACCGGCTGCCGGGGCCGGTCCTGAGCCTTCTCGAAGGCGTCCCGATCCTGCGGCCGGTGCTCCCCGACCCAGGCGTCCCGTTCCAGCTCGTCCACCACGACGACGTCGCAACCGCGATGCGCGCGGCGACGCTCGGCCGCGGCAAGCCGGGCGTCTACAACCTCGCGGGACCGGGCGAGCTGACCGTCCGCCAGCTCGCCGACGAGCTCGGCTGGTACTCGATCCCGGTGCCGGAGCTCGCAGTCGGAGCGACCGCCGAGGCCGTCTCCCGGCTGGGGTTCCTGCCCGCCCAGGCGCAGTGGATCGCCGCGTTCCGCGAGCCGGTCATCATGAGCACCGCGAAGGCGCGCAAAGAGCTCGGCTGGCGCCCGCGTCACGGCGCGCTCGACACGCTCCGCGAGACGATCCGCGCGACGCGGATGGACTCGCTGATCCGCTGAAAGGGGCCGCGCGCCCAACGGCGCAGCGGCGCGTCCGCCGCCGAGCACGAGGCGCGGCGGCGGACGGTGGCCGAGCGGCGGAGGCCGGCACGGAGCGCCGGCCGACCCCCCTCCTACTTGACGATGTGGAAGGCGCGCTCCATCCCCAGCGAGGTGTGGACGCGGCCGTCCTGCGTGGCCATGAAGCAGGCCTGGACGTACCAGCCGGGCTTCTGGGTGATCGTCTCCTGCTGGAAGGCGCCCGCGCCGAGCGGGCCGTAGAAGCTGAACGGCTGGCCGCTGACCAGCCTGAACACCTTCTTTTCCTTGCCTTCCTTCAGGAAGCGGGCCGCTTCGGTCGCGGCACGCTTGCTCTTGACGGGGAAGGCGACGTTCATGTGAACGAGGAAGCCTTCGTTTTCAAAGCGCACGACCTCGCCCACTTTCAGCGTGGTCGGCCCGCGGAAGCCGAACTCGATCGTCTTCTCTACCGCCTGCGCCGCCGGCAGCGCGGCGGGAGCCGGGGCGGCGGTGATCGTCAGGATCGCGTGCGGCGGGTTGGTCGGGTGTTCGCCTTCGGCGTTGAACAGGACGTAGGTGCCGGGCGTGAGCACGGTCTGGGCTTCGGTCTTGCCGCCGGGCACGCCTTCGTCGTCGAACACGATCGAGCCGAGCTTGTCGGCGTTGTTCGGGTCCGAGAACTGCTTCGATTTGGCGAACGCTTCGAATTCCGCCGGCGTCACGCCGGGCTTCAGCTGAAACAGGATCGCCGTCGGTTCCTTCAGCCCTTTTTCGGACGTGGTGACGATGTTCACGGCGCCCGAGACGGTTGCGCCGGAGGCGGTGATCGCGGTCTTGCCGACCGAGATGTTCAGCGTCGGCAGCGTCGCCGCGCCGGACGCCGCGGGAGCGGCGCCGATCGCGAGCAGCGAGCCGGCCGCAGCGGCGGCGAGGCACGACCGTCTCAGGGATGGCTTACGTGTCCAGTGCTTCATTTGGATCCTTTCGTAGGCGGGCAGACCCCTCCGGCCGGCCGCGAGAGAGCTTCGACAGCATGAACCCCGGACTGCTGGCGACCCTCCAAAGTCAGCCCCCCTTCCGGGCACCCACGGCCGAGCCGCGGCGGGCGAAACCCTAACAAATTGTTAATGGCTCGATGTCGGCCTGAGCCATCCGCTATCTGGAATGTCAGGGGGGTGACCGCGCGAGCTCACGCGACGGTACGAGGCGTCTGTCAGACGACCGGCGGAGCGGCCTCGCGCAGCGCCGCCAGCACGCGCTCGTCGTGCTCGGCGGGCTTGACCTTGCGCAGCACGCTCGCGACGACGCCGTCGGGACCGATCACGAAGGTCGTACGCTCGTTGCCGAAGTACGTTTTGCCGTACATCGACTTCTCGACCCAGACGCCGTAAGCGTCGGCGACGGCGTGCCCCTCGTCGGCGAGCAGCGAGAAGTTCAGCCCCTCCTTCTCGTGGAAGGACTTGACCTTCTTGACGGGGTCGGGCGAGACACCGAGCACGACGGCGCCGGCGTCCGAATAGTCGGCGAGGTGGTCGCGGACGCCGCACGCCTGCGTCGTGCAGCCCGGCGTGGCAGCCTTGGGATAGAAGTAGAGGACGAGCATCTGTCCGGCGAAGTCGCCGAGCTTGACGGCGCGACCGTCCTGGTCGGGGAGCTCGAAGTCGGGGGCTTCATCGCCGGGTTCGATCACCGCGCGAGCATACCCCGGCGCCAAGCGGGAGCGTCTTACTCCGCCGCAGAGTCGGCGGCTCGCGAGACATACTCGTGCACCGGGAACTCGGCGATGTCTGGCTGGACCGACACGCCCGTGGCGGCGACCGCCGGCCCGATCCGGTCCGCGCCGAACGCATCGAAGTGAGCGCGCGACTCCCATAGGTCGATCACGCGCCATCCGCCGTCGATGGGACCGGACGCCGAGAAGATCAGCCCGTCCGGATGATTGCCGCGTACGTCGATCGCCGCGTCGACTCGATCGAATTCCTCAACCCCGACGCCAGGCAGCGTGATGCGAATACCGACGGCCATGCTCCCCCCTTAATTTGGACCGGGCGAGTGTACGTGGTGCGTCTGTGGGGGGCCCTGGGCGGGCCGCGTGAGAAGGCCCGTCAAGGATCCGTTCAACGCCCCTCCTACGGTCGCGGCATGATCAGAAGGCTCTCTCTCACCACACTCGCGGTGCTGGCCCTGGCGGCCCTTCCGGCGGCGGACGCCGGCGCGCACAGCTCCTCCGACGGATGCCACGTTTCGATCCTACGCGCGCCTCGGTCCGGGCGTGTCAACGATCGGTTCACCGGCGTCGCCCGGCGCCGGCGAGCCGCCGCCAGCCGCCGGCCCGGTTGTTGGCGATCACCGCCCTGAGCAGGGCGATCAGGGCCTCCTCGTCGATCGGCTCATCTCTGCGCACCTGGATCGCGCGAGCGGTGGCATTTCCTTGGCCTTGATTGATGATGCCCCCGGGATCGACTGCGATCGGGTCATAGATGAAGACGTTCACGTGATCCTTGGCGGCGAGAAGAGCGCAAACATTGCCCTGCAGGACGAAGTACGGGCGATCGGAGCGCTTGATCGTCTCCTCAACCTCTGGGTCGGCAGCATGGACCGAGCGCCGGACCGTGCTGCAGATGCTCTGCTGCCACGCCGGAAGTGCATCGATGTACTCATCCACCCGGGGATCTCGCATACGGGCAAGTGTGCCTCAAGCGATCGGCACCGACAGGCTGCGTCGCCAAGCCCGCGATCTCCCAGCCACCCAACCTCGAGCCCCCCGGCGCGTTCTCATGGTGCGGTCGCTAATGCGTCTCCCGACGACGCAGCGCGTGGCCTCGGCCCGAGAGGGACGGACCGGGGCCACGCTCGCGGCCGCTACGGGGTGAAGGTGAACAGCCCCTTGCCTGTGGCCTTGGTGCCGTCCGGGAGTTCGACGAGCACCGTGACCGGCCCCGGCTTGCCCTTCACCGGCGAGCCCGGCTCCACCATCGTGCATTCCTCATGCGACGGACATTCGACGGAAACCGCTCGAAGCTTGTTGAACTCGAAGCGGTCGACTTCGTCGCCGATCACGAATCCTTCGCCCTTGACCGTCACGGTCTTCTGTTCGAGCACCGGAGCCGAGTTCGGGGTCACTTCGAGGAGCTTCGGCTTGACCTTGAAGATCGCCTTGCCGCCGGGTGCGTTCGTCGCGCCCGTCGACGTTTCCACGGTGAGGTCCAGCTTGCCGGCTTCCACCGGCGGCACCGTCAGTTTGATTTCGAGCCCGTTGGGGTTGACCGTGAAGCTCGGGACTTCGGTCGCGCCGAGCCGGACGTGTGTCACCTCCGCGAAGCCGCTGCCCTTCACGACGACCGTGTAGCCACCGCTCGCGGGACCTTTGCTGGGGGTCATCTTGGTGATGACGGGCCCACCCGCGGCCTGGAAGAACCGCTCCGTTCCATAGCTCGTGCCGCTTTCGTTCGCGGCGACCAGGCGGTAGTGGTAATGGCCGGCCGCCGACAGGCCGCTTAGCGCGGCGTGGACGCTGACCGTGGTGGTGCCGGAGCCCGGCGACGGCGAACACGGCGCGCTGTTCGCATACGTTTCGCTCGATTCCCCTTCTTTGATCGGTCCGTACTGGAACGAGCAAACGGTCGATGCGCCCTGCGGGTTGACCGTTCCCGCCACGGTCGCGCTCGTTTCGGTGACCGCGCTGGCGGAGCCCGTCGCCACGGTCGGGGCCGGAGGCGGAGGCGGTTCGGTCCCCGGCACGAACACCCATGCCTGTCCGTCTGGTTCGTTTCCGCCCACGATCAGCGTGGAGCCGTCCGCCGACATCGCAACCGTTCCCCCGAACCCTTCCGCGCCGGGTTCGTTGCCGTCCCTGCCGCCGAACGCCGCGCCTTCCTGAGCCCAGGTTTCGCCGCTGCGCCGGAAGATGGCGACGGCGCCCAGATGCTCCGACCTTCGGGGCAGCGCCCGGCTCGCCGATCAGCGCGGTGTTCCCGTCGGCGGAGAGGGCGACGGCCTGACCGAATTTGGTGCCTTCGGCGCCGGCGAGAGGTTCACCCTGCTGGACGAAGCCTTCGCCGCCGAACACGTACGGGAATACCTTCGCGGCTTTGGGGGCTCCCACGAGGGCGGTGTCGCCTTCGGCCGAGAGGGCCGTGCTGGTCCCGAACTGAGAGGCGGTGAGCCCGCTCGTCAGTTCGCCGCCTACCTGCGACCACGCTTCCCCTTTGCGTTCGAAGGTGTATGCCGCGCCGCGGCGCCGGCGATCAGGCGCGAACCGTCCGCGGACACGGCGACCGACTTGCCCAGCAGCACGGGAGCGGTGGGAACTTCCAAGAGCCGGACCTTGCTGGTGCCAGCCCGATTCGTCGTGCGCGAAGACCCAGACGTTGCCTTCCTGGGGTCCTTCGACCGCTTCGGTGGGCCCGCCGATCACGGCGGTGCTGCCGTCGGCCGAGAGGGCGAGGCTGCGGCCGAACTCGGGGCTGCCGAAGATGTCTTCCGGCAGTTCCTTCATGGCGAGCGTGGCGGTCTGGCTCCACGTCGAACCCGTGCGGGTGAAGACGAGCACGTCCCCGATCGTTTCTACGGCGGGCTCAGAGAGCAGGATCGTGTTCCCGTCGCCGGAGATCGCGACGGCGCTGGGAACTGTTTCCCCCCGCCGATCGCCGAGAGGGTCGCCTGCACCGTCCACGTGCTGCCGCTGCGCACGTATACCTTTGCTTTCGCGGTCTCCGCCGCGTCCACGACGGCTGTGTTGCCGTCGCTGGCGATCGCGACGTGGTCGTAGTCGACCCCGGCGCCGTTCGCCGGCGCGCTCAGCGGCGGCCCCTGCTGTTCCCAGGCCGACGCCGCAGCCGGCAGCGCGCACAGCGCCGCCAGCGAGGCGACGATCGCACCTCGCAGCAACCTTCGGCGACCACCACCACGACGACGCCCGCTCACAGTCCGACCGTCACGGCATGCGAGCCCCTCATCTCCCTCTCCTCCTTGCCCCTCTCGAGATCAGCCTCCTGCGACGCGCCCTTCCGCGACGCGCGCCAGCAGCAACGTATCCGAACGACTCCGGCCTGTCGACCCCCGGACGGACCCAGGTAACGGGACGGTTTACAAGGGCCCCGCCGCCCGCTACTTCAGCAGCCTGCGACAGCCGCCGGTCCTTGAGCACGCGCCCCTCGGTCTGCTCGCGCGGGCAGTAGGCGACGACGTAGTCCTCGAAGTGCACGGCTCGCAGCGTCTCGCCGCAGCGCGGGCACGGCTCGCCCTCGTGGCGGTGGACCTTCAGCGGCATCGGCAGCTTGTCGGGGATCGGCAGCGAGATCGTCTGCTCGTAGTGCTCCAGCGCCCCGCCCAGCGTCGAGACGATCGCCTCGCGCAGCGCCACCGCCTCCTCGGGGTCGAGGTCGGCGCCGCGCTTGTAAGGCGAGAGGCGCGCCTCCCACAGGATCTCATCCACCCATGAGCGGCCGATGCCGGCGATCGTGCGCTGGTCGCGCAGCAGCGAGTGCAGCGGGCGCGGCGCGTCGAGCAGCTCGCGCAGCTCCTCGGCGCTGCCCGGGTCCGGCCAGGCCTCCGGGCCGAGCTTCGCGAGCGCCTCGTCGTCCTCCAACGCGTCCGCCGCGAGCAGCTTCACCCACGCGGCCTGCTTGGAGCCGAACTCGCGCAGGCGCAGCTCGGGGCGCTCCTGCTCCCCGGGGAGGGGCTCGATGCGCACCAGCAGCCGCGAGGTGCGGTCGCGCGGGCCGGCGGGCTTGTCGAACAGCTGCAGCCGCCCCGCCGACATCAGGTGGATGAGGAGCGCGAGGTCGCCGTCGGCGGGCGCTCCGTGCGGGCCGACGTCGACGATCAGGTTCTTGCCCCGACGACGTACGCCGGCGATCGTCCGCCCCTCGAGCGCGCTGAGCGGCGGGTCATAGGTCTTCAGCGCGTTGATGCCCGGCGCGAGCGCCGAGTCGATGCGGCGCCCGCCGAGCGCACCGTCGAGCAGCCGTGCGGTGATCTCGACCTCGGGCAACTCGGGCATGAAGCAATCGTAGGGCGGCGCGCACGCCGAGCCGCCCCACGAGCCCTCTCCCCGCGGAGGCCGGCGCGGAACGCCGGCCGACCCTGTCAGTACGCGTGGACCGGCGGGCCTTCGTAGGTGCTGCCCTGCGCGCTCTTCCAGCGCACGCGCCAGGCGGTGCCGGCGGTGTGCGAGCCGAGCGCCCAGTAGCCGCGGCTGTTGGTGGTGACCGTCTTCAGAACCCGCCAGGAACGCGAGCCTTTGCGCTGCACCAGCACGGTCACCTTCGTCGACCCGGTCGCCGGCCGCACGAGGCCCCACAGCGAGTAGCCGCCGTGGCTGCGGCTGACGGTCAGCGGCACCGGCCAGGCCAGGTACAGCGGCTTCGCCTTCCCGCTCTCGTACTCGAGCCCGGTCTGGAAGCCGATCGCGCCGCCGGCGACGCTCGATCCGGGTTTGCCGCCGAGCGGGTCGTCCTTCAGCAGGTACTGCGAGAAGGCGGCCACGCGCGCGTTCGACCAGGCGATGTGTTCGGCGATCGCGTCGTATTCGGCCTGCTTGGCGACGGTGACGCCGAGTTCGTGGTTCGGGAAGCTCTGGACCCCGAACTCGGTGAGGTAGATCGGCAGGTGCGACGGGATCGCACCGGCGGCGGCCGCTTTGTCGAGCGCGCGCGACAGCCGCGAGAGCGAGCCGATCGTGACGTCGTCGCGTTTGGCGCTGACCCAGTGCGGGTTGACGGCCTTGGTGTAGGCGTGGTGGGCGTAGCCGCTCATCTGCAGCTTCCCGCACGAGCCCGCACGGGCGGTAGCGGGCGTTCAGGCACAGCGCTTCGCGCAGGAACGCGAGCGGCGCGACGTCGTGAAGCAGAGCGCGCGAGCCTTCACGGCGGGGGTTGACGGTGTCGAAGCCCGTCGGCGCCGTCTCGCCGAACAGCACCTTCGGGTGCGTGAGGCCGGACGCGACGAGACCTTCGTAGCCGGACTGGTAGAGGCCGCGGTAGATGCGCGGCGAGGCCGGCTTGCCGCTGGAGCTCCATTGCGGCAGCAGGAAGGCCGGGTGGTTGGGCTCGTTCCAGATCGAGTAGACCGAGACCTGCGAGCCGAACTCGCGCGCGACGGCGGTCATGAATTCCTGGAAGTCGTGCTGGTCGGGACGCGTGACGTACGGCGCCTTCTTGTTGGAGGTCGCCCAGCGCGGCACCGGCGAGGTGACGGTCAGCAGCACGGGCCAGCCGAGGGCCTGCGCGCGGGCGAGCACCGGCGCGTAGAGCGCCCAGTTGTACGAGGCGGGGTTGGTCGCGTCGAAGGCAGGCTTCGTGGCGCTGCCCGCCGAGGGGACGACCGAGGCCCAAGAGAGCTCCACGCGCAGGGCTTTGACGCCGAGCGTCTGCATCTGGGAGAAGACCTTCGCCTGGTCGTGGCTTTCGAGCAGCGCCGAGCCGGCCTCGAAGTAAGTGGTCTGACTCTGGGAGGCGGCGGCGCCGGCCGGAAGCGCCAGGGCGCGGCCGCCAGAAGGCCGGCGAGGAGGGGGAGTGTGAGGGAACGGAATCTGGGCATGGTCGATTGAGACACCTCAGCGCAGGGAAGGTTGCGGTCGCTATAGGTTCCCGTCCGTGAGCGCACCGGTCGCGCCAGACGACATCGTCCGCACGGCGGAGGAGGGGCAGGCTAACAGCCGTCCACCACTGCTCGTGCTCGACCCGCTGGAGGCGTTCCTGGACGCCCACGGCCTCGGCGAGGGCGAGGTCCGCGCGAGCCCGATCGGCGAGGGCCACTCGAACGTCACCTACCTGGTCGAGCGGGGCGGCGAGGAGTTCGTCCTGCGCCGCCCGCCGCGCCCGCCGCTGCCGCCGAGCGCGCACGACGTGCTCCGCGAGGCGCGGCTGCTGCGCGCCCTCGCGGACACCCCGGCACGCGTGCCCGCCGTGCTCGCCGTCGGAGACGACGAGCAGATCATCGGCGCGCCGTTCTACGTGATGGAGCGGATCGAGGGCGACGTGATCGTCGCGAGCGTGCCCGCGGCCCTCGACACGCCGCCGCAGCGGCGGCTGATCGCCGAGGAGCTGATCGACGCGCTGGTGGAGATCCACGCGGTGGACTGGCGTGCCGCAGGCCTCGAGGACTTCGGCAAACCGACCGGCTACCTCGAACGCCAGCTGCGCCGCTTCGGCGGCCTCTGGGAGCACAACAAGACCCGCGAGATCCCGGCAGTGGAGAGCGTCGGCCAGTGGCTCGCCGACAACCTCCCGGAGTCGGGACCGGCGACGATCGTCCACGGGGACTTCCGGCTCGGCAACACGATCTACCGCGCCGAGGCGCCCGCGCATCTGGCGGCGGTCCTGGATTGGGAGATGGCGACGATCGGGGACCCGCTCGCGGACCTCGGCTACCTGTGCATGTTCTGGACCGACAGCGACGACCCCGCCGAGGGGCTGCGCGGCGATCTCGGCAACGTCACGCGCGCCGAGGGCTTCCCCACGCGCAGCGAGCTGATCGCACGCTACGAGGAGCGCTCCGGACGCTCGATGAGCAACATCCGCTGGTACACCACGCTCGCGCTCTGGAAGAGCATCGTGTTCATGGAGGGCAACTACAAGCGGGCGGTCGCCGGCACCACCGACGATCCGTACCTGCATGCGTTCGGCGAGGGCGTGCTCGAGCTCGCGCGCCAGGCCGAGGCGGTGGCTCATGGCTCCTGAGCGCTCGGCGCTGCTGATCGACTGGGGCGGCGTGCTGACGACGAACCTGTTCGCGTCCTTCCACGACTACTGCCTGAAAGCCGAGATCGACCCGAAGCTGCTGCTGGGGCGCTTCCGCACCGACCCGGAGGCGCGCAAGCTGCTGGTCGCGCTCGAGACGGGCAAGCTCGACGAGGCAGCGTTCGAGAAGCGCTTCGCGCCGATGCTCGAGGTCGAGCCCGACGGGCTCATCGACGGCCTGTTCGCGGGCGTGCAGCCCGACGCGGCGATGGTCCACGCTGTGCGACTCGCAAAGAACGCCGGCATCCGCACCGCGCTGGTCTCGAACTCCTGGGGCGTTCACCGCTACCCCCACGACCTGTTCGACGAGCTGTTCGACGGGGTGGTGATCTCCGCGGAAGAGGGGATCCGCAAGCCCGCGGCGCGGATGTACGAGCTGGGGGCGGAGCGCGCCGGGGTCAAGCCGCAGGACGCCGTCTACGTGGACGACCTCCCGTTCAACCTCACGCCGGCCGAGGAGCTCGGGATGGCGACGATCCACCACACGAGTGCGGAGGAGACGATCCCCGAGCTCGAAGCGCTGCTGGGCGTGAAGCTGCGCGAGGACGCCGCGGCCTAGCTGCCGCCGGCAGCGAGAAGCTCGATCCGGTTCCCCCACGGGTCCGCGACGTAGAAGCGGCGGACCGCCAGCGCCTCGTCCCAGCGCGTCGCGAACCCGGCGCGGGTGAGCCGCTCCGCCAACGCGTCGATCCCGTCGCCGTCGACCAGCAGCGCCGGGTGCGCCTTCAGCGACGGCGCGAACTCCTCCTCCACCCCGACGTGAAGCTGGCGCCCGTCGGCGAGCGCGAACCACGCGCCACCACGATCGCGGAGGGGCTCGGGCTTCTCGATCTCGGCGAGCCCGAGCAGCTCGCTGTAGAAACGACGCGCCGCCGGCTCACACCCCGGCGGCGCGGCGATCTGGACGTGGTCGAGGCCGAGGACTGCGCTCAGGCCCGCTTGCCCCGCCCGTACATGAACTTGAAGAACCCGGCGAGCATCTTCGACGTGCGCGATTTGTACGGGTACATGAAGACTTCCTTCTTCATGGCCATTTTCCCGGTCACGACGATCGCCTGCTGGGAGCTGTACTTGCGGATCCCGCCCGCGCCGTGGCGCGAGCCGAGGCCCGAGGCCTTGGCGCCGCCCATCGGCAGCTCGAGCACCGTGTAGTTGATCATCGCGTCGTTGACGTTGGCCGCGCCCGCTTCGATGCGCCGCGCGATCGCCTCACCGCGCTCGGCGTTCTTGGAGAAGACCGACGCGCCGAGTCCGTAGGGCGAGTCGTTGGCCAGCCGCACCGCCTCGTCGGCGTCGCGACCTTCATGATCGGCAGCGTCGGGCCGAACGTCTCCTCGGTCATGCACTTCATCGTGTGGTCGACGTCGACGAGCACGGTCGGTTCGAAGAAGCGCCCCGCGCCCGGTGCCTGGCTGCCGCCGGTCAGGATGCGCGCGCCCTTCTGGACGGCGTCGTCGACGTGGTCCTTGATCGTGTCGAGCTGCGGCGGGAACGTGATCGCTCCGACCTCGACGCTGCCGGGGCCTTCCGGCTTGCCGACGCGCAGCTCGCGCACTTTCTCGGAGACTTTCGAGACGAACTCGTCGTAGACCGGCTCCTCGACGTAGACGCGCTCGATGGAGATGCAGGTCTGCCCCGCGTTCTGCATCGAGTAGTACGTCGCGAAGTTCGCGGCGCGCTCGAGGTCGGCGTCGGAGAGCACGATCATCGGGTCCTTGCCGCCGAGCTCCAGCGAGGCCGGGATCAGCCGCCGCGCGGCCGCTTCGGCGACCTTGGTCCCGGTCTTCGTCGAGCCGGTGAACATGATCATGTCCACGTGCTCGATCAGCGCCGCGCCGGTCTGGCCGCGGCCGGTCGCGATCTGCAGCACGTTCTCTGGCAGGCCGCACTCGCGCATGCCCTCGGCCATCAGCATCGAGGTCAGCGGCGTGACCTCCGAGGGCTTGAGGATCACGCTGTTGCCGGCCATCAGCGCCGGGATGCAGTCGCCGAAGGAGTTGGTCAGCGGGTAGTTCCAGGGGCCGATCACGCCGATCAGGCCGAGCGGCCGGTAGCGGTTGATGAGCTTCTTGCCCTTGACGAGCACCTGGCTGGACTTGACGCTTTCGTCTTCCAGGTACTTGGGGCCGTACTTGGCCCAGAAGCCGAAGGCGTTGCCTGCGTAGCCGATCTCGGCCAGCTCGGCGTCCTCGTAGGTCTTGCCGGTCTCCGAGACGATCGTGTCGACGATCCGCTGGGCGTTGTCCATGACCCACTTCTGGGCGCGCAGCAGCACGCGCGCGCGGCCCTCGAAGCCGTAGGCCTCCCACTCGGGTTGAGCGGCGCGCCCGCGCGCGGCCAGCTCGGCGACCTGCTCGGCGCTCATGTCGGGGACGGTCGCGACCGTCTCACCCGTGGCCGGGTTCTCGACCGCGATCCCGGCGACCAGCGGCGTCGCTCCGTTGGCTACGCCGGTCTCGGTGTCAGGAACCTGCTGCTCGACAGTGGCCATCTGGCCCTCCCCTGCTCGTTTCGACCCTTGTAGGGAAGGTTACTCCGACCGGACTGCATAGGCTTGGTGTGTGCAGCCGGTTGCACAGCGGACGACGCACCGCCACGGCCGGCGCGTGCACGCCCACCCTCACGGGGGTGCGCACCGGCACCTCGCCGCGCCGCGGCTGTCACGCCCGGTCACGCATGCACAGGGCCACGACCGCGCTCACTCGCACGGCCACGATCACGACCACGATCACTCGCACGGCCTCATCGACGAGAGCATCAAGCGCTCGCGTGAGGGGATCCGTGCCGTCGCGATGTCGCTGGCGGTGCTGGGTCTCACGGCGCTCGGCCAGGCGCTCGTCTTCTCGGCGAGCGGCAGCGTCGCGCTGCTCGCCGACCTGATCCACAACGCCGGCGACGCCCTGACCGCGGTGCCGCTGGCGGTGGCTTTCGCGCTGCGCTCGGAGCGCGCCGAGCGCCTGGCGGGCCTCGCGGTGGTGGCAGCGATCTTCGTCAGCGCCTGCGTCGCGGGCGTGGAGGCGGTCTCGCGCCTGATCCACCCGAGCGCGCCGGGCGCCCTCTGGGCGCTCGCGGGGGCGGGAGCGCTGGGCTACGCGGGCAACCGGCTGGCGGCCCGGATCCGCCTGCGGGCCGGCAGGCGGCTGGACAGCCCGGCGCTGCTCGCCGACGGCGAACACGCGCGCGCGGACTCCTACGTCAGCCTCGCCGTGGTCGCCTCCGCGCTCGCGGTGGCGGCGGGCGCGCCTGTCCTCGACCCGCTGATCGGCCTCGCGATCTGCGCGGTGATCCTGCGCATCACCTGGCAGTCCTGGCAGACCGTGAGGGGGCACGAGCATGGATAGCGCCGCGGCAGCGCCGGTCTTCTTCTACGACTTCAGCTCCCCCTACGCGTATCTGAGCGCGCACCGCGTCGAGGAGGAGCTCCCGTTCGCTCCGAAGTGGCAGCCGATCATGTTCGGCGCGCTGATCCGGGCGATCGGCAAGGTGCCCTGGTCGATGCGCGAGGGCCCCTCGCGCGACGCGCAGATGCGCGAGTGCGAACAGCGTGCGGCGGCGCTCGGGCTGCCGCTCAGCTGGCCGCGCGGCTGGCCCACAGAGACCTACTCTGTGGTCGTGCTCCGCGCCGCGCTCGTTGCGGAGGAGCTGGGCCGGCTGCGCGAGTTCTCGCTCGCGGCCTACCGGCAGGGGCTCGGCCTGGGGCGAGACCTGACCGACCTCGACGTCGTGCTCGAGGCGGCCGAGGCGGCGGGCCTCGACGCGGCGGCCGTGCGCGACGGCGTCGAGCGTCCCGAGATCAAGGACCGCCTGCGCCGTGTGACCGACGAGGCACGCGAGCTTGGCGTGACCGGCATCCCGACGGTCTACACGGGCGAGCAGCTCTACTGGGGCGATGACCGGCTCGGCGAAGCCGCCGCGGCGCTGAGAGCCTCAGCTACTCGCTGAGCTCGACCGAGGCGATTCCGATCGGCTCCTGCGGCCGATCCGCCCCGTCGGTCTGCACGCCCTCGAGGCGATCGACGACGTCCATGCCGTCGGTCACCTGGCCGAACACCGTGTGCTTGCCGTCGAGCCAGGGCGCCGCGTCGGTGGTGACGATGAAGAACTGCGAGCCGTTCGTGTTCGGCCCGGCATTCGCCATCGCGAGCGCTCCGCGCACGACCTTGTGCGGGTTGATCTCGTCCTCGAAGGTGTAGCCCGGGCCACCGGTGCCGGTGCCCTGCGGGCAGCCGCCCTGGATCATGAAGTCCTTGATGACGCGGTGGAAGGTGAGCCCGTCGTAGAAGCCCTCAGATGAGAGCTTGCGGAAGTTCTCGACTGTTTTCGGGGCGTCCTCGTCGAACAGCTCGAAGACGATCGGCCCCTCGGTGGTCTGCATCGTGGCTGTGGACATGGCGCCTACTGTACCGGCGCGCGCTCGAGGCTCAGCGAGAGGCCGTTGACGCGCGCGCCACCGACCTCCTCGATCACGCGGTCGGCCTCATCCGCGGGCACCGACAGGAAGGTGAAGCGGTCCAGCACCATCACGTCGCGCACCGCCTCGCCGTCGAGGCCCGTCGAGGACGTCACCGCGCCGACGACGTCGGCGACCTTGAGTCCCGAGGAGCGCCCGCCGCCGAGCACGAGCTTCACGTAGGCCTCGCCCTCGTCGCGGCGCGAGACCCGTGGCTTGGAGTGCCGCCGCGGGCGCTCGCGGACCGGCGTCGGCGGCGCCTCGGCGCCCTTCGCCCACGTTGCGATCGAGGTGCCGATGTGGCGTTCGATCGCCTCCAGCTCCCGCTTCTGGCGCGACTCGACGAACGTGATCGCGCGGCCGGTGCGCCCCACCCGTCCGGTGCGCCCGATGCGGTGCACGTAGGTGTCGGGGCTCGTCGGCACGTCGTAGTTGATCACGTGCGTGACGGTGGAGATGTCCAGGCCGCGCGCGGCGACGTCGGTCGCGACCAGGATCGGCACGCGGCCGCCCTTGAACGCGAGCATCACGCCGTCGCGGGCGCCCTGGGTCATGTCCCCGTGCAGGGCGCGCACGTTCATGCCGCGGTCGCGCAGCGTCCTGAAGAGCTGGTCGGCCCGGATCTTCGTGCGCACGAAGACGATCGCCTGGTCGGGTTTCTCGGCGCTCAGCACCTCGACGAGCATCTCCGCCTTGTGCTTCGTCTCGACAGGGAGCTGGAACTGCGCGACCGTGTCGATCGTGAGCGTCGCCGCCTCGACCTGGATGATCTGCGGGTCGTACATGTAGCGGTCGGCGAGTTTGCGGATCGGCGGCGGCATCGTCGCGCTGAACAGCGCCGTCTGGCGGCTCGACGGCGTCAGGGCGAGGATCCGCTCGACGTCCTCGAGGAAGCCCAGGTCGAGCATCTCGTCGGCCTCGTCGAGCACCACGAAGCGCGTGTCGGTCAGCATCAGCGAGTGGCGCGAGATCAGGTCGAGCACGCGCCCGACGGTGCCCACCACGACGTGACCGCCCGCGCGCAGCTGGGCCTGCTGGGTGCGGATCGGCGCGCCGCCGAACACAGCCACGACGTCAACGCCCTTGCGCGCGCCGTAGGCCCGCAACGCCTGCGTGACCTGGATGCAGAGCTCCCGCGTCGGCGTCAGCACGAGCGCCTGAACGGACTGCTCGGAGGGATCGACGTATTCCATGATCGGCAGCCCGAAGGCGGCCGTCTTGCCGGTTCCCGTCTGCGCCTGGCCGATCACGTCGCCGCCCCCGAGCAGGGCCGGGATCGCCTGCTCCTGGATCGGGCTCGGCGACTCGTAGCCGACGTCGCGCAGCGCCTGCAGTGTGGCCTCGGAGAGTCCGAGCTCGGCGAAGGTCGCGGTCATCAGATCGTCGGGTCGAGGAGGAGCTTGCCGGTGGTGCGCCGCTCGCGCAGGTCGATCTGCGCCTGCGGCGCCTGCTCGAGCGGGTAGGTCTCGCCAACGATCGGGCGCAGCTCGCCCGCGAGCGTCCGCTCGAAGAGGTCCGTGAGCGCGTCGGCGAAGCTGGGGAGGGTCGGCCGGCGCTCCGTGCCGGCCTCAGCGGGGCGCTCGAGCGTGTGAAAGAGCCAGAAGCCGATCACCGCACGCGAGTGGCGCAGCAGCGATCCCGTGCGCACCTCGTTCTGCTCGCGCGTGGAGATGCCGTTGACCACGATCCGCCCGAACGGCGCCAGCGCTTTGATCGAGGCGTCGAACACGGCGCCGCCGTATGACTCGATCACGAGGTCGACCTCGCGGCCCTCGTTGGCCTCCAGGAGCCGCTCGGTCAGGCCCTCGGCATCCGGCGAGGTCGCCGCCTCGGCGCCGAGCGCCCTGGCGAGATCTCGCTTCTGCTCGCTGGAGGCGGTCGCAATCACACGCCCGGCGCCGAAGGCGACGGCGAGCTGCGTGGTCAACGAGCCGACACCGCCGGCTGCCGAGTGCACGACGACGCTCTCCCCCGGCGCCAGCCTGCCTGCGGTCCGAAGCAGGTGCCAAGCGGTCGTGCCCTGGATCACCAGCGCGAGCGCGGCGCCGTCGTCGATCCCGTCGGGGATCGGGAAGACCCGCTCCTGGGGCGCCGTCGCGTACTCGGCGTAGCCGCCGTTGCCGACCAGCGCGACCACACGCTCGCCGGAGGCGGGCACGGAGCCCCCGCCGACCCCTCCCAGACCCTCGAGCGTCCCCGCGACCTCACCGCCCGGTACCAGCGGGAGCGTGGCCTTCTGGACGTAGGAGTTCGTGCGGGTGTGGGTGTCGGCGAAGTTCAGTCCAGCGCGGGAGACGCGGATCAGCGCCTCGCCCGGGCCGGGCTCGGGGCGGGGCACGTCAGCCAGGCGCAGGACCTCGGGGCCCCCGAACTCGGTCATCTGGATCGCTCGCATCGGACCCGAGGCTATCGCGCGCGGCGCGGGCGCCGCCTCGCCGGTCCGCAGCGCGCGCAGCGGGTGCTCTAAGGTGCGCGCCCATGTCCATCACCGTGGTCGGCTCGATCGCCTATGACACCGTCAAGACCCCCTTCGGCGAGCGCGAGCGCATGCTCGGCGGCGCCGCGGTCCATTTCGCGCTCGCCGCCTCGTTCTTCGACGACGTCTGCGTCGTCGGACCCGTCGGCGATGACTTCGGGGCGGAGCAGATCGCCGTGATGGAGCGCCGCGGCGTGGACGTGGACGGGATCGAGCGCGTCGAGGGCGGGCGCACCTTCTTCTGGCAGGGCGAGTACGGCTGGGACCTGAACACGCGCGAGACGCTCGACACGCAACTCGGCGTCTTCGAGGGCTTCCAGCCCAAGCTCACGGCGGCGGCGCTCGCGAGCGACGTCCTGTTCCTCGCCAACATCCAGCCCGACCTGCAGCGCCAGGTACGCGCGCAGCTCCCGGACGCCCGCTTCGTCGCGCTCGACTCGATGAACCTCTGGATCGACATCGCCCGCGACTCGCTCGTGGCGGCGATCGCCGAGGTCGACTGCGTGGTTCTCAACGATGCCGAGCTGCGCCAGCTCACCGGCAAGCCGAACCTCGTCGCTGCGGCCCGCGAGATCCTCTCCTGGTCTCCCCCCGCCGGAAGTCCCGGCCGCGGGCCTAGCGTCGTGGTCGCCAAGCAGGGCGAGTACGGCGCGGCGCTCATCACCCGCGAGAGCTTCTTCGCGCTCCCCGCCTACCCGCTGGAGACGGTCATCGACCCGACGGGCGCCGGCGACACCTTTGCCGGGGGCTTCGTCGGCTACGTCGCCGCGCACCCCGACGAACCGCTGGGCGACGAGCTGCTGCGCCGGGCGATGGCGCACGCCAGCGTGCTCGCCTCGTTCAACGTCGAGGAGTTCGGCACCGAGAGGGTCGAGCGCCTGGAGGGCCGGGAGATCGCCGCCCGCATCTCCGAGCTGCACGCGATGACGCAGTTCAGCGGCGACGCGCTGGCGCTGCGCGACTGAGCCGCCGCCGCGCGCATCCGTAGTTCCCCGCGCCGCTGATCCGTGGTTTCTGCGGGTATATGATGGCCACCGTGGACGCGTGGACCTTCCTCTGGCTGATGGTCTTCCTGAAGATCCCGATCGTCGCGCTGTTCCTGATCGTGCGCTGGGCCGTCAAGCAGACGCCCGAGAACTTCATGGGCGAGGACGGCGGGATCGGTCCGCGGCCGCGGCCGCGTCACCCCCACCGCCCGCGGCGCTGGCCCAGCCCGCCGCGCCGAGGGCCGCACGGCGGTCCGGTGCCGATCTCGCCACCCCGCGTGCGCGTCGCAACCGCGATGCGCCACGGGCGGCCCCGCGTTTGAGCCCTCTCCGCGGCCGCGCCGGACGCGCCCCTGGAGGCGTGGCCCGGATGGCCCATAATCGGATCCAGAGCACCGACGCCGGAAGGAGACGCCCATGAGCACCGAGACCCAGGCGGGCAACACCGACGCGCAGGCAGACGGCCGCCGGGGCGGCGAGATGCTCACGGTCACCGACAGCCGTACGGGGAAGACCTACGAGCTCCCGATCGAGGACGGCACCGTCCGGGCCACCGAACTGCGCCAGATCAAGGTGGACCCCGACGAATTCGGGCTGATGTCCTACGACCCGGCGTTCATGAACACCGCCTCGTGCCGCAGTTCGATCACCTACATCGACGGCGACGCCGGGATCCTCGAGCACCGCGGCTACTCGATCGAGCAGCTGTGCGAGCACTCGACCTACCTCGAGGTCGCCTACCTGCTGATAAACGGCCGGCTGCCCAACGAGACCGAGCTGAAGGGCTGGATCGACGAGATCACGATCCACACCTTCGTCCACGAGAACATCAAGGACTTCATGCAGGGCTTCCGCTACGACGCGAACCCGATGGGGATGCTGGTGGCCTCGGTGGGAGCGCTCTCGACCTTCTACCCCGACGCGAACAGGATCCACGACGAGCGCGTGCGGGCGATCCAGATCATCCGCCTGCTGGCGAAGATGCCGACGCTCGCGGCCTTCGCCTTCCGCCACAACATGGGCCAGCCCTACGTCTACCCCGACAACGACCTGAACTACGCGGGCAACTTCCTGGGGATGATGTACAAGATGACCGAGCTCAAATACGAGCCCGATCCTCGCTTGGAACGTGCCCTGGATGTGCTGTTCATCCTGCACGCCGACCACGAACAGAACGCCTCGACGAGCGCTGTGCGCAGCGTCGGCTCCACCCAGGTCGACCCCTACACGGCCGTCGCCGCCGGCGTGGCCGCGCTCTACGGCCCCCTCCACGGCGGCGCCAACGAGGCGGCGCTGCGGATGCTCGCGCGCATCGAGACGGTCGAGAACATCCCTGACTTCCTCGAGGGCGTGAAGGCCGGCAACGAGCGCCTGATGGGCTTCGGCCACCGCGTCTACAAGAACTACGACCCGCGCGCGCGGATCATCCGCAAACACCTCGACGCCGTCTTCGAGGTGCGGGGCAAGAGCCCGCTGCTCGACGTGGCGACCGAGCTGGAGAAGCGCGCGCTGGACGACGACTACTTCACCTCGCGCAAGCTCTATCCCAACGTCGACTTCTACTCGGGGCTGATCTACGAGGCGCTGGGCCTGCCGGTCGCGATGTTCCCGGTGATGTTCGCGATCGGGCGCACGAGCGGGTGGATCGCGCAGTGGAAGGAGATGGTCGGTGACCCGGAGCAGAAGATCGCCCGCCCCCGCCAGATCTACACCGGCGAGCGCGACCTCGACTACGTGCCGATCGCGAAGCGCTAGCGCTTCGCCGAATGCCCGCCCCCGGGGAGGCGCGTCGGCGTCCGCCCGGGTAAGCTGTACAGCATGTCAATATTCCCCACGGAGAGCCAACTGAACGAGCTGAAAGCGCTTCCGGCCGACGAGCCGGTCGTGATGCTCAACCTCCTGCGCTTCAAGGAGCGCGCCGGCGCGCCCGACGAGGGCATGAGCGGGCTGGAGGCCTACGCGCGCTACGGGCGCGAGGCCGCGCCCTACCTGTCCAAGGTGGGGGGACGCATGCTCAACGGCGCCATCGCGCAGCAGGTCGTGATCGGCCCCGAGCAGGAGTGGGACATGGTGCTGCTCGTCGAGTACCCCTCCGCCCAGCGCTTCCTGGAGATGGCCTCCGATCCCGGCTACCTCGAAGCCCACGTCCACCGCGACGCGGCGCTCGCGGACTCGCGGCTGATCGCGACGAAGCTGATCGGCCCGGACCTGCTCTAGCTGCTCACGGCCGGGCGGTCGCGGACACCCGCTAGAGAACCAGCGTCGCCCCGTTGGCACTCAGCCACGCCCGCTCCTCGCGCCAGCCCGGCCGGTGGCGGCCCAGGAGCGCCCAGAAGCGCGGTGAGTGGTCGAGGACCTCGAGGTGGCAGACCTCGTGCCAGACCACGTAGTCGAGCACCCGCTCAGGCGCCAGGAGCAGCCGCCAGTTGAAGCTCATCCGGCCCCGCGAGGAGCAGGAGGCCCAGCGCGTGCGCTGGCCGCGGATGTCAAGGCCCGTGTAGGCGAGCCCGGCCTGAGCGCTCGCGCGATCAAGCCGCGGCGCGATCTCTGCCCGCGCGCGGCGCCGGTACCAGCGCTCGATCGCCGGGCGGGCGTCCCCGCCGGGAACGAGCAGCTCGGGGCCCCGGCGATGCGCGCGCGTGCGCGTGCCCTCGGGCACGAGCCGCAGCGTCTCGTCGAGGTAGGGCAGCGTCCCGGCGCGCCCGGCGACCGCTGCCATCGCCTCGCGCGCCTCGGCCAGGCGGCGCTCGATCCACGGGCGCAGCTCGACGATCGCCGCAGCGGCCTCTCGCTCGGCGGCGCCGGCACCGCCGCGCCAAGCGGTGGTGGGGAGCACGACCTCCACCCCGGCGTGGGCATGGACGTTGACCCGCACGCGCCGGGCGCGGGACGAGCGCCTGACGGTGTAAGGGATCTCTTGAACCGGTGCGAGCGCGGCATCCATCGAGCGGGCAGAGTACGCCGCCGGGCGGCTGGACGCCTAGGCTGTGCAGCCCCATGGCTCCCGACAGCGGCCGCCCGAAACGGCACAAACCGACCCTCGACGAGGAGCTGCTGCTGTGGCTCGACGGCGAGTCGCCGGAGGTACGGGCGGCGGACGCCGACCGCGTCCGCGACATCGCCGCGGAGTTCGCCCGCGGCTTTCGCGCGCTGGACAGAATCGAGCGCGCGGTGACGGTCTTCGGCTCGGCGCGCACGCCCCGCGAGCACGCCGACTACGGGCTGGCGCGCGAGCTCGGCGCGTGCATCGGCCGCGCCGGCTTCGCCGTCATCACCGGCGGCGGGCCCGGGCTCATGGAGGCGGCCAACCGTGGCGCTCAGGAAGCCGGCGCGCTGTCGGTGGGCTGCAACATCGAACTCCCGCACGAGCAGGACCTGAACCCCTACCTCGACATCGGCCTGCGCTTCGAGCACTTCTTCGCGCGCAAGGTCATGTTCGTCCGCTACGCGAGCGCGTTCGTCGTCTGCCCGGGCGGCTACGGCACCTTGGATGAGCTGTTCGAGGTTCTGACGCTGGTGCAGACACGGACCGTGCGCACCGTGCCGGTCGTGATGATCCGCTCCGGCGACTGGCAGGGCCTCGTGGAGTGGCTGGGCACCGTCCCTCTGGCGGCGGGGCACATCGACGAGCGCGATCTGGAGCTCTTGCAGCTCGTGGACACCCCCGGGCAGGCGACGACCGCGCTGGAGGAGGCCTACCGCTACCAGCTCGCGGCGGGCGAGGCGATGCAGCGCCGCACAGCGCCGGCGGACGGCGAGGTGCCACGATGACCGCAGCGATGACCCGCTCCCGTGTGAAGCTTCCTCGCGACGTCCGCGGCTCCTACGAGGTCTACCTCAACGGGGTGCGCCAGCAGGCGGGCGTGGACTACAGCGTGCGCGAAGGAGCGCTCGTGTTCGAGCGCGAGCTGCGCAAGGACCGGATCAGCGGCTGGCGCTGGCTGCTCGGCGCCTGGGGCGTGGGCACCTACCGCCAGGACGACTCGGTGGACGTGCGCTACGAGGCGGCCGACGGCTCGCCGCGCGTGGCCGAGGGGCTCGAGATCGAGCCGGGGTAGACGGCCTTCTCCCACGGGCGGGCGAGCTTCAGCGCGCTCAGGATGGCGCGCGTGGCCGGCGAGCGGTTCAGGGTGTAGAAGTGGATCCCCGGAGCGCCGGCGGCGAGCAGCTCGGCGCATTGCAGCGTCGCGTAGGCGACGCCGAAGTCGAGCACGGCCTCGGCGTCCTCCTCGCGGGCGTGCAGCTCGCGGCGCAGCTCCGCGGGGATCGCCGAGCCGCACATGCCGGCCATTTTCTCGACCTGACCCACGCGGGTGATCGGCATGATGCCGGGGATGATCGGCGCCTCGATGCCGGCTGCGCGGGCGCGGGCGACGAAGTCGAAGTAGAACGAGTTGTCGAAGAACAGCTGGGTGATCAGGAAGTCCACGCCGGCGCGCACCTTCTCGCCGAGGTGGCGGAGGTCGTCCTCCGCGCTGGTGGCGTGGATGTGCGTCTCGGGGAAGCACGCGGCGCCGATCGCGAACGGGTAGTCGGCCTCGATCAGCTCGACGAGCTCGCGCGAGTACTCGAGGCCTCCCTCGGTCTTCGTCCACTCCGTCTCGCCGGCGGGCGGGTCTCCGCGCAGCGCCAGCACGTTCTCGATCCCCGCCGCCCGCAGCTCGTCGAGCGTTGCGCGCAGCTCGGGAACGGTCGCGCCGACACACGTGAAGTGAGCCATCGCCTCCAGTCCCCACTCGTCCCGCAGGCGCTTGACGATCTCGATCGTCTTCTCCCGCGTGGAGCCGCCCGCGCCGTAGGTGACCGACACGAACGCGGGGTCCAGCGGCTTCAGGTCGGCAAGCGCCGCGTAGAGGTTCTCCTCGCCCTGCGAGGTTTTCGGCGGGAAGAACTCGAACGAGAAGACCGGGTCGTTCTCGCGCAGGATCTCGTCGATGCGCATCAGATGATTATGCCGACCAGCGCTCGGGCTCACCCTGGATTCGCCGTGCGGCCCCCGTCTTCTCCAGGTGCGTCAGGTAGCCGAGCGTCTGCGAGAGCAGCCACTGACCGTTCTGCTGGGAGAGGGACTCGCCGTAGACGGCGCCGACGACGTCGAACGCGGTCAGCTCGGTGCCCGCGAGCGCCTGCAGCACCTTGTAGAGGTGCTCCTCGACCAGCGCGCGGTTGCCGTGGATGTGCGCGTGCACGTCGGTGAACGTGCGCCCGTGCCCCGCCAGGCAGAGGCGCGCGCCGAGGCGCTCCACGACCTCCAGCGAGTGCAGGAACTCGCCGACGGGGTCGGGCGAGTACCCGTACTCGAAGTAGAGCGAGATGCGCCCGAGCAGATGGTCGCCGGAGATCAGCAGGCGCCGCTCGGGCTGGAACAGGCAGACGTGTGACGGCGCGTGGCCGGGCGTCTCGTAGGTCACCCACTCGCCGAGGTCGGTCAGCAGCGTCACGC
The DNA here is from genome assembly GCA_963738815.1 of uncultured Solirubrobacteraceae bacterium. GTDB lineage: Bacteria > Actinomycetota > Thermoleophilia > Solirubrobacterales > Solirubrobacteraceae > Palsa-744. Next base: position 93,323 of record CAVTXW010000007.1, read on the forward strand.
CCTCGATGAGGTCGCGGTCGGCCTTCAACGGCCCGACGATGAGCGGGTCGGAGCTGCCGCGCTCGGCCGCGTAGCGGCGCAGCGGCTCCTCGGGCACGCCGCTCTGGCGGGCGACCTCCAGCCGCCGCGCGAGCACGGCGTCGGGGTCTTCGACGAGACGGTTCATCAGCTCGTGGCTCGGGTGCATCCACAGCGGGCACTCTGCGCGCTCGGTTATGGGCACCGCCTGCCCGCAGTGGTCGGAGTGGGCGTGGGTGCAGACGACGAGCTTGGCGTCGTCGAGCCGCAGGGAGCACATCTCCAGCGCCCGTTCGAGGTGCCCGATCGAGTGCTCGTCGTGGACGCCCGTGTCCACGAGCACAAAGCCGTCGCCGGCGGACAGCGCCCACGCGTTGCAGTGGGGAACGCCGGGCCACGGCAGCGGCAGGCGCAGGCGGTAGACCCCCGGCAGGATCCGTTCGCCCCTTCCGACCTCCCGCCGGTGGCCTGCGTCTGGCACGCGCCGCAGACTAGATGATCGGTTCGGCCGCGCCGGAAAACGCCACGACGCCGAGTAATCAACCATCTAGACTACGGCCCTTCGTCGGCGTAAAGGAGGCGGGGATGGCCGAAGCGGACAAGGCGAGCGAGGCGAGCACGAAGGTCCAGGAGGTTGCCGCGAACATCCAGCAGGCGGCAGCGACCCGGAAACGGATCTCCGGGAGCAAGGCCGAGAGCGTGGCGAGGCGCTACTTCGAGGCGATCGACGCGCGCGAGCTCGAGGAGGCCGTGTCGCTGTGGGCGCCGGGGGCGCGCGACAACGTGCGCGGACGCGCTGATGTGAGGGCTCCCGACGGCGTGCGCGAGTTCCTCGGCGAGCTGATGCAGGCCGTCCCGGATCTGCGCATGGAAGTGGTCTCGACGACCACTGAGGGGGAACGCTGCGGTGTGCAGTGGCGCATGCGCGGGACCTTCGCCGGTCCCGGCTCGCTCGGCGGCGTCGCCCCGAACGGCAGCCCGATCGACCTCGAAGGCTTCGACCTCGTGACCGTGCGCGACGGCCAGATCGCCGCCAACGACGCCTTCACGGACAACATGACCGTGGCCCGTCAGATGGGCATGATGCCGCCGCAGGACTCAACCGCCGAACAGCGCATGACGCGCGCCTTCAACGCCAAGACGAAGCTGACCGACGGCCTCCTGGCGGGGGACGCGGAGATGGTCGCGACGGGCGTCTGGGTCGTCCAGGGACAGCCCGCCCGCTGCAACGTCTACCTGATCGAGGACGAGGGTGGAGTGACGCTGTTCGACGCCGGCGCGCGCACGATGACCCGCGCCGTGGCTCGGGCGGGCGCGAAGCTCGGCGGCATCAAGCGCGTCGTCCTCGGTCACGGCCACACCGATCACCGCGGCACGGCGCCTGCGCTCGGCGCGCCCGTCTACTGCCACCCCGACGAGGTGATCGACGCGGAGGGCAGCGGCGGCTTCCGCTACTGGCCCGAGGGCCTCGCGGGGATCCCGACCCCGCACCGTCAGGTGCAGCGGCTGATGCACCGCTACGCGTGGGACGGCGGGCCGGTGTCGATTGCCGGGACCGTCAGCGAGGGCGATCTCCTCGCCGGCTTCAAGGTGATCGAGCTGCCCGGCCACGCCCCCGGCCAGATCGGGCTGTTCCGCGAGTCCGACCGCCTCGCGCTCGTGAGCGACTGCTTCTACACGCTGGACATCTGGGGCCGCGACTCCGACCCGCACGTGCCGTTCCCCGTCTACAACTACGACACCGAGCAGGCGCGGGCAAGCATGCGCAAGCTCGCCGAGATCGAGCCGGCGGCCGCTTGGCCCGGACACGCCAAGCCGCTGACCGGGGACGTGCGCGGCGCGCTGCTGCGCGCCGCCGACGCCCCCGCGTAGGGTGGGAAAGCGCTCGCGCCGCCGCGCAGCCGGCGAGGCGAAGGCGCCCGGCGCGGGCGGGCGGGCGCCCCACACCGACTACGAGGACCCCGACGGCAACGTGCTGCGGCTGCGGGGCGCGCTCAGCGCGGGCTCGCGGCGCGAGGTCTCCGGCGCGCGCGAGGCGGGCATCTCACGCGAGGACGCCGAGCAGCGCGCGTTCGAGCTGCTGTTCGAGCGCCTCGCCGTGTCCTGGACCGTTGCGGGCGTACCGACGTCGGGACAGCGCGAGCTGCTCGGGCGGCTGCGGATGGCGACCCCCGCCGAGCGCCAGTGGGTGCGCGAGACGCTGCGCGCGCACTGCGCGGAGCGCTTCCCGGACGTGGCGGCACCCTAAGCCCGTGATGGGAACGACGGCTCGCCGCCGAGCGCGGACCTAACCGCCGAAGGCGCCCCTCAACCGTCCGCCAGCAGCTCCAGGCGCTCACCCTGCGCGCTCCCGGCGGGCAGGAAGCGGGCGGTCGCCGGGTTCAGCACGAACTCCCTGATGGCGCCGCTCTCGTCGCGCACCTCGAGCCGCCGGCCCTCCTCGTGCACGGCCAGCACCGTCGCCTGCTCGTAGCCGCCGCCGAAGTGGCAGATGCGGGCCGAAGAGCCGGCGCGCGGCATCGGACGGGTCGGTCTCGGCACGACTCGATGCTAGCCCCCGGGTTCCGGTCCACCGCTCGATACCGTCCAGGCATGCGCCGCACCAAGATCGTCGCCACCATCGGCCCCGCCTCGCGCGAGCCCGACACGCTCGTGCGGCTGGTCGAGGCCGGCATGGACGTGGCCCGGATCAACTACTCGCACGGGACGCTCGAAGAGCACGCCGAGACGGTGCGTCGTGTCCGCGACGCGGCGGGCCGCGCCGGGCGCCCGGTCGCGATCCTCCAGGACCTGCCGGGACCGAAGCTCCGGATCGGCCCCCTGAGGGAGGACGTGGTCGAGCTGACGGCGGGCGAACGCCTGACGATCATCTGCGGCGACGGCGAAGCGCCGGGCGACGCGCGGCGGATGAGCATCTCCTGGGCGGGCCTAGCCGAGGCCGTCGAGGAAGACTCGATCCTCTACCTCGCGGACGGCTCGGTGCGCCTGCGGGTGACCGCGGTGCGCACCGCCGAGTGCGAGGTCGAAACGGAGATCGAGGTCGGCGGGGCGGTCGCCTCACGCCAGGGCCTGAACATCCCCGGTCCGATCGACGCGCTGCCCGCCGTGCCCGAGGAGGATCTGAGGCTGCTCGACCACGGCGAGTCGATCGGGGTCGACATGGTCGCGCTGTCGTTCGTGCGCTCGCCGAGCGACGTGGACACCGTGCGCGAGCACACCCGCCTGCCGCTGATCGCGAAGATCGAGAAGCCCCAGGCCGTCGAACGCGCCGAGGAGATCATCGGTGCCGCGGACTGCGTGATGGTCGCGCGCGGGGATCTCGGTATCGAGCTGCCGATCGCGCAGGTGCCGCTGGTGCAGAAGCGGCTGATCGAGCTTGCGGGCTGGGCGGCGCGGCCGTCGATCACAGCCACGCAGATGCTCGACTCGATGGTCAGCTCCTCGCGCCCGACGCGCGCCGAGGTCGCCGACGTCGCCAACGCGATCCTCGACGGCACCGACGCGGTGATGCTCTCCCAGGAGACCGCGATCGGCGCCTACCCGGTGGAGGCGGTCGCGATGATGGCCGCCGTCGCCGAGCAGGCCGAGTCGATCGCCCCCTACGAGCGCTGGAACCTGTCCCGCGTGCGCCGGACCTCCTCGGACCCCGCGTACACGATCGCCCACAACCTGTGCGACGCGGCGCGCGAGCTGGCGCTGGACGCACTCGTGATCCCGACGCTGTCGGGTCGCTCCGCGCGCCTGGTCTCCGCACACCGGCCGACGGTCCCGATCTACGCGCTCTCCCCCGGGCGCGAGACGGTTCGCCGCTGCGGGCTGATGTGGGGAGTGCAGGCTGCCTCGATGCCGCGCCACGAGACGACCGAGGCACTGATCGCCGACGCCGCCAGGCGCGTCGTGGAACTCGGCTGGTGCTCGCACGGCCAGCGCGTCGGGATCACCGCCGGCCTGCCTTCCGGCCGGCCCGGGACGACCAGCCTGTTCCAGATCCAGGTGCTGTAGCGATCAGGGGGCCGGCCCGGCGCTCCGTGCGGGCCCGGGCCTAGCCCTCGCGGGCGAGCTCGAACCACACGGTCGTGCCCTGCTCGCTGTCAACGCCCCAGGCGCTCGCGGCTTTGGCGACCAGATAGAGCCCGTAGCCTTCGCCGAGCCGCTCGGGGTCGCGCGGCCGCGGCGTGAAGCCCCCGCCGGCATCCGTGACGGCAACGCGCACCGCGCGGTCGGTGACCGTGGCGTCCAGCGAGATCGGCGCGTCCCGCGGTCCGTTCGAGTGCCGCACCGCGTTTGAGACGACCTCCGAGACCAGCAGCACGACGGTCTGGCCGAAGGAGCCGTCGACTCCCAGCGCGAGCAGCCGCTCGGCGACCGCCGAGCGCGCGATCGCGGGGGCGTGGATGTCGCGCTCGAGATCGAGCCGCACCGAGGAACCGGACGGCGGTGCCGAGCCTTCGGGGGGCGGGCCGGCGCTCCCTGCGCCACTTCCCCCGCCCGGGGCGGGCCCCCCACCCTCCGGCGCGCTCATACCGGCGGCTCGTCGACGAACGGCAGGTTCTCCTCCGCGCGGGTGATCTGGAAGATCGCGAGCACCGCCTTGGCCGGGCGCACGAGCAGCAGCTCGAAGCCCTCCTCGCGTGCGCGGTCGGCGAGCACGATGAACTCGCGGAGCCCCGAGGAGTCCAGGAACCCCAGGGAACGCAGGTCCACCACGAGCTGGCGCGGGCCGGTCGCGAGCGCAGCCTCGACCGCGCTCTCCAGGCGCGGCACCGTCGCGATGTCGAGCTCGCCGACCAGGGTCAGACGCACGCGCTCGCCTTCGCGGCGGGACTCGACCTGGAGCGGCTTCGCGATCGCCATCGCTACGCCTTCACCGCCGGCTCGACCGTCCGCCCCGCGGCCGCCTTCCCCGGCGCATCGCCGGCCCGTCGCATCGCGAGCATCGCGGTGTCGTCCGCCTGGACGCCGACCTGGAAGCGCTCCAGCTCTGCGATCACCCGTTCGCGGATCGCCATCGGCGAGGAGCCCCTCAGCGCGTCGAGCAGCGCCCGCAGCCGCGCGGCCCCGAAGCGCTCGTCCTCGGCCCCGACCGTGTCGGTGACGCCGTCGGTGATCGCCACGAGCGACTCGCCCGGGCCGAGCATGCAGCTCTCTTCCGGCCACTGGGCCTGCGCGAACGCGCCGAGCAGCGTGCCGTGAGCCCCGATCTCGCGCACCTCGTCCTCGCCGAGCAGCCACGGCAGCGGATGGCCGCCCGAGGCCACAGTCACACCCGAGCCGCGAATGCGCAGGCAGAGAGCGGTGCACACCGAAAGCGAGGGGCGCCGCCGCAGCGCGGCGTTGACACGTTCGAGCACGTGCGAGGGGCGGGTGTCGAATTCGGAGGCGGTCCACGCCGTGTGGCGGACCAGCGAGGTCACCGCGGCCGCCCGGACGCCCTTGCCGGTGACGTCGCCGATCATCATCAGCCAGTCGCCGCCCACCTCCCAGACGTCGTAGAAGTCGCCGCCCACCTCACCCTCCTGGGCGGCGGGGCGGTACATCGCGGCCAGCTCCCAGTCGGGTAGCTCGGGCAGAGCTTCGGGCAGCAGGCTCGCCTGCAGCGTCCGCGCGATGCCGGCGCGTTCGCTGTAGAGACGCGCGTTCTCGACGGCCAGCGCAGCACGCTCGGCGATCTGCTCCGCGAACTCGACATCGCCCGCGTCGAAGGTGCGGCCGGATTCCGCGCTGACCAGCGAGATCGTCCCGATCGTCTTGCCCCTGATCTTCATCGGCACGAGCAGCACGGCGCGCATGCCGACCTCGTGCAGCAGCTCGAGGTGGCGCTCGTCCGCAGCGGAGGCCCGCAGAAGCTCGTCGGAGATGTCGTTGTAGAGGACGGGTTCGCCGGTCGCGACCACCCGTCCGATCCCACGGTCGGGCTCCATGTGCTCCGGCTCGTATTCCCGCAGCCGCGCCGCAAGCTCGACCCGCGACGGGTCCACGTGCGCGACGGCGACGGGCTCGCGGCGCCCCTCCTCGTCGATCAGGTCGACGCCGCACCAGTCGGCGAGCCGGGGCACCGCCAGGCCCGCGACGTTCTGCAGCGTCTGCGCGTAGTCGAGCGAGGAGGCCAGCAGCGTCGCGGCGCGCGCGAGGAAGTCGCTGCGCAGCTGGAGCCGCTTGCTCGTGGTGACGTCCTCGATGATCGTGACGGCCGACTCGATCGCTCCATGCTCGTCGCGGACCGCGGCCGCCTTGAGCAGCACCCAGCGCTCGTCGCCGGTCGCCTTCTCGACGGTGCGCAGGAGCATCGGCTCGGGCTCCTCCTCGCCGCGGAGCAGGCGCACCGAGGGCAGGTCTTCCATCCTCACGTCCCTGCCGTCCTCGGTCGAGACCTCGTGTCCGGCCATCAGCGCGCGGGGGTCGGCGGCTGCGAGCTCCTCCACGGAGGAGAGGCCGAGGCTCGCGAGCGCGGCGCGGTTCGCGTAGATCAGGCGGTCGTCGGGCGCGCGGATCGTGATCGCCTCCGCGAGCGAGTCCACAATCGCCTGCAGCCGCTGCTCGGATCCCTGGAGCGCGTGCTCGAGCTCGGCGAGCAACTGCTGGCGCTCCTGCTCGCGTGCCCGCCGATCGGAGATGTCGGTGAGGAACGCGTGGAACGAGTGCGTGCCCTCCTCGGCGAGCGCCGAGACGATCATTTCGACCGGGAACTCGCTCCCGTCGGCCCGCAGCGAGAGCTGCTCGGTGCGGCGGTCCAGAAGCGGTGTCTCCCCGCCCGCTTTGAAGCGACGGAAGCCTTCGCGCAGCGCCTCGCGGAAACGCTCGGGAACGATCAGCTCGATCGCGTTCTGCCCGACCGCCTGCTCGCGGGTCCAGCCGAAGGTCTCTTCGGCGCGGATGTTCCAGTAGGTGATGCGCCCCTCGTCGTCCATCGAGATGAACGCGCTGTCGGCGACGTTGAGGATCTTGCGAGCGCGGCCGAGATCCATTCGCTGGATTATCTCGAAGCGGGCGCTCAGCCGGCGGCGCCGACGCCGGCCCGGCGGTAGAAGTCGGTCTCCTCGCGGCCGAGCTCGGTGACGGGCTCGTCGCCGTACATCCACTCGCGTGCGATCCGGTGCCAGTTCGCCCGCGCCCGAAGCTGCGAGAGCACCGCCAGCGTCAGCATCTCCATGCGGCGGCCGAACAGGTGCTCGGGACGCATGTCCTGGTGGCGCATCTCGCGGAAGTGGCTCGAGCGCGGGTCGGAGCTCTCGATCATCACCTTGGTCGCGATCTGAGGCGTCAGCGCGACGACACGGTCGGCGGTCGTGTACCACCAGATCGCGTCGCGGATGAACTCCAGGAGCGACTCGGGATCGACGCGCTCCGGTTCCGGCAGGAAGCCCGACTCGGCCAGCAGGCGGTGCAGCGTCGCCGGGTCTTCCTCGACAACCGCTCGCTGGCAGGCAAGCTCGAGCTCCACGGCGGCCGCGTCCATGCGCTTGAACAGGCCGAAGTCGAGAAACGCGACGCGACCGTCGTCCAGCAGCAGGAAGTTGCCCGGGTGGGGATCGCCCGAGAACTGGTGATGGCGGTACAGGCAGCCGAGGAAGAAGCGGAACACGATCTCGCCCAGGCGGTCGCGCTCGGCCTGCGTGCCCTCCTTGAGCGTCTCGAAGCCGACGCCGCTCACGTAGTCGGTCACGAGCACGCGCTCGCGGGAGAGCGAGCTGAGCACCTCGGGCACGACGATGAACGGATGGCCGGCGAAGATGCGCGCGAGCGCGCGCTGGTTCTGCGCCTCCAGCTCGTAGTCGAGCTCCTCCTCGATGCGCTCGCGGATCTCGCTCGTGACCGCCTTCACGTCGAGGCCCGGGGTCATCCGCTTCAACAGCCGCATGATCATGTCCAGGTTCTGCATGTCGGCCCGCACGGCACCGGCGACGCCCGGGTACTGCACCTTCACCGCCACCTCGCGGCCGTCGCGCGCCAGCCGCGCGCGGTAGACCTGCCCGATCGAGGCCGCAGCCACCGGCTCGGGGTCGAACTCGCTGAAGATCTCATCCAGGTCCTCTTCGAGGTCCTCCTCGATGACCTTGCGCATCTGCTTGAAGGAGACGGTGGGCGCAGCGTCGCGCAGCTTCGCCAGCTCGGCCTGGAACTCCTCGCGGTGCTCCTCGGGCACGAGTCCGACGTCGAGGAAGGACATCACCTGCCCGAGCTTCATGGCGGCGCCCTTCATGGTCCCGAGCACCGCGACGATCTGCTTGGCCGTCTCGAGCTGACGGCGCGACATCGCCTCCACGGCGGCGTCTTCGTCGCGCGTGACGTTCGCGGCCCGGGTACCGAACTGCTTGACGGCCTCGCTGGCGGCGAGCGTGGCCACCGTCGCCGTGCGCCGCACGCGTGAGGTCGGGATCTTCTCGTTCTCGTGGCGTGCCATCGCCCTCCAATCCTAGGAGGCGAGATCCGCGGCGCCGGGCCGGCTCAGCCGCCCCGCTCGACTTTCGAGCCCGGCACGATGTCGTCGGCCCCGTCCGGCCAGCGGATCCAGGCCTTCGTGCCGCCGTCGTAGTCGGCGCCGAGCAGGATCAGGGTCGCCGGCTCGCCCAGCGCCAGGCACGGCTCGGAGCCTTCGGCGTCGAGGCCGCGCCAGACGCGGATGAACGCGTTCTCCTCCCACTCGCGCCCGACGCTCGTGTCGTCGGCGTGGCCCGGGTGGATGACGGTCGCGGGCGGGAGCTCCATCAGCGTGCCCATGATCGAGTCGCGGAGGTCTGTGTAAGTGGTGTGCCCCGGGGCTTTGACGCCGCCCACGGAGTCCTTGAAGAGGGTGTCGCCGGTGAACACGGCCTGCTGCCCCGAACCGTCACCGACGAGGAACGAGAGCATGCCGCCGGTGTGCCCCGGCGTGCGCAGGGGCCGCACCGTCAGCCCGCCGAACTCCGTCGTCTCACCAGCGTCGATGGTGCCGTAGGAGGCTGCGGCGTCGCCGAGCAGCTCGCGCTCGCCGGGGCTGATCAGCACCTCCAGCTCGGGCCAGCGCTCTTTGAGCTTGTCCACCTCGCAAACGTGGTCGTAGTGGTGGTGGGTGAGCAGGATGTGCGTCGGCTCGAGCCCCCGCTGCTCCGCCGCCTCGATCAGCGGCTCGACCGGGCCGCCCGCGTCCACGAAGAAGGCGGGGCCGCCCTCCCCGTCGGCGACCAGGAACGTGTTCGAGACGAACTGCGGGTGCGTGGAGCGCTCGACGATCACGGTGCCCATCCTTGCACGCGTGTGCCTCGCGCGGGGAGCCGGCGCCTCAGCCGCTTGCCGCCGTCGTCAGCAGATCGCTGAGCCCCTCGAGGTAGGCGCTGTCGCCGACGTCGCGCCGCCACTCCAGCACCGGCACACGCGAGGCCCAGCCCTGCAGCCGGGCGCGCGCCTCGTCGAGCCCGGGAGCGGTGGTTGCCAGCGCGACCGCCCGCGAGGTTCCCACGGTCCGGTAGACGCCCGCCCCGGCCTCGACGGCCGAGGAGAAGAACGCACGGCACCCGTCGGCCTCGACCGCGGCGACGTCGAGCGGGAACTCGTACTGGCCGCCCGGCCGCAGCGCGTAGTCGGGGGAGACGAGGTAGAGCACGAGCGAGGCCTCGTCGCGAAGCGGCACGTCGGCATCTGAGAGCTGCCCGTCGCAGATCCGCTGCATGACCTCGGTCCAGGAGCCGTCGAACAGGCTCATGATGTTCATGCACTCGGGGTCGCCGAAGCGGGCGTTGAACTCGATCACCTTGACGCCGTCCGCCGTGGCGAAGAAGCCCGAGTTCATCACGCCGTTGAAGCGCCGCCCCATGGCGCCGAGACGCTCGATCACAGCGGCGATGATCGAGCACGCCTGGGAGTAGTGCGCGGGGGTCATGAACGGAAGCGTCGGTGAGGCGAGCGAGAGCGAGCCCATGCCGCCGGTGCCCGGCCCCTCGTCGCCGTCGAAGCGGTAGGGGTAGTCGTAGGTCGAGGGCGGGAACACGACGGTGCGGCCGTCGCTGACGGCCTGGATCGTGAACTCGGCACCGTCGATGCGCTCCTCGATCAGCACCGACTCCCCCGCCCCGCCGCGGCTCAGCAGCTCGCGGGCGTAGGAGCGCGCCTCGTCGTGGTCGCCGAGATGCGGTCCCATCACCTTCACGCCCTTGCCTCCTGTCAGGCCCGCGGGCTTGACGGCGAGCGGAGTCGTTCCGAAGTCGGCCATCGCGCGCTGCAGCTCGGCCTCGTCGCTGACGATGTGCAGCCGGGGCACGGACTCGGGCGCGAGCTCCTTCAGCAGCTCACGGGCGAACACCTTGTTCCACTCGATCTCCGCGCCCGCGCGCGTCGGACCCACGGCCCGCGTTCCCTGCGCGAGCAGCGCATCGACCACGCCCGCGGCCAACGGCTCGTCGGAGCTGACCATCGCGATGTCGATCTCGCGCTCGCGAGCGACGGCCGCGACCGCTGCCGGGTCGCAGGGGTCGCCCACGACGTGGCCCCCGCCCGAGGCGGCGCAGGCGGCGAGGATCGTCGGGTTCTCGTGGCCGACGACCGCGTGCAGCTCGGAGTGCTCGGCCATCGCGCTCGCGAGCGCGCTCTCGCGGCCACCGTTGCCGACGATCAGGGTTCGCACGCGCAGCAGTCTAGATGCGGGAGTGCTAGACATCTCGCGGGGGGCGCGAGGCGCCCGGCACGAACCTCGACGAACGAGAGCTGAGCATGCCCGATGAGCAGCTGACCGACCACGCGGCGCTGAACCGCCGCGTCTGGGACGAGCAATCGGACTCCTACCAGGCCAAACACGGCCCGCAGCTCGACAAGTCCGGCGGCACCGCATGGGGCGTGTGGCAGATCCCGGAGTCCGAGCTGCAGGTGCTCGGCGGGGTGGCCGGCCTGGACGTGCTCGAGCTCGGCTGCGGCGCCGCGCAGTGGTCGATCGCGCTCGCGGGCGAGGGAGCGCGCGTCACGGGCCTCGACAACTCGGCACGCCAGCTCGACCACGCGCGCGAGCTGATGAGCGCGGCCGGTGTCGAGTTCCCGCTCGTGCACGCCAGCGCCGAGACGACCGGCCTGCCGTCGCAGAGCTTCGACATCGTCTTCTGCGACTTCGGCGCGATGACGTTCACGGACCCTCACCTCAGCGTCCCCGAGGCAGCGCGTCTGCTGCGCCCCGGGGGGCTGTTCGCCTTCTCCGCCCTCAGCCCGATCGTCGACCTGGTCTGGCCGCCGGGCGAGGAGCATCCCGGCACGCAGCTCGCCGTGGACTACTGGGAGGGGATCCGCCGCTTCGAAGAACCCGATGAGCCGATCGCCTTCCAGCTCCCCTACGGCGAGTGGATCGCGCTGTTCGGTCGTAGCGGCCTGCAGATCGAGGACCTGATCGAGCTGCGCCCGCCGGCGGACGCCGAGAGCAGCTACCGCTCCGTCGAGGACCGCGAATGGGCGCGGCGCTGGCCGATGGAGCACATCTGGCGCCTGCGGCGCCGCGGCGACGCCTGAGCTTCGTTCGAGCGGTTCGATTCCGCTCTAAACAGCGGAATTACACGCTTGTCCGGGTCGACGCCGGGCGATGGCGAAACGTCCACCCACGCCGAAACCTCTCAGCGCTGCCGCCCGGCGGCCGATGGATGACGAGCACCCCCCATCCCCCCAGACGGAAAAGATGCAGACCGAGCCGATCAGCGACAACGCGATGGTCCCCGAGCGCCCCGAGGGCGAGCCGCCCGAGCTCGACGGCCAGCTCTTCGAGGGGACCGCCGAAGTTCATGCGAACGCCGACTCGCTGGAGCAGACGCTGCGCTCGCTGCTCGCCGTGTACCCCCAGGCGGCGGTGGGGGCGATGACCTCCGCCGGCATCTACCAACCGATGCCGGAGTCGATCGGGCTCGGCGAACACGTCGTCCTCGAAGGCCGCTCCGGCCTGGACCTCATCGGCACCGAGGACCGGGAAGCAGTGCTCGAGAACTGGGACCGCGCGCTCAACTTCGGCGCCAGCCGCTGCACGATCCACCCCGAGGGCTACGACGAGGTCATCCTGTACGCGCTCGACCTCCGTGAGCGCCACGGCATCGTCTTCACGCTTCTCGCCTCCTCCGACCCGCTCGCTGCCGCCGAGCCGATCGAATCTGAACCGGTCGCCCAGCGCCCGCGCTTCGCGACCATCCACAAGGACGAGCTCAGCTTCCTCGTCCACGTCGACGAGGCGATCCAGCAGATCCTCGGCTGGGAGGCAGAGGAGATGCTCGGGCACCGCTCGCTCGAGTTCGTGCATCCCGACGACCACGCGCTCGCGATCGACAACTGGATGCAGATGCTCGCGCGACCCGGGCCCGCGCGCCGCGTGCGCCAGCGCCTGCAGACCAAGGACGGCGGCTGGGTCTGGTTCGAGGTCACAAACCACAACCTGCTGGCCGACGAGGGCCACGCTGTAGTCATCTGCGAGATGGTGGACATCACCGAGGAGATGGCCGCGCACGAGGACCTGCGCGCGCGTGAGCAGCTGCTCGACCGCCTCGCCGAAACCGTGCCGGTGGGGCTGATGCAGGTGGACAGCGAGATGCAGATCGTTTACACAAACGACCGCCTGCACGAGATCCTCGGCACTCCCCGCGCAGAAACGGCATCCCAGCAGCTGGCCAACGTCGAGGCGGCGGACCGCCTTCTGATCGAGGAGGCGTTCGCGGGGCTCCTCGGCGAAGGCGCCGACGCGGAGGTCGAGGTCGCCGTGACCGGCAGGCCGGACGGCGGCGCGAGGCACTGCCAGGTGAGTCTGCGGGCGCTGACCCACGAGGGCGGCGAGGTCAGCGGGGCGATCGCGTGTCTCGTGGACGTGAGCGACAGCATCGCGATGCGCGAGGAGCTGCGCCGCCGCGCCACGCACGACGAACTGACCGGCTGCCTGAACCGCGCGGCGATCACACGCGCACTTGAACACAGCATCGAGGAGGGTGAGCCCGGCGAACAGCGTGCGCTGCTGTTCATCGACCTCGACGGATTCAAGGAGGTCAACGACGAGCACGGCCACGCTACGGGCGACGAGCTCCTGCGCGCCGTCGCGGGCCACCTGCGCGGCAGCGTGCGCGGGGGCGACCTCGTGGGCCGCCTCGGCGGCGACGAGTTCCTTGTCCTGTGCCCGAACATGGACGAGCCGACGGCGCGCCGCCTGGCCGACCGGCTGGCGGTCTCCGCGACTGCGGGCGCGCTGACACACGAAGTCAGGGCCAGCGTCGGGGTGTCCTGGTCGCGCGGCTCGGAGGTCGACGCCGAGACGCTCCTCGCGCAGGCAGACCGCGCGATGTACGACGTCAAGCGCGAGCGCCCGAACGGGCGCCGCGAGACGGCCGGCCGCATTTGAGCGGCCGGGGTGAGCCGGCGATCGCGCACGACGCGCCGGCTCACCGAATCTTTTCTCGCCGGCAGCGTGAGCGTCAAGCGCGCTCGCGCGCGAACAGGTAGGTCTTGAACCCCTGGCCGATGGCGTCGAATCCCAGGCTCCGGTAGAAGTCGTGCGCACCGGCGCGCTCGTTGCCTGAGATCAGGTTGACCTTGTAGCAGCCGGCCGTGCGTGCGATTTCGAGCGCGCGCAGCATCAACGCCCGGCCGGCCCCGCGCCGGCGCGCGTCCGCGGCTACGACCACGTTCTCGACCAGCGCCCACGGCTGCGCTTGGTGGGTGAGATTCGGAGCGATCAACACGTCCACCGTGCCGACGACCCGGCCGCCGAGCTCGGCGACGAGCAGGCTGCGTGCGGGGTCTTCGATGATCCGCGTGATCTCCTTGCGTGGGTCCGGCCGGGGCTCGGGCACGGGCTCGTCGAGCGGGCCTGTCAGCTGCTCGTAGAGGCCGAGCAGGGCATCCAGATCGCCCGCGGTCGCGTCGCGGACCCGTACCTCTTCCATCCTTCGAGCTTCGCAGAGAGCGTCGCGCCGACGTCTCGGCGTAGACTCGCGCCCATGGCGCTGATCCACACCTGTTACCGCATCACCGACATCGACCGCTCGGTCGCCTTCTACGAAGCGCTCGGCTTCCAGGAGGTCGGCCGGCTGCCGATCAAAGACGAGGCCGTCAACGTGTTCATGAACCAGCCCGGCGACGGCGACATGCCGCGCCTGGAGCTGACGTACAACTTCGGCGTCGAGAGCTACGAGCTCGGCTCCGGCTATGGGCACATCGCGATCACGACCGACGACATCCACGGGGCGCTTGCGAAGCTCGCGGCGCAGGGCATCGAGCCGGAGAAGCCGCCCTACTCGGTGCGCGAGGGCGGTTCGCTGCTGTGCTTCGTGAAAGATCCCGACGGGTATCGGATCGAGATACTTGAGAAACCGAAGGCCGAGGAGACGCAGGGCTAGGCTGCGCTGGCCGCTCCCTCTATGGTGAGCAACTCACCGTTCCGTCTCGGATCCGAACTCCGGATGTATGGCATAGATGTTCGACTGCCTGCACGGCCCTGATCTGGGCCTTGATCTGGAGCCGGGGTGGAGCCTGTTCGGGGGTCCAACGCACCGGAGACGGCGCGGCCCCGCCCTGACGTAGCGCTGCTTCAAACCACAGATGGGCGCCACCACTTCTCGCGCCTTCTGTTCCGCTTCGACTCGCCGGAATTGCTCCGACGACAAGGGCGCATGGGGATGCCCCACCTTGGGAAAAGTCTCGCTCGCCCGATTCCCCGTTGCCGTCGCTGCCGCCGCACCCCGACAGTGCTATCGCGATGAGCGCACCGGCAGCCAGGAGCCTCACGGCCTACCTTACGGTGCGTCAACGCCGAAACCTCCAGTCCGGCCAGGTGTCGCACGCTCCCCCCAGCTGCGCTTGGGGCTAGATCCCGACGGGTATCGGATCGAGATACTTGAGAAACCAACGGTCGATCAGACGCAGGGCTAGAACCCGGGTCTGAGAACACGACGTCCACACCCGTCGGACGAGCACCTTCAGGCAAGGAGGAGGCATGAGTGAGCAGAACATCGAGCTCGTCAAGAGTGTCTATGTCGCGCGCGAACGCGGAGATGCGCCGGCCGCCCTCCGCGCCTTCGCCGACGACATCGAGTGGTTCGAGGCCGAGGGCATGCCCTACGGGGGGGTATACCGCGGCCCCGAGGCCGTGGCGCAGAACGTCCTCGGCCCGATCAACGAAGACGTCGACGGCTTGGCATTGGTGCGGGAGGAGTTCATAGCGTCCGGCGGAAGGGTCGCAGCGGTCATCCGCTACACGGGGACCGGTAAAGCGACGGGCAAGGCCCTGGACGTGCCGGCAGTCCACGTCTGGGATGTCAGGGACGGCAAGCTGGCTCGCTTTCGGCAGTTCATCGATACGGCGAAGTTCGCCGAGGTCGTCCCGGCGGACGTCTCGGTGGCGGCGTAGGCCGCCGACCGAGGTGAGCTGCTCGGCGGGGTGTGCCCGCGATCCCGACGGCTATCGAATCGAGATCATCGAGCAGCCGACGGTGGAGCAGACGCAGCAGTAGGCCGGCCGCAGACCGCCCACATCCCCGACGGACGCCGCATCGAGGTCATCGAGAAGACTTCCCGGGCTCGGCGTGCCGCTCGCCCGCCCAAGACGTCGAGTAGGCTCGGGCTCCGGGCCATGCAAACGAGGGGGAGCCATGAGTGAGCAGAACATCGAGTTCGTCAAGAGCATCTACGGGGCGTTCGCACGAGGCGATGTGCCTGCCGTGCTCGGAGCGTTCGCGGACGACATCGAATGGTCCGAGGCCGAGGGCATGCCATACGGGGGCACCTACATAGGCGGCGACGCCGTCGCGCAGAACGTGTTCGGCCCGATCTCAGAGGACGTCGAAGGCTTCGCGATCACCCCCGAGGAGCTCATCGCCTCCGGCACATCCGTCGCGGCAGTTGTCCGCTACACCGGCACCGGCAAAGCAAGCGGCAAGGCGCTGGATGTGCCGGTGGTCCACGTCTGGGAGATCCGCGACGGCAAGCTGGCGCGCTTCCGCCAGTTCATCGACACGGTCAAGTTCGCAGAGGTCGTCCCCGCGGGCGTGACGGCCGCTTAGGGCGTGAGCTTCACCGCAGATCAGGCGCGTGCCGCAGGCGCGCGGATCGGGATCGACTGGCCGTCGTCGCCGTTCGACGTCGAGCAGTTCCGGATGGGGATGGACGTCGAGCTCGAGCACGGCACGCGCGACCCGCTGACCAACGTCACCGACGACGACGTCGAGGTCACGGCGAAGATCGCCCGAGCTCACCTGAACGAGTTCCCCGACTACTACACCCGGCTGGAGGCGATGGAGTCCGAGGCGGAGGCCTACTGGGCCTCGCGCCGCGGTTAGCTGCGCCGGCCGCGGTCGGGCATCGCGACGCGCCGGCAGTGAGGAGCGTGCGTCGGGGCCGCGGAGCCCGAGCGGCGCTCAGGCGGCGGCGGGCGCAGTCTCCCGCGCCCACTTCACGATCTCGCCGGAGCCGGCGATCACGGCCCCGTCGTCGAGCACGAGGATCGGAACGGCGCGCTGCCCGCTCAGCTCCTCGATCTCGGCTCGGTCCTTCGCCCGGGAGGGCAGCGTCCAGAGCTTCAGGGCGCCGCCTTTGACCTTCTTCAGCTCGTAGCCGTGGCCGGCCTTGTCGAGCGCGACCGCCGCCTTGCCACAGGGGTGCGCGAGCGCGTCGAGCGGTCCCGGCAGCTCCCCGAGGGACTTCCCGTCGGTGCAGGTGTAGAGCACCACGGCCGCGATCGTACTCCTCATCCGCCGTCTCCGCCCGGCCACCGTTACCCTGAAAGCGTGGCCGAGACGGGGAAGATCGCCAAGAACCTCGAGCGCTTCGCGATCGCGGTCGCCGCCCACGACCGTGAGAACCCGACGCACACGGCCTACGGGATCGGCCTCTCGCATTTCGACATGGAGCGGCTCGGGTTCGAGGAGGGCGAGGAGGTCCTGCCCGGGATCACGATCCAGTGCGACAGCGGCGTGTCCGGCAACTTCCGCGTGCTCTGCGACGCCGAGCACGACGAGGGCCAAGTGGAGGCCGAGGAGGAGATCGTGGAGGCGGTCGCCTCACGCTCGGTGCCCGGGCTCGCACCCGAGACCCGCGAAATCTGAGGCGCCCGGCGCCGCGGGCGCGCGCTCGGCGCCACGACACGGCCGGCGCCGCTAGACCGCAGGCGGTTCGATCCCCGCCCGCGCGGCGATGATCGTGACCAGCCGCGCGATCGTCGGACACGCGAGCCCGTGCCGGGCCGCCGCCCGCATCACCGAGCCGGGGATCGCGTCGAGCTCCGGCGTGCGCCCGGCGGCGATGTCGCGCTGCATCGAGCTGCCGAGCGTGTCGTGCGCGCGGTCGAGCTCTGCGATCGCGCTCGCCGCGTCCACGTCGGCCCCCTCCGCGCGCCCCGCTGCGGCCGCCTCCTCGATCGTCGCGACGAGGTCGGCGCGCAGCTCCGGCGTGGTGCGGATCTCGCCGAGCAGCTTGTCGTAGGCGCTCGTCGTGCACGCGAGCGCGTTCAGCCGCACCAGCTTGGACCACATCACGTCAGCTTCTGACTCCAGGACCTTCGACGGCACGCCGGCGCGATCGAGAGCGTCCGCCAGTTCGCGCATCGGCGCGGCGACCGACGGAGCGCCCGCCATCGTGACGAGCAGGAACGGGCTCGTGTGGACGACGACCCCGGGCGCGGGCCGGTCCGCCTCGACCCGGATCGAGCCGGCCAGCACGGTGTCGGACGCGAAGCGCCGCCGCAGCACGGCGAGGTGGTCGAGCCCGTTGAGCAGCGGCAGCACGAGCGCGGGCTCCACCTCGATCCGATCGAGCGCATCCTCGAGACCCAGCGCCTTGGTCGCGACGAGCAGCGCGTCGACCGGCTTCCTCAGGCTCTCGACCGCGCGCGGCTTCACCTGCAGCTCGCCGAATTTGACGCTGTTGACGGCGATGCCGCGCTCGCCGATCACCGCCGCGGTCGACTCCTGCGCGACCACGATCACCTCATGGCCGTCGCGGTCGAGCGCGGCCGCGAGCAGACCCCCGACGCCGCCGGGCCCGAGAACCGCGACCTTCACGGCCGGGGCTCCAGCAGCACCCCCGGGTTGAGCACGCCCGCAGGGTCGACGGCGCCCTTCGCCGCACGCAGCGCCGCCGCGAAGGGCTCAGGGCGCTGGCGTTCGTAGAACGGGCGGTGATCGCGTCCGACCGCGTGGTGGTGGGTGATCGTCGCCCCCTGCTCGATCAGCACCTCCGAGACGGCCTGCTTGACCGCCTGCCACTGCTCGACCTCCTCGCCGCGGCGCCCGGGCGCGAGCACCGTGAAGTACGGGGCGGGGCCGTCGGGGTAGATGTGGGTGAAGCGGCAGAAGACCCGCCCCCCCTCGCCGCAGACCTCGCGCAGCGCCTCGTGCGCCGTCCCCATCACCTGCTCGTGAAAGCGCGGGAAGCGCTCCCAGGTGATCGCGGTCTCGAAGGTCTCGCTGATCACTCCCAGCGAGACGAGCAGGTCCCGCACGTACGGAGCGCCCAGGAACGCGCTGCGCCAGGAGCCGACCGCGTCGCCGCCTCCCTCCCGCCGCGGCGCGACCGAGCCGCCGTGCTCCGCGCAGATCGCCAGGGCGCGGTCGAGGGCGCCCTCGACGGGATGGTCGGTCGACTCGAAGCCGAGCACCAGCAGGGCGTGGCTGCCGTCGCCCGCCATCGTCAGCTCGGCCTCGCCGGCGTCCAGCAGGCGGCAGTTGGAGGGGTTCAGGCCGGACTGCGAGATCGCTCGCACGCACTCGGCGCCGCGCGCGAAGTCTCCGAAGCGGACCCCGGCCGAGGCACGGTGCTCGGGCCGCGGCTGCACGCGGACCCAGGCGCTCGTGATCACGCCGAGGATCCCCTCCGAGCCCGCCAGCATCCGGTCCGGACTCGGGCCCGCGCCCGAGCCGGGCAGGCGTCGCGACTCCCACACGCCCGCGGGCGTGATCGCGCGCGCGGACTCGAGGAAGTCCTCGATGTGCGTCCAGACCGTGGCGAAGTGCCCGGCTGCCCGGGTGGCGATCCAGCCGCCGAGCGTCGCGAGCTCGAAGGACTGGGGGAAATGGCGGAGCGTGAGGCCGTGCTCGCCGAGCGCGGCCTCGAGGGCGGGGCCCGTTGCGCCGGCCCCGATACGCGCCGCACGCGAGACGGGATCGAGCTCGATCAGCCCATCGAGATTTTTGAGATTTATGGATATGGCCCCGTTCGGGCCCCCGCCAACGTCAGGCGTGACGCCCCCGACGACTGAAGTGCCGCCGCCGTAGGGGATCGCAGCGACGTTCGACGCCGAGCACCACTCGAGGAGCCGCTCGACGTCCCGCTCTGAGCGCGGGTGGGCGACGAAGTCGGGCGGGTGCGCGAACTCGCCCCGGAAGCCACGGACGACGTCGACGTAGGACTTGCCGAGCGCATGCGAAGCGCGCTCGTACAGCTCGTCCGAGCAGATCTCGGCCAGCTCTGAGGGGATCGCGACGCGGGGCTGTGCGAGACGCACCTCCGAGAGCGCGACGGGCTGCTCGGGCTCGCCGAGCTGTATCCCGAGCCGCTGCGAGAGCGCCGGAACGGAGGCGAGCGCCTGCTCGGCGCTCGGCTGCTGGTCCTCGCGGCCCCACCCCCAGTGCTTGCGCCGGCCGCTGCTCACGGCCGCGAGTCTATGCTCCGGAGCTGTGAGCGAGACGGCTGAGCAGAGCAGCCAGGCGCCCGAGATCCTCGCGCGCGGGCCTTGGGAGATGGAGCAGATCAGCGCGCGCTGGCTGCCCGAGCACTACGAGCCCTCACCCGAGAAGACGGAGGCCGCCGACGAGGCGATCCGCGACCTGCAGAGCCGCGGCTCGCCCAGCCACGACGGCCTCGCGGCCCGTCTCGTCGACTACAGCATGGACGCGGGCGGGATCTCGATCGAGCTGCAGCCGCTGCGATGGGCGCTGAGGCTGGTCGCGGGAGACGCCTCCCACAGCCTCGCGGCGCTGTGCGTGACGCGCGCCGCCGACGGCCGCTGGCTGGCGGGGCGTCGCGCGCCGTGGGTCTCCTCGTGGGCGGGGCGGTGGGCGCTCGGCGCGGGCGGCGCAGTCGATGTCGGCGAGAGCCCAGCCGACACGCTCGTGCGCGAGCTCGAGGAGGAGTGGTCGGTCGAGCCCGAGCGCGTCCAGGGCGAGGCGCTCCTGCGCCTGCCGCACCAGCTCGTGATGTTCGTGGGACAGGCCTGGCTCGCCGAGGGCGCCGATGCGCAGGTGACCCCCGATCACGAGCACGACGCATACGCGTGGTGGCCGGCCGAGATCGACGACTGGCCGGCCGAGGCCGGGGAGGCGCTGCCGCTGATGGCCCGATGGCTGTCGATGTGAGCACGCCCCGGGCGGGCGCCGGACCACTGACGTTCACGCGGCTGAGGGCGCTGTCGTTCACACATTCCTGCGTGTACCTGGCGCTGCTGCTGTGCGCCTTCGCGCTCGGCGGGCCGCAGCCCGAGACATTCGTCCTCGGCCTCACCCACGGGCTGATGTGGATCGGCATGTCACTCGTGTGCCTGGCGGCCGCACGCCTGCGCATCGTCTCCCTGCGCCTCGCGGTGGCCGTGGCGGTGCTGGGTGGGATCGGGCCCTTCTTCGGCAGCTACGAGTTCATCCGGGAGGGGCGAGCCTCCGAGCAGACCCCGAACAAGGCCTGAACGAGAGCTCCCGGCCACCCTCCGATTCCGAAGAAAACTGCCATTTTGCAAGCGCTCCGCGCCCGCGCGCAGAACGCTAGAGTTGTAGTCCAATGGCCACTGACACGACGACCCAGCAGATCGTGGACGTCGTGACCCCCGCGGCGGGAGAGTCGGTCACCGAGGGGACGATCCTCGAATGGCACGCCAAGGTGGGCGATCAGATCAAGGCTGACGAGACGATCGTCGAGATCTCCACCGACAAGGTCGATGTCGAGCTGCCCTCACCCGCCACCGGCACGGTCACCGAGATCCTCGTCGCCGAAGGCGACACTGTCACCGTCGGCCAGGTGATCGCACGCATCGCCGTGGGCGACGGCACGGCCCCACGCCGCGATCCGCCCGCCCGAGAAGGCAACCGGCGGGAGCGAGAACGGCGCATCGGAGCCCGCAGCCGAGCGCCTGCGCGAGGCCCAACGGCAACGGCAACGGCGCCGGCGCGCCGCCCCGCCCGGAGAGGCGCCCCCGGCCGAGCCAGCCCGAGGAAGCCTCCGGCATCGTCGACGTCCTCACCCCGGCGGCGGGCGAGTCCGTCAGCGAGGGCACGATCCTCGAATGGCACGCCAAGGTCGGCGATCAGATCAAGGCCAACGACACGATCGTCGAGATCTCGACCGACAAGGTGGACCTCGAGCTGCCCTCCCCCGCGACCGGCACGGTCACCGAGATCCTCGTCGCCGAGGGCGACACTGTCACCGTCGGCCAGGTGATCGCACGCATCGCGCGTCGGGCGGCGGCGCGGCAGCGCCCGAGAGCGCAGGCGAGGAGCCGCAGAGCGCGCCCGGGCGCGCCTTCGCAGGCTCCCGAGGGCACCACCGTCTCACCCGTGGCGGCACGCGCCGCGGCGGCCGAGGGCGTCGACCTCGCGAAGGTCGAGGGCAGCGGCCGCGGCGGGCGCATCACCAAGACCGACGTGCTCGAGGCTGCGAACGGCGCGAGCACCGCCGAGCCGGCGGCGGTCGCAGGTGAAGCCCAGCCGATGCGCGGAGGCGCGGCCGCGCTGGCCCGCTACATGGAGCTGTCGCGCTCGATCCCGACCGCGACGAGCTTCAGGACGATCACCGTCACGACCCTCGACGGGCGCCGCCAACAGCTCAAGGAGGGCCCGCGCAAGGTCTCGTTCACCCACCTGATCGCGTACGCGATCGCGCGCGCGGCGGAGCAGATGCAGGTGATGACGAACCACTTCGAGGAGATCGACGGCAAGCCGCACCGCATCGTGGACGGCCGCGTGAACCTCGGCCTCGCGGTGGACGTGGAGAAGAAGGACGGCTCGCGGACGTTGATGGTCCCCGTCATCACCGACGCCGGCAAGCTCGGCTTCGCCGCCTTCCTCGACGCCTACGACGCGCTGGTCGAGAAGGCACGCACCAACACGCTCACCGCGGATGACCTCGTCGGCGCGAACATCACCCTCACGAACCCCGGCGGGATCGGCACGATCGCGTCGGTCCCGAGGCTGATGACCGGGGCGGGCACGATCGTCGCGACAGGCTCGATCGCCTACCCGCCGGGCCTCGGCGCCATCGGGGCGACGATCGGCGCCGAGAAGGTCATGACGATGACCTCGACCTACGACCACCGCGTGATCCAGGGCGCCGAGTCGGGGCGTTTCCTCAAGCTCGTCGAGGAGCACCTCCAGGGCGACCACGGCTTCTACGGGCAGGTCTTCGAGGACCTCGGCGTCGCGCTCGGAGCGGCTCCCGCGCCCCCGGCGCCGGCCGCGGCTGCTGCCGCCGCCGCGAGCGCACCGGCCGCCGCGCCGGCCGGCGAGGAGATGCTCCAAGCGGTGCAGGCCGCCACGACCTACGTCGGGCGCGTGCGTGGCCACGGCCACCTCGCGGCGCGCCTGGACCCGCTCGGCTCGGAACCCGAGGGCGACCCCGGGCTGGATCCGGAAGCGCTGGGGCTGACGCCCGAGCTGCAGGCGCGGATCCCCGCCCACCTCTTCCAGATGTACGTCCCCGGTGCGACGCTCGCGGACGCGCTGCCGCATCTGCGCGAGACCTACTGCGGGACGATCGCGTATGAGATCGAGCACATCGCCTCCCACCGCCAGCGCGTGTGGCTGCGCGAGCACATCGAGTCCGGGACCTTCCGCCACGAGCTGACCAACGACGAGCGCCGCACGCTGCTGAAGCGCCTGGTCGAGGTCGACGCGCTCGAGCGCTTCATGCACAAGGCCTACCTCGGCCAGCACCAGTTCTCCATCGAGGGGCTGGACATGACCGTGCCGATGCTCGACGAGCTGATCCAGCTCTCGGCCGCGCACGGCGGCCAGGAGGTGGTCGTCGGGATGGCGCACCGCGGCCGCCTGAACGTCCTCGCCCACAACCTCGGCCGCGCCTACGACACGATCTTCGCCGAGTTCGAGGGCGCCTCGACGCTGGAGGTCGTGACGACGATCCCCCAGGGCGGCACCGGCGACGTCAAGTACCACCACGGCACGCAGGGCACCTACCAGCTCCCGGACGGCGGCACGATCCGCGTCAACCTCGAGTCGAACCCCAGCCACCTCGAGTTCGTCTCCGCGGTCGTCGAGGGCGCAACCCGGGCGGCCCAGACTTCGCGCCGCGGCCCGCACGCCCACCAGGACACGAACTCGGCGGTGCCGATCGTGATCCACGGCGACGCCTCCTTCCCGGGCCAGGGCGTGGTCCCGGAGACGCTGAACCTGCAGGCGCTCGACGGCTACAAGGTAGGCGGCACGGTCCACCTGATCATGAACAACCAGGTCGGCTTCACGACCGACCCCGACGACGCGCGCTCGACGCGCTGGGCCTCCGACCTCGCAAAGGGCTTCGACGTCCCGATCATCCACGTCAACGCCGACGACGTGCCGGCCTGCATCAGCGCGGTGCGGCTGGCCTTCGCCTTCCGCCAGGAGTTCGGCCACGACGTCCTGATCGACCTGATCGGCTATCGCCGCTTCGGCCACAACGAGTCCGACGAGCCCGCCTACACCCAGCCCGAGGTCTACGCCAAGATCAAGAGCAAGAAGCGCGTCGCCGAAATCTGGGGCGAACGGCTGGTCGCCGACGGCGTCGTCACGAAGGCGGAGGTCGACAAGCAGGACCAGGCGGTGTGGGACAACCTCACGCTCCTGCACCAGCGCTTGAAGTCGAAGATCGCCGAGGTCGCCGAGCACGGCGGCAAGCACTCGACCGGCGAGTACCAGCTCGACCGCTCGCCCAGCCCCGACGTCGAGACGGCGGTTCCGGCCGAGCGGCTGCGCGATCTCGGCGAGCAGCTCCTGCGCGTCCCCGAGGGCTTCACCGTCCACCCGAAGCTCGTCAAACAGCTCGACCGCCGCCGCGAGGCGCTGGCGGCCGACACGAGCGGGCACGAGATCGACTGGGCGCACGCCGAGGCGCTCGCGTTCGCGACGCTGCTGACGGAAGGCACGCCGCTGCGGCTCACCGGCCAGGACACCGAGCGCGGCACCTTCAGCCAGCGCCACATGGTGCTGCACGACGCGAAGACCGGCCAGACCGTCTGCCCGATCCAGAACCTGCCCGACGCGCTCGCGCCGCTCGAGCTCCACAACAGCCCGCTCTCCGAGCTCGCATGCATGGGCTTCGAGTACGGCTACAGCCAGGAGGCCCCTGAGACGCTCGTGCTCTGGGAGGCGCAGTTCGGCGACTTCGTCAACGGCGCGCAGGTCATCATCGACCAGTTCATCGTCTCGGGCCTCGCGAAGTGGGGCCAGACCTCGCGGCTGACCCTGCTGCTCCCGCACGGCTACGAGGGCTCGGGTCCCGAGCACAGCTCAGCCCGCCTGGAGCGCTTCCTCGCGCTCGCCGCCGAGGGCAACATCCGCGTGGCCAGCCCGACGACGCCCGCGCAGTACTTCCACCTGCTCCGCCGCCAGGCGAAGATCGCCAAGCAGCGCCCGCTGATCGTGATGACGCCGAAGTCGCTCCTGCGGCTTCCGCAGGCGGCAAGCTCGATCCCCGAGATGGCGGAGGGCACCCGCTTCGAGCCCGTGCTCGCCGAGCCCGGCGTCGACGACGCAGGGGTGACGAGGCTGGTGCTCTGCACGGGCAAGATCTACTACGACCTCGTCGGGCACCCCGAGCGCGCCTCGCACGCGGGCCTGGCCGTCGCGCGGGTCGAGTTGCTCTACCCCTTCCCCGAAGGCCAGCTGCTGGCGCTGATGTCGCGCTACCCGAACCTGCGCGAGGTGCTCTGGGTCCAGGAGGAGCCGCGCAACATGGGCGGACGCGCGTACATGTTCCCGCGGCTGATGCAGATCATGGCGCCGGAGATCCACTTCGGCTACGTCGGGCGCCCCGAGCGCGCGAGCCCGGGCGAGGGCTACCCCGCCGCCCACGCGACCGAACAGAGCCGCATCGTCAAGACCGCGATCGACCTGCGCCAGCCGATCTCCCAGTACCCGCGCAAGACCCCGGGCGAGCGCTGATGGGCGCCTTCTGGCGACGGCTCAGGGCGATCCTGGCCCAGCGCAAGCGCAAGAAGCGCGCGCGGGGCTGAGCTAGCCGCCGGGCAGCTCGAGAACGCGCTCGACGAGCGCCGTGTCGCAGTACTCGATGACGTCGAGGATGCGCCCCTCGCGCACCGTGAACACGTAGCAGTAGACCTGGGGGTAATCCTCGCCGTGGACCGTCCGCGCCTTCGCAGACGCACGAACCACGACGCGCTCGCCCTCGACGATGATCTCCTCCGCCGTGACGCGGTATTCGGCGAACTGCGCCATCAGCGGCCCCAGCAGCCGCCTGCGGGTCTCCTCCCTGTCGCCGCCCCAGTCGCGCGCCCACGACCACTGGCCCGGGAAGCGCCATCGGAACTCGTCAGCCATCGCGGCGACGAAGGGGCGGGGGTCGCCGGCGGCGAGCGCGTCGAAGACGTCTCCGAGCAGCCGCCGGTTCTGATCAGGGCTCATCGAGGCTGACCCTGCTCGAGTCGCCAGGCGGGCCGCCGCCACGGGCCGGCTCAAGATCGCTCAGGCGGGCCGCCGCCACCGGGCCGGACCGCTCCTACTTCCCTTTCCAAACCGGCTCACGCTTCTCCTTGAACGCGCTCGCGCCCTCCTTGGCGTCCTCGGAGGCCATCACGGGGCCGGCGATCTCGCCCTGCTTGCCCCACATCTCCTCGGTGCTCCAGTCCCACTGCTCCTGAAGGATCTTCTTCGCCGCGCGCAGACCCAGCGGGCCGTTCTTCGCGAGCGTCGCCGCCAGCTCCATCGCGACGTCCACCGCGGTGCCGGGCTCGGCGATGCGGTTGACGAGCCCGAGCTCGTGGAAGCGCTCGGCGGGGAAGGGGTCGCCGGTGAGAGCCAGCTCCATCACCACGTGGTAGGGCATCCTGCGGGGCAGGCGCAGGAGCGCGCCACCGGCGGCGACCAGCGAGCGCTTGACCTCTGGGATGCCGAGCTTCGCGCCCTGGGCGGCGACAATCAGGTCGCAGGCGAGAGCGATCTCCATCCCGCCCGCGACCGCGAAGCCCTCGATCGCGGCGATCAGCGGCTTGTCGGCCGCGCGCTGGGCGATGCCGGCGAAGCCACGATCGCCGTACCACGGCGACTCGCCCTTCACGAACGCGCCGAGGTCCATGCCCGCGCAGAAGAACCCGCCCGCGCCGGTCAGCACGCCGACCGACAGCTCGTCGTCTGCGTCGAGCTCGTCGAGCGCCTTGCCGACGCCTTCCGCGAGCGCGGCGTTGACCGCGTTGCGGACCTCGGGGCGGTTGAGGGTGATGAGCAGCACGTTGCCGCGCTTCTCGGTGAGGACGGCGGTCTGCTCGGCGGTCTCAGTCTCGGGGGTCATCGCGGCTCCTTGGGATCTCGTTGCCGCGCGGAGGGTATCGGCCCGCCCATCCTCGCGGCCCGCAGGACCCGCGAGCGCGTTAGGCCGCGAACAGCGTCAGGTCGGGCTCGCGTTCGCCGCGCAGCACCGCGATGTCGACCTCGACACACTCGATCCCGCGCGACTCGGCGAGCACCACCGCCTGGGGCTTGATCGTCTGGGCGGCGAGCACACCGCGACAGCTGCCCATCGCCGGGTCCAGGCGAATGCGCTCGAGGTAGCGGCTCAGCTGCTCGACCGCGTCGATCGTCCCGATGCGCTTGATCTCGACCGCGATCCACTCGTCCTCGCCGTCACGGCACATCAGATCGACCGGGCCGATGTCGGTCGGCCACTCGCGACGCACGAGCCGGAGCCCCTCGCCGCACCATCCCGGGCGTCAGCCAGCAGCTCCTGCAGTTCGCGCTCGATGCCTTCCTTCTCGAGCCCGAGCTCCGTGTCGAGCGCGTGCTCGGAGTCCGAGAGCACCTCGGCGACCGCGATCTCGAGCCTGTCCTCGCCCTTCAGCCGGCGCACGACGAGACCCGTCAGCTCGCCGTCCTCGGAGCGCTCGCTCCTCCAGCACGTTCGGCGGCGTCATCCAGTTGAGCGGTTTCACACCGCCGCCGTCGGCCCACACCATGAACGTCCCGTCGGGTCCGACCATCAGCAGCCGCACGGCCTCGGGCAGGACGGTGGCGAGCCGTCCGGCGTAGGCGACCTGGCAGCGAGCGACGATCAGGCGCATCGGGCGAACCTAGCGCGCGCGGCGGACTGCAGCGCGGTGCAGCCGGGCAGTCCGCGGCGCACCGTTCCGTGCCCGTCAGGGTGGCCGGAGCCAGGGGCCGCCGCGCTACCTGATCACCAGCGAGACGATCTGGTCGCCTCCGCGGTGCGGGCGCGGGATCGTCTTGACGACCGCACCGCCCGGACCCAGCCATTCGACCCGCAGCGGCTCGGTCGCGGCCGCCATGCGCCGGTCGATCCGCGAGTACGCCCGAGCGAGCGCGTGCAGCTGGGCCTTCGTCGGATGCTGCGGGAAGTGCAGCTTGTGCTCCTGGCGCAGGAACTTGCGCTGTGCGCTCAGGATCCCCGCCGGGACCGCGAGCAGAAAGGCGTTTTCGGCCACCGGCGCGAGGACGGCGGGGCCGCGGGGGTAGACGATCCGGACCGTGCTCACGCCGTTCGGCACGAGTTCGACCACGGTCTTCGATTCGGGACCCGCTGAGAGAGACGCTCGCGAGCGCGCGACATCGCTGAACAGGACGCATTCGCCGCTGCCGCCCCCGAACGGGCGCCTGCTGCCGAGTTCGATCACGCAGTAGGCCGGCTCGGAGCCGCGTCGCGTTTCTTCTTCGACGAGCTGGGCCCGGTGCTTCCGGAGAACCTTCGGCAGGCAGATCGCGGGCGGGATCTTGAACGTCCGCAGGAAGCCCGGGACCGCGAGGAAGCGGCGGTTGTTCGGCAGCACCCGGAGCTGGCGGATCTCGCTCGGGTAGTAGCTCGACATCCGGAATTCGAGCGACAGGCCCGCCGTGTTCACCGGCGGCAGCTGATCGGAGGCGCCCTGCGGGCGCGCGAACACGTTGTAGCTCGAGAGCACCGGCGCTTCGAGGGGTCCCGGCAGCTCCGCGATGGGCTGTTCTGCGTTCCCTCCGAGCAGGTTCGCCCCCGGCAAGCCGCCGGCCGTTTCGCGGCCGCCGCGGGTTGCGCCGCCACTCCGCCCGCGAGCAGCGCCAGCGCGGCGAATGTCGCGGCCGCGGAACGTCGGAGCCCCCTCCCCCATGCCGGAACCGTACTCGACCCGGCGCCCGGCCGGAAAGGCGGCAGCCCTGGCGGCTCCTCGGGTCTCGCCGCGTCACCGGCGGACGGCGGCTGCGGCGGGGCGTCGGCGGCGGGCGGCGCGCCGTCGGCGGCAGCTCGCCGACAGGTGGCGGCGCCGGCGACGCGTCGGCAGCAGACGGCGGAGCCTGGGCGGCAGGCGGCGGCTTCGCCGCGGAGCGGCGGCGGTCGGGGGAGCGACCGTTGGGCGACACTGGGGCCTTCTCGCCGTCTTCGCCCGACGTGATCGACTCGCGGAACTCGCGGATCCCGTTGCCGAGCGCTTTCGCGAGCTCGGGCAGGCGTTTCGGGCCGAGCACGAGCAACGCGACAGCCCCGAGGAACAGCAGATGTACCGGGTTCTCGATCCCCATCCTCAACTCAGGCTACCGCTCGGTGGCCTGTCGCGGGAGCCCTCCGGACCTGCCCATACGCTTCTTTCGTGGCCTACGAAGCCGCCGCCGCCACCTCCGATCGCGCAGGGCCGGCGCCCGTACCCGCCGCCGCCCGAGTCCGAGCCCTTCTGGCCCGCGCAGGCGGCGATCCTCGGCGCGATCGCCCTGCAGATCGCGCTGCCCGACCGGCTCGCCGTGGGGCCCGTCGTGGCTGGTGCCGGGCCTCGAGGGGGTGCTGCTGGTCGGGCTGTTCTTCGCGACGCCGAAGGAGCTCGAGTACGAGCATCCGCGGCGCCGGCGCGCTCGCGATCGGGCTGATCGCGTTCGTCACCGCCGCCAACATCTACTCGCTCGGCGCGCTGACGCACTACCTGCTCCACCACAACGTCCACAAAGGCCGCGAGCTGATCATCGCCGGCACGTTGATCTGGCTGACGAACTTCCTGATCTTCGGCCTCTGGTACTGGGAGCTCGACCGCGGCGGGCCCGGGAAAGCGCGCCGCCGGCCACGACCTGGCGCCCGACTTCCTGTTCCCGCAGATGGCCGACGACACGATCGAGCCGCGCGACTGGCGGCCGAAGTTCATCGACTACCTGTACGTCTCGCTGACCAACGCGACCGCCTTCTCGCCGACCGACACGATGCCGCTGAGCGCGATCGCCAAGTGCGTGATGGGCGTGCAGTCGGTCGTCTCGCTGGTGACGATCGGGCTGATCGTCTCGCGCGCCGTGAACATCCTCGCCGCGTAGGCGTCAGACCTGCTGCGAGACGGGCCGCGGCTCGAGCGCGAGCGCCTGGGCGATCAGCGCCGGCACCTCGCCGCCGGCGCCGAGCGTGCTGGCGCGGCGCAGCGCGTCCAGCGCGCCCTCGCGGTCCATCAGCGTGCAGCCGCAGCCGCCCGAGCCGCTCCCAGGCGCCCGCGTCGCTGGGCCCGCGCTGCGCCGCGCGGTCGGCGGCCTCCTCGGCGAGGTCGACCGCGCCCATGTCTTCGTAGATGCGCGCCGCGAACCGGTGCGCCGCCGGGCGCGAGCCGTCGACGCGCGCCCAGTCGCGCACCGCGCGGGCGGCCGCGTCGAGCTTGCCGGCCTGCCAGAAGGCGAGCGTCATCAGCCGCAGGACGGCGACGTTGCGCGGCTCGGCGTCGCGCGCGTAGATCAGGCGCTGGGCGGCGAGGTCGTACTCGCCTTCGGCCATCGCGCGCTGGGCGGCGATCAGGAACCGCTCGACGCGCTCCTCGGCCGGGTCGGGCTTGGAGAAGTCGACGAATTGGAGGCTGCCCGCCGGCACCGTGCGGATGCCGTGCGCGAATTTCACGCGCGCCCACTGCTGCACCTCCTCGCCGCTCTCGTCGTCGTTGGAGAAGTAGATGCCGGCCACGGTCCCCACCCCCCACTCGGGGTAGGAGACGCAGCGCGCGTAGCGGTGCACGACCGAGTGGTCGGGGACGCGCGCGCCGAAGGGGTCGTGTTCGGCTTTCTCTTTGGCCGCGGCGCGAGCGCGCTGCTCGGCTTCGTAGGCGCGGCGGCCGGCTTCCTCGCGCTCGCGGCGGGCCGCCGCGGCGCTCGCGCGGACGGCGTTTTTCGAGACCTTGCCGCCGCGCGAGCCCTCGGCGATGCGCTCGAGCTGGTCGGCCGCCTCGTTGATCGCCTTGAGGTGGCGCTCGTGCTCGAACTGGCGCCCGGCCGGGGCGACGTCGGGGTGCCAGCGCTTGGCCATCCGGCGCCGGGCGAGCTGGACATCGCGCTTGTCGAACGGCGCCTCGAGCTCCAGCAGGAGCAGGTGCTGCTCGATGTCGAGGACCGTCGTGGGCATGACCCGACAACGTTAGCGACGAACGCGACGTCCTATCCTGCGTGCCGATGTCCTCTCAATACATCTTCACGATGCACCGGCTCTCGAAGGTGCACCCGCCCGACAAGACGGTGCTCGACAACGTCACGCTCGCGTTCTATCCCGGGGCGAAGATCGGCGTGCTCGGCTACAACGGCGCGGGCAAGTCGACGCTGCTGCGGATCATGGCCGGGGTCGATCAGGAGTACCGCGGCGAGGCGCAGCTCGCGCCCGGCGCCACCGTCGGCATGCTCGAGCAGGAGCCGCACCTCGACGAGAGCAAGGACGTGCGCGGCAACGTCGAGGACGGCGTCGCCGAGACCAAGGCGCTGCTCGACCGCTTCAACGAGCTGGCCGCGAACTACTCCGAGGAGAACGCCGAGGAGTTCGGGCGCATCCAGGCGCAGATCGAAGCCGCCGACGCGTGGAACCTCGACACGCAGCTCGACTACGCGATGGACGCGCTGCGCCTGCCCCCCGGCGACGCGGACGTCTCGAAGCTCTCCGGCGGCGAGCGCCGCCGCGTCGCGCTCTGCCGGCTGCTGCTGCGCGCGCCGGATCTGCTGCTGCTCGACGAGCCCACGAACCACCTCGACGCCGAGTCGGTCGCGTGGCTCGAGCAGCACCTCGCCGAGTACAAGGGCACGATCGTCGCGGTCACCCACGACCGCTACTTCCTCGACAACGTGGCGGGCTGGATCCTCGAGCTCGACCGCGGCCGCGGCATCCCTTACGAGGGCAACTACTCGAGCTGGCTCGAGCAGAAGCAGGCCCGCCTCGCGCACGAAGAGCGCTCCGAGAAGGCGCGCCAGCGCACGATCGCCGCCGAGCTCGAGTGGGTGCGGACGAACCCGAAGGGCAAACGCGCCAAGTCCAAGGCGCGCCTCGACTCGCTACGAGGAGCTGGTCGCCGAGGAGCGCAACGTCAAGCTCGAGGACGTCCAGATCCACATCCCGCCCGGGCCGCGGCTCGGCGAGAAGGTGCTCACGGCCAACGACCTGGTCCAAGGGCTTCGGCGAGCGGCTGCTGATCGAGTCGCTCTCGTTCGACCTGCCGCGCGCCGGCATCGTCGGCGTGATCGGCGCCAACGGCGCCGGCAAGACGACGCTGTTCCGCATGATCACGGGCGACGAAGCGCCCGACGCGGGCACGATCGAGCTCGGCGACACGGTGCAGCTCGCCTACGTCGACCAGTCGCGCGACGCGCTCGACGCGAGCAAGACGGTCTGGGAGGAGATCTCCGAAGGCTTCGAGCACATCAAGGTCGGCGAGCGCGAGGTCAACTCGCGCCAGTACACGGCCGGGTTCAACTTCAAAGGCTCCGACCAGCAGGCGAAGATCGGCTCGCTGTCAGGCGGCGAGCGCAACCGCGTGCACCTCGCCAAGCTGCTGCGCAGCGGCGGGCAACCTGCTGCTGCTCGACGAGCCCACCAACGACCTCGACGTCGACACGCTGCGCGCGCTCGAGAACGCGCTGCTCGAATTCCCCGGCTGCGCCGTGGTGATCTCGCACGACCGCTGGTTCCTGGACCGCGTCGCCACGCACGTGCTCGCCTTCGAGGGCGACTCGCAGGTCACCTGGTTCGAGGGCAACTTCGAGGCCTACGAGGAGCACCGGCGCGAGCTGCTCGGGCGACGCCGCCGACCGGCCGCACCGGATCACCTACAAGCGGCTCGTGCGTGGCTGAGCC
This sequence comes from uncultured Solirubrobacteraceae bacterium, assembly GCA_963738815.1. GTDB lineage: Bacteria > Actinomycetota > Thermoleophilia > Solirubrobacterales > Solirubrobacteraceae > Palsa-744. The sequence goes on from CAVTXW010000007.1 coordinate 125,510, forward strand.
TGCGCGCGCCGGCGAGGCCGCGACGCCCGGCCCGTTCGAGCGCGACACGGCCGTCACGCGCATCGAGCGAGGACGCCGGAGGGTCGCGCTTCGAGGCGGACGTCGCGGACGGCTGGCGTGCCGGGCGCGGGCCGCACGGCGGCTACCTGGCGGCGATGCTGCTGCGGGCGCTGATCGAGACGGTCGAGGACGGGCAGCGCGCGCCACGCTCGCTGACGATCCACTACGCCCGCGCACCCGAACCGGGCCCCGTCGCGATCCGCACGGTCATCGAGCGCGCAGGACGCTCGCTGAGCACGCTGTCGGCGCGGATGGAGCAGGACGGGCGCCTGATGGCGCTCGCGCTCGCCGCGTTCTCGGTCCCCTGGGAGGCGCCCGAGGTGAACGACCTGCCGATGCCCGACGTCGAGGGGCCAGACGTGGAACGCCGCGCCGGAACCGCGATCCAGTTCGGCGCGCCGCCGTTCACCGAGCACCTGGTCATGCAGCCGCGCTTCAAGGGCCGGCCGCTGACCGGCGAGCGGCGCCCGATGGAGCTCGGCGCCTGGGTCGGCCTGGCGGAGGAGCGCCCGACCGACGCGCTCTCGGTCGCCTTCTTCACCGACGCGTTGATCCCGACGCCGTTCATGGCGACGGGCGCGCCGGCCGCAGCGCCGACGATCGACCTCACGATCCACTTCCGCCAGGCGCTCCCCCGTCCCCAGGACCGCGCGGTGAACCAGCTCTGCTACGCCCAGATGTCCTCGAAGCTGCTGCACGAAGGGTTCTTCGAGGAGGACGGCGTGGTGTGGGCCGCCGACGGGAGCGTGCTCGCGCAGTCGCGCCAGCTCGCGCTGCTGATGCCCGTCGATTAGGCTCCGGCCATGGCTGACTACACCGCGAAGCGCATAAGCGACATGCAGGCGGGTTTCGGGGGCGGCTTCGTGAAGGCGCGCGCCGAGCTCGGAGTGACAGCGTTCGGTCTGCAGGTGATCCAGATGCCTGCCGGCTACGAGGGCTATCCCGAACACGACCACGCCGACAGCGGGCAGGAGGAGGTCTTCGTCGTCCTGGCCGGGTCGGGGTGGATGGACATCGAAGGCGAGCGCGCGGAGATGGACGGCGACACGCTGATCCGCGTCGCGCCCGAGACGAAACGCAAGGTCTACGCCGGCCCCGAGGGCCTGCGGATGATGGTCATCGGATGTGCGCCCGGCGAGGCGTACAAGATCGTTCCGATGACCGAGCTCGAACCGGCCTGAACCTCGCCGTGCGGCTTCGCGCGCTCAGCGCGCGAAGCTCGTGCGCGCCGTCAGCTTCGCGGCGAAGCCCGCGAGCAGCCGGGCCGCGGCGTCGACGTCGGCGAGGTCGACGAGTTCGACCGGCGAGTGCATGTAGCGCACCGGCACGCTGACGAGCCCGGTTGCGACTCCGCCGCGACTCAGGTGCACCGCGTCGGCGTCGGTGCCGGTCTGGCGCCCCGAGGCCTCGACCGTGAACGGGATCTTCTCGGCCTCGGCGGTGTCGTGCAGCAGCTCGAAGACGGCCGGGTTCAGGAGCGAGCCGCGGCCGATCGTCGCCCCCGAGCCGAGCGGGTGCGCGCCGGCGGACTTGACCTCGATGCCGGGCGCGTCGGTGGCGTGGGTGACGTCGAGAACGATGGCGGCGTCGGGCTCCAGCGAGAAGGCGCTCGTGCGCGAGCCGCCGAACGTCGTCTCCTCCTGCGCGGCCGCCACGGCGACGACCTCCCACGCGCTGCCGCCCTTCTGCGCCACGAGCCGCGCGGCCTCGAGCGCGACGTAGGAGCCGATGCGGTTGTCCAGCGCGCGCGAGGCGAGGCGCCCGTTGGGCAGCTCGAGGGGGTCGGCATCGATCACCGCGACGTCGCCGATCCGCACCAGCTCGCGCGCCTGCTCGCCGTCGCGCGCACCGATGTCGATGTGCAGCTCGCGCACCTCGGCGACCTTTTTGCGCTCCTCCCCGCGCAGCAGGTGGATCGGCTTCTTGCCGACGACGCCCCGCAGCGGCCCGCCGCGGGTCTGCAGCACGACGCGCTGCCCGACCAGGATCTGCGGGTCCCAGCCCCCCACTTCGCCGAACCAGAGGTAGCCCTCGTCGTCGATGTGGGTGACGATCAGCCCGATCTCGTCGATGTGCCCCATGAAGACGAGCCGGCGGGCTTTGCCGCGCGTTCCTTTCCGGGGCGCGACGCGGGCGAGCGGCGTGCCGAGCGCGTCGGTCTCGCCCTCGGCGAAGCGCCGGGCGTAGTCGAGCCAGGCGGCGGCCGGGGCCTGCTCGTAGCCGGAGGGGCCGGGGGCTGTGAGCAGCTCGCGCAGCAATGTCGGCACAGCCGGCTCGGCGGCTCGCCGGGCGCTCCGGCGCGCGGGTTTCCTCGGCTGGGGGCTCATGCGGCGAGCAGACCGCGCAGAACGAACTGCAGGATGCCGCCGTGGCGGAAGTAGTCGGCCTCGCGCGGCGTGTCGATGCGAACCCGCGCGGAGAACTCGACGGGATCCGCGCCCTCGCGCTCGGCGCGCACACGCACCTCCCGCGGCGGTGAGCCGCCACCGGCCATCGCCTCGGCCAGGCCGGAGATCGAGATCGTCTCCTCGCCGCTCAGGCCGAGCGTCTCGGCGCTCTCTCCGTCGGCGAACTGCAGCGGCAGCACGCCCATGCCGACCAGGTTCGAGCGGTGGATGCGCTCGAAGCTCTGGGCGATCACAGCGCTGACGCCGAGCAGCCGCGTGCCCTTCGCCGCCCAGTCGCGCGAGGAGCCCGAGCCGTACTCGCGCCCGGCCAGCACGACCAGCTCGGTGCCGTTCTCGATGTAGCGCATCGCGGCGTCGTAGATCGGCATCGACTGGGGCCCCGCCCCCCCGCCGTCGCCGAAGTACCGCGTGAAGCCGCCTTCCGGCAGCTTCTCGCCGCCTCCGATCAGGTTGCGCAGGCGGATGTTCGCGAACGTGCCGCGCATCATCACCTCGTGGTTGCCGCGCCGCGAGCCGTAGGAGTTGAAGTCGCGCGGCTCGACGCCCTGCTCCTGCAGGTAGCTGCCGGCGGGGCTGTCGCGCTTGATCGCGCCCGCAGGCGAGATGTGGTCGGTCGTGACGCTGTCGCCGAGCACCGCGAGGACACGCGCGCCGGCGACGTCGGTCACCGCCTCGGGCTCGGCCGGCATGTCCTGGAAGTAGGGCGGCAGGCGCACGTAGGTCGAGCCGGGATCCCACGCGAAGCGCTCGCCGCCGGGCACCTCCAGGCCGTTCCAGCGCTCGTCGCCGGCGAACACCTCGCCGTAGCTGCGCCTGAACATGTCCGCCTGCACCGCCTCGCCGACGGTCTCGGCGACCTCCTTCTCGGAGGGCCAGATGTCGCGCAGGTAGACGTCCTCACCGGCGGCGTCGGTGCCGAGCGGGTCGCGGACGATGTCGATGTCCATCGTCCCGGCGAGCGCGTAGGCGACGCACAGCGGCGGCGAGGCCAGGTAGTTCATCTTCACGTCGGGGTTGATGCGGCCCTCGAAGTTGCGGTTGCCGGACAGCACCGAGACGACCGCGAGGTCTCCGTCGGAGACCGCCTCGGAGATCGGCTCCGGCAGCGGCCCCGAGTTCCCGATGCACGTCGTGCATCCGTAGCCCACGAGGTTGAAGCCGAGCGCTTCGAGCGGCTCGGTCAGGCCGGCGCGGTCGAGGTATTCGGTGACGACCTTCGAGCCGGGCGCGAGCGAGGTCTTGACCCACGGCTTGGACTGCAGGCCGCGCTCGACCGCGTTGCGGGCGAGGATCCCGGCGCCGACCATCACCGACGGGTTCGAGGTGTTGGTGCAGCTCGTGATGGCCGCGATCACGACGTGGCCGTGGTCGACCTCGAAGCTCTCGCCGTCGAGCTCGACGGCCTGCGCGGTCCCGTTGTGCGGCAGCGTGCCGACCGCGCCGGCCGGCGGCAGCTGGGGCGTCTCCACGCCGAGCGGCCCGTGGCCGGGCGCGCTGCCGGCGGGCGGGTCCGATGCTGGGTAGGACTCGGCCACGGCCTCGTCCTCGGGGTCCGCGAGGTCCCCGTCGTCGGGCATGTAGTCCTCGAGCGAACGGCGGAACGCGTCCTGGGCCTCGCTGAGCGCGACCCGGTCCTGCGGCCGCTTGGGCCCGGCGAGGCTCGGCTCCACGGTCGCGAGATCGAGCTCCAGCGTGTCGGTGAACGTCGGCTCCTCGGAGCGCTCGTCGTGCCACAGGCCCTGCTCGCGCGCGTAGGCCTCGACGAGCCGGATCTGCTCGGCGGGGCGTCCGGTCAGCTCCAGGTAGCGGACCGTCTCGGCGTCGATCGGGAAGATCGCGCAGGTGGAGCCGAACTCCGGCGACATGTTGCCGATCGTCGCGCGGTCGGCGATCGGCAGCGCGCCGACGCCGGGGCCGTAGAACTCGACGAACATGCCGACGACGCCGCGGCCGCGCAGCAGCTCGGTCACGGTGAGGACGAGGTCGGTCGCGGTCGCGCCCTCGGGCAGCTCGCCGGTGAGCTGGACCCCGAGCACCTGCGGAATCAGCATCGACATCGGCTGCCCGAGCATCGCGGCCTCGGCCTCGATCCCGCCCACGCCCCAGCCGAGCACGCCAAGCCCGTTGACCATCGTGGTGTGGGAGTCGGTGCCCACGAGCGTGTCGGGATAGGCCTGGGCCGGGCCTGACCCCTCGCGCGGGAACACGACGCGGGCGAGGTACTCGATGTTGACCTGGTGGACGATGCCGGTGTCGGGTGGCACGACCGCGAAGTCGTCGAACCCGCCCTGGCCCCAGCGCAGGAACGCGTAGCGCTCCTGGTTGCGCTCGAACTCGCGCTCGGCGTTGAAGCGGAAGGCGTCGCGGGTGCCGAACGCGTCCACCTGCACGGAGTGATCGATCACGAGCTCGGCCGGCGCCAGCGGGTTGATCTTCGCCGGGTCGCCCCCCATGTCGGCCATCGCGTCGCGCATCGCGGCGAGGTCCACGATCGCGGGCACGCCGGTGAAGTCCTGCATCAGCACGCGCGCGGGCGTGAAGGCGATCTCCTTACTCGGTTCGGCCTTCGCGTCCCAGCTCGCGAGCGCCTCGATGTCCTTCGCCTCGACCGAGCCGTTGCCCTCGGTGCGCAGCAGGTTCTCGAGCAGGATCTTCAGCGAGAACGGCAGGCGGGCAACGTCGAAGCGCTGCTGCAGGGCGTCGAGGCGGAAGATCTCGTAGTCGCGATCGCCGACCCGCAGCGAGTCCTTGGCTCCAAAGCTGTTCTGCGGCATCTGACTCCCGAAGCTCGCCGTTGATCGATCGGCTCGCAGTCTCGCAGAGTCGCGGCCGCGATCGGGGTGCGGACGCGACGGCGCCCGGGCGGCCGCTCAGCGTGCAACGCCGCTTGCGCGCGTGACGCGACCCTTGCCCTGGCGCTTGGAGCGCAGGAGCGCGGCGTCGCAGGCGGCGAGCAGCTCATCGGTGCTCATCGGCGGCTGCCACTGCGCGACGCCGATCGACGCCGAGACGCCTTCGCCACCGGCGTAGGAAGGGAGGCCCCGCAGACGCTCCAGGGCCCTGTTGGCGGCCGCAGCCGCGCTCTCGAGATCGGCGTTCGGCAGGATCACGACGAACTCGTCGCCGCCGTAGCGGGCCACGCGGTCGAACGCGCGGAACTCGCCGACGAGTGCCCGCACGACCTCCCGCAGCATCGCGTCGCCGGCCGGGTGGCCGTGCTGGTCGTTGACGATCTTGAAGTCGTCGAGATCGATCAGCAGGCAGGAGAGCGGGCCGCCGGTGCGCATCGCGCGGCCGATCTCCTCGTCGAGGCGGCGGCGCATCGCACGGTGGTTCATGCAACCGGTGACAGCGTCTGTCCCGGCCTCGGATCGAGCCCGCACGAGGGCGAGCGCTGTCGCGCCCTGCTCGACGAGCGTGCGCGCGAGGTCGACGGCGCCCGGCTCGTAGATCGCCGCGACGCGCCGCACGAGCAGCACGACCGCATCCACCTCGGCGCGCTCGACGACCGGCAGCAAGAGAACGCAGCTCATCTCGCCGGTCGCGGTGAGGCGCGGGACGCTGGCCGCGAATTCCTCGGCATCGGCGGCGAGGAAGCTGCGGCGCGTGCGGGCGACCCAGGTGACGCCGGGCGGGCGCTCCGCGCGTGGGGAGAGGTAGCTGACGCGCCCCTCGCCCTCGAACAGGTAGACGTCGACGAGGTCCTCGGTCGCCCCGTTGCGGGCGAGATGGTGGATGTGCACCTCCTCGGCCCCCGGCGTCTCGAGCAGCTCGCGCGCGAGCGCGCGGAAGATGGCGTCGGGGTCCGCGGCGCCGTCCGCGAGCGCCGTCAGCCGGCGGATCCCCGCGAGAACCCGCTCCACGCCCCCGGACGCCGAGGTATCCGTACCTGAAACGACATCCATGCCCCCAATTTACGCCATCGACGAGCGGCTGTGACAAGGGCGTGCGCGAGCCGTCACATTCCTACTCAAACCTGCGCAGGCAGCCGTGCCGAGAGGCGACGGCGGAAGGCAAGCGAGGGCGCGGCGCCCACCTCGGACTCCGCGCTCAGCGCGGGCGAAAAGGGGGCGCCGGCTCAGGCCGGCGCCCCCCGCTCGCTCAGTGGAACGTGACCTTGGTGCTCGCGTTCGAGTGCTTGCCCTTCTTGGGCACGAACCCGACGCGCACGTGCACGGTCAGCGGCTTTTTGCCGCGACCGGCGCTGTTCAGCGGCACCTTCAGCGTGATGTTCTGGTGCGCTTTCTTGGCTTTCTTCTTCGTCGTCTGGAGGTAGATGCCGCTGACGCTGACGCGGCCCGCCGCCGGCACCCGCGCCGTGATGTAGACGAAGTTGCCCACCACCTTGCGGCCCACGATCTCGACCGGGCATCCGCCCACGTTGATGATCGTGTTCTGTTTGAACGTCTTGCCGTTCTGCGCGGTCATCGTGGTCGGCATGACCAGCGATTTGGCGCAGATGTTCCCGAACGCCGCCAGCGCGCTGTGCGAGCCGATCGGCAGTTCGACACGGACGCTCGAGACCGGGACATCCGGCGTCGAGGCGAACGTCGTGGTGGTGATGCTGTTCTTGATGTTGGTGTTGCCGACCAGGATCACCCGCAGGTGGTTCGGGTCTTCGACCACGAGGTCGAGGTCGGGGAACGAGGCCCCCGCGTGCGAGACCAGGATCGCCGGGCCCCGCAGCGGCTGAGGCAGCGTCGGGGTTTTCACGACCGCCCCGCCGACGAACGCACCGCTCGGGCATCGCAGCGGGTTCACCGCGAAGACCTGTTCGGTGCATGCTTTCTGCAGCGTCGTCAGCCTCGAGGGCAGCGAGCGCGGCAGCTGGACCTTGACGGACTTGATGTTCGCCTGGCCGGCGGCCTGCGTTACTTCGGTCGTCAGCGCCACCCCGTTCACACGCGAGGTTTTCGCGTTCGACGTCGCCTTGAACTTCGGTGCGAATTTCAGCGCGTTGCAGTTGGCGACCTGGAACGGGGATTCGGTGAGCGCGCTGCCCGTCGGACCGCCCGGTTCGAGTGTCGTGAAGCTGCCGACGTTCGAGACGGTTTTGAAGGCACCGCAGTTGGTCGGGTTGATCATGAACCCGCGCTTGTTGACCGCGACGGTGATGTTCTTGATCCGCAGGGGGATTCCCTGACGGATCCTCGGCAGCGTGCTGTCCACGATCACCTGCGAGGTGAACGGATCGACCGTGATCCCGGCCCGTGTCACGACCGTGCCGAAGTTGAAGGGTCCGGCGACCGCCGGGACCTTGATCGACAGGCCGTACGGCGAGCCCTGGTAGGGACCCGTCAAGTAGACAGGTCCGCTGAACGAGAACGGCTGGCTTCCGGAGCCCGCGAGCACCGTGGCCGTACCGATCTGGCTTGTCGTCGGGCAGGCTGTCGTTTCGCTGTTCGCCGCCGCTTCCTGGCAGCGTTCTGCGAGCGAGATCTTGCCGACGAGACCCGGCGGCAGCTCCGTCTTGATCGAGCTGACGTACTGTTCGCCGTCGTTGCGGGCGAGGTTGAACGTGAAGTTCGTGCTCGCACCGGCGTTGCCGTTGCTGTTAGTCGTTTTCTGAGCCGGTTTGAACGGGGGCGGACTCGAGTTGCAGCCGGTGATCGTCTGGCCGAACGCGTCGACCTTCAACGAGCCCGGTGCAGCGGTCGATTCGAACACGGCCACGCCTTTCGCTTCGCCGCACAGCAGCGGGTTCGCGACGGGCGCGAGAACGTTGCGGTTGAAGTTGATCGCGAGGTTCGTGAACGGCTGTTCGGGCGGGCTGCTGAACGTCGTCGTCACCTGCCCGGTCGCCAGATCCGGACTCACGTGCGCGACGAGGCGCACGGAGACGCCGTACTTGGCGGAGTTCGCGACCACGTACATCGTGAACGGCGGTGCGGTGATCGGCCCTGACTCGGGCTGACCCAGGTAGGCCGCTCCGGTCAGCGAACCGTCCGGCAATGTCGGCACGTTCAGCGTCACGGTGCCGATCTGTGAGGCGCCCGGGCACGCGACACCGAATTCTTCGGTGAATTTTTCGCTGCTTCCGATTTCATGCGCCTGGCTCGGTTTGCAGGCCTGCAGGCCGTTCGCGGCCGACGGGTTGAGAGTCATTCCGGCGGGCAGTACGAATTTCGCCTGTTTGACCTGCGAGACATCGTTTGCTTTCGGGTTGTGAGCGATCGATGCTTCGGCCGTGAATTCGTTCGGCGAGTCAGTCGTCGTCGTTGACGGGTGGAAGCCGAAGTTGATCGGGAATTCGAGCAGGTTGCAGCCCGTCAGCCCGGTCGGCGTCGTGAAGGCGGACCGTGTCGATCCGACTTTGCCGGCTTCGGGGCCGACGAGCGCCGGGCCTTCGAGCGTGATGTTCGTCGTGAGATGGCCGGGGCAGCTGGTCGCGTTGGTGATGAAGGCGCCGTTGCCGTTCTGGCCGAAGAAGGTCAGGCGCGAGCGCAGCAGCGGCGGTGAGGCGGCCGATTCGATTTCGAAGTAATCGTGGTAGTCGGCTTCACCGGTCCCGAGGGTTTCTTTGCCCCATTCCACGTTGCCTTTGATCAAGGAGTGGGAGTACCACTGTTCTTCGATCAGGGCTTCTTCCGGTCAGTTTTTTCGCCGGTTCCGTGCCCGGGAGCGGTTCTTCTTCGAAGTGCGCTTTCAGCTCGGCTTCCGTGAGGAATTTCGGCAGTTTGACCGCGACGCCGTACAGCGCGGCGAGATGCGGCCCACCGGGGCGCATCGTTTCGTCTTCCGTCGTTTCGAGGTCGTAGACGAGGCCTTCGACCGGCACGTCTCCGAAGCTCCGCCTTCTCGCGAGTTTACCCGTGTAGATCGTGGCCTGCTGAACGCCGATTTCGCTTTCTTCGCATTCCGCGTCAGGCGTCGCGAAGAGTCCTGCCGACGCGAGGGGCGACGCACCGGCACCGCCTTCGAAATCCGTCTTCGAGCAGAGTTCGACGGCGAAGGGGTTGGTCGCGAGGCCCGGAGCCACGTCGGTCCGGATGTGCGTGGTCGCGGCGGTCGGGATCTTTTCGGGGTAGGCGCCGACGCTCGAGACCAGGAAGTCGGTCACGCCGAACGGCACACGGCCGCCGGCCTGCGTGAAGCCTTCGGCGATCAGTTCTTCCTTTTCTTTCGCAGTCGCGATCGGCTTCGGCTCTTGGAATGCGAAGTGGAACGGAGGGCCCGCGTCAGCGGTGACCGTTTCCTCGCCGCATTCTTCTTCTTCGCAGTTGGTGGCGACGAACTTTTCGATGCCGATCGCCTGCGCTGCGCTCGGCAACGCGACGGCGAGCACGAGCCCGCAGACCATCATCAGCAACCAGACCCGTGCGTGCAGCTTCATGCCAACCTCCTCCTCAACCGGACAGACATCCTCTACCCCTATGGAATCCCAAATTCCCGCAAAAGTTGCGGGTCTAGACGGCCGTATTAGACGAGGGCCGGGATTGTCCTTCCGTGGGCCCGGCGCTCCCTCGGTGCATCCAGGCGGTTCGAGGACGCTATTCGCATCCTCGGACACCACCTTTACATACCGACCCGCCCGGAAACGCCGATATTTATCCGGACGTTGCTAGGAAGCTGTCGCTTCGAGCGCCGCGGCGCGGCCCTGGCAGTCGTAGAGCGTGCCCGCAGAGGAGCCGGTCGAGGCTTCCGAGCCGCCGACGCTGACGCGTGTGCAGGCTTTCGCGGCCGCAGAGATCGCTTTGCGCGAGCCTTCGCGCCCGTCGCCGGCACGCCCGCCGAAGCTTCGCGCGGAACCGGCCGAGGAACCTGAGGAGGATGATCCGGAGCCGAACAGCGCCCGCCCGGCGCCGCCCGCGGAGAACGCCGAGCGCACCCGTGGAGGTGCCTTCTTCGTCGAGCACCCAGCGGATCTTGCCGTCGCGCACCTCTTGTGCCAGCCAGCTCACCGACACGCTGCTCTCGCGGCCCGAGAAGCCGCCGATGCCCGCCACGTCAGCGCCCGCGGAGATGATCGAGCCGGCCGCGCTGGACTGGCTGGAGACCGCGATCGTGCCGCCGCCGTGCGCCTTCACGTACGCGAGGACCTCAGCGCTGATCGAGCGCCCGAACCCGCCGCCCGGACCGCCGCCGCCCGGCGCGCCGCCCGCGCGCGAGCCGGAGCCGGAGCCGGAGCCCGAGCCGGAGCCGGAGCCGGGCGGAGCGAACCCGGCGCCGCCCGCGAAGCCGGCCCCACCGGCAGGGCCAGGGAATGCGCGGCCGCCCGCGCCCGCGCCGGGCGGCGGCCCGGCGCCGAAGCGCGCAAGGCCGCCGGGGCCGCCGAATCGTCCGTGGCCGGCCGTGAGCGACGTAGCCGGGCCCGCCTTCGGGGAAGGTGCCGCTCAGCGAACGCCCGAGCGTGTCCACGGCCCACACAGACGGGCCCACCAGCAGCACACCCACGGCGAGCAGCACCGCGCCGAGACGCCACGCGCGCGCGTTCGTGACGACGAACACGACCGCGGCGATCCCCGCGAGCACGATCAGCACCGGCACGAGCCAGCTGAGCTGCCCGGGGTAGTCGCCGATCACGGCGAGCTCGGTCGCGACGCCGGCGGCGATCGCGAGCGGCGCGAACAGGCGCGCGCCGTCGCGACCGGCGATGAAGTGCGCCGCGCCGGCTCCGAAGAGGGCGGCCGCGAACGGGGCCAGCAGCGAGACGTAGTAGGGATGGAAGATGCCGCTGGCGAAGCTGAACAGCACAGCCGTGGTCACGAACGCGCCGCCGACGGCGAGCAGCCAGCCTGTGCGCGCGTCGGCGCGCCGCAGCCGGCTCGAGACGAGCAGCGCGAGCGCGCTCACGGCGGCGAAGCCGAGCAGCCATCCGGCCTGCCCGCCCAGCGCAGAGTTGAGCAGGCGCAGCGGGCCGGTGGAACCGCCGAACTGCGTTCCGCCGCCCAGTCCGCCCGGGCCGCCGGCCTGGCCGTCGACGCGGCCGACGCCGTTGTATTCGAAGATCAGCGAGAGCACGCGGTTGTCGTTCGTGCCCGAGATCCACGGCCGGCTCGCCGCGGGCGTGAGTTCGACCAGCAGCGGCCAGGCGCCGCCGACGACGGTCATCGCCGCTCCCCCCGCCAACAGCTGGCCCGCCGTGCGCAGCCGCGAGCGCGCGCCGGGAGCGCACCACAGCCAGGCGGCGGCGATGCCGGGCACAACGACGAGGGCGACCAGCATCTTCGTCTCGAAGCCGAGGCCCACACAGACGCCGGCCAGCACGAGCCAGCGCGTGCGCCCGTCCTCGAGGCCGCGCACGGTGAACCACAGCGCGGCGACTGAGCAGAGCACCAGCAGCGCGTCTGGCTGGTTGTAACGGAAGATCGCGACCGTGATGGGGGTGAGCGCCAGCGCGAGCCCCGCGAGCGCCCCCCCGAGCCGCCCGAACCGCCGGCGCACCAGGTCGTAGGTCAGCCCGACCGCCGCGACGCCCATCAGCGCCTGCGGCACGAGCATGCTCAGCGGGTGGTAGCCGAACACCCGCACGGAGAGGGCCTCGACCCACAGCGCCAGCGGCGGCTTGTCCACGGTCATGACGCCGCTGGGGTCCAGCGAGGCGAACAGGAAGTTGTGCCAGCTCGTGCTCATCGAGCGCACGGCGGCGCTGTAGTAGTCGTTGGCCCAGCCGTTGCGGCTGAGCGCCCACAGGTTCAGCACTGCCGCGAGCACCAGCAGGCCCACCAGCTCGGGGCGCGGCGCGCGCAGCGCGAGACGGCGCGCCCGTTCGGAGCGCAGGCCCCTGACAGCGGGGGCGGCGGCGGAAGAGGAGCTCATGGCCGTGCAGGCTGGCGCCCGGTCGTGTGGGCGCGCTGGGCCGAACCTCAGAGCTTGCTGAGACGCTCCGGCCCGTGGCCCGCGCGCCAGACCGGCCGACCGCTCCTTCTCAGTCGATCAAGCGCCGGCCGAGCTGGGAGATCGCGAGCCGCCACATCAGCAGCGCGAAGGCGATCAGCACGGCGGCATGCCCGAGGTCGCCCCAGTGGAGTTCCGCGAAGCAGGCGTCGCGGATCAGCTGCACGCAGTGATAGAGCGGGTTGATGTAGGCGATCTGGCGAACGCCTTCCGGCAGCTTTTCGACCGGGAAGAACGTCCCGGCCACGAGGAACATCGGTGTGAGCACGGCGCTCGTGACGTAGTTGAAGTTGTCGATCGTCTTCGCGACCGCTGCGATCGCGACGCCGAAGGAGCAGAAGCCGAAGCCGGTCACGAAGCCGATCAAGGGCACGAGCAGCATCCCCCACTCGGGTTCCAGCCCGAAGAAGAAGCCGACGATCAGCGGCGCGACGCCGTAGACGCCGGCGCGGATCGAGACCCACAGCACCTCCGCGGTGATCAGCTCTTCGACGTCGACCGGCGCCGCGAGCATCGCGTCGTAGGTGCGCTGGAACTGCCAGCGCACGAACGTGTTGAACATGCCCGGGAACGCCGAGGAGAAGAGGACCGCCGTCGCGACCACGCCCGTGGAGACGTACGCCACGTAGCTCACGCCCGCGATCTGCGGGATGAACGCGCGGATGCCGAGCCCGAACGCGAGCAGGTAGATCGTCGGCTGCACGATCGAGGAGAAGGTCGTGGCCTTCCAGTAGCGGCCGAAGATCGAGATGTCGCGGCTCATCACGCCCGCGAGCGCCGCCGGTTCCAGGCGCCCGACGCGCACCCGCGCCGCCTCCATCCGTGGTGGTGCGACGTCTGCTGCGCTCATTCGATCTCCTCTCCGGTCAGCGCCACGAAGGCGTCTTCGAGGTTGGCGGGCCGCAGCACGCCCTCGGGCGCCTCGCCGTCGAGCGACTCGGCGCGCAGGATCGCCACGGCCGGGCCGCTGCGCCTGCTCTCCCATCCGCGCTCGGCCGCCAGGGAGCTGACCTCGCTCAGGCGCGCGGGCGGGCCGTAGACTTCGAGCACGCGCTCGCCGGCGTGATCGGCGACGAGCTCGGCGGGAGTGCCTTCGGCGATCACTTTGCCGGCCGACATCACGGCCACCGTGTCGGCCAGGCGCTCGGCCTCCTCGATGTAGTGCGTGCTCATCAGCACGGTGACGCCCTCGGCGCGCAGGCCGTCGATCAGCGTCCAGAGCTCCTGGCGGATCTGCGGGTCGAGGCCCACGGTCGGCTCGTCGAGCAGCACGAGCCGCGGGCGGTGGATGAGCCCGCGCGCGACGAGCAGCCGCCGGCGCATGCCGCCGGAGAGCTCGCGCACGATCGTGTCCGCGCGCGGGCGCAGGTTGGCGATGTGCAGGGCGCGGTCGACGGCGTCCTCGCGTTCGGCGCGCGGAACGCGGTACAGGCGCGCGAACACCGTCAGGATCTGCCGGCAGGTGAGCTCGACGTCGAGGTTGTCGAGCTGCGGCACGACGCCCATCTCCAGGCGCGCCTGCTTGGACTCCCGCGGCAGCTCGTAGCCCAGCACCTCGATCGACCCCTCGTCGGCGAGCGCCTGCGCGGTGAGCATCCGCATCGTGGTCGACTTGCCCGCGCCGTTCGGACCCAGCAGCCCGAAGCAGATGCCGGCCGGGACTTCGAGCTCGAGGCCGTCCACAGCGGCGATCTCGCCGAAGCGCTTGTAGACGCCGCGGAGGGAGATCGCGCGCTGTCGATGGTCCGGTTCCCCCTCGCTCACGCGGGAGACTCTAGGCGCCCGTCGCCGCGCTCATAAGTCCCGCTGGTGCGGCTGTCCGAGCGCGCACCCGAAATCTCCGACTGCGGTCCATGTCTCCGAACGCGCCGCCGCGGCACATTTCCGGGGAGTCCAGAGCAACGAACGGAGCGCAGCGATGAAGGCCCGTGCCCCTCAGATCGTCGCCCTGGGCGGCGGCGGCTTCTCGATGGAGCGAGAAGGCTCGCTTCTCGACGACTACATCCTGGCGCTGCTGGACGCGCCCCGACCCCGCGTCTGCTTCCTGCCGACGGCCTCGGGCGACGCCGACCACTACGTCGTGCGCTTCTACCGCCGCTTCTCGGAGTCGTGCGAGGCCAGCCACGTCTCGCTGTTCCGCCGCGACCAGGGCACCGGCGGCGTCGAGGACGACCTCGCCGCACACCTGCTCTCGCAGGACCTGATCTACGTCGGCGGTGGCAACATGGTGAGCATGCTGGGAGCCTGGCGGGCACACGGCCTCGACTCGATCCTGCGGCGCGCATGGCGGCGCGGGATCGTCGTGTGCGGCCCCTCGGCGGGTTCGCTGTGCTGGTTCGAGCAGGCGCTCAGCGCGTTCCACGGAGCCCCGCGCCCGGTCCGCGGGCTCGGCCTGCTGCCGTACTCCAACTGCGTCCACTACGACGCCGAGCCCGCACGCCGCGAGGAGTACCACCGCGCCGTCGCCGACGGCATGAAGGCGGGCTTCGCGGTCGAGGACGGCGTCGGCCTGCACTTCCGCGGCACCTGCCTGGAGCGGGCCGTCAGCTCGCGCCCGGACGGCAGGGCGTTCCTGGTCGAGCGCCGCGGAGCGCGCGTGCGCGAGGCCGCGCTTGAGGTCGAGTACTTGGGTGCCGCCGGGCGCCCGGCCGGGGCTGCGCGCCGCACGCGTACCCCGGCCGGGCCCCGTCGCGCGCGCCCGCCGGGCTCGTCGCGAGTCGCGGCATGAGCGCGCCCGGAGCGGCGCTTCCCGATCCGGTTGCCTTCGAGGAGCGGACGATCTTCGCGATGGGCGGCGGCGGCTTCACGATGGAGCCGGCGAACCCGCTGCTCGACGACTTCGTGCTCTCGCTCTCCCGCGCGCGCGAACCGCGGATCCTGTTCCTGCCGACGGCCTCGGGCGACACGACGCCGCAGATCAACGCGTTCAAAGCGCGCTTCCACGGGCGCACCTGCGTCCCCGACCACCTGTCCCTGTTCCGGCTGCGCGAGACCAAGCGGCCGCTGCGCGAGCTCGTCCACGAGCAGGACATCCTCTACGTCGGCGGCGGTTCGATGCGCAACCTGCTCGCGGTCTGGCGCGCGCACGGACTCGATGAGCTGCTGATCGAGGCGTGGGAAAGGGGCACCGTCCTGGCAGGTCTGAGCGCGGGGGCGATGTGCTGGTTCCAGTGGGGCATCACGCGCTCGAGCGGTCCGGCCGAGCCGCTCGAGGGCCTCGGTCTGCTCGAAGGCTCCCTGACGGTCCACGCCGACGGCGAACCCGAGCGGCTGCCCGTCTGGCTCTCGCACCTGCGCGACGGCTCGCTCCCGGGCGGCTGGGCGCTCGACGACGGCGTCGGCCTGCTGTTCCACGGTCGCAAGCTCGATCGCGTCGTGACCTCGCGCCCGGGCACCGAAGCGCTGCGCGTGGACGCGATCGCCGGCGAGCTCGTGCGCCGTCGCATCCAGCCGGAGCTGCTCGGCAGCCGTGCGAGCGACCCGCTGGGCGGCTACGACGACGCGGTCGACGAGCTGCGCCGTGTGCACCGGCTCAGACGCGGGACCGGCGGGCGCCGAGGCTGAATCCAGGACGCGCGGCCGGGGTAACCTGCTCGCATGCCCGCGCCGCCCTCCGGCGAGCAGTTCGAGATCGTCCACGGCGAGCAGCGCGCAAACATCGTCGAGGTCGGCGGCGGGATCCGCTCCTACGCCCACGGCGAGCGCGACGTGCTCGAGCCCTATCCACTCGAGGAGATGTGCGACGGTGCCCACGGCGCCGTGCTCATGCCCTGGCCGAACCGCCTCGCCGACGGCAGCTACGGCTTCGACGGACGCCACCACCAGCTCGACCTGACCGAGCCCGCCAAGCAGAACGCGATCCACGGCCTGCTGCGCTGGGTGCCGTGGCGCGCCGTCGAGCGCGAGGACGACCGGGTCCTGGTGGCGGCGCGGATCCACCCGCGGCCCGGCTACCCGTTCGACCTCGAGGTCTCGGTCGAGTACGTGCTCTCCGAGCAGGGCCTCACGGTCACCCAGCGTGCTCGCAACGCCGGCGCTGCGGCCTGTCCCTATGGCTCGGGCCAGCACCCGTATCTCTCGCCCGGGAACCGGACCGTCGACGCTTGCGAGCTCGAGCTGCCCGCCGACATCGTGATCCTCACGGACCCCGAGCGCCAGCTGCCGTGCGGGCGCGCGGACGTCGACGGCGGCCCGCTCGACTTCCGCGACGCACGCGAGCTCGGCGGCAGCGAGATCGACAGTCCGTTCACCGGCCTGGGCCGCGACTGGCAGGGCCGGGCGACGGCCCGCCTGAGCGCCCCGGACGGGGTCACCGTCGAGCTGTGGGTCGATGAGGCCTATGAGGTGCTCGAGGTGTTCACCGGTGACACGCTCGCGCCGGAGCGCCGCCGCACAGGCCTGGCGGTCGAGCCGATGACCTGCGCGCCCGACGCGTTTCGCAGCGGCGAGGGCCTGATCCGCCTCGAGCCTGGGGAGAGCACGGCCGCGACGTGGGGCGTACGGCTCAGCGGGTGAGTGCGGCGGCGTGGTAGAAGTCGGGCGTGACCGAGGGGGCTGACCAGGCGCTGCGGGCGCGCCGCGAGGCGGTCGTGCGCGAGCACATGGAGTCGGAGAACGTCCACGACTTCGACACCACGATCGGCACGTTCTCCCACCCGCGCTACGAGATCGTCCCGACCGGCGACGTCTACGACGGCGAGACCGAGGTGCGCGGCTACTTCGCCGAGACGCGCCGCGCCTTCCCCGACCAGCGCAACGAGCTGGTCTCCCTGCGCCACGCCGACGACGCCGTGATCGTGGAGTTCGACCTGCTGGGGACCCATTCGGGTCCTCTCCGTTCGCTTCCGCCGACGGGGCGCGAGTTCCGCGCACGCATGACCGCGTTCTTCATCTTCGAGGGCGAGCGCATCGTCTGCGAGCGCGTCTACTTCGATCAGATGACGCTGCTGCGCCAGCTCGGCGTCGCCCACGATCCAACCTCGCTCGCGGGGCGCGTCACGACCGCGCTGAGCCACCCGCTCACGATCGGAAGAGCGCTCGCCCGCGGCGCCACCGGCGGGCGCGTCGGCTGAGCATCGATCCGCCGAGAAGTCGGCGATTGGCTACAGCTCCGAGCGGGTAGGGCCGAAGTTGCGCCGTAACGCCTCTCCCCCCGCCGCCAACGACAAGGACGCCGTTGATGCAACCCCCCAAACTGACGATCAAGCAGACGCCGACCGGCTACTGGACGGTCCAGCGCGGAAGCGTCGAGCTGGCCAGCGCGATGACGCGCTCGGCCGCCGAACGCGAGCGCGAGCTGCTGCACCGTCTGAACGCCAGCACCGAACGCCGCGCCGGCACGCGGACCGCCGTCAAGGCCTGAGCCGCCGCGTCGGCAAAGAGCGAAGCGCCTCCCAGCGGGCTGCGCCCGCGCGCATGATGGGCGACGCCCCGGCGCGGTCGCACGCCCACGCGCGGGGAACCCCCAGGATCAGAGGCAGAAGCCGCGCGCGGGGGGTGTCCAACAGCCGTCCAAGATCCGGGCCGTTGCTGTTCCGGGACTGACCCGTCGTCCGAAAGGTACGACACAGGTTGCCCGAAAAGGGCAGCCGAGATGCCCCGAAAGTACGACATGAGCCCTCTCGAGAACAACGGACACGACAAGGAGCGCGAGATGCACGCACACGGATCGAGGACGCGTCCCGAGCGCCACCTCAGCCGTCACGGCGTCTGCGTCGAGATGAACACGCTCTCCCGCCTGCGCGTCCAGCACGAGGACCGGCCGCTGCGCTGCGTCTCCTCCGGCTACATGTCCGGCGGTTGCTCCTGCAGCGCCGTCGTGCCCGCCGCCGTCGTCCACGCCGTCTGGGCGCGCGAGCTGGCTCGCAACGAGACCGCCGGGGACTGCTTCTTCCGCTTCGCCTGGCGCGGCGAGCAATGGCTGGCCTTCGGGCTCGCCAACGGTCACATCAAGGGCGTCTACTGCCCCACTCACCGCGCTGAGCGAGATGCCCGCACCGCCGGCCGCGAGGCCCGTCACCCCGAGCGGCCGGCGCGGGCAGCCGCCTAGCGTCAGCTGCCGGGCACTCGCGCGCCCGGGAGCCTGACGCCGGGCGGCATGTGCGCGCCCGGGAGCCTGACGCCCGGCGGCATGTAGGAGCTCATGGAACCTTGACCCCCGGCGTCGGGGGCAGCCGGACCGTGACGCTCGGCACCGTCACGCTCGGAACGGTGACCGCCCCGACGCTGACCTGCGGCGTGGTCACCGGCGGCGTGCTGACGGGCGGGACTTTCGCCGGCGGCACTTCGACCGCGGGCACTTCCACCGACGGCACTTTCACGGTCGGCACTTTCACGGGCGGGACGCCAGGCGGCTCAGGAACTTCGACCGCCGGTCCTTCCGTTTTCCCGCCGGCCACCGGCGGGGCCGTGCCTTCCGCTCCGCCCCCGCCCGCCGGCACCGGGCCGGTGCCGCTCTGGTTCGGGCCGGCGGAGGCCGGCGGACTGTCTTTCCCGGCGCCGGGTACGAGAGGGCCCGCGCCGCCCGGCTGCCGAGTGGCGGCGTGGCGGCGCACCGGCGCCGTGCCCGCGAGCGGCGCACCCGCGACAGGCGTGCCCGCGGCCGGGCCCGGGCCCTGCGGCTGCAGTTCACCGGGGAAGGCCGCCTGCAGCGACGGCGTGCCTGCCGCACCCGCCTGCGCCGCGCGTTCGTAGCGTGCGTCCGGGGCGAGCGCGAGCACGCCTGCGGCGCCCACCGCGGGCAGCACGCCCGCGAGCGAGGCTCCGCCGAGAACGCCTCCGGGCAGCAGCTGGAGCGCCGCCGCGATGCGCGCTGAGACCGCGCCCGCGAGCGACACCGGGGCGAGCGAGCGCCGCGGCGAGTAGCTGCGCAGAAACGCGTCCACCGCCCCGGCGTCGAGCAGCCTGCCGCGCTCTGCGTCGAGCACCGCCAGCGCCTCGCGCTGGCTGCGCGCGCGCCGGTAGGGACGGTGGGAGGTGATCGCGTCGAACGTGTCCGCGACGGCGATGATGCTCGCGCCGAGCGGGATGTCCGGGCCCAGCAACCCGTCGGGGTAGCCGCTCCCGTCCACCCGCTCGTGGTGGTGGCGGACGATCGTCACCAGCTGCAGGTCGTGAACGGGCGCGAGCATGTCGGCGCCGTCGGCGGCGTGACGCTTGATGATCTCGAACTCCTCGTCGTCGAGCGGCCCCTGCTTGTGGAGGATCTCCGTGGGCGTGTAGACCTTGCCCACGTCGTGCACGACCGCGGCCGTTCGGATCTCGGCTGTCTGCGCCGGGGTCAGCCGCAGCTCGCGGGCGATCCGTTCGGCGTGCCGCGCGACGCGGCGGCAGTGCCCGTAGGTGTAGGGATTGCGGATCTCGAGCAGATGCGCAAGGCCTTCGAGCAGCTCGACCCGCACCGGCCCGTCCTCGCCGATCGCCGACCGGTAGGTGGCGCCCACCCGCCTGAGCCGGTGCTCCGCCCACAGCCGGCGGGCGAAGCCCCACAGCATCAGGTCGGCGTAGACCACCCCGCGGGCGCCATGAACCCGCTTCCACGCGCATGCCTCGGCGATGGCGATCGCCAGCGAGAGCGCCGCGGCGACGCAGACGGCCGCCATCGCAGCGGCCACCCCGTGCGGAGGCACGAGCGCGTTCGCCGCCAATGCGGGGACGGCGGTGACGCTGAGCGTCGCGAGCACCGCCAGCGGCAGATACCGGATGAAGCTGTTCGGGAGCTCGTGCCACGGGACCCGGTCGCCGGCGGGCTTGCGTCTCCGCGCCTCCGCCTGCGCCGGGCCCCGGGTACGGGATCCGCCGTGCCTCGGGCCGGGCGCGGAGCGGCGACCGAGACCCGGCCGTCGTTCGTGGCGCTCGCCCTCACGCCGCAGGAGGGGTTGCGACGGGGTCGACATGGCCAGTCGATGCTACGCGCCGCTGTCAGCCCCGTGACCAGGGCGCGGACGTATGTTCTAAGCCGGCCCGTAGCCGACGAGGACGAGGTTCTCGAGCCCCCGGTCCACGTTGCTCTCGGCGCCCGCGACGCGCTGGCGGGCCGCGTCGTAGGCCGAGACGCCTTCCGCTTCGGCGGCACCGGCGAGTTCGTCGTACGCCTTGCTGGCGGCGCTCAGCGACTGCGAGAGCTCGACCTGCGCGGCCGCCGCGGGCGCGGGCGCTTCGAGCGTCGAGATCGTCCCCGCAGCGTGCTTGTAGCGGCTCGCGAGCGTCCGTGCCGGGGCGATCACCGCGGCCGCCGACGCGCTGTCGCCAAGCTGTTTGCGCACACTCAGCCGCGCCCTGTCCAGCGCGGATACAGCCGGAGCGAGTGCCCCGGCGTATGCCGCCGAGGGCGTGAGGGTGAGCGCGGCGGTCCCGGTCAGAGTGACGTTGGCGACGATGCGCTCGCACGCCTGTCCCGCAGCTGTCAGGCGCTTGGCCGCGAAGCAGGCGATCAGCCGCGTGCCCGAGCCCGACGGGATCGCGTAGAGGTCGAAGACACCGGAGTAACCCGGCAGGCTGATGGCGCTGTAGCGATAGGCCTGGGTCGAGACGAGCGCGACGACTTCCGCGTGTGGCGTCGTGCTCAGGCGTTCCAGGAAGCTCGCAGGCAGCGGTGCCGGTTCGCCCGCCGGCAGCATCCCCGCGAGCAGCCCGGCGGCGGTTTCACCCTGCGGGGAGAGCGTGATCGCTTCCGTGAGCGCGAGCCCCGGGATCGACTTGGGCGCCGCCGAGTGCTGCCAGCCGAGCGGGTATTCGAGCACCAGGCCGGCGGCGTTCGCGACCTGAGCCGGCCCGGGCGCGCCCTGGCCCGAGGAGGATGAGACGCGATGACTGCCGGCGAGGTAGCCGAACACGGCCGCGAGCACGAGCGCGATCACGATCAACGGGTGCACCACGCGTGCCGGTGCGTCCATGCTCAGCCCGAGCTTTCGAAGGAGGTCCCCGAGCCCGACCCCGATCCGCCTGAGGAGTGAGGCGCGGGCGACGGGCTCGGCGTCACAGGCGCCGCCGGTTTGGTTTCTTGCGGCGCGGGCGTCGGCGTCACCGTCGGCGTCGTCGTGGGCGAGGAGGCCGCAGGTGTCACCGGCGTGACCGTGGGTGTCACGGCCGGCTGCGAGGTCTTCGCGGGCGCGCTCGGTTTGGGCGCGGGCGGCGGCCGTCGCACGACGGCCAGCTTGATCGCGGGGGCCGCGGCGAGCGTGGCGGGCACCGGCGTCTCGACGGCTGGAAGCCGCGGCGGTGTGCGTTCGACCACCACGTCACCGGCGCGGCGGATGTGGCCCACGCCGAACGCGGCGGCGAAGACGAGGGCGATCGCGGCGCACCAGATCGCGACCCGGCGCGGCTCGAGGCGGCCGCCCAGGGGCCGGACCCGGCGTCGCTCGAGGGGGTGCGTGCTCATGAGGCGGGACAAGGGATCGGCTTTTCTCCCGTGCTGAGGCAGATGTCGGTTCTCCTCGGGAGCTTCCCACGCCGCGGTTCGAAGCGCGTCAGCTTGCCGATCTGACCGGCTTTCGTGACGCGGATTTCGAGCACGGCGCCGGCCCCGAGCGAGCGGGCGAAACGCGGGAACGAGAGCAGGGCTGTGCCGGGGTTGCCCGTCGGCTTGGTGGCGGCCGCGACGCGGCTCTGGGTCGTCGAGCGCACGCCGGTCCCACGGATCCGCACCGTGACCCGGGCTGAGATCGGAGCCGAGACCGTCACGAGCGTGAGCCTGACGCCGCCGCTCGTCTCGCGGCCGGCGATCCTCACGATCGGAAACGGTTCCATCGTCGTCGCGGCCTGGTGGTGGACCGTGATCGTCTGGGTGGCGGTCGCCGAGCGCCCCGCCGCGTCGGTCACCTGCAGCCGTATGACGTGCGCGCCGGCGGTCGCAAATGTCGTGGTGGTCGTGGCGCGCCCGGGATGGAAGACTTCGGTCGCGGTCAGCCCCCAGGCGAACGAGGTGATCGGCGAGCTCGTGTCCGTGGCGCTGGAGACGAGCGTGACGGTTTCGCCGACACGCGGCTGTTCGGGGAACCAGGTGAAGGAGGCCGTCGGCGGCGGGGGTGGGGGTGTCGGGAGGACGGCGATCGAGACCGGCGCGCTGACGCCGACGTTCCCGGCGGCGTCCGCCTGCTGGGCCTGGAGCGTGTAGGGGCCCGGGGCGAGCCCGGCGAGCGCACCCGACCAGGAGCCGCCGGGCGCGGCCGTTTCCACCGCCTCGATCGGCGCGGCTGTGGTGTCAGAGCCCGCGAAGACGTCCACCAGCACGCTGTCGCGGTCGCCCGGCGCCGCGCTCGCCGTGCCGCTCACCGGGATCGCGCCCGTGAAGTAGGTCGCGCCGGGCGAGGGCAGGGAGATCGCCGGAGCAGGCGCAGTCGTGTCGATCGTGAACGTGACGGGGGCGCTCTTCGCCGGCTGGGGGAGCTCTTCGAATTCCCCTTCGGCGTTCAGGACACCCATCGTCTCTTCCGCCAGCAGTGTGTAGGTCCCCTCCGGCAGCGGCTGGGGCGTGGCCTGCCAGTTGGTGCAGAGGCTCGATTCTTCGAGCGGAAGTTCCTGGATCGCCGTGCCGGTGGCGCTCCCTCCAGAGAAGACCTTGACCGTCACCCCGCACCAGACGGCTTCGTCGGGCTCCAGCGAGCCGACGACCGGCGGCGCGGCGTCGCGCGTGTAGGAACCTGCCGACGGGCTTGCGATGCGCAGCGCCGGTTCGGCCGCTGAGGCTGCGGAGGCGCTGAGCGCCAGCGTGCCGGTCGCGGTGCACGCGCACAGTACGACCTCGCTCAGCATCCGCCTCACGTGCATGGCACCGGTTTGGGTTCGGTCGCGTTCACGCACGCGTCGGCGCGGAGCGGCAGTTTGCCCTTGCGGATCGTGAAGCGTGTGAACTTGCCGATCCTGCCGGGCTGCGCGACCCTGATTTCGAGCGCGATCCCGGCGGGGAGCGCGCGCTGGAGGCGAGGGAACGTGACGGCGGGGAGCCCGGCCGTCTTGCGCTTCGGCCGCGAGACCAGGCGCGAGAGCGAGCGCACGGGGCAGCCCTTGCCCTTGCACGCCACGGAGACCGTCGCGCCCACCGGCGCTTCAACCGTCAGCGCCTTGAGGTGCAGGCGCCCGCCTGAGCGCGTCGTGACGATGCGCACGGTTGGGAACGGGCGCATCAGCGGGAAGCTGACCGGGATCCGCTCCGAGGCGACGCTGGTCAGCCCGGCTCCGTCGCTCACGCGCAGTTGCACGAGATGGCTTCCGGGGGTCGTGAACGTAGTCGTCTTTTTCTGCGCGCCTGCGGCGAAGGGCGAGCCCGGCAGGCTCCAGGCGTAGCTCGTGATCGGGCTCGTGGCGTCGCTGGAGGTCGAGACGAGCGTGACGGGTTCTCCCGTGTGGGGATGGGACGGGAACCAGTTGAAGGCCGCCGCCGGCCCGGCCGTGGGGGCGGCGGTTGCGATGTCGGTGAACGAGTGCTGACTGACGCCGACGTTGCCGGCTTCGTCGCTTTGTGTGGCGCGCACGGTGTAGGCGCCCGGCGTGACCCCGCCCAGCTGAGCCGACCATTCTCCACCGCTCGCGGGAACGGTCACCGTTTGCAGCGCGCTACCCGCGGCGGAGCTTCCGGCGAAGAGCTGTACGGTGACCGGCGCCAGGTCGTGCGCGGCCGTCCCCGCGGCCCCGTGGACGGACACGCTCGACCCGCTGACCGTCGCGCCGTCGCCGGGCGTGACGACCGTCACCGTCGGCGGGACGGTGTCGATCGTGAACGTCTGTCGAGGCGTCGTGCCGAGTGCTCCGCCGGGGCTCTTGCCCCATGCGACCGCTTCGTATTCGCCGTCGGCGAGCGGCGTTTCCTCCGTGGCGGACCAGAACCCGCCGCCGTTCGACTTCGCTTCCCATTCGCCCTGCTGGGCTTTGCAGATGACCGGCCCGATCCTGCAGATCGAGACCGAGACCCCGGTCGTGTCGCCGGCGGTGCCCGTGAAGGTGGGGGTCGCGGTGCCGATCTGCGCTTTGACCGGTGCCATCGTCACGGTCGGTGCGCTCGGGTCGACCACGAACGTGAGCGTCTTCGTTCGGCCGGGTTCGTTCCCGATCGAGCTCGCCTCTTCGGCGAAAACGGTGTAGGTGATCGGGAATTTCACCAGGGGGAGGACGATCGACCCGAGCGCCGTCGCCCACTTGCCGGCCGCGACGGTGCTCGTGGCTTTGAATTCTTTGCCTCCGCCCTTGACGATCACCTTCACGGGCCCCACGTCGGTGGCGCTGCCGCTGAAGATCGGTTCGACGTCGTTGGAGGATTC
Source organism: uncultured Solirubrobacteraceae bacterium (assembly GCA_963738815.1). GTDB lineage: Bacteria > Actinomycetota > Thermoleophilia > Solirubrobacterales > Solirubrobacteraceae > Palsa-744. The sequence goes on from CAVTXW010000007.1 coordinate 150,072, forward strand.
CGCGATCCCGCCTTCGATCTTCACCGTTGGAGGCAGCGTGTCCAGAACGAACGGCAGTTCCGCACTGCGGCCTTCGGCGTTGCCGAGGCTGCTCTTCTGCGTCGCGACGACGGTGTACGAAGATTCGCCGGCGGGCAGTTCGGGCGTGACCGGGCCGGCTTTCCATTTGCCGCCGGACGGGGTGGTTTCGGCGCTTGCGACCTGGGCGCCTTCGTGGAGGACGTGAACCACGACCGGGGTCGTGTCGCTCGCGGTCCCCGAGAAGCTCGGGGAGCGCGCGTTGGAGGGCGATTTGAACGCTTCGAGCGTGACCGCCGGCGGCGCGGTGTTGATCACGAACGTCGCAGGGGCCGACCGCCCCGCTTCGTTGCCGAGCGAGCTCGGCTCGACCGCGACCGCGGTGTAGGTGCCGTCGCCGAGCGCGGATGAGTTCGCGCTCCATTCGTTGCCAGTCCGGGTCGTCTGACCCGCGAGCTCGACCGGGGAGCCTGTCGCAGTGGCACCCGCGAAGACTTCGACCGTCACGCCCGGCGTATCGCCGGCGGTCCCGTGGAACGTCGGTGCGGACACGTTCGACGGCGTCTTGACTTTTTCGAGCGTCACGACCGGGGAGGTCGTGTCGACGACGAACGGGAGTTCTTCGCTCTTGCCCTGGCCGTTGCCGATCGTGCTTTCCTGCGTCGCGAAGACCTTGTACGTGTGGCTCCCGGTCGCGAGCGGAGTGCCGAGCGGTGCGGTGCTCCACGCTCCGCCCGAGGGCGTCGCGGTGAGTTCGCGAACCTGCGTCGAGCCTTCGAGCACGTGCACATGGACCGTCGATTCTTCGCTCGCGGTCCCGCTGAACGACGGGGTGCGGTTGTTCGAGGGCGAGGCCGGGGTGTTGACACGTCACGGTCGGAGCGTTCGTGTTGATTTCGAACGTGCGCGTTTCGCTGTGGCCCGGCGCGTTGCCGAGCGAGCTCGGCTGCACGGCGACCGCGGTGTACGTACCGTTGGCAAGCGCCGGCGAGACGGACGCCGAGCTCCACACTCCGCCTTCGGCCGGAGCCCCGGCTTCGACGGTTCGCACGACCGATCCGCCTTTGAGGACTTCGACCGTCACCGGCGTCGTGTCGCTCGCGGAGCCGCTGAACGAGGGCGTCGTGTCCCCCGACCTGGGCGCCGGCTGGTTGAGTTTGACCTGGGGGGAGGCGGTGTTGACCACGAACCCGATCGACGCGCTCTTGCCCGGGGCGTTGCCGATCGAGCTGGACTGTTCGGCGAACGCCGTGTAGCTGCCGCTCGGAAGCGATTTCGAGAGGCTGCCGGATTTCCAGCCGCCGCCGGAGGGAGCCGCTTCCGCGCTCGCGACCTGGCTGCCTTCGTGGAGCACGCGCACGACCACGGTCGTCGAGTCGCTCGCCCCGCCGGTGAACATCGGCGTCGCGTTGTTGGACGGACTCGGGATCGGGTTCAGGCTCACCGCCGGCGAGTTCGTGTCGACCGTGAACGTGACTTCGTTGCTCCGCCCCGGCGGGTTGCCGAAGGAGCTGTCCTGCACCGCTATGGCCGTGTAGGTCCCGTCTTCCAGTTCCGGCGAGGTGTGCCCGGAGGTGAAGCCGCCGCCGGTGCCCGGCGCCGACGCGCTCGACACCTGGCTGCCTGAAGCGCTGGTGCCGTTGAAGATCAGGATCGAGACCGTTTTGCCTGCTTCGCTGGCGGTGCCCGTGAACGACGGGGCCCGGTTCCCCCAAGGGCTTTTGATCGTGTTGAGGCTCAGATGGGGCGAGGCGGTGACGACCGAGAAGTGGATTTCGCCACTGCGGCCCGTGCCGTTCCCGAACGCCCCGGCCTGTTCGGCGACGGCCGTGTAGCTGCCTTCGAGCAGGCCAGGAGCAGCGGCGCCGGAGCTCCAGGAGCCGCCGGTGCCGTTCGCTTCCGCCTCGGCCTTTTCTTCGCCTTTCGCCGAGCCGCCTGAGTAGATGTGGACGAACACCGGCTCCTTTTCGCTGGCCGTGCCCGTGAACGACGGTGTCGTGTCGTTGCTGGCGGCCGCGATCGAGTCGAGCGACACGCTGGGCGGAGGCGTTTCGACCCGGAAGTGGATTTCCGGGCTCTTGCCCGGGCCGTTGCCGAATTCGCTTTCCTGTTCGGCGACGGCGGTGTAGCTGCCGTCGGCCAGCGCCGGTGCGGCGCGAACCCGAGCTCCAGGACCCCCCCGGTGCCGGACGCCTGCGCTTCGGCCACGAGATTGCCGCTCGCCGAGCCGCCTTCGTAGACGTGCACGGTCACGGTCGAGCTTTCGCTCGCCGTGCCGCTGAACGAAGGCGTGCGGTCGTCGGTCGGCGAGGAGATGGGATTGAGCGTGACTTTCGGTTTGGAAGCGTGGATCGTGAACGTGACCGTTTCGCTGAAGCCCGCGGGGTTGCCGATCGAGCTCGCCTGTTCGGCGATCGCGGTGTAGGTGCCATCGGCGAGCGGGCCGACGGACCCCGACGACCAGCCGGCGCCCGTGCCGCTCGCGGAGGCTTCTGCGACCGGCGACCCCGAGATCGAGGAGCCTTTGAAGACGAAGACCTTCACTTCGGTGGTGTCGCTGGCGCTGCCGCTGAAAGAGGGGGTCGAGTCGCTGGTGGGCGAGGGGATTCCGTTCAGCGTCACTTCCGGGCTGCGCGTGTCGACGCTGAAGCTGACCGGGCCGCCGTGCCCGGTTTCGCCGGTCAGGGTTTCGGTCTGTTCGGCTTCGACGCTGTAGCTCGCGTCTTCGAGTTCGGAGGCGAGCTGGACGGACCAGCTTCCGCCGCCGCCCGGGGTCGTCTGCGCGCTTTCGAAGAAGGAGCCGTTCTTGAAGACGTTCACCTTGACGGCGTCTTCGGTGTCGCTGGCAAAGCCCGAGAACACCGGCTGGCGCTCGTTGGTGACCTGCCCCGAGCTCGGCGATTCGATCGAGACGAACGGCGCCGCCAGCGCAGGCGCCACCGACGTGGCGAACGCCACGGCCGTGACGAAGCAGCCCCGCAAGCAGGGCGCGTTCGATCATTCTCCTAGGCCTCAACGGAGACCCGTCGTCAGTTCGATATGTCTCCAAAACCGGGTCTCCCGGCCGGCTCCGGCACCCCTCCAGGTGCCCCATGGAGCCTCCAAGGCGGATTCTGTTCCGCCGGGTCAAATGATACGGCCCGAATGCCGCTACCGCAAAGGGATTAGCGCACGTTGCGGGCCGCTTTGTGCGCGGTTTGCCTCGATCTGCGTAGACTCGAACGCGAGCGATCCCGAGGGGAGGAGTCACCATGCAGTTCGCCCCCGTCCCGCCGCAGCGCCGTCGCGCCGCCCGAGTACTTCTGCTGGCCCGCCTGCGCGGTGCTCGCCGCCGCCGCCACGCCGGCCGCGTCGGCGCAGGCCCGAACGCCGGACCACACGCCGCCGGAATTCGCGGGCCTGGCCTCGGCGACGACGTGCATACCGGGCCCGTCCGGCTCCGGCATCTCGACCACCTACCACCTGAGCTGGGAAGCGGCGAGCGACAACCGCACGAAGCCGACGGCGGATCGTCTACGCGATCTACCAGGCCACCCAGCCGGGCGGCGAGAACTTCGCCCAGCCGACTTACGTCTCCAAGCATGGCGCGACCACCTTCGAAACGCCGAAGCTGCCGTCGAGCCAGAGCTGGTTCTTCGTCGTCCGAGCCCGGGACAAGGCCGGCAACGAAGACGCGAACACGGTCGAGCGGGAAGGGCTCAACCTCTGCGTGTGAGGCGAGCGGCGCCCGCGGCGTCGGGCGCGGTTCTCGGCGACAGCGGAGGGGGAGGGATTCGAACCCTCGTCAGAGGTTTAAACCCCTGAAACGGTTTTCGAGACCGCCGCATTCAACCGCTCTGCCACCCCTCCGGGTGGACGCGCCACAAGGCTAGATGATCGGCCCGCGGCAGCGAAGGGCCGCTCAGTGGCGAGGAAGCGCCGCGGCCTTGCGCGCCGCCGCGCGCTTGCGCCGCCGCCTTGGCCTGGGCCGCCGCGACCGCGGTCTTGTAGGCCGACCACAGGTTCGAGAGCGCCTCGTGCGAGGTCTGCCCGAAGGACGGCATGTCGAGCGGATTGCCCGCGCCCTTGGCGAGGATCCCGATCTCGAGATGCGGAGCGTCGGAGATGCCGACCTGCCCGCAGCCGACGTCCGCGATCGGCTGCCCGGCGCTGACCTTCGTGCCGACGGGGACGAGGGCGGGCGCCGCGTGGCCGTAGTAGACGTAGCGGCCTTCGTCCGGTCCGCTTTCGATCAGCAGCACCGGCGCGTAGCGGCCGAACCCGTCGAGTCCCTCGTGCACGATCGTGCCCGACGCGACGGCCAGCTCGACGAGCTTCGAGCCGCACTGATTGGCGGTCCCGCCGAGGTCCACGCCCTGGTCGAGCGACCACCAGGCGCGCGGGGCGACACGCGACAGCGGATACAGCGGGAAGACCCACCCTTTCGGGCTCATCGGGTAGGGGCTCGCGCTGAAGACGGGCGCGCTGGCGGCGTGGCCTGGGTGGTGGGCGCGCTCGGCGAGCTGCCGCCCGTCGCGGCGGGCTTGACCGGCCCCGAGGGGAGCCGTTTCCGTCCCCGGGAGCCGCGGTGCCGCCGATGCTCGCGGCGCCGGCGCCGTGCGCGAAGGCCAGCACGGCCACCGCGGCGATCAACTGCAAAATGGCGATGCGCGCACGGACGCGCCTCGTACTCGGCATCTGCCTCACTTGGTCGGCCTGCGGGGTTAGCTGACGGGCTAGCGAGACTTCGCCTCCCGCGGATTACCGCGGGACTCGCCCCAATTACACGGGCCCCCCGCTCCCGGGCACAGCCCGGGATTAGGCGTTCCGCAACCCTAACGCACCCCGGCGGCGGAATGTCGAGCCGCCGCGCCGGGCCGATCTAGCGGCGCGCCGCGAAGAACGCGCTCAGCAGCGCGCCGCACTCGTCGGCGAGCAGCCCGCCGGCCACGTCGGGGCGGTGGTTCAGGCGGGGCTCGCCGAGCACGTCGAGCACGCTCCCGCATGCCCCCGCCTTCGGGTCGCGCGCCCCGAAGACGACGCGCGGCAGCCGCGCCAGCACGAGCGCCCCCGCGCACATCGCGCACGGCTCGAGCGTCACGTAGAGGACGGCGTCGAGGACGCGCCAGCTGCCGTCGTGCCGCGCGGCCTCCCGCAGGGCGATCACCTCGGCGTGCGCGGTCGGGTCCTGGCGCAGCTCGCGCTCGTTGTGCCCTGCCGCGATCACCTCCCCGTCGCGCACGATCACCGCGCCGATCGGCACGTCGTCGTGTTCAAGAGCAAGCTCGGCCTCGCGCAGGGCAAGGCGCATGAAGTAGTCCTCGCGTGGGAAGAAGCGGTCGGTCATCGTCCTGCTCGGCGCGGCCCGGCTCCGAGCCACAGCCGGCACATCATCATTATCGGAAACAATGCCCCCCGCGCCCGTCTCTCTCGTCCAATCCGATCCGCCCCGCCCGCGCCCCGCACGCAGGACCGCGGCCGCAGCCGTGTGCCTGGCCCTCGGGGCGGCGCTCGCGCTGCACGCGCCCGCGCGGGCGCAGGCGGCCTCCTACAGCGCCGATCGCATCGTCGTCCGCTTCGGCACGCGCGAACGCGCTGTGGCGGCGAGCGCCGGGGCCAGCTGCGCGGCCGGCGGCGGAACGCACCGTGGTGATGAGCGTGCCGCGCGGAGAGGACATCCATCGCGCGCTGCGGGGGCTGCGCCGGCGGCGCGACGTGCTGTGGGCGGTGCCCGACTTCCGCGCTCACACGTCCGGGACGTTCGTCCCCGACGACGAGGGCAGCGGCACGACCCCCGGCGGCTGGCAGGAACTGCAGTGGAACCTCGTCGGGCCGTTCGGGATCGGGGCGCCCGAAGCGTGGTCGAACCTGATCGCCGACGGCAGGCCCGGCGGCACCGGCGTGACGGTCGCGGTGCTGGACACCGGCGTCGCCTACGCCAACCGCGGCCGCTTCCGGCGCTCGCCCGACTTCGGCCGCTTCCAGTTCGTCAAGGGCTACGACTTCGTCGGGCACGACCCCTACCCGAACGACCGCAACGGCCACGGCACGTTCGTCGCGGGGGTGATCGCCGAGGAGACCAACAACACCTACGGGCTGACGGGCGTCGCCTACGGGGCGAAGATCATGCCGGTGCGCGTGCTCGACACCGAGGGCGAAGGCGAAGCCTCGACGATCGCCCAGGGCGTCCGCTTCGCCGTCGACCACGGGGCCCAGGTCGATCAACCTCAGCCTCGAGTTCTCGCCCGGCGTGACGGCAGCCGACATCCCCGAGCTGATCGAAGCGCTGCGCTACGCCCACCGCCACGGCGTGCTCGTCGTCGCGGCGGCCGGCAACGAGGGGCACGCCGCGATCGCCTACCCCGCACGGGCCCCGGACGTGATCTCGGTCGGCGCCACGACCGAACGGGGCTGCCTCGCCGCGTACTCCAACGACGGCTCGGGCCTGACGCTGGTGGCACCGGGAGGCGGGCCGGACGCCGACCTCCCCGGCGACCCCGAGTGCAACCCCGAAGCCACGGGCCGCGACATCTTCCAGGTCACGTTCACGGGAGGGTCGGTCTCGCGCTTCGGGATCCCCGGGGGCTATGAAGGCACCTCGATGGCGACACCGCACGTCTCGGCGGTCGCCGCGCTCGTGATCGCAAGCGGCGTGCTCGGAAAGCACCCGACGCCGGCGCAGCTCACATCGCGGCTGCGTGCGACCGCCCGCAAGCTCGGCGCCGGCGGAGACGAACGTCTCTACGGGGCGGGCCTGCTCGACGCGGCGGCAGCGACCGCGCCCGGCGGGCCCGGCGCCGTGCTAAAGCCCCCTAGCCCGAGATGCCGATCACGAACGGGATGAGCCCGGAGGCAGACGAGCAGTGCGACATCGCCGTCGTCGGAGGCGGCATCCTCGGGCTCGCCGTCGCCAGGGAGCTGACCGCGCGGCGCCCGCAGGCCTCGGTCTGCGTGCTGGAGCGCGAGTCCGAGCTGGGCACCCACCAGACGGGTCACAACTCGGGCGTGATCCACGCCGGCGTCTACTACGTGCCCGGGTCGCTGAAGGCGCAGCTGTGCGTCGCAGGCGCGCGCGAGATGTACGAGTACTGCGAGCGCAAGGGCATCGCCAGCGAGCGCTGCGGCAAGGTGATCGTCGCGACCGACCGCTCGGAGCTGGAGCGCCTCGAGGAGCTCGAGCGGCGCGGGCGCGCGAACGGGGTCCCGGGCCTGCGCCGCATCGACGCCGACGGCATCAGAGAGCTGGAGCCCCACGCGCGCGGGATCGACGGGCTGCACTCACCCGGCACGGGTATCGCTGACTTCGCGGCGGTCGCGCGCGCCTACGCCGGCGACGTGCAGGAGGCCGGTGGGACGATCGCGACCGGCTGCGAGGTCCTCGGCGTCGGCGTCAACGGGCGCGCGCTGCGGCTCAGCCACTCCGGCGGGGTCACCGAGGCTCGCAACGCGATCTTCTGCGCGGGCGCCTGGGCGGACCGGCTCGCCGTCTCCGCGGGCGCCGACCCCGACCCGCGGATCGTCCCCTTCCGCGGCGCCTACCTGCGACTGCGCCCGGAGCGGCGCGAGCTCGTGCGCTCGCTGATCTACCCGGTGCCCGACCCGGCCCTGCCGTTCCTCGGCGTCCACCTCACCAAGCACATCGACGGCGAGGTGCTCGTCGGGCCGACCGCGTTGATGGCGGGGGCACGCGACGCCTACCGGCTCGTCCCGCGTGCGTGCGCGCGACGTGCGCGACACGCTGGCCTGGCCGGGTACGTGGCGGATGCTCGCGCACTGGTGGCGCACCGGTGTGACCGAGCTGCGCCATGCCGCGCTGCGCTCGGCCTTCGTTCGGGCCGCGTCGCGCTATGTCCCCGAGCTGCACGGTGGGCGACGTCGAGCCGTCGTTCGCCGGCGTGCGCGCGCAGGCGCTCGCACGCGACGGCAAGCTCGTGGACGACTTCGTCTTCTCGCACACCGAGCGCGCGCTGCACGTGCGCAACGCGCCGTCGCCGGCCGCGACCTCCTCGCTGGCGATCGCCCGCCACGTCGCGGACGAAGCCGAGCGCGCGTTCGCCTAGCGGCTTTCAGCCTTCCTGAGAGGCCGCCGAGGCGGCCACGAGCCGCGCCACCGCGTCCGGCACACCCTCGCGCGCGGTTCCGAAGCGCGGCTCCCAGCCCAGCTCGCCCTTGATGCGCGCGTTCGAGGACCGCGCTGAGCGCACGACCGCGTCGACGGCGTTGCCGCCCGCGACGACGCGAGCGATCGGCGCCGGGATCCGCCGCGGGCGCCCGACCCCCAGCTCGGCTGCCGTCAGCGCCATGAAGTCGTAGTAGGTGATCGGCTCGTCGTCGGCGACGTGGTAGACGCGCCCGTTCGCGGTCTCGTCCGCGACAGCGAGCAGGATCGCGCTCGCAACGTCCTCGACATGCACGACGTCCCAGAGGTTGGCGCCGCTTCCGATCACGGCGAAGCGGCCGGGTTGGAGCAGGCGTGGGACGAGCTCCTCGCCGTACCAGCCGCCCGGGCCGTAGACATGGGAGGGCCGGATCACGACCGCGGGCAGCCCGCTCTCGAGGACCATCCGCTCGCACTCCTGCTTGGAGCGCCCGTACGGCGTCTCGACCGGCAGCGTGCTGTCCTCGGTCAGGAGCTCGCCGCGAGCGTCGCCGGTCACGACGGTCGAGGAGAAGACGAACTTGGGGAGGGTCGGCCGGCGCTCCGTGCCGGCCTCGGTCGGGAGGGTCGGCGCGGGGTCGCCGAGCGCCAGGCAGGCATCGAGCAGGCGGCGCGTGCCGCCGACGTTCACCTCCGTCACCTTCGCGGCGTCGCGCTGGGAGGCGATCTCCGCGGCGAGGTGCACCACGCAATCCGGGCGCGCCTGCGCCAGCGCCGCGTCCAAGCCCCCGCCCGGGCCGAGGTCACCCGCCACCGCCGCGGTCCCGGGGGGCTCAGAGCCGGGGCGCCGCACGAGCGCCGTCACCTCGTGCCCCTCCTCGATCGCTCGCCGGCAGAAGACGCCGCCGATGAAACCGCTCGCGCCTGTGACGAGGACCCGCATCGGAGCCAGCCTAACCGGCGTGCGCGCCGGCGATCACGCCCGCGAGCTGCTCGCGGAAGTGCTCGCGCGAGAAGCTCGCGGCGTTCTCGCGGATCGCGCGCTCGTCGAGCGCCATCGCCTCGAAGCGGCCGATCGCAGCCGCCAGCGCGTCCGCGTCCTGCTCACCGAACAGCGCCCCGGTGACGCCGTCCTGGACGGTCTCGAGCGCGCCGCCGACGCCGTAGGCGATCACCGGCGCGCCCGCCGCCTGGGCCTCGACCGGCACGATCCCGAAGTCCTCCTCGCCCGGGAAGAGGAGCGCCCGCGCACCGGCCAGCAGCGCGTCGCGCTCGCCGTCGGCGACCTTGCCGAGGAACTCGACTCCCGGCGCTCCCGCCGCCTCGGAGCGTACGGCCGCGAGCGCCCGGCCGTCGCCGGCCACCTTCAGCCGCGCGCCGCGCGCCGCGCACGCCGCGACCGCGAGATCGACGCGCTTGTAGGGGACCACGCGGCCGAACGCGAGGTAGTAGTCCTCGGGGTGGCGCTCGATCCCGAGGTAGTGCTCGACGTGCACCGGCGGGTGGACGATCTCCGCCTCACGCCCGTAGTAGCGGCGGATCCGCTCGGCGACGTGCGCCGAGTTCGCGACGAACACGTCCACGCCGGCGGCGCCGGCGAGGTCCTGGCGGCGCAGCCACGACAGCAGCGGCGGCAGCAGCGGGCGCACGCCGCGCGGCACTGCCTCGCCCGCCAGGAAGCCCTCCTCCCAGGCGTAGCGCATCGGCGTGTGGCAGTAGCAGACGTGCAGCGCGCCGGGGGGCTTGCGCACGTTCTTGGCGCAGGCGTGACTGCTCGAGAGCACGAGGTCGAAGCCGCTCAGGTCGAACGAGCGGAACGCGCGGTTCATCAGCGGCAGCAGCTTCGGGTAGTGCCTGGTTGCGCCCGGCAGCCGGCTGAGGAACGAGGCGTGGACGGGTCGCGAGGTGATCTGCGCCGGCCAGGGCTCGGGGTCGTAGACGGCGGTGAAGAGCTCGGCGTCCGGGAACATCTCGAGCAGCTCCATCACCACCTGCTCGGAGCCGCCCGGGATCGTCAGCCAGTCGTGGACGACCGCGACGCGCGGGAAGCGCTCGCGCAGCTCCTCGAGCAGAGGGGCTGGCGCCGAGTGGCCACCTGGCTGCACGGTCCCGAGGGTACAAGGCGGGGCGCGGGGCGCCCGGACCGTCCGCGATCATGCGCCCGATGGAGCTGCCTGCCGCCCTGCGGGGACGGGACATCGTCTGCGTCGGGTTCGCCGATTGGGACACGGAGCTGTGGACGAACCAGCACCATCTGATGGCGCGCCTCGCGCGGGGGAACCGGATCCTGTTCGTCGAGTCGCTGGGGCTGCGCCGCCCGCAGCTCGCCGGCCGCGACCTGCGCCGTATCGCACGCCGGCTGCGCACGGGTCTGCGGGGGCCCCGGCGTCGCGACGGGCTCGACGTGCTCTCACCACTGGTGCTGCCACTGCACGGCAACGCCGCCGCCGAGGCTCTGAACCGCCGTCTGCTGCCGGCGCTGGTCTCGCACGCTGCGCGGCGGCTCGGGATGCGCGAACCATGGCTGTGGTCCTACGTGCCGCAGGCAGAGGTGCTGCTCGACGCGCTGGCGCCCTCGCTCGTCGTCTACCACTGCGTCGATGACATCTCGGCGCACGAGCGCATCGACACTGCGAGCTTCCGCGCCGCGGAGGAGCGCTTCGCCTCTCGCGCCGACCTCGTCCTCGCGAGCGCGCCGCAGCTGGTCCGGCGCATGCGCGGGCTTTCACGGAACGTGCTCGAGGCGCCCAACGTCGCGGACACCGAGCTGTTCGCGACCGCGCTCGACCCCGCCGTGGCGACCGACCCGGCCCTCGCGGCCCTGCCTTCCCCGCGGCTCGTCTTCACAGGCGCGATCTCGGCCGTCAAGCTCGACATCCCGCTGCTCGTGGAGCTCGCTCGCGGGCGGCCGGACTGGACGCTCGCGCTCGTCGGGCCGGTGGGCCTCGGCGACCCGACGACCGACGTCTCGGCCCTCGCTGCCGAGCCCAACGTGCACCTGCTCGGGCCGCGCCGCTACGAGGAGCTGCCCGCGGTCCTTCGCGGCGCGGACGCCGGCCTGATCCCGTACGTGCGCAGCGAGCTCACCGACAGCATCTTCCCGATGAAGGTCTACGAGTACCTCGCGGCCGGCCTGCCCGTCGTCGCGACGCCGCTGCCCGCGCTCGCGGGCGTCGAGCAGGTGGCGTGCGAGCCCGACGCCGCCTCCTTCCGCGCCGCCCTCGAACGCGAGCTGGCGCAGGACAGCCCCGCACGGCGAACGGAGCGCTCGGCGGCCGCCGCCACGCATTCCTGGGAGGAGCGGCTGCGGGAGATCGCGGGCGCGATCGAGGCGCTCCCGCCGCGATGAGCGACCTGCTCGTCACCACCCACACGCCGGTCCTGCGCTCGGGCCAGACGATGCGCACCTACGGCATCGCCCGCGCCCTGGCCGCCGCGGGCGACGGGCTGGCGCTGCTCTACGTCCGCTTCGAGGGCGACGAGCCCGACGCGGCGTTCCGCTCGATCCCCGGGATCGAGCTGCACGAGGTGATCGCCTCGCGTGGCGCCCGCCGCGCGTTCGCCTACGCGGCGCGCACGCGCGTCTGGGACCCCAGGCGGCTTCGCGCGCGGGGTCTCCGGCGAGCTCGCGGCGGCGGCTTCCCGCCTCGCGCCGGCGTCGCGGTCGCGTGATCGCCGACGGGCCGATCGCGGCGGCGGCCCTGCGGGGCCTCGCGCGGCGGCGCCCGGTCGTCTACAACGCCCACAACCTGGAGTCGGGCTTCCGCGGCGAGCTCTCGGGCGCGGAGGGCTCGGTGCGGGCTCTGCGCCGCTTCGAGCGGGGGCTGCTCAGCCGCGCGAGCGAGTCGTGGATGGTCAGCGAGGCCGATCTGGCGGCCGCCGCCGAGCTGTGCCCGCAGGCACAGCTCGCGCTACGTGCCGAACGTCGTCGACGTGGCCGCGATCGACCCGGTCGCGCCGGCGCCAGGAGCCGCGCGCGGTGTTCGTCGCGAACTTCGCCTACGAGCCCAACCGCAACGGCCTGCGGTTCCTGCTCGAGGAGGTGATGCCGCGGGTCTGGGAGCAGCTGCCCGAGGCACGCCTGCGCCTGGTCGGCGCCGGCGCCGAGCTGCCGGTCGGCGCGGACGAGCGCGTCGAGGCGGTGGGCTTCGTCGCCCGCCTCGACGACGCGTATGCCGGCGCGCGCTGCGCGGTCGTGCCGTTGCTCCAGGGCGGGGGCACGCCGCTGAAGTTCGTCGAGGCGCTCGCATACGGGCTGCCGGTCCTCGCCACCCCGCGCGCGGCGGCCGGGCTCGCGGTCAGCGACGGGCGCGACTGCGTGCTCGCGGACGGCGCGGACGCATTCGCCGGCGCGCTTGCCACGCTGCTCGCGCAGGGCGCGCCCGAGATCGGCGCGCGAGGGCGCGAGCTGGCCGAGGAGCGCTACTCGATCGAGGCGCTGGCGGCGCTGCTGGCGCCCGCCGCCTGACCCTTCACGAGCTCGCGAGCTCCTCCGCCGCCGGCTCGCCGTCCCCGGCGCGCGGCAGCGCCGCGATCAGCGCCAGCAGCCCGATCTGGATCGCGAAGACGATCGTGAAGCGCAGTTCGGCGGCGGTGAACGTCGCGGTCGTCTCCGCCACGAGCAGCCCCGCGATGCCGCACAGCGACGCGAGGCCGAAGGCCCTGAAGATCGTCTCGGTTCGCTCCCGCCACACGCGCCATGCGAGCCTGGCGGTCGCGAGCAGCAGCGCGAAGTAGGCGAGCAGCCCCAGGATCCCCATCTTCATCCACCACCACAGAGCCGCGAAGTGCACGTACTCGCGGGCTTCTTCGTGTTCGATCGGCAGCGGGCGCTTGCTGGCGTTCCACGAGACGTTGATGCCGAGGCCGGTGATCGGTTTTTCCTTGAGCTCCCCCCACACGTTGGCGCGCTCGTCGATGCGATAGCGGTCTTCGACGTTCTTCGTGAGGCTGTTCGGGTTCAGCGAGGCCACGCGCTTGACGAGCGGCGACTGCGACTGGAAGTTGATCGAGCCGAGGAACCAGATCCCGGCGGCGACGAGCAGCGCCGTCGGAACCAGCAGCCGGCGGCCGACGGGCGAGAGCGCGAGGAGCACCACGAGCAGGAGCCCCAGCACGGCGGCGATCCAGAACGAGCGCCGGTAGGACAGCACGAGCGAGGCGATCAGCAGCGGCGTGCCCAGCAGCATCCACAGGGGCGGGCGCAGGCGCGCCAGCATCGCCGCGACGATCCCGAGCAGCGCCACCATGATCACCCAGTTGGCCGTGGGTTCGTAGTAGGTGAGGTTCTGGCTGCCCTCGATCGAGACGCCCTTGTGCGCGCCGACCTCGACCACCCCGACGAAAGCCTTGAAGACCGCGACTGCGAAGAGGCCACCGACGAGCAGCTTCAGCCGCTGCGGCTCGACCCTCAGGTTCGCGACCGCGACGGGCACGATCAGCAGGTAGGCGAGCAGGTTCTCCGCGAGGATCAGCGACTTCAGGCCGGAGGATCCCGCGTTTTTGCCCACGGCGATGCCGCAGAGCATCCCGAGCACGAGCAGAAGATGCGGGAACCGCAGCTCGCGCGGATATCGCAGCGGGCGCCGGTCGCGCAGCATGTCGAGCGCCACCGACACGACGGCGAGCACGAGCAGAGCGTCGACGGGCGTCAGGCGCTTGTAGAACGGGTCGTAGACGTGTGCCACCGACGTCAGCAGCCCGAAGCTCGCGCCCTCCAGAAGGATCGGGGCGAGCAGGGCGATGCTGACCGCGAGCAGCGGGCGCATCAGCACCAGCACGACGAGCGCCAGCACGAGCGGCACGCACAGCGCCAGGGTGCCGCCGAGCTTCCGGTGCGCCGCCACGATGATCAGCGCCGTGGCGGCGCTCGCGACGGCCGCCGTCAGCGCTTCACGGCCGTCGATCGCTCGCAGGTGCAGGCGCCAGGGCACGACGCTGGGAAGGCCTAGACGGGTTCGCGGTTTTTGGCGCTGGGGCGCTCGCCCTCGCGCGCACGCCGCCGCTGCAGGCTGTCGGCGTTGACTTCGACCGTACCCGCGTTCTCGCCGTAGGCCGAGTAGGAGTAGCGCCCGCCGTCGCGCATGCCTGTGATCACGAGGCCGACCGGCTCGACCATGTGACGGTCGAGGATGCCGCGCGCCCGCCGGACCTCATCGCGCGTGGTTTTGTTCAGGCGCGAGACCAGCAGCGTGGCCTGGATCGAGGAGCTGTTGAGCAGGATCTGGGCGTCTGCGACCGGGTTCAGCGGCGGCGCGTCGATGATGACCATCGTCTCGCCGCCGTTGCCGAGTTCGGTGATGATCTCGCCGATCACGGGGCTCGCGAGGAGCTCGGCCGGGTTGTGCGGCAGCGGGCCGGACGGGAGCACGGACAGGTTGGGGAGCCCGGGCAGCGGCTCGACGAGGAGCTCGGAGGGCGCCTCGCCACGCAGCAGCGCGGTCGTCAGCCCGCGCCGCGGGTCGATCCCGAAGTGGCGCGTGAAGGTCGGCATGCGCAGGTCGAGCTCGAGCAGCACGACCTGGCGTTTGGTCAGCGCGATCACCTGAGCCAGGTCCACCGACACCGTCGTCTTGCCCTCACCCGGGACGGCGCTCGTCACGAGCAGCGTGTCCATGGCGCGCGTGACCGCGGCGAATTCGAGCGCGCTGCGCAGGATCCGGTAGGGCTCGAGCAGCTCGCCGCGTTCGTCGGCGCGGGGAGGCCCCATCGAGGACTGCGGCACGACGGTCAGGGAGGAGAGCCGGTACTCGCGTTCGAAGTCGTCGACGGTCTTGATGCGCCGGTCGAGCGACTCGAGCAGGAAGAGCAGGGTGAAGGCGAGCGCCAACCCGATCACGAGGCCGATGATGACCGCCGTCGAGGTGTGCATCCCCGACGGCGAGCTGGGCGGGGTCGCGCGGCCGATGATGTCGGCGCCCGAGCCGACGACGGCGCGAGCCTGGGTGAGGCGCTGGATCTGCTGTTCGAGCGAGGCCGCGTTGGCGGTGCCGGGGGTGGTCGTCGCGAGCTGCTGCTGGAGCTGGCGTTTGGCCGCGTCGATCGCCGTCAGCTGGGAGTTCGCACGGAAGGTGATGTACTGGTTCGCGAAGGCGTTCGCGATCCGGGCGGCCTCGCGCGGGTCGCCGGCGGAGGCGGTGATGTTCAGGACGTCGGCGTTGGGCGCGGCTTCGATGCCGACCGAGCCGAGCAGTTCGTCCGCGCCGAGGGCGCCGCCGAGCTGCGTGCGCACCGCCTGTGCGACTTCCGGCGAGTGGGCGATCGTGACCTGCGTGTCGGCTTCACGCTGGGGTTCGGTGCCGGAGGACGCGAAACCGACGGCTTCACCGGCGATCGTCGAGTTCTGGAAGGCGACCTGGGCGGTGGCCTTGTAGGTCGGGGTCGCGCGCTTCTGCTGCACGACCGAGAGCACGGTGCAGACCAGCACGATCCCGAGCGCGATCGGCCAGCGACGGCGCAGGATCTCCAGCGCGGCGGAGACTGAGTTGCTCTCGCCGAGCGGCTCGAAGCGGTTTTCGGCTCTCATAGCGACCTCGGAGACGGGTTGCGCGGAGTCTCGCACGGGGCGCGACGTTCCGCTGCAGGCCACAGTTCTCACGACATCACTCCTATCGTCGCGCGCCGGGCTCTGCTTGAGGGCGCCGCCGCACGGGGTGCCGTCCTTGCACCGCGGGGATCGGTGACCACGGATGGTAGCTACCCGACGGCGCGCGATCGCAGACGATCCTGCAACGGTGTCACGCCCGCGCCGGCGAGAGCGCATCGAGGGCGTCGAGCACGAAGCGTTCCTGCTCCTCCAGATAGGGCCCGATGCGGAACTGCTCGGCCCGCGCACGGGCCCGCTCGACGCGCGCCGCCGTGCCGTCGGCGTCCTCGAGCACACGCGCGAGCGCGGCGGCCGCGCCCTGGGCGTCGCCGCGGCCGAACAGGAGCGCGTGCTCCTCGTCGTGCATGCCCTCGCCGATCCCGCCGACGTCGGAGGCGACAAGCGGAACATGGGCGAGCGCGCCCTCGATCGTCACCAGCGGGAACGGCTCGTCCCAGACGGACGGCACGATCATCGCGTGGGCGCGCGCCAGCGCGCCCGCCGACTGCTCGGGCGTGCGCTGGCCTTCCCAGGCGATCGCGTCCGCGACGCCGAGGGTCGCGGCGAGCTTGCGCATCTGCTCCCCGTAGGCGCGGTCCTCCGGCCCGATCACGACGAGGCGGGCATCGGGGTGCGCGCCCTCACGCAGCAGCGCCAGCGCCTCGATCGCCACGCCCAGCCCCTTGTAGGGCGTGACACGCCCCAGGAAGACGATCTCGGGCACCGGCGCCGGGAGCGCGCTCGACAGCCGCGTACAGGTCTCCGTAGCGTGGCACCGAATGCCCCACCCGCTCGAGCACCGGATGCACGAACGAGGGCGTCTCGACCATCCGCTCGAGCGCCTCCGAGTTCCACGAGATCGCCGCTGTGACCGGCGCGAGCGGGTCGAGCCTCAGTGCCGGCAGGCGGTTCAGCGCCCGGCACCCGGCCGCCCAGGCGGCCCGGGCGGGGCCGCGCTTGGCTGCCCGCAGCTCGCGCATGTACTGATCGCCCGTGAACAGCCCGCCGAACCAGTGCTCGCAGATACGGAACGCCAGCGGCACGCCGCTGTCGGCGATCACCCGCACCGCCGCGTGGGGGATCGAGGAGCAGTTCCAGGCGTAGACGAGATCGGGCTGCCACGCCAGCGCGCGGCGCGCGGCGGCCACCCCGCCGAGGGCCGCCGCGGGCGCGCGCAGCGCGCCGCGTGCGTCCGGGGTGAGCAGCGCCAGCTCGCGTTGGACGTCCCGCTCGGCGCCCGCGTCGCCGCGGCGCGCGGAGCTTGTCAGGACCCTGACCTCGTGGCGCTCGGCCAGCCGCTCGGCCACGCCGGCACACTCGACCTCGTAGCCCCCGAGGGCGACGGGCGGGTAGAAGGTGGAGATGAACAGGACCTTCACGGGGGCTGTACGCTAGCCACCGAAGCGGGCCTTCCGGCGCTCGGCGTCCACCGGCCCGAAGGAGGGGGTCCAGCGCGGCACCGAACACGCCGATGAGAACGATCGTGCGCGACGAACGACTTGCCGGCCTGCCCGAGGGTGTCGAGCTGGTGCCCAAGGGCAGGATGCCGCCCGCACCGCTGCGGGTCAGGCTCGGGACCTCGACGCTGCTGCGGCGCGCGATCCCGACCCCGCTGGTGCTCGCCCGAGCCGAACGCAAAGCGCGCGAGCGATGGCGCAGCGACCCGGCCGCGCGCGAGCACGCGCTCGAGACGATGCGCGCGATCGTGACCGGCACCGAGCGCGAGGGCGAGCTCGAGGAGCTGGCCCGGCGCCGGCTCGTCGAGGCCGAAGCCTGGGTCGCCCTGTTCTGGCAGCCGTGGCCGACGCCGAAGATCGAGGGCGTCTCGCGACAGCGGCTGCTCGACGCCTACCGCTCCGGATCGCGGCGTGATCCTGAGCGGCGCGCACGTCGGGCCGTTCTTCAACGTCAGCCAGGGGTTGGACGCGCTCGGGATCTGGCAGTACGTCGTGATGGGGGACTGGTACTACGAAGCGCCGAGCCACGACCAGTGGGGCCGGTTCACGGCACGCTGGCGCATCGGGCTCCCCACGATGCCTGTCGTGAGGAAGCGCGGCGGCTACGCGATCCTCGGCGAGCTTCTCCGGCGAGGCCTGCTCACCACGATCTACTTCGACCTGCCCGGCCCCCACGAGACGCATTTCCTCGGCAAGCCGGTGATGCTCGTCGACGGCACCGCGCGGCTCGCCTGCGAAACCGACGCGGTGGTGCTGCCGCAGCGCGTCAGCCGCGAGCGGACGCAGATGCGGGTCGAGTACTGCGAGCCGCTCGACCCACGCGACTTCGACGGGCCCGACGAGCTCCACGAGGCGCTCGCCCGGGTGCACGAGCGCCTGATCCTCGACGAACCCGCCGCGATGCAGGACCCCGCGATCACGGGCTGGGACGACTGCGCGCGGCCCGACCGGTGGAGCCGCCCGGCGCGCCCGCCACGCGAAGGCGGTGGCCCGAGCTGAGCCGCTCCGAGCTGCGCCTGCTGATCTTCAACGAGGGCAACCTCGGCAGCCACATCCTGGGCCAGAGCCAGATCGGGGACGCGCTGCGTGCGGGACTCGACGCCGAGCCCTCCGTCCACGCGCGCTTCGAGGAGCTGGGCGAGATGGGCCGCCTCAGCAGGGCCGCCGCGTACCGTCCGCTGCCGGTGCTCGCGGATCGCGGTCTGGACCCGCGCACGCTGCGCTGGCACGCGGTCCAGTCGCTGCGCGCGCGCCGGGACCTCGACGCGCTGCTGCGCGAGGAGCACCCGGACGTGCTCTACGTGCACACCCAGTCGATCGCGCTGTTCGCGCGCCGGATCATGCGCCGGGTCCCGGTCGTGCTGTCGGTGGACTCCTCGGTGCGCGAGTGGTCGCGAATGCCGGCCTGGGCCGCGACGCGAGGGGGCGGGTATCAGACGGGGCCGAGCGTGGCGCTCGAGCGCCGGGCGCTGCGCCGGGCGGCGCTCGTCGTCGCCTGGACCGGCTGGGCGCGGCGCGGCGTGATCGCCGAGGAGCCGCGCGCGAACGTGATCGACCACCATCCGGGGCTCGACCTCGCGCGCTGGTACCCGGGGCCACGCGAGGCGCGCGAGCGCCCGCGCCTGCTGTTCGTGGGCGGCCGCTTCGCCGAAAAGGGAGGGCTCGACCTGCTGGCTGCGCTCGACGGGCGCATCGGCACGGCCGTCGACCTCGATCTCGTCACGCCGGCGGAGGTGCAGGCTCCCGAGGGGGCGAAGGTCCATCGGCTCGGCCATGCCTCGCCCGAGCTGCGGGTCCTCTACCAGCAGGCCGACCTCCTCGTGCTCCCCACCTACGGCGACACCAACCCATGGGTGCTGCTCGAGGCGATGGCGTGCGGCACGCCGGTGGTGTCCTCCGACGTGGGGGCGATCCCCGAGATTCTCGACGAGGGCCGCGCCGGCAGCGTCGTGCCGCACGGCGACGTCCGCGCCCTCCGGGAGGCGATCGACGCGTTGCTGGCCGACGACGCCCGCCGCGAGGCGCTCCGCAACGTCGTCCGCGAGCGCGTCGAGCGCCGCTACGACGCGCGGCGGCAGTTCCCGGCGCTCGCGGCGCGGATGCGCGAGCTCGTTTGAGCGGCTTCTCGCCCGGCGCTCCGTGCCGGGCTCAGGCGGTGTCGCCGCGGCGCAGCAGCACGCGCACGTCCTCGGGCCCGAGCGCCCGCAGGGCGAACAGCAGCGCGGGGTAGAGCACGCACGCCGCCCCGAGCAGCGCCGCGAGCGGCGCGCCCGCGAGCTCCATCGCGCCGAGCACCAGCCCGAGCACGACTGCCGCGGCCGCCGTCCGCGCGACGCGCCCGAACTGGAACTCCTCGCGTGGGAGCTCGCGCGCCAGCAACCGCGTCGTCTGCACGAGCACGACCGCCTCTGTGAGGACCGTCATCCAGGCGGCGCCCATGAAGCCGAACAGCGGGATCGCCGCGGCGTTGCCGGCCAGGTTGAAGACGAGCGCGACGAGACTGATGCGGAGCATCAGCTTCTGTTTGCCGAGGATGAGCAGCAGGTTGCCGTTGAGGTAGCCGTAACAGATCAGGATGAACGCGCCGCCCAGCACGGGCAGTGCCTTGGCGCCCTCTACGAATTCCGCGCCGAACACGAGCCGCACGAGCTGTTCGTTGGCCACGATCGCGACCGCGAGCGCGCCGAAGGAGGCGACCGAGAGCAGCTCGGCGATCATGCGCGCGGTTCGCAGCAGCCGCTCCCGGTTGTGCGGCCACGCCGCGGCGAGCACGGGCGCGAGGGTCGTGAGGATCGAGATCGGGATGAAGTGCGACTGGTCCAGCACGTTGTAGATCGCGGTGTAGAGGCCGGCTTCGTGGGCGCCGGCGATCGCGTAGACCAATAGCCCGTCGATGCGTGCGTAGGCGGCGATCAGCACGCCGGAGATCCCGATCGGCACCGACACCTTCGCCAGCGTGCGCAGGTGCTTTTTGTTCGGGCGCGGCCAGACGTCCGCGATTTTGATCGCCGCGACCGTCTGCACGATCGAGCCGACCATGTTCGTGACCACCATCGCGATCGCGAACGCGATCAGCCCGCCCCCGTCTTTGTGGATGAAGACGACGGCGATCCCCCACAGGATGCTGCGCAGCGTCATCACGATCATCGGGATGCGGTTGTCGACACGCAGCCGGAACAGCAGGCCGAGGGCCCCCATGCCGCCGAACGGCATCGCGACGATCAGGATCGCCCCCGCGATCAGCATGTCTTCGGTGTGCGGGAGCAGCAGCAGC
Organism: uncultured Solirubrobacteraceae bacterium; assembly: GCA_963738815.1. GTDB lineage: Bacteria > Actinomycetota > Thermoleophilia > Solirubrobacterales > Solirubrobacteraceae > Palsa-744. The sequence goes on from CAVTXW010000007.1 coordinate 170,483, forward strand.
GCTACGTAGGCGGAGATCATCACCGGCCCCAGCAGCAGCAGCCGCATCATGATTGCGGCGCCGATCCACTCGTTCTCGGTCTCCGGCGCTTTCGCGGCTTCTCTGAGCGCCACTTCCTCCATGCCGAAGTTCATGAAGTAGGCGATCAGCCCCAGGACGATGAGCGTCGTCGCCCATTCGCCGTAGCCGGTCGTGCCGAGGGTCCGCACGAGCAGCGCTGTGACGAACACGCCCAGCGCGAGGTTCCCGATACGAACCCCCACCTGCATCGCGATGTCCGACGCCGCGCGCTGGCGGGTCGCGTCTCTGGCTAGGGTCGTTGACATCGGCGCGAGTTCATTGTTCCGGCCGGATCACGATACCTCCCCATCGGCGCCGCAAAGCCGGGCCTTCAGCGTTCGGCGGGCGCGCCCGCGGGCACCGCGGCGCCCTCAAGCACTCCCGGAGGCTTGCCGATAGCGGCTATACCATTGCGAGGCTCAGCCCCGCGGTGACGCGCGACCGCGCGCGGGCGCTCCCGCGCCGCGGCGAGCAATCCGACCCGAGACGAGAGGAAGCAGACGTGGGCAAGACCTTGATCACCGGCGGCAGCGGCTACATCGGCTCCCTGCTCGCCAACGAGCTGCTCGAGCACGGCCGCGAGGTGCGGGTGCTCGACTCCCTGCTTCACGGCCAGGAGGACATCGCGAGCGAACAGGAGCAGCGCGGCATCGAGGTGGTGCGCGGCGACGTGCGCGACGCGGACGCCCGCGCCCGGGCGCTCGACGGCGCCGAAGCCGTGGTGCACCTCGCCGCGATCGTCGGCGACCCCGCCTGCGCACGCGACCCGCAGGAGTCCGCCGAAGTCAACGTCCAGGCCACCGAGTCACTCGTCGCGGACGCCAAAGCGGCCGGAGTGCAGCGCCTCGTGTTCGCCTCGACCTGCTCGAACTACGGCCGCATGGCCGACCCCACCGTTCCCATCACCGAGGACGGCGAGCTGCGCCCCGTCTCGCTGTATGCCGAGCAGAAGGTCGGCATGGAGAAGCTGATCCTCGGCGGCACGGGCAACGGTATGGCGCCGACCTGCCTGCGTTTCGCGACCGTCTACGGCGTCGGCCGCCGGATGCGCTTCGACCTGACCGTCAACGAGTTCACCCGCGAACTGTGGGCCGACAAGGAGCTCGAAGTCTTCGGCGAGCAGTTCTGGCGCCCCTACATCCACGTCCGCGACGCCGGTCGCGCGGTGCGCACGGTGCTCGATGCGCCCGTGGAGAAGGTGGGCGGCAACGTCTTCAACGCCGGCCGCTCGGGTGAGAACTACCGCAAGCTCGACATCGTCGAGGAGATCGGCCGGCAGACCGACAAGGGCAGGGTCTCCTTCGTCAAGAAGGACGAGGACCCGCGTGACTACAAGGTCAGCTTCGACAAGATCAAGGCCGAGCTCGGTTTCGAGACGCTGATGACGGTGCCCGACGGGATCGCCGAGATCATGCAGGCGCTCGACGAGGGCCGCTTCGGCGACCCGTACGACTCGCGCTACAAGAACATCCCCTAGGACGCGTCGCGTGGCCTCCACGGAGACCTTCCCCGAGCTTCCGCTCTTCGACCTGCAGCTGCAGCCGCAGGACCTGGAGGCGGTCGCCGAGACCCTGCGCTCGGGCTGGCTGACGCTCGGGCCCCGCACGGCGGAGTTCGAGCGCGTGTTCGCCGAGCACCTCGGCGCAAAGCACGCGATCGCCGTCTCGAGCTGCACGGCGGCGCTGCACCTCGCCTACCTGGCCGCAGGCGTCGGCCCGGGCGATGAGGTGATCGTGCCGGCCTTCACGTTCGCGGCGACCGCCACGGCCGCGATCTACTGCGGCGCAGACCCGGTGTTCGCCGAGATCGTCTCGCGCGAGGTGCCGAGCCTCGATCCGGACGACGTCGAGCGGCGCATCACCCCCCGGACGAAGGCCGTCTGCATCGTCCACTACGCCGGCTACGCCGCCGCAGCGGACCGCATGAAGGAGATCTGCGACCGCCACGGCATCGCGCTGATCGAGGACGTCGCGCACGCCCCGAGTGCGACCCTCCACGGCCGCAAGCTCGGCACCTGGGGGCTTGCGGGCGCGTTCAGCTTCTTCTCCAACAAGGTGCTCTCGGTCGGCGAGGGCGGGCTGCTCTGCACCGACAGCGACGAGGTCGCCCAGCACGTGCGCTCGCACCGCTCGCACTGCATGACGAGTGGAACCTGGGACCGCCACAGCGGGCGCACCGACACCTACGACGTCGTCGGGCTCGGCTTCAACTACCGGCTCGACGAGCCGCGCTCGGCGCTGCTGCTCTCGCGCATGGGGCGGCTCGAGGAGGAAATCGAGCGCCGCCGCGAGCTGACGCTGCGCTACCGCTCGCTGCTCTCGCAGGTCGAGGGGATCATCGTGCCCTTCACCGACGAGGAGGTCCACACCTCCTCGGCCTACGTGATCCCGATCATGCTCGAGGAGGACGGCCGCCAGGGTGAGGTCTCCACGCGCCTGCGCGAGCGGGGCATCCAGACCAGCATCTTCTACCCCTCGATCCACCGCTTCTCGGCCTACCGCGAGCGCTACCCCGGCGTCTCGCTGCCGATCACCGAGCTGGCTTCGCGGACCGAGCTGACGCTGCCCTTCTACCCGCACATGGCCGACGAGGACCAGGACCGGGTCGTGACGGCGCTCTCAGAGGCGGTACGGCGATGAGCGCCCCCGTTCGCGGCGCCGGCGAGTGGCGCGTGCCGCTCACCGACATCGCCGTCGCAGAGCAGGACGTCCAGGCGGTGCTGGACTGCCTCGAGTCCGGCTGGCTGACGATGGGGCCCCGCACCGCTGCCTTCGAGCAGGCGCTGGCCGAGTTCGTCGGCACCGAGCACGCGGTCACAGTCTCCTCGGGAACCGCCGCCCTCCACCTCGCCTGTCTCGCGGCCGGGATCGGTCCCGGCGACGAGGTGATCGTGCCGGCCTTCACGTTCGTCGCGAGTGCCGCGGCGGTCCGCTACGTCGGCGCCACACCGGTGCTCTGCGACGTCGTCTCGCCGCGCGAGTTCGACCTCGACCCGGCGGACGTCGCTCGCCGTATCACGCCGCGGACGAAGGCCGTGATCGCCGTCCACTTCTGCGGCTACCCGGCTCGCATCGCGGAGCTGCGGGCCCTCTGCGACGAGCACGGGCTGGTGCTGATCGAGGACTGCGCGCAGGCGATCGGCGCCACAGTCGAGGAGACCGGGCGCCAGGTCGGGACGGTGGGCGAGCTCGGAGCGTTCAGCTTCTTCTCCAAGAAGCAGCTCTGCGTCGGCGAGGGCGGCATGGTGAGCTGCGTGAACCCCGAGCACGCCGAGCGTGTGCGGCTGCTGCGCTCGCACGCGCTGACGAGCAGCACCTGGGACCGCCACCGCGGCCACGACCCCGCCTACGACATCGTCGACATCGGCTTCAACTACCGCATGGACGAGCCGCGCGCCGCCCTTGGGTTGAGCCGCCTGCAGCGCCTGCCGGAGTCGCTGAGCGCGCGCCGCGAGACCGTCCGCGCCTACCGCGAGCAGCTCGCCGGGATCGACGGCCTGGAGCTGTGCTTCGACGATCAGGCGGTCGAGCGCTCCTCGCACTTCGCGTTCCCCGTGCTGGTCTCCGACCGCGAGCGGCGCGACCGCTTTCGCGATCAGCTGAAAGACGCCGGCATCCAGACGACGTGGTACCCGGCGCTTCACAGCTTCAGCGACTACGCGGGGTACGCACCTGCCGATGGGCTCCCGGCAGCCACCGAGGTCGCGGCCCGCCACTGCGCGCTGCCGCTCAGCTCGAGCACGACGCCCGAGGAGGTCGAGATCGTGGTCGAGGCGGTGCGCTCGGCGCTGTCCTAGCGGCCGGGCCCCGCGGGCAGGGCTATCCGCCGGGGATCAGCCGGTCGCGCACGGAGGCGAACTCCTCCTGCGCCTGCTCGTAGTCGTCGTGGCGCCCGATGTCCAGCCAGTAGTCGTCGCTGAGCCACGAGCGCACCACCTCTCCGTCCGCGATCAGGCGCAGGATCAGGTCGGGGAAGTCCAGGCGCTCGTTCGGAACTATGTGCTTCAGCGCCCGCGGCGCGAAGCAGTAGACCCCCATCGAGGCGATGTAGTCGATCTCCGGCTTCTCGTCGTAGCCGGTCAGCCGCGTCGGGTCGCCGTCGTCTCCGAAGCGCAGGACGCCCAGAGAGACCTGGATGTGGCGCTTCTTGGTGGCGATCGTCGCCGCGGCGTCGGAGGCGGCGTGGCGCGCCAGCAGGGCGCCGTAGTCGATGTCGGTGAGGACGTCGCCGTTCATGACCAGCACGTCATCGCCGCCGAGCCCGTCGATGAGCGCCAGCGAGCCCACCGTGCCGAGCGGTTCGCGCTCACGGAAGTAGTCGATCTTGACCCCGTAGTTCTCGCCGTCGCGGAAGAAGGCCTCGATCAGCTCGGCCAGGTACCCGGTCGCCATCGTGATGTGCTCGAAGCCGTGGGCCTTGAGCTGGCGCACCACGATGTCGAGCACCGGGCGGTCGCCGATCGGCATCAACGGCTTCGGAAGGACCGTCGTGTAGGGGCGCAGGCGGGTGCCCTCGCCGCCTGCGAGAATGACGGCGCGCTTCACCGGCGGGGGCGGAGAGGGGTCTTGCCAGGCCGCGTCGGCTCGAGCACGCAGGAAGCATACGAACAGCGAATGACGACTCTCCCGTGACATCGGGCAGGACCCTGCGAGCGCGCCTGCGAGCGCTGCGCGCAAGGCGCAGCGTGGCCCGCCTCCTCTCGCGGGCCCATCCCGTCCTGATGCCGCCGTTACGCGCCGTGAACGCCGCCGTGCGGCGCGCCGCCGCCGCCTCGCACCGCTTCCAGTACAAGGTCGAGGGCTTCCTGAGGCCGTCGGCCGAGTGGTTCGACCACGAGATCGACGTGAACTGGCAGTGGCCTGCGCTCAACCGTTCGAGCTTCCTGGAGCGCGGCGTGCTGGGCGCGCTGGCGATCCGTCCCGGCGCTGAGGTGCTCGAGCTCTGCTGCGGCGACGGCTTCAACGCGGCCCGCTTCTACGCCGCCCGCGCGGGGAGCGTGCTGGCCCTCGACCACAACGAGGAGGCGCTTGCCCACGCCCGGCGCCGCCATTCCCGGCCGAACGTCGAGTACAGGCTCGCCGACGTGCGAGGGGAGCTGCCGCCGGGTCCGTTCGACAACGTGATCTGGGACTCGGCGATCCACCACTTCACGCTCGCTGAGGGGGCCGCCGTGCTGGCGGCGTCGCACCGCTCGCTGCGCGGTGGCGGCCTGCTGTCCGGCTACACGCTGATCGAGCCCGGCGACGAGTACGAGTACTCGCGGATCAGGTTCTCCGACCCGGGCGACCTGCTCGCCCTGCTCACCAACGAGTTCGCCCACGTGGCGGTCGTCGAGACGAGCGACCCGCAGCGGCGCAACCTCTACTTCTTCGCCTCCGACGTGCGCTCGGCGCTGCCGTTCCCCGAGGGCGTGACGAGCTCAGGCGGCGAGGCGGCTGGCAGCGACCTCCGCCAGGAAGTCGTCCCAGTGGGCCGCATACGGCGCGATCGCGGCCAGCAGGCGTCTTAGCTCCGAGAAGCCGTCGTCGGCCTCCCAGCCCCAGTGCAGGACGATCGGTGCCCACAGCGCCGCCTGTGCCTCGATCAGCCGCGAGGCACCGTCCAGCACCTCCCCCGCGTGGCCGTAGAGGGGGTGGTAGGAGGGCAGGTACACCGCGTCGCCCCGCCACACCGGCGTGCGCTGGAAGCCGAGCAGGCCCACCGTCTCCGGCCCCCCGCAGACGACGTCGAACTCGCGTGCCAGCACGGGGTACTGGCGGGCGTCGAAGCGGTTGTACGGCGGCACGAACACGCGCGGGCGGATGCCGGAGGGCTCGAGCTCCCCGAGCGCGGTGGCGAGCAGCTGCTCAGTCTCGGCGACGCTCAGGCCGCACAGCTCCGAGTGGCGCCGGGGCGAGTCGTGCCGGGTGCGGTGGTCGAGGCCGTGCAGGCCGTAGCTGACCCCCTCCGCGGGCATCCGTGCCAGCAGCGCCCGCTCGTCGTCCTGCAGCTCGCGCCAGCGCGTTGCCGACGGGTCGAGCGAGGAGCTCGAGACGCGCGGCAGCACCGCGACCAGATACGGCACCCCGGCTTCGCGCATCAGCTCGTGGAACCGGAGGTAGGCCTCGGTGCCGTAGCGCTCGGGCTGATCGGAGGCCATGTAGTGCGGGAACTCGTCCATGCGCACGAGGAACCGCGGCGCTCCGAAGGCGGCGTCGCCGAGCGCAGCGCGCCGCGCAGCCATCAACGGCTCGGCGACCGCCTGCTGGTACTCGAGCCGTCCCAGCTTGCGCTGCACGCGCTGCGCGAAGCGCACGGGCGCCGAGGGGACCCGCCGCGGACGCACGGCGGCGCGCACGGCTCGGAGCTGCTCGGCGCCTGGCGGCGCGCCGGGACCGAGCAGCAGCCGAGCGCTCCTGGCCAGCTCCTCAGCCACCCGCCAGCGCCTCCTCGTAGATCTCCTCTGTGCGCGCCGCGATCGTGCTCCACGAGTAGCGCTCGTCGGCCAGCCTCGCGCCGGCCTCCCCGCGCCGCATGCACTCCGCCGGCCCGGCCTCGATCGCGGCGGACAGCGCCGCCGTGAGCGCCTGGGCATCGGCGGCGGAGCAGATCCAGCCCGTCTCGCCGTCGATCACCGCTTCCGCCATGCCGCCCACCGGGTATACGACGACAGGGCGCCGGAACCCGTAGGCGAGCAACAGCACGCCGCTCTGGCTGGCCACCCGGTAGGGCAGGGCGACGGTGTCGGAGGCCGCGAACAGCCTCGCCGCCTCGGCCATGTCGAGGAAGCCCTCGCGGATCGTCACCCGTCCCGCCAGCGCCGGGTCGGCGAGCGCCTCGCGGTTCTCGGCCAGGGCCCCCGCCTCCTCGCCGCCGATCAGCAGGTGCAGCCGCGGCAGCGCCCGCAGCGCGGCGAGCAGGTCGCCCAGCCCCTTGTCGGTCCGCAGCTGCCCGAACATCAAGGTGACATGGGCGTTCTCGCCGATCCCCAGCGCCGCTCGCGTCGCGCCCCTGTCCGCCTCACCCCCGGTACGCGCGAGGCCGCCGTACTCGCCGTGGGGGATCACGACGGCGCGGCGGGCGATGCTCGGCGGCAGACGCCCCACGTCGCCCTCGGTGTGGACGATCGTCCGCGCCGTGAGCGCCCCCTGCAGCCTGCGGCTCAGCGCCCGGACGCGCCTGGCTCGGCTCGTGCGCTCGAACGTGCCGTGCGCGGTCTGCACGACGGGCCGGCCGGCGATCCGCAGAGCCAGCAGCCCCGGCACGCTCAGCTGGGGGATCTCCCAGCCCTGGCTGTGGACGATCGCGTTGCGCCGCGCCAGCAGCGCCAGGCGCGGCAGCGCCAGCAGGAACAGCAGCCCGTTCGCAGGCCGTTTCAGCCGCCAGGAGGCGAGCGCGTCCCCGAGGCGCGTGCCGGCGCGCACGTAGTGGAAGATGCCGCTCGGAGTGACGCCGTCGAGCGGCTCGTACAGATGGTCGTCGGCGGTCGCGAGGTCGATCCGCCAGCCGCGCGCCGCCAGCGCCTTCACGAGCGCGCCGGTGTAGTCCGCAACGCCTCCGCGCCCGCCCTGCTCGATCATCAGCAGCCGGCGCGGCTGCGCGCCGCTCACGAGACGGCGCCGGCCCGCGCGTGCGTGTCCTCGCTCGCGGCGATCGCCTGGTCGAACAGCCCCTCGATCAGCTCCGCGACGACCGGCGCGGCGTACTTGCTCTCCGCATGCGCCCGCGCGGCGGCGCCCTCGCGCTCCGCGCGCCCGGGGTCATCGAGGTAGCGCACGAGCAGCGCGCGCAGCGACGCCGGGTCGTTCTCCGGGCTGGCGATCCCGCCGATCTCCGGCGAGATCATGTCCGACACCCCCTCGGCGCCCGTCGAGAGACAGGGGCGGCTCGCGAGCATGCCGAGGATCACCGCGCGCGGCGCGCCCTCCGTCGGGCTGGGGCAGAACACCGAGACGTCGAAGGCCGACAGGACATCCGGGACCTCGCGCCCGGGGGTCGGGATGAAGTGGGCGCGCTCCCCGAGCGGCGCGGCCAGCTCACGCAGTTCGGCTTCCGTTTCGCCCTCGCCCGCGAGCAGCACGTGCGCGCGCGGGTCTTCCAGCTCGATCACGGCCCGCACGACGACGTCGTTTCGCTTCTTGTGGTGGAACCGGGAGATGCATCCGACCACGAAGGCGTCCGGCGGGATCCCGAGCTCCTCGCGGACGCGCCGGCGGCCCTCCTCGCTGAAGCGGATCTCGTCGGTGCGCAGGACGTTCGGCACGACGATCACCTTCGCCGGGTCCACACCGACTTCGGTGACCGAGCGCTTGGTCCCCTCGGAGACCGCCATCACCAGCGGCACGCGCTCGGCGGCGCGAAGGTAGGCCCGCCGCGGGAGGCCCTTGCGCAGCGGGTAGGGCACCGGTCCCCACTCCGACCACACGACCGTCCGGCTCAGCTCGGCGGGCAGGCCGCGCGCCATCAGCTGCTCCTTCTTGTAGTGGACGAGCAGCACGTCGTAGGGCGACTCGGCCTGTAGCGCGGCGCGCAGCCGGCCGAGCAGACGCGGCCAGCGCACGAGCAGCCCCGGCCAACTGCCGGTCGAGAGCTTCGGCCCGATGTCGAGCGGGCGGACGGCGACGCCCGTGTCGCGCCCGATGCCGGGCATGTCGGTGAGCATCACGGTCTCGTTGCCGCGCTGGCGCAGAGCCTCGAGCATCTCGAGGGCGGCGAACTCTGCGCCGCCGCTCGAATCGGTCGTCATCACGCTCACGATCTTCATCACGGGTCATTATCCAAGTCCCGTGGGACGCTCCGGTTCTGGACGAGCTTCTCAGACGCGCTTTAGAAGACCGCCGTAAGCTCCCCCGAAGCGATGCGCGCCCTCCTGGTCGACCAAGGACGTGACCGGGCGACCCTGGTGGCTGTCAGAGCCCTGACCGCCGCCGGCTTCGAAGTCGGCACGGGTGCGCCCGGGCCCAGCTTCGCCAGCCTGTCGCGGCACGCGGGCCCGCATCACCTCGTGCGGGAATGCGCCGAGGACGAGGACGGCTTCGTCGCCGACATCGCACGCGCGGTCCGCGAACGCAGCTACGACATCGTCTTCTGCTCCTACGAAGGCGGGCTGCTGACGCTCTCGCGACGGCGCGAGGAGATCGCTCCCGCCGTGTGGCCGTATCCCTCCTACGAGGTGGTTCGCCGCACGTTCGACAAGCTCGACCTGTTCGCGGCGGCCACGGCGGCCGGCGTGGCGACGCCGTACACGGTGCCAGCCGACGAGCAGGCGCTCGCGCAGTGGTCCGGGCCCGTTGTGGTGAAGGCGCGCAATCACGTTCCACACCGCTTCGAAACGGCGGTGTTCGACAGCGCGAGGAAGGCGCGGGCGCTCGTGGAGCAGACGCTCGCCGAAGGGGGCGAACCGCTGCTGCAGACGCCGCTGCGCGGCAGGATGGGCGCCGCCGTGATCGTCCGCGGCCGCGACGGGAGCATGCTTGCCGAGTTCCACCAGGAGGCCGAGCGAACCTGGCCGCCCGGCGCGGGCGACACCGTGCTCGGCCGGGTGGTCGCGACCGACGCCGAGCTCTCGGACGCGGTCGCGCGACTGGCCGCGGAGCTGGGCTGGATCGGGCTCGCGCAGGTCGAGCTGTTCCGCGACGCGGAGGGCCGGGCGTCGATCACCGACTTCAACGGGCGCTTCTACGGGTCGATGGCGCTGGCCGTCCGGGCCGGCGTCAACGTGCCCGCGATCTGGGCGCGCGACGCGCTCGGCCTCGACCCCTGGAACGGGTCCCCGCCGTCGCCGGCGCGGGTCGGGGCGCGCTTCCAGTGGCTCAACCGGGACCTCGCCGCCGGCTGGGCCGGCGGCCCCGGGCCGATGCTGAACGCGCTCGCGGCGGCGCCGATGGCGGCGCACTCGATGTGGGCGCCCGGCGACCCGATGCCGGTCTTCCGGTATCTCGTGCCCGAGGCTGGTCGCAGGCTGCGCGGCCGCGTTCGCACCGACGCCGGATGAGCGCAGCGGTCCGCCGCGCCTGGCGCTAAAGGTCCCGGCGTGGAGAGTCGAAAACGAGCACAGCGATGCATTCGACGCCGATCGTCGTCCAGTACCTCTACGTACACGAGCCCGAGGAGGGCTTCTTCTACCCCAGCGTGCGCGCTGCGAGCTCCGCGGCGCACGTCGCCGAGCGCTACCTGGAGTGCGCGCTGACGCAGGTCGCGTCGCTGGCGTATCGCGACGTCGACTGCGAGCTGGTGCTCGCGACCAACGTGACCGACCGCTCGCTGTTCGGAAAGCGGGGCAGTGCGCTGCTCGAGCACATCGAGTCGCTCGGCGCACGGGTCGTGCACGCCCCGTATGAGCACCGGCCGCGAGAGGGCACGAAGATCTATGTCTCCTCCCGCTACGTGCTCGACGCGATCACCACCGTCTCGGACGGGCTCGACTCCGGGCGCCGGCTCTGGCTCACGGACCTCGATTGCGTCTGGGCCGAGCCCTCGGCGGTGTTCGCCGCGGGCGAACGGGCCTCGAACGGCGAGGTCGGCTGCATCTACATCGACTACCCGCCCGACTGGGACACGGTCGGCTTCGATGCGCACGGCCGCACGCGCAACGGGATCGGGGAGCTGGCGCGGGCGATGGGCGCCGACGTGCAGACCCCGCCGTGGGTCGGGGGGGAGCTCCTGACCGGCACGGCGGCGACCCTGCGCGAGCTCGTCTCCACGTGCGAGCAGCTGGATGCCCGGCTTGCCGGCGAAGGCAAGGCGCTGCCGACCGAGGAGCAGATCCTCTCGCTGGCCGGGGCGCTCGGGATGGCGCACTTCGCCGACCTCTCCGACGTCGCCAGGCGCATCACGACCGGCAAGCGCAGCCAGGCGGTGCCGGTCGAGGGCGCGGCTTCGCTCGGGCTTTGGCATCTGCCCGCCGAGAAGGGCCTCAGCATGCGGCGCACGGCCCGGCAGATCGTCAGCGGGAACACCGGCCCCCTGCGACGCGACCTGGCCGACCCGGCGCGGCGCGCGCGCCGGTTCAACGTCGCCGACGCCGGCCCGCTGCGCCGGCTGCGCGACGACGGCTGGATCGCGGCTCAGCGGCTGCGCAACATGAGCCCGCGAGTCGCCGGGCTCTAGCCGGGCGCTCTCAGCTACCCCTCAGGTCGTGCGGATGATCAGCACCGAGCAGGGCGCGTGATGCGACACCTTGTTCGGCACGGAGCCGAGCAGGAACCGCTTCGCGCCGGTCATGCCCTTGTTGCCGACGACGATCAGGTCGGCCTCCTGCTCCTCGGCGACGTCGAGGATCGCGTCGGCCGGGTCGCCCTGGCGCGCGTAGATGGCGACCTGGACGCCGGCTGCGCGTGCGACCTCGGCGGCCGCCTCGAGTGTCGCGTCGACATCCTCGCGCGGGTTGATCGTCCACTGCAGGTCCTCGGGCGCCTGGCGCCGTTCCTCGCTGAGGCGCTGCGAGGAGACCGGCTCGTAGGCGCTGACCAGCTCGACCTTCGCCCCGATGTCCTTCGCCAGGTCCACGGCCTGCCGCACGGCCTGCCCGGCCGTGTCAGAGCCGTCGGTTCCCACCACGATCGATTTGAACATCACGACCTCCTCGCCGCGTCGCCGCGCACTCCGCTGCCGCCCGCGGCGCGATCATATCCAGATGGCGCGCGCTGAAGTCATCGACGATCTCGCGGCGGCCGCGGCGCTCGCCCCGGCGTGGGACGAGCTCGCGCAGGAGGCCTCGCTGCCGCTGTGCTCTCCGGGGTGGATGCTGCCCTGGTGGCGTCACATGGCGCCCGCGGGGAGCGAGCTGAGGATGGTCGCGGTTCGAGACGACGACGAGACGCTGCTCGCGCTGGCTCCGTGGTTCGCGGGCAGCGGCCCGAGGGGCCGTATCGACGTGCGCTTCCTCGGCGCCGAGATCTCCGACCGCGTCGACGTGCTCTGCCGGCCGGGCCGCGAGTCGGAGGCGGCGGCAGCGATGCGGAGGGGGATCTCCTCGATGCGTCCGCGACCGGATCTGATCGCCTTCGAGGCCGTGCCCGCGTCCTCCGGCTGGACGAAGCTCCTCGCTTCCGGGGCGACCGGGCGCCTACGGCTGGCCCGATATCGCAACTCCACGCTGCCGGCACCCTCGGTCACGTTCCCGGACGAGGGCGGCTTCGACGCCTGGATGACGGGCCGCTCCGCCAACTTCCGCTCGCAGATGCGGCGCATGCGGCGCAAACTGGAGTCGGCCGGAGGATCCGTGCGGATGACGGGCGGCGGGACCGAGACCGGAGACGCCCTCGCAGCGCTGCTCGCCCTTCACCGCGAGCGCTGGAGCGAGCGCGGGGAGTCGGGGCTCGCACGCAACGGCGTCCCGGAGCTGCTGTCAGACGCCGCGGCGGCGCTCGGGCCCGAGCGCCTGCGGCTGTGGATGGCCGAGATCGACGGCGAGCCGATCTCCGTCCAGCTCTTCATCGCCGCCGGCCACGAGATCAAGTACTGGAACGGCGGCTGGGCGGAGGCGCATGCGGCGCTCAAGCCGTCGATGCTGACGATCCTCGCGGCGATCGAGGATGCGATCGGGCGCGGTGAGCGCCGGATGGACCTCGGCGTGGGGACGCACGAGTACAAGCTCCGCTTCGCCGACGGCGAGGACGCGATCACGTGGGGCGGCCTGATCGCGCGCAACCGGCGCTGGGCGGCGACGCGGGCCGAGCTGGCCCCGCGCGTGCTGCGCTACCGCGCCAAGCGCGCGGTGGAGGCGCTGCCGGAGCCTGTCACCGATCGAGTCGCCGCGGCCGTGAGGGCACGGCGGGAGCGACTGACGCTGCTCGATTCGTCTTCGAGCGTCGCGACGAGCATCGCCGGGCTGCACCAGTAACCGCGCGACCCGCAGAGCGGCCGCGGTCGCCGCTGGAGTTCGACCGCCACCATCTTCATCTGCGGGATCACGCGCGCCGCAAGCTTCGTCGTCGAGAGCTTGCTCGGCGCCTTCCTTGAGCGTCGCGACGATCGCGATGTGGGCACGCACCGAAAGCTTCGCGGGCAGCTTGATGTGGCAAGTGAACTCGCGTTTGGCCGGCGTCAACGCCTCGCATGCGCCGAACTCGTGCTTTCCGACGAGCGCAGCGATCTTGATTCGGCCGGCCGCGTATGTCGTTGTGGTGATCACGATCCGGCGGCCGAACAGCATCGCCCGAGGGTGCGAGAAGCCCCGCGTGTTCTTGGCGCCTGCCACGCCGCCCGAACCTCCCGATCCGTTTCGGGAACCGACGGGGCCGGTTCCTGCGGCGCCTGTGCGGTCACTGCGATTTCGCGCGTTGCACTCGCTTTGCCGTCGCGCAGCGCAGCAGTCACCTTGATCTCTTCGGGGCTGAGGGGCGCTTGCAGCGTCGCCGTTTCTCCAGACGCTTCGGATTTGATCGAGCCGGCGGTCGTGCTCCACACGATCCCGCTCGAGTCGTCCGACGCTTTCGCCGTGAGCGTCGCGGTGGTGCCCACGGTCACGCCGGAGGGTGCCCCGGTGATCGTCACTTCTGGTTTCGGCGACCCCGCGCCGACAGTGACCGTCGCCGAGGCTTCGAACGGGTGCCTCGGGAATTCGCTCGTCGAGTCTTTCGCGACGTAGGTGAAGTGGTCGTTGCCGCTGAAGCCGGCTTCGGGCGTGTAGGTGGCGCTTCCACCGATGATCGTCACATGCCCGTGTTCAGGGAGTTTTGCGACTGCGAAGACGACCGCACCGGGCTTTGCCTTGACTCCCGTCTGTTTGTGGCTTTCCGGATTTTCCGTCTCCGATTTTTCTGCAGCCCATTCCTTTGCCTTGAGGGGGATCGCTTTCGGCGAGACCGAATTCGGTGCTGGCGCTCACGGGTTCGGCGTCCTACCCGGGCACGATCACAGGCAGCGAGGTGGCGGTCTTTTTCCCGCCGCCTTCTTCCTGGAGGAGATGTTCGGGGTCGACTTCCTCTTCGAGGCGGTATTCGCCGGGCACGACGTTCGACAGGTCGACCCACTGCCAAGCGAGGTCTCCGGCGTAGAGGTCGCTCCAGCCGCTTGAGATCCCCTCATACACCTTCGTCGTGTCCGGTTTCCAGCGTTCGCAGAAGTTGCGGAAGGGGGGTACGTTGTCCGAGTAGGCCTGCGTGGCGGGACCTTTCGAGGTGTCCGTGTGCTTGCTGTCGTCGAGGCAGAACCCGACCTTCTGTCCAGGGCTGACCGGGGTCACTTTTTCTTCGCCCGTCTTGAGGGTCCCGAGGACGTATTTCGCCACGTGCTGCAGGTGCCAGTGATTGTGCCCGTCCGAGGCCGAGTAGAAGAGTTCCGCGTTCGTCATCTGATGTTCGGGTTCGACGTGGGTGCGTTCGACGTTCGTTTCTTCGGAGCTAGGCGGAAACTCGCGCTGGGTGACGGACATCTTCGGCTTGCTCAGTTCTTCGAGTTCGGGACCTTCGAGCGTTTCTTTTTCTTTTCGGCGGTCCCGTTCGACCTTTTCTTTCGTCTGAGGAGTCAGTTTGGGCGCTTCGCGCGAGCCCCGAACGTCAGCCGCCCCGCGCCCCCCGTTGTGGATCCAACCGTTGAATTTGAGGAGCAGCCGGTTTTCGTGGCTACCTTGGATTTCTTCCGCGTCTTCTTGCAGGTAGGCAGCGTCCGGTGGTTCGGCTTCCAGGCGGGGCAGCAGTGGAGCTTCGATCGCACGCGCCGAGTGCAGCGTGCCGAAGATCCCGAGCAGCACCATCGCAACGGCAACAACGGCCGCGATCGACGAGAGGAGTCGCCCCCTTCGTGCGTGCAGCGCAGTTGTCATCTTGTGGTCCACGGGCGCTGTGTCTCCCTACGGCAGCGACGCGATCGCGCCAGGCCCACCCAGGCGCAGCGACGGACTGCAGATGTACGCGAAGGCCGCGCTCACGCCGCCTTTGATGCCCGGCAGGCGCGCCAGCATCCGCATCGTCGGCACGGCCACGCCCGAGACGCGTCGCGAGCCGAGGACGCGATGGCCGGAGCGCAGCACGGCGCTGACGTGCAGGTCGGCGTTGCGCGCCGCCCCGTGCAGCGGCACGCGGCAGGTCACGCCGGCGCCGGCAAGCGTCGCGTTCGAGCAGCTCCCGAGCAGCCGGTGCCCGCCGCGCGCGGCGATCGTGACGATGCCCGCGCGCCCGGCGGCGGTGGTGATCACCAGTTCGCGGTTGAGGATGATCGCCGAGAGCGAGCCGAGCGCCTGACCGCCCGTCGCCGGTCCCCGTCGCGCTGACGCTCGCCGCGGCCGGCGCGGGCGCGGCGGCGGAAACCGGGTCGACCGTCACGCGCAGGGCTCTGCCCGCGCGCGCCCGGCGCGCCGCGCGGCGATCGTGACGGTCGGTCGGACGTGTCCACACGCGGGGCCAGGAACAGCCCGTCCGAGGAGATCTGGCCCGCGCTCGCGACCCACCTGAGCCGCCCGGCGGCGCCATCGACGAGCGCGCTCAGCTGCGAAGCCGTACCGGAGGTGACCGTCTGCGGGCCCGCCAGCGCGACACGCCCGGAAGGCTTCGCGACCGCGGATGAAGCGACACCGGCGACGGCGGCCGCGCCACCGGAGGTGGTGCCGTTGGCCTGGAAGCCGACGGGGCCCTGGCCGTAGCTTTCCCAGGAGGTCTGGGCGGTCGCTTTCGTCATTCCCGTCGCCGTGCTCTCGACGTTGCCGGTCCCGCCCGAGCTCTTGGCGGCGTTGTAGTGCAGTTTGCCGGAGCCGAGCGGCAGCGCGACCAGCCAGTACTTCGTGCCGCTGGTCACCGACACCGAGAGCCCCGTGGCCTTGATCCACGAGCTGACGGCGGGCAGGCCCGAGGCCGTCCCGCTGCCGAGCACTTCGCCAGGTTTGCCCGCGTTTTCGGCGAACACGCGCGAGCACGACGCCCGTGACGCCCGTGTTCGCGGTCGCGTTCGTGCGGAACTGCAGTTCTTCGACCGTGCCACTCGACGCGGCGGTGAACTGGAACGCTTCCTCGCGGCCCGCGGTCGTCTGGTCGGAGACGCTGTAGGTGGCCGTCGCGTCGCCGACGAGCAGTCCTTTGGTTCCGGCCGGGAGCGGTGATTTCGATCGTCTTTTCCGCTTTGGCGCCTTTGCTCGTGGTCGCCGTGACGGTCGCCTTGCCGCCCGGCCGGCACCGATTCGGGCGCCGTGTATCTGCCTTCGCTCGTGATCGTCGCCCGCGCTCGCCCCCCACGTCACCGTCGGGGAGTCGTTCGTGACTTTCGCCGTCAGCTGAACGGTCGCCCCCGTCTGCAGGCTCGCCGGCGCGCCTTCGATCGCGACGCTCGGGACCGGTGCCGTGATTTCGATCGTCTTTTCGGCTTTGGCGCCTTTGCTCGTGGTCGCGGTGACCGTCACCTTGCCCCCGGCCGGCACCGATTCGGGCGCCGTGTACTTGCCTTCGCTCGTGATCGCGCCCGCGCTCGCCCCCCACGTGACAGTCGGCGAGTCGTTCGTGACTTTCGCCGTCAGCTGAACGCTCGCGCCCGTGTTCATGCTCGCGGGAGCGCCTTCGATCGTCACGCTCGGAACCGGCGCTTTGATTTCGATCGTCTTTTCGGCTTTGGCGCCTTTGCTCGTCGTCGCCGTGATCGTGACCTTGCCTTCCGGCGGCACCGATTCAGGCGCCGTGTAGGTGCCTTCGCTCGTGATCGTCCCCGCGCTCGCACCCCACGTCACCGTCGGCGAGTCGTTCGTGACTTTCGCCGTCAGCTGAACGCTCGCACCCGTGTTCATGCTCGCCGGAGCGCCTTCGATCGCGACGCTCGCCGGCGCTTCGCCCGCGCGAGCCGATGGCCTGGAAGCCGACCGGCCCCTGGTTGAAGGTTTCCCAGGAGGTCTGGGTCGTGGCTTTGGTCATCCCGCCGGCGGTGCTCTCGACGTTGCCGGCGCCGCCCGAGCCGACGGCCGCGTTGTAGTGGAGTTTGCCGGAGCCGAGCGGGAGAGCCACGAGCCAGTACTTGGTGCCGCTCGTCACGCTCACCGTGAGCCCCGTGACTTTGATCCACGAGCTGACGGCGGGCAGCCCGGACGCGGTCCCGCTGCCGAGCACGGCACCCGGTTTGCCCCCGCTTTCGGCGAACACGGCGAGCACGACGCCGGTCACCCCGGTGTTCGCCGTCGCGTTCGTGCGGAACTGGAGTTCTTCGACGGTGCCGCTCGTTTTGGCCGTGAACTGGAACGCTTCCTCGCGCCCGGCGGTGGTCTGGTCGCCGACCGTGTAGGTCGCGGTCGCGTCGCCGGCGAGCAGCCCTTTCGTGCCGGCCGGGGGCGTGATTTCGATCGTGCGCTGGTCTTTCGCGCCTTTGCTCGTCGTCGCCGTGACCGTCACCGTCCCGCCGGCCGGGACTTCACCCGGCGCCGTGTATCTGCCTTCGGTCGTGATCGTGCCGGCGCTGGCGCCCCAGGTGACCGTCGGCGAGTCGTTGACGACTTTCGCCGACAGCTGCACGCTCGAGCCCGCCTGCATGCTCGCGGGCGCGCCTTCGATCGAGACGGCCGGCTGGGTCGAGGAGGTGACTTCGATGGAGACGGTCGCGACCTGGGGGCTTTCGGGGAACCTGCTGGAGGCGTCCGAGGCGGAGAACGTGAACGAGTCGGTGCCGGTGAAGCCCGCGGTCGGCGTGTAGGTGACCTTGCCTTCGCTGTTGACTGCGCCGAGCGTGCCGTGCGCAGGGCCGGAGACGATCTTGTAGGTCGGTTTGCTGGTGTCTTTGAAGGCTTTGGAGGTGAGCGTGATCGTCTTCGCGACACCCGCGGGTGTTTCGCTCGCCTGCGGAAGCGCGTCGAAGCCCGGCACGACCGTCGCGGTGTTGGAGTACACGGGGACGTTTTCGCCGCCGGTTTCTTTGACGAAGCCGAGCGGGTTGACGTCCTCGCGCAGCCAGTATTCGCCCGGCAGCACGTTCGAGATGTCGACCCACTGGAACGCGAGCGAGGAGTCGTAGACGTCGCGCCAGCCGACCGAGATGCCCTCGAACAGGCTCGTCGTGTTGGGGCGATAGCGCTGACAGAATTCGCGGAACGGCGCGACGTTGTCCGCGTAGACCGCGCTCGAAGGGCCGATCGAGGTTTCGACGTGCTGGCTGTCGTCGAGGCAGAAGCCGACCTTCTGGGCGGGCGCCACTTCGGCCGTCTTGCCCGCGTTCCACAGCGAGTAGCGGGCGATCTTCTGCAGGTGCCAGTGGTGGTGGCCGTCGCCGCTCGAGTAGATCAGTTCGCCGCTGCTCGTTTCATCGACGTGGGCGCGTTCGATGTTTTTTTCTTCGGCGCTGGTCGTGAACAGGCGCTGGAAGCTTTTCATCGGCGGGACGGCGAGTTCTTCTTCGACTTTCTGAGGCAGCGGTTCTTCTTTGGTGCGCGCTTTTTCGACTTCTTCGGTGACTTTCTGGCTGACTTTCGGCGCTTCGCGCGAGCCACGGAAGTCGATGGCGCCCGGGCCCTTGTTGTGGATGTAGCCGTTGAAGCGCAGCAGCAGCCGGGGCGTCCCTGACGAGGTGTCGGTCGCGATCGACTGCGTGTCGGGCGGGTCGGCGACCAGGTTCGGGAGCAGCGTCGCGCCCGATGCCGCGGCGACATGCGCCGAGGCGGCGAGAGCGAGCAGGAGCGCCGCGAGCGTCGCCGCCGCGGCCACCGCCCGCAGCCGGTCATGCGGCGCTGTGAGACCTTCATCTCCATCCAGAATCCACCCCTGCCATCCGTGACGCTGTCTCCGGTGCTGCGCCTTGCCGAGCGAGAGTACCAGTCACCCGAATGGGCTGGAACAGGCCGAGAGGATCTTTAGGGTCTGAGAAGCGAACCATGATCGACCTGCACTGCCACCTGCTTCCAGGCATCGACGATGGCCCGCCGGATGTCGAGGGCTCGATGGCGATGGCCAGGCGGGCGCTGCGCGCGGGGATCGAGACCGTCGTCGCCACTCCCCACGTCAACTCGCGCTACCCCAACGACCCAGCCACGATCGGCGGCGCCCTCTCAACGGTGCGCGAGGCGCTCGCGCGCGAGCAGCTCGCCCTCGACGTCCGCCCGGGGGCCGAGATCGCGGTCAGCTACCTGGCCGAGACCGACAGCTCCGGCATCGGAGCGCTCTCCCTCGCCGGCGGCGAGTGGCTGCTGATCGAGCCGCCGTTCGCGACTGTCGCGAGCGGGCTGGTCACGACGGTGCAGGGGCTGCTGTGGGACGGTCACCGCGTCGTGCTCGCCCATCCCGAGCGCTGCCCCGCGATCCACCGCGACCCGTCGATCGTGCGCACCCTGGTGGGCGACGGCGTGCTGATGTCGCTGACGGCCGGCTCGCTCGCGGGGCGCTTCGGATCGCAGGCGCGGCCGGCTCGGGGTGGCGCTGCTGCGCGAGGAGATGGCGCACAACGTCACCTCCGATTCGCACGACGCCGCCAACCGTCCGCCGTCGATCGCGCGACGAGGTGCGCCAGGCCGGGTTCGGAGAGCTGCTCGGATGGCTGACCGAGGAGGTCCCGTCGGCGATCCTCGAGGGCGGCCCGGTACCCGGCCGCCCGCCGCTGGCAGCCGCGCGGCGGCCTGCGCTCGCGCGTGGCGCGCGCGCTCAGGCGAGCCTGACGATCGCGATCACCATGCCGATCAGGACGAACACGATGATCGCGATCTGGATCCAGATCCAGTGCCGCGGCATCCTCGGCGGAGCCTAGCTGGGCGTGGGCGTGGGCAGCCGCGCACCTCGCGGCGCCGGGCGGTCACCTTCGCCTCACCTTTAGGCCCGCCACTATCGTGTCTGGCATGCATCGAGCGCACCGCAGGCTCGCCGCGCTGCTCGCGGTGGCAGCGCTGGCGGCCTCTGCGGCGAGCGCCAACGCCGCCACGGGGCCGCTCGGCGGCGTCAACATCCCCGGCCTCAGCGCGCTGTCATCGAACGCCGCGGCCGACCACGCGATCCAGACCGCGTCGAAGATGCACGCACGCGTCGTGCGTGTGGACTTCCCCTGGTCGCTGTTCGAGCCGACCGGACCGACGCTCGACCCGCACGCGCTCGCGCGCGCCGACCGGCTGCTCGAAGACACCTCGGCGGCCGGCATCAAGGTCGTCGCGACGGTCGCCAGCACGCCGTGCTGGGCCTCCTCCGCACCGCCCGCCGCGAAGTCCGGGTGCGCGTCGGGCAACTCCGACGGCGCCGGCTCCTGGCCGCCGAGCGACCCCGCGACCTACGCCGCCTTCCTGAACTCGCTCGTCGCGCGCTACGGCACGAAGATCACGGCGATCGAGGTCTGGAACGAGCCCGACCAGTCCAACGAAGACTATTTCGCCGGTCCCGAAAAGGCCAAGAAGTACGCCGCCGTCGTGCGCGCCGCGTATCCCGCCGTGAAGGCGGCGAACCCGGGGGTGCTCGTCCTCGCCGGCTCGCTCGTCGGCTCCAACGGCAACTTCCTGCGTGCCCTCTACGCGGCCGGCATCAAGGGTTACTACGACGGCCTCTCGGTCCACTTCTACAACCTCACGCTGGCCTCGCTGCGCTCGATCCACGAAGCGCAGCTCGCCAACGGCGACAGCAAGCCCCTGTGGCTCGACGAGTTCGGCTGGACGAGCTGCTGGCCGGCGCGCCGGACCGAGCAGGAACAGGCCTGCGTCACGCCCCAGATCCAGGCGCTGAACCTGCGCAACTCGATCCGCGAGATGTCGCGCGCGCCGTACCTGGCGGCCGCGATGGTCTACAAGCTCGAGGACTCGCGCGGCGAAGACTTCGGCTCGGTCACGACCGGCGGCTCACGCAAGCCCTCATTCCGCGCGCTCAGCGAAGCCTTCGACCGTCCGTTCGGCCCCTACAGCGCCGCCGCGCTGACCCTGCGCCGCAAGGGCTCCCGCGTCGTCGCGTCGGGCACCGGTCCCGTCGGCGACTTCATGGAGCTCGAAGTCTTCCAGGGCTCGCGCCTGCGCTACCGGGCGCTGTTCACGCAGGACCGCTTCAACCGCTTCTCGATCCCGCTGCCCACGCTGCTCGGCACCCACGGCCTGCGCGTGCGCGTGTTCCAGTACTGGACCGGGCCCTCGCGCGCCACCACGCGGCGGATCTGAGGCGGACCGGCCTCCGGTCGGGCCGGCGCTCGCCGCCCGCCTCCCGCCTATTCGGCGTTGCGGAAGACCGCGACCAGCGTCAGCGCGAGGATCTTCAGGTCGAGCCCGATCGACCAGTGGGCGATGTAGTAGTTGTCCCACTCGACCCGCTCGGCCAGTGAGGTCTGGCCGCGCAGTCCGTGGACCTGGGCCCAGCCGGTGATGCCCGACTTGACGCGGTGGCGGTCGCCGTAGCGGATGATGTCGTTGCGGAACAGTTCGACGAACTCGGGACGCTCGGGCCGCGGGCCGACGAGGCTCATGTCGCCGCGCAGCACGTTGAAGAGCTGCGGGAGCTCGTCGAGCGAGCTGCTGCGCAGGAAGCGCCCGACAGCCGTGCGACGGTCCTCGCCCTCGACCCCGCCGGGCGCGACGTCGCCCGCGAGCAGGAAGTCCAGCGCGCTGTCGTCCTCCTCGATCAGCTCGCCCTCGACGGCCTCGCGCATCGAGCGGAACTTGTAGAAGTCGAAGACGCGGCCGTCACGCCCCACGCGGCGCTGCTTGAACAGCGCGGGTCCCGGGCTCGACAGCTTCACGGCGATCGCGGCAGCCACGATCACCGGGGAGAACAGGATCAGCATCAGCAGGGCGAGCACGCGGTCGAGCGCGTGCTTGATCGTGAACTGGATGCCCTTCGGGTCGACGGCGGTGAACGAGAGCAGCGGCAGCCCTCCGACTGTGTCGTAGCCGACGCGGTCGTTGATGAGGTCGAACATGCGCGGGACCACCGACACGTCGACGCCCAGTTCCTGGCAGCGCGGGATCAGGCGGCTGACGCGGGCGTCGGCGACGGAGGAGAAGGCGACGATCAGGTACTTGACCCCGGTCCGTTCGACGGCCTCCTCGAGGTCGTCGATCGTGCCCAGCACCGGCACCTCGCGGCCGCCGACCTCGGCGACCGAGCGCGGGTCCTCGTCGAGGAAGCCGACCGGCGCCAGGCCGTACTCGGGGTGGTTCTCGAGCCTGCGCGCCACCTGGGCGCCGACGACGCCTGCGCCCATGATCAGCACGGGCTTGCCGATCAGCCGCTTCGCGCGGGCCCGCCGCTGCGCCAGCGCGAGCGCGGTGCGACCGAGCCCGACGCCGACGAGCGCGTAGAACCAGGCCCTGATCCACTGCCCTTGTTCGGGTACTTCGTGGTTCAGGGCCAGGCCCAGAACCGCCACCGCCATCGCCGCGACGGAGACGCCGCTGATGACCGGGACGATGCCGTCGAGGACCTGCGTGCGCAGCTTCGTGCGATAGAGCCCGCGCAGGTAGAAGAGCACCACCACCAGGAAGGGCATCAGCAGCAGCGGCGCGCGGAATTCGTTGATCCCGAACAGGCTGCCGAAGCCGCCGAGCGCGATCACGAGCGCCAGCCACACCATCACGAAGTCCACGATCGGCCGCACGATGCCCCAGCCGGGACCCTCCAGCGCCCACTGCAGTGGCCCGTGGAAGGTGCCGCGGTGGAGCGTCCGCGGGGTCGGGGCGTCGTGAGCCAGCTCGCTTCGAAGCGAGATGGTGCTCGATGTCGTTTGTTGAGTTACGCGCGCGCGGTCCATTTACTGCCCGGGGATTCAGCCTTCAATGACTACTCGGGTCCTGCGTCCCTTCCCTTTAGCGGCTGTCTATCTCTCCCCGGCCCCCCTGCGCCGACCTGCCACCGCGCGTCAGGAGCACGGTGACGACGGCGGTCAGCATCAAAACCAGAAACGCCAGCACCACATAGGCGACGTCGGTCCCCGAAAGGCCCAGCGCCGGCGCGCTCACTGCGCGCACCTCGACCTGCTTCGCCGACGCCGTCGCGCCCGCGGACCCGTGGGTGCGGGCGGCCCCGCGGTGTCGCCGCCCGGCCGCGCGCGGAGCCGGCCCCGGAGGGCGCGCCCCCGCGGCTCGATCCCGTCGCGGGGTGGGGCGTCGTGGCCGCTTCGATCGAGACCGCCTGCGCCGCGGATGAGCCTGCGCCCGTCGAGCCTCCCCCGCCCCCGCCCGAGCCGCCGATCACCGTGGAGCCCAGGATCGCCTGGTTCCCCTGTCCGGGCCCGCCATATCCGCTCAGCAGCGTGCTGGAGGCCGACGCGGCGGGCGCAATCGCGCAGCACGACGCAAGCACGAAGAGCGCCGCGATCGTGGTCAAGCGTTGCCTAGGCATAAATCCCTACCGTGGGTTCCCTTCATCGGCCGGAGCAAAAAGCTCTCTGTCCATGCCACCCGCACGGCCCAACCGTGGCTCGGGTTGGCAGTTGTCTGCCCCCCGCCCGAGCGTCGGAGAATCGACGAGATTGGCAATAAAGCTACCGAAGGTCGATCGGCCTGTCGAGGCGGATTTCGGATGTTCGGCCTTTGCAGCGGGCTCGGCTCTCATCCCCTGGATGTAGCAGCCCGAACGGGTCACCGCGCTCACGCGAGCTGTTCGGCCTGGATCAGGATCGCCTGGTTCAGACGCTGCACATCGACGCGCCGGCCCCGCCTGGCGATGGCGAGCGCCTGACTGGTGAGCTGGTCGCGCGGGTTCAGGGCGGCTGCCCGCGCCAGCAGCGCCAGCGCCCGGGCCCGTTCTCCCCGCGTCGAGGCGATGGCGCCGCGCTCGAGGGTCGCGTAGGCGTCGTCCGGCGAGCGCGAGAGCGCCCGCCCGAATTCGCGATCGCCGCGGACCAGTTCGCCGCGGCGCACGGCGATCGAGCCTGCGACGAGGTTCGGCTGCGCGCTCAAAGGGTCGAGGCCGGCGGCGTCTTCCAGGCGCGCGTAGGCGGTGCCGGGGGAGTGGGTCCAGATCCGCGCCGCCTGCTCGACCTCGAGACCGCTCAGCCAGGGCACGAGCAGGGCCCAGGCGGCGGCGAGGAAGACGGCGGCGGCGAGTGCCGATGCCGCGATCACCGCCGGGCGGCCGAAGCGGCGCCGCTCGGGCGCCGGAGGGCCCCCGCTTGGCTGCGGCGGCGGCGCGCCGGGGGCACCGGCCCCCGCGGCAGCGCCGTCCTCGCCCTCGCCGGCCGTGTCCGTCATGCGCGCGCGGGCGCTTCGCGCGGCCCCCTCCCCGGCCGCGGCGTCGCCTGCTCGGCCGGCGCCACGTGGCGCCAGCGCGCAGGCGAGCCCGAGCATCGCGAACGCGGGCGCGCCGAGGCCCGCGAACTCCCAGAACCAGTCGACCGAGCCGTGGATCGCCCAGTAGCCGAAGCCGGCGAGGGCCGCGGCGGCGACGCCCGCGCCCAAGCGGTCGGGCGAGCGTGCGCCGCGCATCGCGGCCAGGAGCGCGGCGCCGAGGCCGAGGAGGGCGAGCAGCGACCCGATCACCCCCGTCTGGGAGAGGGTGCGGAGCTCCACGCTGTGCGGGTAGCGCGGCGTCTCGCTGCTGTGGCCGCGGCGGAGGTACTGCTGCTGGAAGTTGTCGGCGCCGATGCCGCCGGCAGGGTGGGCGCGGAATTCATCCAGCGCGACGCGGAAGAAGTCGTAGCGGTTGCTCCCGAGGCCGCTGAGCAATCGGTTGCCGCCGCCGATCCCGTACCCGCCCTTGAAGCTGTGCCACGCTTTTTCCGCGCGCGTGACCGGGTTGCCCGCCGCGGCGAGACCCCCGGCGAGGACCGCCACGAGCGCGACGATCGCCGCTGCGGCCGTGAGCCGGTGCAGAAGCCCGGGCGGGCCCGGCGCGTGCCCGGCGCGGCGCGCCTCGAGCGCCGCCCCGCCCGCGACCACGAGGGTCACGACCAGCGCGGCCAGAAGCGTCGCCGTGCTCGCGTCGTGCACGCGTGAGGGCACAGCTTCGCCCGCCCGCAGGTGATCGCCCACCCTGAGCACGGCTGGCGCGGCCGCCGCCACACCGGCCGCGACCGGCACCATCAGCGCGAACGTCCGCGTGCGCCCCGGCAGCAGGGCGAACACCAGCACCACGGCGAGCGGCGTGGCGTAGAGCGAGCCGCGGCTCTGGCTGAGCAGGGCGACCTCGGCGAGCAGCACCGCCGCGCCGGCCAGCAGGCCACGGAGCGCCCAGGGCAGGCGCCGCTCGCGCGCGAGCAGCAACGCCGGCCAGAACGCCATCAGCCACTGCGCTGCGTTCGCGTTCGGGTAGCCGCTCGGGTAGTCGAGCCGTCCCCCCGGGATCGCCGCCGCGAGCGCCGCCCGTGACGCGCCGTCCAGATGCAGCAGCACGTAGAGGGCGAGCCCGGCGATGCAGAGCGTCCACACCACCAGCATCACGGCGGCGGTCGTGCCGCGCTGCGGCCACCAGGCGAACAGGGCGAACACCAGCAGGTACAGCAGCGTCCGGTCCGCCCCTTCGAAGGCGTCGCCCGGCGACGCGGCCCAGGCGATCGACAGGTAGCTGAACGCCGTGTACGCGGCGAAGGCTCCGAGCGCGATCAGCACCGAGGCGGGCGGACGCGGACCACCGCGCAGCACCAGCGCGGCGATCGCGAGCAGCGCGAGGAGCACGAGGCCACCGGGCGCCCAATGCGTCAGGGGGTAGCCCGCCTGGTCGGTCGCCCAGACGACGAACAGGGCGATCGCCGCAAGGCACGCGACCGTCGCGGGCGCCGCGCGCAGCGGCGCCGTGAGCTTGGCGGTCATCTGGCTGGGAACGATAATCACAGGGGTGGAGGACTCCGCTGGGCTGATCGGCTTCTACGAGCGCGCGTATTCGCACCACGGTCCGGAGGCGGACAGGTATGCGCGCTGGCGAGCGCTCAGCGCCGTCGGGAAGGCCGACCACGTGATCGAGCTGTGCGAGCGGGCCGGGGTCGTGCCGGCAGAGACGCTCGACGTGGGCTGTGGCGACGGCGCGCTTCTCGGCGAGCTGCGCCGCCGCGGCTTCGGCGGAACGCTCTCCGGCGTGGAGATCTCAGCGCCGGCGGCCGAGATCGCGCGGGCGGCGCTGCCCGAAGCCGAGATCGGGATCTTCGACGGACGGCGTCTGGCGGCGGCCGACGGCTCCCGGGACCTCGGCATCCTCTCGCACGTGCTCGAGCACGTCCCCGAGCCCGCCGTGCTGCTGGCGGAGGTTGCGCGGGTCTGCCGTGCCGTCGTGTTCGAGGTGCCGCTCGAGGACAACCTGTCTGCGCGCCGCGCCTCCAAGCGCGCGCATGCCGAGGAGATCGGGCACCTGCACCGGCTCTCCCGCGAGGACGCCCACGCGATCGCCGCGGACGCCGGGCTCGTGGTGGCGGCAGAGCTTCAGGACCCGCTGCCGCTGGGCGTCCACCGCTTCTTCGCCGAGGACGGTGCGCGGCGAGCCGCCGCCACCGCCAAGTGGGCCGTGCGTGCCGGCACGAGCCGCGTGGCGCCGGGCCTCGCGCGGCGCGCGTTCACTCTGCACTACGCGGCGCTGTGCCTCCCGCGGGCCGCGTGACGGCCGAGAGCAGCAGGCCGAGAACGTCTCCCATCAGCTCGTCGGGGACCGCATCCGGATCCGCCAGCTTCTGGCGCGCGATGCCGTCCGCCAGCGCGTCGATCGCAACGGCGAGCTGCTCGGCCGGGATCGTCAGCTCGAGGTCGAAGTCGCGCACGCCGTCGGCGATCAACCCGGTCAGCACGCGGCGCATCTGGGCGAACCGCGCCGCGACCTTCGGGCGCACCTTTGCGTCGCGCACGCCGTAGGCCCAGAACTCCATGAACAGCAGCAGCGCCTCCGGCTCGCGCTCGATCATCGTCATCCACTGCCTGGCGCCCCCGGCGGCGCGGTCGGAGATCGAAGCCTGTTCGCGAACGGCGGTCGAGATCTCCTGAGCGTGCTCGTCGATCTCACGCTCCATCAACGCCACGAACAGGTCCTCCTTGCCGTCGAAGTTCGAGTACAGGGCGCCGGTCGAGTAGCCGGCCTCGGATGCGATCTCCTCGACGGAGGCGCCATGGAAGCCGGCGCGGGCGAACACGATGCGCGCCGCGGCAAGCAGACGCTCCCGCGTGTTCGCGCGGCTCTGCTCGCGGGTCAGACGGGTGCCGGCCGGAGGCGACGCCATCGGATCATCTTACTTGACAGAGCGGCCGCTATTTCGATAACGTCCGTTATCCCAACCTCGCACAGAGGAGACGCATGGCTACCGCGACCGCACCAGACCTCGGCTCACTCCCCACCGACGCGATCTCCTATGAGGACCTCTACGCACGCTGGGAGCGCGGCAACTGGAAGGCGACCGAGCTCGATTTCACCGAGGACGCGCGCCAGTGGCGCGAGGACTTCACCGAGTTCGAGCGCCAGGCGGCGATCTGGAACTACTGCCTGTTCTTCTGGGGCGAGGACGCGGTCGCCGACAACCTCTCCCCCTACATCGACGCCGCGCCGCTGGAGGAGCAGAAGTACTTCCTGACCACCCAGCAGGTCGACGAGGCTCGGCACGCGGTGTTCTTCAAGCGCTTCATGCAGGAGGTGTGCGGGATCGGCGACGGCTCGATGGCGAGCGGCCTGCAGGCGATCCGTCCCCAGCTCACGCCCGGCTTCCGCAAGATCTTCGGCCGCCTCGACACGATGGCCGACGAGCTCCGCAAGGACCGCTCGCCCGCGAAGCTCGCGGCGGCCGTGACGCTCTACCACGTGGTCATCGAGGCCTCCCTGGCCCAGCCCGGGCAGCACTTCATCTGCAGCTATCTGGAGCGCCGCGACCAGCTGCCCGCCTTCCGCGAGGGGATGGAGAACATCGCCGCCGACGAGCAGCGCCACATCGGCTTCGGCGTCAAGCTCCTTTCGGATCTGAACCGCGAAGACCCCGTCGGCGTTCCCAAGGCGGTTGCCGAGCTCCTGCGCGACGTCACGCGCTACACCGCGCAGGTGCTGATGCCGCCCGGCTGGGACGAGCGCTACATCACGACATTCGGATCGAGCTACGACGAGGTGGGCGTCGAGGGCGTGACCTCGATGGTGACCAAGCTCCGTTCGGCGGGGCTGCCCGTCGAGTCGCTCCCGGGGCCACCGCTGCTGCCGCCCGGTCTCACGCCGCTCGAGCTCTCACAGCGCGGGCGGGCGCTCGCGAAAGCGAACGTGCTCGGCGTGCGGCAGGGGCCGACGAGCCGCGACCCCGAGACGGTCGCGCTGATGTTCGACACGGTCCGCCGAACGGTGAACCCGGCGCACGGGCTCCGCGGTCCCGCCGTCTTCCAGTGGGAGTTCACCGACCCGGACATCAGCACGTGGCACCTGCGCGTGGACAACGGGTCCAGCAGCGTCGCCGAAGGCGAGGCCGAGAACCCGGACCTGCGAATGAGGATCGCCTGGCAGGACTGGGCGGACATCGTCGGCCAGCGGCTGAACCCGTTGCGCGCCGTGGCGACCGGCCGCCTGCGCCCACGTGGCAACCCGCTCGCGCTGCACAAGCTGACGCGCGTCTTCCCCCAGGGCTAGTCGGCCGTCCGCACCGTCCCGCTGGGGGATACTCAGCGGAGAATGGCGGACGGCAACGTCGAGATCGTCAGACGCGCCCTGGCTGCCTACGCGCGCCGCGACCTCGACACGCTCAGGGACCTGAACCACCCTGACGTGGAACTCGACTGGTCGGCGTCGCGCAGCTGGTTCGCCCGGGTCTACCGGGGCTGGGATGAGGCGGTCGTCTTCTACAACGACTACTTCGATTTCTTCGAAGAGATCACGATCGAGGCGGAGTCCTACCGCGAGGCCGGCGACTCGGTCGCCGTGCCGAACACCGCCTACCAGCGTGGACGCGACGGCATCGAGGTGACCGCGCGCTCCACGATCGTCTTCACTCTCCGCGGCGGCAGGTTCATCAAGATCCAGCTCTTCCAGGAGGAGGCTGACGCGCTGCTGGCGGTGGGGCTGGCGTGACGGGTTAGCCGGGTGCGAACTCGCGTTCCGCGGAGCCCTCCGGCGGCGGTGAACGACGACGCGCCCCCGACGCTCGGCCGACGGGTTCCGGAGCCGGCGACACCGCCGGCTGCTCGGGGGTGAACTCGCGCTGAGAGCTCGCTTGCCGGACCGGTGCACGCACGCGGCGGAGCACGTCGTGAGGCCGGACAGCCGCAGGGTGCGGGCGGGCGGGCGACGGGACCGTGCCGTCGAGCGGCAATCGAGGGACGGCGGCGGATCGACCGGCGACGCCCGCATGGCCGTGGCGGGCCCCCCCGCGCTCGAGCGCCACACAGCCGGCTCCGACTCCGAGCGCGACCAGGCAGCCCGCCGCGAGCTTCGCCGCGAGCCCACCACCGCCGAGCGCCCAGCCGCCACCGGCGGCGCCGCCGCCCGCCGCCGCCGATGCGCCGAGCGGGGCCGTGGCGGGCGCCGAGACGGGCGCGACGGCGCGTCCACCGTGCGAGGCACCCGCGGCCAGCGCTGCAAGCCCGAGCTTGCCCGCACCAGGCAGGGTCAGCACCGGCGGCAGCGTCGCGGCCAGACCGCGCAGCGAGGCCACGCGCCGCCGGCACGCCGGGCACCCCTTCAGATGGTCGAGGGCCAGGCGGTGGCGCTCGCCGGCCGGGTCGAGCATCCCGAACGCCAGCGCGCGCAGGAGCGACTCCTGCTCGCCGCAGAACTCCCCGGCGCTGATCGTCTCCACCAGCGCGCCGACCTTCTGGGAGACACCGGCGTGTCCCGGCCCACGGCCCTCCATCAGCTTGCGCATGCGCATCTCGCTGATGCCCATGTGGCGAGCCGCCTCGGCGCGCGAGTAGCCGTGCAGGTAACAGAGCGCGGCGGCTTCGCGCTCTCGCAGGTCGAGCCGGCAGCGCATGCCCTCGAGCAGCTGGCGCAGGCGCACACGCGCGTCGAGCTCCGCGTCCACGTCGCGCTCCACCGTGGCGTCGGCGTCGAGCGCGGTCTCGCCCCTGCGCGCGGCGCGCAGCTCCTCGATCGCCCGCCGGTAGGTCACCAGCGCGAGCCACGCCCGCGGGTTGGCGATCGTCTGCCCGCGCACCGTAGCGCCGTAGAGCCCCTGCCACGCGGCGGCGTAGCAATCCTCCAGGTCCGCGCGATCGAGCGAGGCTCCCGCGGCACGCAGCCTCGCAGCGACGATCGCGAGCACGCCGGCGCGCAGCACGTGGAAGTCGCGCTCCAGCAACCGCTCTGCGCGGTAGGTGCGAAGCGCGGCCGGGCTCATGGCGCCGAGGCTACGGGCGGCGCGCGCCAGCGCAAGCGGGCCCGTGGACGTATGCCGGGAGTGCCCGCGGGTGCGGGGAAAACGCGCGCGCGTCCCGGGTGCGGTTGTCTCCGACCCCCTGGATCAGCCGTCCAGCGCCGCCGCGAAGGCGTCTATCTGCTGGAGCGTGCCCGAACGCATGTCCTCGCCGGCGCGTTCGAGGCGGTGCCATTCCACGGTGCGCTCCAGGGCCTCCTCGAGCCCCCACGGTGGGCGCCAGCCCAGCTCCCGCTCGGCCGCGCCCGAGTCGAGCAGCAGGTGCGCCGCCTCGGGGGGCTGCGCCGACTCGTCTGCGAGCCAGCTCAGCTCGCCGTCCCAGAGCTCGGCGAGCCGGGCCGCGATCCAGCCCACGGGCCGGGCCTCCCGCGCGGACGGACCGAAGTTCCAGGCACGCTCGGCCCCTTGGGAGCGCCACAGCTCCTGCGCCAGCAGGAGGTAGCCGGCGAGCGGGTTCAGCACGTGCTGCCACGGGCGCACGGCCTCGGCGTTGCGCACACGCAGGGGCGTGCCCGCCTCGACGGCACGCAGAGCGTCTGCCAGCAGCCGGTCCTCGCCGCGGTCGCCGCCGCCGATCACGTTCCCGGCGCGCGCCGTCGCGAGCCGCGCGCTGCCTCCGAGCGGGCCGAAGGAGCGGCGGTACGCGGAGGTGACGAGCTCCGCGCAGGCCTTCGAGCTCGAGTACGGATCGCTCCCGCCGAGCGGGTCGTCCTCGGCGAACGGGCGCCGTCGCCCCGCAGTGTTCTCGTAGCACTTGTCGGAGGTGACGACCACGACGGCGCCGACGGGCTCGCGCGCGCCGCGCACTGCCTCGAGCACGTTGACGGTGCCCATCACGTTGATCTCGTAGGTGCACACCGGATCGCGCAGCGAGCGCCGCACGAGCGGCTGCCCGGCGAGATGGATCACGACCTCCGGGCGCGCGGCACCGAGCGCCGCTGTCACCCCCGCCGCGTCGCGGACGTCCACGTCGTGCTCCTCGACGCCCTCGCCGGCCCGCGCCAGCTCGTACAGCGAGCCCGGCGTCGCCGGGCGGCGCGAGCCCGGCGACCTGCGCTCCGAGCGAGCCGAGCCACAGCGACAGCCAGGCCCCCTTGAACCCCGTGTGGCCGGTGACGAGGACGCGCCGGCCGCGCCAGAAGTCGGGGTCGATCGCCACGGGGCGAGGTATCTTCACGGAATCGACGCCACGCGCGCAGTGTCCCTTTCAAGCGACGGATCGCCCACCCTGCCCGAGCGCGCCGAGGTGCTCGGCGTGCCGCTCGCGGTCAGCGACTACGACGAGGTCGTGGCCTGGATGGAGGCGACGATCGCGTCCGGCGCGCGCGGCTACATCACCGCCGCCGCGGTGAACCTCGTGATGAGCGCGCGCGAGGAACCCGACACCGCCGCCGCCGTGCGCGCGGCCACGCTCGCGGTGCCGGACGGCCAGCCGCTGGTGTGGGCGCTGAAGGCGCTCGGGCACCGCCGGGCGACGCGCGTCTACGGGCCGGACCTGATGGCCGCGTTCTGCGCCCGCGCGGCGGAACAGGAGATCCCGATCTACCTGTACGGCGGGCGCACGCCCGAGGCGCTCGCGCTGCTGCAGGCGCGGCTGCGCGAGCGCTTCCCGGGACTGCCGATCGCGGGCGCCTACTCGCCGCCGTTCCGGCCGCTCACCGGGCGAGGAGAGCGAGGAGGTCGCGCGGCGCATCGACGCGTCGGGCGCCGCCGTCGTGTGGGTCGGGACCGGCCAGCCCAAGCAGGAGCGCTGGATGCACGAGATGCGCCCCCGTCTCGCCGCGCCGCTGCTGGTCGGCGTCGGGGCGGCGTTCGACTTCCACGCCGGGCTCGTCCCGCAGGCGCCGCCGTGGATGCAGCGCGCGGCCTGGAGTGGGCCTACCGGCTGACGCGCGAGCCGCGGCGGCTGTGGCGGCGCTACGCGCGCTACAACCCGCGCTTCGTCGCCGCCTTCGCGGGCCAGTACGCGCGCCACCTGCGCGAGCGGCTCGCGGCGCTAGGGCCACCGCCGAGGCGTGGCATCGGCCGCCCGCCCGCAGCGCGCGTCGCCGCTAACCTCAAGGCTCGGATGAGCGTCCCGCAGAGCAGCGCCGAGGTGGCGGTCGTCGGGCTGGGCCGTGTCGGCCTGCCGCTGGCGCTGTCGTTCGCCGACCGCGGCCTGCGCGTGATCGGCGTGGACAACGACCCGCGGCGGCTCGAGGCCGTGCGCGAGGGCCGGATGCCGTTCGAGGAGACCGGCGCCCAGGAGCTGCTCGACAGGGTGCACGCGTCGGGGCGGCTGTCGCTGACCTCCTCGGTCGCCGACGCGGCCGGCGCGCGGCAGATCGTCATCACGCTCGGCACGCCCGTCCTTCTCCCACATCGAGATCGACATGCGCGACATCCGCTCGGCGCTCGACGACCTGCTCGGGCGTGCTCGGGAGCAGGGCCACTCGCTGATCCTGCGCTCGACGATCGCGCCGGGGACGACCGAGTTCGTCGCCGGCTACCTGCGCAAGCACCGCGGCTTTCAGATCGGCGAGGAGGTGTTCGTCTCGCACGCGCCGGAGCGGATCGCGGCGGGGCGCTTCCTCGCGGAGATCGACACGCTGCCGTGCATCATCGGCGGCGTCGGCGCGCGCTCCGGCGAGGTGGCGGCCGAGCTGTTCGGCGTCTTCGACGCGCCGATCGTCCAGACCACGCCCGTCCAGGCGGAGCTGGCGAAGATCTGGGCCAACATCCTGCGCTACACGAACTTCGCGCTGCCGAACCTGCTGATGATGGACTGCGAGCGCACGGGCGCGAACGTGTTCGAGGTCATCGACCTGATCAACCGCGACTACCCGCGCGGCGGCATCGCCCAGCCGGGCTTCACCGCCGGGACCTGCCTGCGCAAGGACTTCACGTTCTCGGAGGAGCGCTCCGCCGCGCCGGGGATGCTGCTCGCCGTCTCCCGGGTCAACGAGTCGGTGCCGCTGTTCCTGGTCGAGGGCATCAAGCGCCGGCTGGGCTCGCTCGCCGACCGCCGCGTCGCGGTGCTCGGGTCTCGCCTTCAAGGCCGACACCGACGACGAGCGCGACTCGCTCGCGCACAAGCTCGTCCGGCTGCTCGAGCGCGAGCTGGCCGATGTCGATCGTGCACGACCCCCACGTCGCGACGCCGACGGCGCCGCTGGCCGAGGCGCTCACGGGCGCCGACGCCGTGGTGGTCGCCGCCAACCACTCCGAGTTCCGCGACCCCGCGACGCTGGCGGCGATCGCCGAGCTCGCCGGAGCCGAACTGCCTGGTCGTGGACCCGTGGAACTGCTGGGGCGCCGCGCAGGTGTTCGGCTACGCCGCGGAGCTCGCCTCGCTCGCGGCGGCGCCGCGGAGGTCCCGCCGCGATGAGCCGCGTGCTCGTCACCGGCGGCGCCGGCACGATCGGCGCCGCGGTGGTCCGGCGCCTGCTCGCCGACCCGGCCTATGAGGTGCGGGTCTCCGACCAGCGCCTCGCCCCCCAGTGGATGCGCGAGGGCTGCGAGGTCCACACCGGCGACCTGCGCGACCCGGCCCAGGCCCGCGAGGCGACCCACGGCTGCGCGCAGGTGATCCACCTCGCGGCGATCGTCGGCGGGATCGCGAACTTCCACAAGCTGCCGCACACGCTCACCGAGGTCAACAACGCGCTCTACAACGCGGTCGTCGGGCGGCGCTCGACGAGCGAGGTCGAGCGATTCGTCTACGTCTCCTCCTCGATGGTGTTCGAGCGCGCGGAGGAGTACCCGACGACCGAGGCCTACCTGCCGAGCTGCCCGGTGCCGGAGTCGGCCTACGGCTTCTCCAAGCTGACCGGCGAGGTCTACTGCCGCGCCGCCCACGACGAGCACGGGCTGCCGTTCACGATCTGCCGGCCCTTCAACGCCTACGGGCCCGGCGAGGTCCCCGACGCCGAGCCGGGCATCGCCCACGCCGTGCCGGACCTGATCGAGAAGGTGCTGAACGGCCAGCACCCGCTGCAGATCTTCGGCTCCGGCGAGCAGACGCGGACGCTCACCCACGTCGACGACATCGCGGACGGCGTCGTCACCGCGATGGGCTCGCCGGCCGGCCTGAACGAGGACTTCAACATCTCGGCCTCTCGCGAGATGACCGTCGCCGAGATCGCGCGGGTGATCTGGGAGGCATGCGGAGAGGACCCGGGGCGCTTCGAGCTCGAGCACCTGCCGACCTTCGCGGTCGACGTCCAGCGCCGCTGGCCCTCGGTCGAGAAGGCGCGCGAGCTGCTCGGCTGGCAGGCGCGGATCGACGTCGAGGACGGCATCGCCGACACGGTGCGCTGGATGCGCGAGCGCCGTGCGGCGCAAGGCGCTTCGGGCCACGTCCGGGAAGGCCGGGCGGCGCCCCAGGCCGCGGCGCGCCGGAGCCTCGCCGAACGGCCGCTCGGGGACTGCGAAAGGCGCCGGAGCGGCCGTCCGTCGGGTCGGAGACGGACTGTAAGCTCCACCGCGATGGCCCAGCGCAAAGCCCTGATCACCGGCGTCACGGGCCAGGACGGCTCCTACCTCGCCGAGCTGCTGCTCGAGAAGGGCTACGACGTCCACGCCATGGTGCGGCGCGCCTCGACGGAGAAGTTCGAGCGCATCGAGCACCTGCGCGAGCGGCTGACGCTGCACCAGGGGGACCTGCTCGACCAGAGCTCGCTCGTCGACGCCCTGCGCGCGAGCCAGCCCGACGAGATCTACAACCTGGCCGCGATGTCGTTCGTGGCGGTGTCGTGGATCCAGCCGACCCTGACCGCGGAGTTCACCGGCGTCGGCGTCACACGCATGCTGGAGGCGATGCGCGAAGTGTGTCCCGAGGCGCGCTTCTACCAGGCTTCCTCGAGCGAGATGTTCGGCAAGGTCCGCGAGGTCCCGCAGACCGAGTCGACACCGTTCTACCCGCGCTCGCCCTACGGCGTCGCGAAGGCGTACGGGCACTTCATCACGGTCAACTACCGGGAGTCCTATGGTCTGCACGCGACCTCAGGGATCCTCTTCAACCACGAGTCCGCCCGCCGCGGCCTCGAGTTCGTGACCCGCAAGATCACCTGGCACGCCGCGGCTATCAAGCACGGCCTCAAGAAGGAGCTCCGGCTCGGCAACCTCGACGCCGAACGCGACTGGGGGTATGCGAAGGACTACGTCGAAGCGATGTGGGAGATGCTCCAGCGCGACCAGGCGGAGGACTACGTGATCGCCACTGGCGAGACCCACTCGGTCCGCGAGTGCTGTCAGATCGCGTTCGAGGAGGCGGGACTCGGCGACTACGAGCAGTACGTGGAGCTGGACAAGGAGTTCCTGCGCCCGGCCGAGGTCGATCACCTGATCGGCGACGCATCCAAGGCCGAGCGCGACCTCGGCTGGAAGCCGAAGACGAGCTTCGAGGAGCTGATCCGCCTGATGACGCGCTCGGACATGGACCTGCTCGCAAAGAGCCTCGTGAAGATGGGCGTGCCGCTGTTCGAGACCTCCCGGCCGCTGGCGCCGCTGCGCGAGGAGCTGCGCGCCGCGGTGACGCGCGTGCTCGAC
Source organism: uncultured Solirubrobacteraceae bacterium (assembly GCA_963738815.1). GTDB lineage: Bacteria > Actinomycetota > Thermoleophilia > Solirubrobacterales > Solirubrobacteraceae > Palsa-744. The sequence goes on from CAVTXW010000007.1 coordinate 206,159, forward strand.
AGCGAGCGGTACATCCTCGGCCCCGAGGTCGCCGCGTTCGAGAACGAGTTCGCGGCCTACTGCGGCGTCGCGAACGCGGTCGGCGTCGCCAACGGCACGGAGGCGATCACGGTCGCGCTGCGCGCGCTCGGCGTCGGTCCCGGCGACGAGGTGGTCGTGCCGTCGTTCACGTTCTACGCCTCTGCGGAGGCGATCCCGGCGACGGGCGCGACGCCGGTCTTCTGCGACATCGATCCCGACACCTACTGCGTCACGGCCGAGACCGTGAAGGCGGCGCTGACGCCGAAGACGAAGGCCGTGATCGCCGTCCACCTGTTCGGCAACGTCGCCCCGATCGCCGAGATCGAGGCGCTCGGCGTGCCGGTGCTGGAGGACGCGGCCCAGGCGGCCGGCTCGACCTCGCCCGCCGGCCGGCCCGGCTCGCTCGGCACGATCGCGACGTTCTCCTTCTTCCCGTCGAAGAACCTCGGCGCGTTCGGCGACGGCGGCGCGATCACGACCGGCGACACCGCCCTCGCCGAGCGCGTGCGCGTGCTGCGCTTCCACGGCTCGCACGACAAGGTCACCTACGAGGAGATCGGCTACAACTCGCGCCTCGACGAGCTCCAGGCGGCGATCCTGCGCGTGCAGCTCCCCCACCTCGACGGCTTCGCCGACGGCCGGCGTGCCGCCGGTGAGCACTACCGGGAGGCGGGGCTCGGCGAGCTGGTCAAACTGCCGGTCCCGGTGGACGGCTCGGCGCCCGCGTGGCACCTGTACGTGATCGGCGACGCGCAGGTCGAGAAAGCCGAAGCTGCGCTGCGCGCCGCGGACATCGGCTGCAAGCCCTACTACCGGATTCCCGTCCACCGGCAGACCGCCATGCGGCGGTATGGCGACGGCGTGGACCTGCCGGGGACGGAGTACGCCGCGCGAACCCACCTCGCGATCCCCATGAGCCCCCTGCTGACGCGGGAGCAGGCGGATGAGGTGGTCGTGGCGCTGCGGGGCGGCTAGACAGCCGCCAACCCCTCGGCTCGTTCGGAGATCCCGAGCAGCATCCTGCGCTCCATCAGGAGCGAGGCCGGCTCCATCGGCAGCATCCCGAGCCGGTCTTTGAGCTTCGGCAGCCGAAAGCGGTTGCGGCTGATCAGTCGCGTGCGCCCGCCCTCCTCACGGAGGCTGAACAGCCACACCCAGTTCCCGTCGGCCGAGCGCCAGGCGAGCGCTCGCGGCGGCTCCACGAGCTCGAGCCGCATGCGATTGGCGCCCAAACCGATCTCGTCGCCGACCGCGGGATGCTGGAAGTCCTCGAGGACGTGGCGGGCGGAGTGCATGTTCAGCCCGAGCAGGTTCTCGATCCAGTCGTAGGTGTAGGCGCCCCCGCGCGGCGCGGGTCCCATCTGGGCGATCCAGGGCCACACCGCCGACGGCGGCGCGTCGATCCAGATCGCGCGCGTCGCCTGGCCGTCGGGCGCGGGCAGCAGCTCGTCGCCCGGCAGCGTGGAGCCGGCCTCCTCGGCGGTGGCGCCCCAGGTGAGGATCGGCTCGCGCAGCAGTCGCGCGTAGGCCGCCGCGGCAAGCGCTCCGAGGATCAAACGTCCGCGCTCTCATGCGGCTCCCTTCTACCTGAGCGGCCGCCCCTAGCGCCACCGCTCCAGCAGATCCTCCTCGCCGACCTCCCGCACGACCCGCGCCGGCACCCCCATCACGACCGCCCGCGCCGGCACGTCGCTTGGTGACGACCGCCCCCGCGGCCACGAACGCCTCCTCGCCGACCTCGACCCCCGGCACGAGCACGGCGCCGGCGCCGACCCGGCAGGCGCGCCGCAACAGCGCGCCGGCAGGCGCCACGCCCCGGCGCGTGCCTGCCCATCGTGTCGTCGTTGCTCGTCACGACCCCCGGCCCGACGAACACGTCGTCCTCGACCACGCTCCCGGCGGCCAGGTAGACGTTGGTCTGGATGCGCACGCGCTCGCCGATCGGAACGTCGTTGTCGACCACGCTGCCACGGCCGATGACCGTGCCTGCGCCGATCCCGGCGCGCTCGCGCACGTAGGCCTGCTCGCCGATGATCGCGCCCGAGCCGATCCGCGTGCCCGCGAAGACGACCGCGCCGGCGCCGATCGTGACTCCCGGCTCGAGCTCGAGCGCTCCGACAGCCACCCCGGCGGCAGCTGAGTGCGAGGCCAGCCGCGGCCCGCGGCCGAGCACCGCGTGGTCGCCGATCACGCACTCCGCGCCGATCACGGTCCCGTCGTGGACCACCACGTAGGCGCCGAACGTCACGTCCTCGCCGATGCTCACGTCCGCGCCCACGGCGGGGCCGCGGTCCCCGAAGGCGACCGAGCCCGCCTCGAAGCCGCTCACAGCCTCACGACGTTCGCGGCTGCGCCCGCGGAGCGAGTGACGCCGCGCAGGTCGACGACGAGCCGCGCGCGACGGGCGATCTCGTCGTGGTCCACCCCGGGGTGCGCCGTCACGATCACGGCCAGGTCGGCGTCGGCGATCGCCTGCTCGAGGGGCTGGCTGGCAAGGCCGAACTCGGGAAGCTCCGGGACGTGCGGGTCGTGATAGCCGACCTCCGCGCCCATCTCGCGAAGCAGAGCGATCATCTTCAGCGCCGGCGATTCGCGCACGTCGCCGACGCCGGGCTTGTAGCTCACGCCGACGATCGCGATGCGCGCGCCTTTGACGGCGAGCCCGCGCTCGTTCAGGGCGCGCTGCGCCTTCGCGACGCAGTGGTAGGGCATCTGCTGGTTGATCTTGCCCGCCAGCTCGACGAACTCGGTCGTCATGTCGAACTCGCGCGCGCGCCAGCTCAGGTAGAACGGGTCCACCGGCAGGCAGTGCCCGCCCATACCCGGGCCGGGCTCGAAGCGCATGAACCCGTAGGGCTTGGTCGCGGCCGCGTCCACGACCTCCCACACGTCGATCCCCATGCGGTCGGTCAGCATCGCCAGTTCGTTGACGAGCGCGATGTTGACCGAGCGGAACACGTTCTCGAGCAGCTTCGTGAGCTCCGCCGCCTCGGGGGTGGAGACCTCGACGATCTCCTCAGCAACCGTCTCGTAGAGCTCGCGCGCACGCCGGGCGCAGTCCGGCGTGAGGCCGCCGACGACCTTCGGCGTGTTGCGCATCGTGAAGTCGGTGCGGCCGGGGTCCACGCGCTCGGGGGAGTACGCCAGGTGAAAGTCGCGGCCCGCCGAGAGCCCGGACTCCTCGAGCAGCGGCAGCAGCCGCTCGCGCGTCGTACCGGGGTAGGTCGTCGACTCGAGCACGACGAGCTGGCCGGCGCGCAGCACCCCGGCCAGCGCACGTGCCGCCTCGACGAGCGGCCCGAGGTCGGGCTCGCGGTTGCGGCTGAGCGGGGTCGGCACGCAGATCAGCACGGCGTCGGCGTCGGCCAGCGACGCGTACCGCGTCCCGACCTGCAACCTGCCGCCCACCTCGGCGAGCTCGTCCGAGCTCACGTCCTCGATGTAGCTGTGCCCCGCCTCGATCGCCTCGACCTTGCGGGCGTCAACGTCGACCCCGATCACCTCGCACCCCTCGCGGGCGAACGACACGGCTAGCGGCAGGCCGACGTAGCCGAGGCCGATGACACCGATCTTGCGCAACAGACGCCCAGTGTAGGGGCTTGCCGGGACGGTCGGCTAGCGGCGCGCGAGCTCCTGGAGCGAGCGCAGGTCCGCGCGCACCATCCGCTCGATCAGCGCCTCGAACGACACCTCCTGCTCCCAGCCCAGCTCGCGCCTCGCCTTCGACGGATCGCCGACGCTCGGAGTCGTCTCAGGCTCGCGCACGAGCTCCTCGTCGACGCGCACGTGGCGCTCGGGATCGAGCTCGACGCACGCGAAGGCGACCCGCACGAGCTCCGCGACGGTGCGCCCGACGCCGCTCGCCAGAACGAAGTCCCCGCCCTGCGGCTGCTGGAGCATCATCCACGCACCGCGCACGATGTCGCCGGCGAAGGACCAGTCCCGCACGGCGTCCAGGGATCCGAGCGACACCTCGCTCTCGAGGCCGAGCGCGATCGCTGCCGCGCCGCGCGTGACGCGCCGCGTCACGAAGTGCTCGGGGCGGCGCTCGGACTCGTGGTTGTAGACGATCCCCGAGCTCGCATGCAGGCCGTCGTGCTCGCGCATCGCAGCGACGAGATGGTGCCCGGCGAGCTTGGCGATCGCGTACGGGTTCACCGGGCGCGCCGGCGTGAGCTCGTTCTGGGGGCTCTCCGGAGCCTCTCCGAACATCGCCCCGGAAGAGGCGACGAACACGCGCACCGAAGGATCGAGGTCGCGCACCGCTTGCAGGACGGCCGCGGTCGCCCCGGCGATCGCGGCCGTTGCGCGGGCCGGGTCCTCCCACGAAGCCGGCACGAACGAGGGCGCGGCGAGGTGGTACAGCTCGCCGGGCCGCACGGACTCGATCGCGGCCCGCAGCGAGGCCGGCTCCAGCAGCTCGCCCTCGACCAGCGCGATCCGCTCGCGCAGGTGCTCGCCGGCGCCCAGCGAGACGGCGCCCGCACGCTGCATGCCCGTGACCTCGTAGCCCTTCTCGAGCAGCAGCTCCGCCAGGAAAGAGCCGTCCTGGCCGGAGATGCCCGTGATCAGTGCGCGCGCGCCGTCCGGCATCCCGGCCAGCTTAGGAGGGATCGCCGGCGCCCACGAGCGCCTGCTCGTAAATGGACGAAAGATCGTCGGCGACCCTCTCCGGCGCGCACAGCGCGGCGACGCGTCGCCGCCCTTCCAGCCCGCGCGCGCGGTCGCCGGCCAGCCGTGTCAGCGCCTCGGCGAGAGCGGCGGCGTCCCCGGGGGCGACGAGCGCATCGGCGTCCAGCAGCTCCGGCAACGCGCCGGTGCGGCTGCCCGCCACGGGAAGCCCGGCGGCCATCGCCTCGGCGGCCGCGATCCCGAAGGTCTCGGCCGAGCGAGACGGTACGAGCGCGACCGCGGCCGCGGCGCGCAGCTCCGCCAGACGCTCGCGCTCGACGCGCCCCTCGAATCGGACATCCGCCCCGGCCGCGAGGGCCCGCAGCCGTCCGAGCTCGGGGCCCTCGCCGGCGACGACCAGCGCCATGCCCGCCCGCCGGCAGGCCTCGATCGCGATGTCCACTCCCTTCTCGGGGGCGAGACGGGAGACCACCAGCGCGTAGCGGGGCTGCGACGGGTCCGCCCCGGCGGGCTCGCCCGCGAGCTCGACGGGCGGCGCCAGCACGCGCACGCCGCCCGCGGGCAGTGGCGCGCCCAGCTCGCGCAGGCGCCCCTCGGCGAAGCGGCTGGGTACGACCACCACATCGGCGAGCGAGCTCAGGCGCCGCTGCCACAGCGCCAGCGAGGCGGCATACGCGACCGCCTCGGCCCGGCTGCCCCGGCAGTTGTGCACCACGCCGGGGAGGGTGCCCCGCCCGTGGCAGCGCGTGCAGTCCGCGCCGTCGGTGAAGCACACGCCGACCGCGCACACGAGCCTGTACTGGTGAAGGTGCAGCACCACGCGCGCGCCCGCGGCCCTGGCCGCGGCGAGCGCTCGCCAGCCGAGGCCCGGAAGCAGGTTGTGCGCATGGACGAGACGGGCGCCGCTGCGCCGCACCGCCTCGCCGACGTCCCGCTCGCCGAGCCCGCCGCGGAGCAGCCCGAGCGCCGCCCTGCCGGAGCTCAGCCCCGCCGAGTCGCGCGCGAGCAGCTCGGCATCCTCGCCGAGACGCCCGCGGACGAGCGCCAGCAGGTCCTCCACGACCCGCTCCTCGCCGCCCGTCGTGCGATAGCGGTTGTGCAGGAACAGGACCATCGCGCACCTCAAACCTAGACTCTCTGCCTGTCATGGACGCCACGGTCTCAGTAGTGATCCCGACGCGCGAACGTTTGCCCTATCTCGACGTGGCACTGTCCTCGCTGAGAGCGGAAGCCGCGCGCGAGGGTGCAGATGTCCTGGTGGTCGAGGACGGCGAGCCCTCCGAGGAGACCCGGCTGCTCACGGAGCTGCACGGCGCGCGCTACCGGGCGGTGCAGGGCGGACCGGGCCTGAACGCCGCGCGCAACACCGGCGTCGCCGGCACCTCCGCGCCGCTCGTCGCGTTCCTCGACGACGACGTCCGCGTGTGCCCTGGATGGCTCACGGCGCTCCTCCGCGCCGCCGCCGAGCATCCCGAGGCCGATGTCTTCGCGGGCCGCATAACCGCCGCGCTCGAGGGGCCCGCGCCCCACACCTGCGGGCGCGAGCAGCCACCGGTCACGACGCTCGATCTCGGCGAGCGCGACGGGCCGGCCCGCTTCGCCTGGGGCGCGAACATGGCGATCCGCCGCTCGGCGCTCGAGCGCGTGGGCCCGTTCGACCCGGCGCTCGGGGGTGCCGGCGACGAGCAGGAGTGGCAGGAACGCGCGGCGGCCGGCGGCACCGGCGCGCTCTACGTCGCGGGCGCACACGTCGAGCACCGGCGCGCCGGCGACGACGCCCGCCTGCGGGCGCTCTCGCGCGCCGCGTGGGCACGAGGACGCGCCGCACGGCGCTTCGACGCCCGCCGCGGGTCCGCTCCCTCTCTGGGCTCGGAGCTCCGCACGCTCGCGGGCTGCCTCGGCCACGTTGTGCTGCGCGCCTGTCCCGCCGGCCTCACGATGGCCGCCCACAGCGCCGGGCGGACACGCCAGGGGCTCGCCGAACGCGCGCGGAACGGCGCCCCGGCGCCCGGGACAGAGCATTCCTTCCTCTCCGGGCAGAGCGGAACTGTCGGCGGCCTCGACGGGCTGCGCCGCGGCGCAGCCGACGAGCTCGCCGCGGCGGGCGAGCTCCTCTCGGGCCGCTCGGCCCGGCTCGGCCGCGCGGCTCGCCACTCGCCGCCGCGCCGCCGCGTGCTCGCGCTCAGCGTCCAGCGGCCCGAGCGGGCGCGGCTGGCAGATGCGATCGCCGCAGAGCTGCGCCGCTCACGCCACGAGGTCACGCTCGCCACCACGGCCGCTGCCGGCGGCGGCAAGTTCGAGAACCTCAACCGTCTGCTCGCCGAGCACCCGGCCGCGGGGCACGACTGGCTGCTCGTCGTCGATGACGATGTCGAGCTTCCGCGCGGGTTCCTCGACCGCTTCTTGTTCCTGTGCGAGCGCTTCTCGCTCACGCTCGCCCAGCCGGCCCACCGCCTGCGCTCGCACGCCGCCTGGGAGGTCACGCGACGCCGGCCCGGGAGCGTGGTGCGCGAGACCAGCTTCGTGGAGATCGGCCCCGTGACGGCGTTCGCGGCGCCCAGCTTCGACGTGCTGCTGCCGTTTCCGGAGCTGCGGATGGGATGGGGCCTCGACATGCACTGGGCGGCGCTCGCCCGCGAGCACGGCTGGCGCTGCGGCGTCCTCGATGCGGTCCCGATCCGCCATCGAGCCGCGCCCGCGGCGGCCGCCTACCCGCGCGACCAGGCGATCGCGGAGGGAGCGGCGTTCCTGGAGGGCCGCTCCCACATCACGGCTGCCGAGGCGCAGCGCACGCTCGCGACCCACACGCGCTGGTGAGCCCTCCGGCGGACAGCGGGCCGGTGCGTGTCGCGATCGTGGCCGAGTTCTACCCGAGCCTCCACGACCCCGTGCTCGGCGTCTGGGCGCATCGCCAGGCGCTCGCTGCGCGAGCGGCGGGCGCCGAGGTGCGCGTGCTGGTCCTGCACCGGCTGGTGCCGCCTCGTGCGACGCTCGCTGAGGGCCCGGCCGCCGCCGCGCGAGAGCTGCGCAGCCTCGTCTCGGAGCCACGACGCCAGGACCACGACGGCCTGCAGGTCGAATACGTGTCCTACGTCTCCCCGGCGCGCGACCGCGCCTACCCGCGCTGGGGGGCCTGGGCGGCGCCCGGCCTGGCGGTCGCGCTGCGCCGGCTGCGGCGTACGTTCCCCTACGAGCTCGTGCACGCGCACAACGCCGTGCCGGCCGGCGATGCCGTGCGCCGCGCGCGCACCGGCGTGCCGCTGGTCGTCTCGGTCCACGGCGGTGACGTGCTCTACACCGCCCGGCGCAGCCGCGCCGGCGCGGCCGCCGTCGCGCGCGGCCTCGGCGCGGCCCGCCTGGTGCTCGCCAACAGCCAGGGCATCGCCGAGCTGAGCGCCCACCACGGCGCGCGCGAGACCCGCGTCGTGCACCTCGGCGCCGACCTGCCGGCGGGCCAGCGACCGCGCCTGCCGGAGGGCGAGCGCAGCCTCGTGACCGTCGCCCACCTGGTCGCGCGCAAGCGCCACGGCGACGTGCTGCGCGCCCTCGCGGTGCTCGGCGACCGCCATCCGCGGCTGCGCTACCGAGTGGTCGGCGACGGCCCGGAGCGCACGGCCCTCGAAGGGCTCGCGGCGCGCCTCGAGATATCCGACCGCGTGGACTTCCTCGGGCAGCTGCCGCCCGACGAGGCGATCGCGACAGCGCGCGCCAGCACGCTGTTCGTGATGCCCTCGACCGACGAGGCCTTCGGCGTCGCCTACATCGAGGCGATGGCGGCCGGGGTGCCCGCGATCGGCTGCAGGGGCGAGCCGGGGCCCGAGGAGATCGCGGCCGCCGGCGACGGGCTCGTGCTGGTGCCGCCGGGGGACATCGAGCGGCTGACGCAGCGCATCGACGAGCTCCTCTCAGACCCCCACCGGCTGCGCGAGGCGGGCCAGCGGGCGCGCGCGACGGTCGCCGGGCACTTCACCTGGGAACGGTGCGGGCAGCAGACGGTGGCCGCGTACCGGCAGGCGCTCGCTTGAAGCCGCTGCTGTTCATCACCGGCAACGTCCCCGAGTACCGCCTCGGCGCGCTGCGCGCGCTGCACGAACGCGAGGAGATCGAGGTCGCGCTGTTCGGCGGGCGCTCGTTGCACGGCGGCCCGGGCGAGCCGGCGGCACTTCCCTTCCCGGCGTTGCGCGCCGGCACGCGCGAGCTGGCCGCGCTGGCCTCGAGCGGACGCCACCGCGCGGTCGTGTGCTCGACCGCCGGGCGCGCCGAGCTGCTCGCAGGCTGGGCCGGGGCGCGGCGCGGGCGGGTGCCCGTGATCCTGTGGGCGTCGCTGTGGGCGCACCCGCGCACCGCCGCGCACGCGCTCAGCTACCTGCCGCTGCGACGCCTCTACGTCTCCGCCGACGCCGTGGTGACCTACGGGCCGCACGTCAGCGCCTACGTGCGCTCGCGCGGCGCGCGCAACGTGCACGTCGCGCCGCAGGCGGTCGACAACGAGTTCTGGGGCGCGCCGGCCGGGGAACCCGGGTCCGCGGACTGGCCGCGCGCCGCCGCGACCCGCTTCCTGTTCGTCGGACGCGACGCCCCGGAGAAGGGCCTCCCGGTGCTCCTGGACGCCTGGCGCGAAGCCGCCGCGGAGCGGTCCGACATCGCACTCGTGCTCGCCGGCGCCGGCGCGAGCGGGCCCCGGACGGTCGCTCTCGGCCGGCTCGAACGCGGCTCCCTGCGCGACGTCTACGCCGCAAGCGAGGTGCTCGTCGTTCCGTCGATCGCCACCAGACGGTTTCGAGAGCCGTGGGGCCTGGTAGTGAACGAGGCGATGAACCGGCGACTTGCCGTGATCGCCTCCGACGCTGTCGGCGCCGCCGCGGGCGGCCTCGTCCGCGACGGCGAGAACGGGCTGATCGTGCCCGCGGGCCGAGCGCGCGCGCTGGCGGCCGCGATCGGGCGTCTGGCCGGCGATCCGCAGCTTCGAGAGCGAATGGGTGTTATAGGGGCAGAGGACGTCCGCGCCTACACCTACGAGGCGTGGGCGGAGGGCTTTTCGGCGGCTCTGGCGACGCTCGGGCTCGCCCGAAGCCGCTGATAGCGTCCGAAAGATCGAGCCATGAGAATCCCCCGCCCGCACAGACGCCTCGCGCCATGCGCCGGTGTCCTGCTGTTGCTCCTGCTGGCGGCCGCTCCGGCGCGCGCCGACGACGTCGGCCACAAGATCATCCGGCTCTGCGCCGAAGGCAAGTCCTTGGCGGGGTTCCCGCCGAGCGCCTACGCGAAAGCGCTGAAAGAGATCAGCCCGACGACCGAAGAGTACAGCGAATGCGGCCAGTTGATTCGCCAGGCCCAGGCCGCCGCGGCGAGCGGAAAGCGCAGCTCCGGAAGTGGATCGAGCGGCGCGACGTCGGGCCCCGTCCAGGCCACTCCCGCGGAGCAGAAGTCGATCGCTCTCGCAGCGCGGTCCGGCGCGGCGCCGGTCGAGCTCGGCGGCGGCGAGGTCCATCCCGGGGTCGTCCACGCGAACGTCGCCTCGGCCCTCAGCACGCTGCCCACCCCGGTGCTCGCGCTGCTCGCCTTCCTGCTCGCCTGCCTGGTCGCCTTCGGCGCCGGCCTCGCCCGCAAGCGGATACGCGGTGAGCGCACCGACTGAGAGCCCGGAGCTGGCCGGGAGCGGCTCCCCCGCGCTCGGGGTCGCACCGCCGCTGACGCCGGCGCCGTCGGTGGGCGGCCTGCGGCGCCGCGCGCCCGCGGGCTCAGGTCGCTTCGTCGGCCAGGGGATGTGGATCGGCACGATCGGCGTCGCGGCGCTGCTGTGCCTGCTCGCCTTCTACGCGCAGGGCGGGCTGAACCTCGAAACGCTGACCAACGTCGAGCTCGGGCTCACGCTCGCTTCGGCGCTCGTGCTCGCCGCGGCGGTGCTCGTGCGGCAGGGGCCGAGCCGCGTCTACGGTGCGTGGCCGGCGGTGCTGCTGCTGGCGTTCGCGCTGCTCAGCGCGGTCTCTGTCGTCTGGTCGGTGCAACCCGACGGCAGCTGGCGCGACGCCGGCAGGCTGCTCTGCTACGCGGCCGTGTTCGCAGCCGCCGGCGCGCTCGCGCGCATGATGCCGCGGCGCTGGCCCTCGCTGCTCGGCGGCATCACGCTCGCCTCAGTCGTGATCTGCGGCTACGCGCTGCTCACCAAGAGCCTGCCGAACGACTTCGCCGAAGCGAACCTCTTCGCGCGCATCTACGAACCTTACGGCTACTGGAACGCGCTCGGGCTGACCGCGGCGACGGGAGCGATCGGCTGCATGTGGCTCGGTGCCAGGCGGGCCGGACATGCGCTGCTCAGCGCGCTCGCCTACCCGGCGATGGGCCTGCTGCTGCTGACGCTGCTGCTGGCCTACTCGCGCGGCGGGCTCGTGGCGCTCGGCGTCGCGCTCGTGCTGTGGTTCTGCCTCGTCCCGCTGCGCCTGCGCAGCGCGGCGGTCCTCCTGACCGGCGCCGCCGCCGCCGCCGCGATCGCCGCGTGGGACTTCTCCAACCACGCGCTCAGCTCGGACAAGGTGCCGATCGCCGAAGCGACCTCAGCCGGTCACGAGCTCGGCGCGCTCGTGCTCGCGATGATCGTGGCGCTCACGGCCGTGGGGGTCGGGGTCACGTTCGTGACGGGCCGGCGCGCGCCGAGCGCGCTCACCCGCCGTCGCGCCGGCGTCGCCCTCGGCGCGCTGCTCGCCGTGCTCGTGCTGGCGTTCCTCGGCGCGCTCGCGACCAGCCACCGGGGCTTCACGGGCACGATCTCGCACGCCTTCCACTCCCTGACCGACACCCACGCGAAGGTCCCGAACACCCCCGGGCGGCTGACGGCGATCGCGAGCGTCCGGGCGCAGTACTGGGACGAGGCGCTGAAGGTCTTCAAGGCGCATCCGGCGCTCGGGGCCGGCGCGGGTGGCTATGAAGTCGCGCGCCTGCGCTACCGGACGGGGCCGCTGCCGGTCAAACACGCCCACGGCTTCATCGTCCAGACGATGGCCGATCTCGGCATCGTGGGGCTCGCGCTGGCGCTGCTGCTGCTCGGAACCTGGATGGCGGCAGCGGGGCGCTCGACGCACCCGTTGAACCGCCGCTGGCGCAGCTGGGCCGAGTTGCGCGCGGGGGCCCGGCCGGCCTGGGAGCCGTTGCCGCGCGGCAGGATCCGCCGCTACGGACCTGAGCGGATCGGCATGCTCAGCCTGGTCTGCATGGTGGTCCTGTTCGGCGTGCACTCGGCGATCGACTGGACCTGGTACGTGCCGGGGACCGCGCTCGCGGCGCTGATGTGCGCCGGCTGGCTGGCGGGTCGCGGGCCGCTGCTGGACCCGGCCGTGGCGCCGAGCGGGACGACTGCGAACGGCGCCTCGGCGCTCTCGCGAGACAGCCTGCGCGAGGCACTCGGACACCCCGGCGCCGCGCGCATCGCGACGGCGAGCGCGATCGTCGTGGGAGCGCTGCTGATCGCCTGGACGCAGTGGCAGCCCCAGCGCTCCGAACAAGCACGGGAAAGCGCGCTCGGGCTCGTGGCGCGCGATCCGAGCGCCGCGAGCGCGGCCGCCAACAGCGCGGTGTCGCGCGATCCACTGTCGGTCGAAGCGCTGTTCGCGCTCGCGAGCGTTCAGGAAACGATGGGCCAGAGAGCTCGGGCTCGGGCCACGCTCGAGCACGCCGTGCGGCTGCAGCCTTCGAACCCGCGCACGTGGCTCGCGCTGGGCCGCTTCGACCTCGCCGGCAACCCCAGGGCCGCGGTGCAGGAGCTCCGCGCCGGCATCTATCTCGACCCCGCATCGATCTCCCCCGAAGCGCTCACGGCCGGGCATCCCGAAGCGGTCGAGACCTACAACGAGTACGTGCAGGCGCTGCGCGCGCTCGCGCAGCAAGAAGCCGCGGTCAAAACCGCGAGCGCACGGCGCTCGCGAGCAGCAGCCGCCGCGCACCGGGCGGCCCGGCGTCGCGCCGTACGGAGAGCTGCTCGAAACCGAACGAAGCGATGAGCGCGCTCAGCGTCGTTCTGTCGTAGTGGTGCAGGTGATCGCCCTGCGGATCGAAGCGGCGCCCGAAGGCGCGTCGCGAGAGCGCGGCTGACAGCAGCTGAGCGCGGCCGAGCTGGGGTGTGCTCAGCAGCAGCAGACCGCCCGGACGCAGCACGCGGCGCAGCTCCGACAGCCAGCGCGAGGTGTCGGCGACGTGCTCGATCACCTCCCCGGCCCACACAACGTCGAAGCTCGCATCGGCGAGGTCCCACTCGCCTTCGCCGTCGATCAGCAGCGTGCGCAGCCCCGGGTTCCGGGCCTGTGCCCGCCGCAGCGGCTCCTCGGCGACGTCGGCGGCCAGCACCTCCGCGCCGGCGCGCAAGAGCTCGCCCGCGAACAGGCCCTCGCCGCAGCCGAGGTCGAGCACCTGCGACCCGGGCGCGCACCCCGGCCAGCAGGAAACGCAACCGCAGCGCGAAGTGCTCGGGCTCGAGTCCCACCGGGACCCCCCGCCAGAGCTCCTCGTGGTAGGACTGGGACGGCATCGGCGGCGAGCCTAGACGGTCGGCTCCACGGGGACGCGATAGGTTTGGACGGTGCGGGATGGGGGCAGCGCTCATAGCTGCAGAGAAGCTGTCAAAGCTATCTAGACCTGCTCGCAGCGATTATGTTGGCGCTGTGAGGGTTGGGGAGAACGTGCACGGCATCAGACGGTCCGGCCGGAGTCGATGAAGGTCGCGCTGGACAGCCGCCCGGCGGTCGACCGCGACGGCGTCGGGCGCTACGCGCGATGCATCCTGCAAGCCCTTCGCGACACCGCAGCGGCGAGCGACGAGGTGCTCGGCACGAACCGGCCCTCGCGTACGCTTCGCGCCCGCGACACCGACGTCTTCCACACCCCCTGGATCGACGGCGCGATGCTCCACAGCCCGTGCCCCATGGTCGTCACGGTCCACGACCTGAACATGCAGAAGCGGCGTAGCGAGCACTTGCGCATGAGCCTTCGCCAGCGCTTGCGCCCGCTGGCTCTCCAACGCGCCTCCTGCGTGATCGTGCCGACCCAGGCGGTGGCGGCCGACGCTGTCGACCACCTGCGACTCGACCCTTCCCGCGTGGCGGTGATCGGGGAGGCCGCGGATGCCTCGATGTATGCGCGCGAAGAGGGCGAGGTCGTCGCCGCGCGCACCCGCCACGGACTGCCCGAGGACTACCTGATGTGGGTCGGGAGCCTCCAGCACCCCGACCCGAGCAGTCACCTCGCCGAACTCGCCGCCGCGCCCCGCGAGCTGCCCTTGGTGCTGGTCGGCGCGACCAGCCCGTGGGCGCACGAGCTGCCCGGCGTGATCCTCACGGGCGAGGTCGACGACGGCGAGCTCGCGGCGCTCTACACCGGGGCGCGCGCGCTGGTCGTCTCCCGCGATCAGGCCGGCTTCGGTCTCCCGGCGGTCGAGGCCCTGGCCTGCGGGACGCCCGTCGCCGCAGCCGACGGGCCGGCCCTGCGCGAGGTGCTCGGCGATCGTGCGAGGTTCGTGCCGGCCGGGGACATGACAGCGCTGATCGAAGCCGCGCAGAGCGCAGAGCGGCCTGCTCCACCGCCGCCGCGCTGGAGCTGGGAGGACGCGGCGCGGGCGACCTGGGAGGTCTACGCGCGTGCGGCCGCAGGGACGACGCCGGCGGAGCGGCCCACGCCGCCGCGCCCGCTGCGCCGCAGCCCCGCCGAGGGGCTCGAGGCGGGCGGCGGGGCCTAGTGGCTCAGTAGGCACCCCGCCGCGAGATCACGGCGGGGATCGTCTTCAGCAGGATCGTGAGATCGAGCGCGAGCGACCAGCGCTCGAGGTACAGGAAGTCGAGGTGCACGAGGTCGTCGAAGTCGAGCTCCGAGCGCCCGGACACCTGCCAGAGCCCGGTGATCCCGGGCAGCACGAGGTAGCGCTTGCGGTGCCAGTCCTCCAGCATCGTGTAGTCGCGTTCGGGCAGCGGACGCGGCCCGACAAGCGACATCTCGCCGCGAAGCACGTTGATGAGCTGGGGCAGCTCGTCGAGCGAGAAGCGCCGCAGGAAGCGCCCGACGGGCGTCAGGCGCGGGTCGTCACGGATCTTGAACAGGGCGCCCGAGGCCTCGTTGAGCTCTTCCAGGTCGGCCTGGCGCTCCTCCGCGTCGGTGTGCATCGTGCGGAACTTCAGGCACGGGAACGGCCGCTGGCCGATGCCCCTGCGCATCGAGCGGAACACGATCGGGCCGCGCGAGGTCACAGCGACGGCGAGTGTCAACGTCAGCAGCAGGGGGCTGAGCACGATCAGCAGCAGCGTCGCGCCGACAACGTCGAACGTCCGCTTCAGGGCGAAGTCGATGCCCTCGAAGGCGGGCGGGCCGAGCTCGAACAGCGGCACCGACTGGCCCGGCACGAACTCGGCGCGATGGATCAGGATCTCCATCGTCGAGGGCGCGAGGCGCACCCGGATCCCGCGCCGGTGGCACTGATCCACCAGCTCCACGGCCTGCTCCTGGGGGAAGTCCGCGTCGGCGATGATGACCTCGTCGATGCGGGTCGAGCCCAGCACGCGCTCCAGGTCCGCGAGCGTGCCCAGTGACTGCAGCCCGTTGTCCGGCAGCGGCGTCGGCGCAAGGAACCCGATGATCTCGATCGAGGAGTGCGGGGCGTCGGCGAGCGCGTGGGCGACGTCTGCGATCTGGCGACCCCGGCCGACGAGCACCGCGCGGCGCTGGAACCCGGCGGCGCGTAGCAACAGCAACGTCACGCGGTCGTATGTCGCGCGGAACCAGGAGACGTAGAAGATCGC
Source organism: uncultured Solirubrobacteraceae bacterium (assembly GCA_963738815.1). GTDB lineage: Bacteria > Actinomycetota > Thermoleophilia > Solirubrobacterales > Solirubrobacteraceae > Palsa-744. Next base: position 221,587 of record CAVTXW010000007.1, read on the forward strand.
GAACACCAGCGAGCCGTAGAAGAGGTAGTAGCTCGAGAAGTGTTCGCCGTTGACGAGCGCGAAGATCAGCGCCACCAGCGCGACCTCGAACAGCGACCCGACGATCCGTGTCATCCCGGGACGCATGCCGCGCTCGGCGTAGAGGCCGGCGTTGGCGAACAGCAGCGCCGTCAGCAGATAGCAGAAGGGCACGAACTGTTCGGTTCCGTGCAGTGCGTTGGTCGCGTCGACGCTCCCGTTCACGGCTTCCTTGAGCAGCAGCGCGGTGAAGATGGCCAGCGAGACTCCGGCGAAGTCCAGCGCGAGCAGCGCGGCCACGCGTGCCGCTCGGCGCAGCGTCGAGAACCTCAGCAGGAAGGTGAAGGCGGTCGGGCGCCGCGAGCGCACGTCCCGGTCGCCGGACGGGTCCGAGGTGGGGCGGTTGGCGACGATCGGCGGTGTACGACGCGGCGGCGGCGAAGGCGGTTTGACCCGCGGCGCAGGGGGACTCGACGTTCCCGACATACGTGTGCCCATCTCGCTGCTCACAACACCTTCTGCAAGTCGACGGAGCGGTTCCGTCCAGTGGACTGGACGCGGAACCCGGGGCGGCGGGCGGCGATCAGCGAGAGCCACCCCCGACCAGAACCTCGACGCCGGAGTCCTCGATCGTGCGTCTCAGCCCCTCCCTGAGCGGCACCTCCGGAGACCAGTCGAGAAGCTTCTGGGCGAGCCCGATGTTCGGGCGTCGCTGCTTCGGGTCGTCGACCGGCAGCGCCTCGAACACGATCTCCGAGCTCGAGCCGGTCAGCTCACGCACCGTCTCCGCCAGTTCCAACAGCGTGAACTCGTCCGGGTTGCCGATGTTCACGGGGTCATGGTACCCCGAGTCCGCCAGCGCGATGATCCCCCGGATCAGATCGCTCACGTAGCAGAACGAGCGCGTCTGTCTGCCGTCCCCGAACACAGTCAGAGCGCGGTTCGCGAGCGCCTGGCGAAGGAACGTCGGGATCGCGCGGCCGTCGTGAGGACGCATGCGGGAGCCGTACGTGTTGAAGATCCGCACGATCGCCGTGTCGACGCCCTGCTGGCGGTGGTAGGCCATCGTCAGCGCCTCCGCGTAGCGCTTTGCCTCGTCGTAGACGCCACGCGGCCCGATCGGGTTGACGTGGCCCCAGTACTCCTCCGACTGCGGGTGTTCGAGCGGGTCGCCGTAGACCTCGCTGGTCGAGGCGGTCAAGAAGCGCGCGCGCTTCGCCTTCGCGAGCCCGAGGGTGTGGTGGGTTCCGTAGGAGCCGACCTTGAGCGTGTGCAGCGGCAGCCGCAGGTAGTCGATCGGCGAGGCGGGGGAGGCGAAGTGGTAGACGAAGTCGACGTCCTCCTCGACGAAGTAGGGCTCGGTGATGTCGAGGTTCAGGAACGTGAAGCGGTCGGCATCGCGGATGTGCTCGATGTTCGCCAGCGAGCCGGTCTCGAGGTTGTCCACGCAGATCACGCGGTTGCCGCGCGCGATCAGCTCATCGCACAGGTGGGATCCGAGGAACCCGGCCCCTCCGGTCACCAGACAGGTCGCCATCAAGCGCAGAATACCCGCGCAGCCCCGGTCTTACGTGGCGAGACAACGATGTTGCGAGCGCATGAGCGGGCCCGGGGGCGCTCGGTCCATATCATCCGCAGCATGGCCACCGCACCGATTCGCCCCGTGGACGACGACGATCCCGACGACCTGTCGGTCGCCCCGATCGTCGGGCCCGAGGACCCCCGCCGCTTCACCGACTCCGGAATCGAGATCGAGCCGCTCTACGAGGAGTCCGACCTGCCGGCCGAGCTCGACCTCGGCGATCCGGGCTCCTTCCCGTACACGCGGGGCGTGCACCGCGAGATGTACCGCAAGCAGACCTGGACGATGCGCCAGTACGCCGGCTATGCCTCGGCCAAGGAGTCCAACGAGCGCTACCGCTACCTGATCTCGAAGGGCTCGACCGGTCTGTCCATGGCCTTCGACCTGCCGACCCAGCTCGGGCTCGACTCCGACAACCCGCGCTGCCTCGGCGAGGTCGGCCGCACCGGGGTCGCGATCGACACGATCGACGACATGCGCACCGCGTTCGACGGCATCCCTCTCGATCAGGTGTCCACCTCGATGACGATCAACGCGCCCGCTGCCTGTCTGCTGCTGCTCTACGAGCTGGTCGGCGAGGAGCAGGGGGTGCCGAGCGAGCAGCTGCGCGGCACCACGCAGAACGACGTGCTCAAGGAGTACATCGCGCGGGGGAACTACATCTACCCGCCCGAGCCCACGATGCGCCTGACGACGGACCTGTTCCAGTACTGCAACGAGCGCGTCCCGAAATGGAACACGATCTCGATCTCGGGCTACCACTTCCGCGAGAAGGGATGCTCCGCGGTCCAGGAGGTCGCGTTCACGCTCTCCTCGGGGATCGCATACGTGCAGGCGGCGATCGACAAGGGCCTCGACGTCGATGACTTCGCCCCACGGCTGGCGTTCTTCTTCAACGGCCACAACAACGTCTTCCAGGAGGTCGCGAAGTTCCGGGCCGCGCGGCGGATGTGGGCGCACATCATGAGCGAGCGCTTCGGCGCCAAGAGCCCGAAGTCGACGATGCTCCGCTTCCACACCCAGACGGGCGGCGTGACGCTGACCGCCCAGCAGCCGGAGAACAACATCGTGCGCGTCGCGCTGCAGGGCTTCGCGGCCGTGTGCGGCGGCACCCAGTCGCTCCACACCAACGGCTTCGACGAGGCTCTCGCCCTCCCCACCGAGAGGGCGGCGAAAATCGCGCTGCGCACCCAGCAGATCCTCGCCGCGGAGTCCGGTGCCGCCGACACGGTCGACCCGTTCGCCGGCTCCTACTTCGTCGAGTCCCTCACCGACGAGATCGAAGAGCGTGCCTCGAAGCTGATCACGAAGGTCGACTCGCTCGGCGGCTCGGTCAACGCGATCGAGTTCATCACCGGCGAGATCGACGAGTCGGCCTGGGGCTACCAGGAGCGCTACCGCATCAAGCAGGACATCGTCGTCGGCGTGAACGCGTTCGAGGAGGACGACCTCGAGGTCCCGGACCTGCTCCGCGTCGATCCCGAGTCCGAGCGCGAGCAGGTCGGGAGGCTGAAGGAGTTCAAGGCCGGCCGCGACCAGGCGCTCGCCGAGAAGCGCCTGGAGGAGCTGCGCGAGGCCGCCCGCGGCAGCGAGAACCTCCTGCCCTCGATCCGCCAGGCGCTCAAGGACCGCTGCTCGCTGGGCGAGGTCTGCGGCGCGATGCAGGACGTGTTCGGGAAGTACGCGCCGACGTTCTAGGGGGCGAGCTTGTGAATGTCGGCGGCGCATGCGCCGCCGACCGGATGGCCGCATGCGGCCATCCGCGGAGCCGCACATGTGCGGCTCCGTGCGGCTCGCACATGTGCGAGCCGCCTCCCCCGACCGAGCACCACCGCCGACTAGGCTCCGCCCATGCCCGTTCCCGCCGTCACCGGCTACGACGTCGTCATGGCCGTCCACATCATGGCCGTCGTGATCGCGTTCGGCTGGACGTTCGCGCTGCCGATCGTGTTCGCGGTCGCATCCAGGCGCGACCCGCGCAGCCTGCCGCTTCTGCACCGCGTCGAACTGCTCGTCTCGCGCTACATGCTCAACCCGGCGCTGCTGGTGCTCGTCGCCGCGGGCGTCTACCTCGCAAGCGACGGGCACCATTGGAGCGAGTTCTTCGTGCAGTGGGGCCTCGGCGCGGCGATCGTGATCGGCGGGCTCGTCGGCTCGGTGCTGATGCCGGCCGCGCGGCGGGCCGAGGCGGCGGTCGCGCGCGACCTCGAGGGCTGGAACGGCGAGGGCGCCTTCACGCCTGGCGAGGAGTACGGGGCGATCGCCCGTCGCATCAACGTCGTCGGCACCTTCGCCTCGCTGCTCGTGCTGCTGACGATCCTCTTCATGACGATCAAGCCCTAGCGGGCGTCCGGCGGCAGGAGAACGCGCGCGCGCACCGTAGTCTGCGCACATGCTCCCAGCCGTCACTTTCTACACGTTCGTCCTCGCCGCGCACATTGCCTCGATCGTGATCGCCTTCGGCGTCACCTTCGCCTACCCGGTCATGTACGCCGTCGGGCTGAAGCGCGAGCCGCGCACGATGCCGGGCTTCCACCGGATCCAGGACGCCGTCGGGAAGCTCGTGATCACCCCGTTCCTGGCCCTGGCGCTGCTCTGCGGCATCTACCTCGCGAGCAAACTGAAAGTCTGGAGCGACTTCTACGTCCAGTGGGGTCTCGCGGTCATCATCGTCCTCGGTGGCCTCGGCGGCGCGTTCTTCGCGCCGCGCGAGCGCAAGCTCGGCGAGCTCGCAGAGCGCGACGTGACCGCGGCCGGCGACGGCGAGGTGCAATTCAGCGCCGAGTACCTGGCGCTGCGCCGGCAGGTCGCGATCGTCGGTTACGTCGCGGCCGCGCTGGTGCTTCTCACGATCTACTTCATGACCGCGCAGACCGGCGCCTAGCCCGCAGCGCCGGTCGGTCCCGCTCGACGGCGTGGTCGAGGGAGGTCGCGAAGCGCGACTGGCGTACGCCGAGGCTGCGTGGCGCCAGGTTCGCACCGGTGCTGCGGCCGGTTGGTCAGCAGTCGAACAGGGCGCTCGAGACCTTGGCCCGATGCGCCATTTCGCGACGGTGCGCGGCTGATACGGTCACCGACGATGAGCTCGGGGGGAAGAGCGGCGGGACTCGCCGCGCTTGTGGCTTCGCTGCTGTGTGTCGCCTCGGCGAGCGCTCAGGACATCACGCTGGGGCCGAGCGAAGTCCCGTTGACCGAACCCACGAATGCTCTCGTGTGTCAGTTCGAATGCCACGCACCCTTCACGAACGCGCAGCGCACCTCGGCGTATCCGGACGTGGCACCCGCCGCCGGGGTCATCACGAGCTGGCAGGTGAGCGGACAGCACACGCCTCTTTCGCTGCGCGTGCTCGAACCGTCCTCCGGCGGCCGCTGGGTCGGCGCGGGCACGAGCACGCCCGCGGCCAACATCAAAGGACAACCCAACGCCACCGAACTCGCGATCTCAGCCGGGGATCTGATCGGCGTGGACGTGGGACTAGGTGGCGCTATCGGCTACGCCGACGTCCCGGCTCATAGCGCGGAATACCTGAGCTGGGACCCGCTCATCGGAGAAGGCGAAGCCCGAGCAGCAACGCCGGACACCGAAGGCCGCCTGCTGCTGGTCGACGCGCAGGTCGAACTGACCCCGGTCGTCACCTCCGTCTCCCCGTCCACGGGCAGCACCGCCGGCGGGCAGACCGTGACGATCACCGGGAAATACCTCGACTTCGCTCTGAACGTCGTGTTCGGCCCGCATCCCGCCACGACGTTCAGCGTCGACCTGGCCGGCGAACACATCACGGCCACGACGCCCGCGTCGGGCGCGGGCACGGTGGACGTCCATGTCAGCAACCAGCACTCCACGAGCGAAACGGTCGCCGCCGACAGGTACACGTTCGTTGCGCCGGCCGGGTCGCCCCCCGGCTCCGGGTCGGCGCCCGGGGGCGCAGGATCCGGGCAGGGCGGGACCCCCGTAGTCACCGGCTTCAAGGAGTCCGCCGACAGATGGCGCCTGGGCTCGGCGCTGCCGCACATCAGCAGCGCGCCGGTCGGCACGACCTTCGCCTTCACGCTCAATGCGGCCGCCAACCTCTCGCTCACCTTCATGCGTGCCCAGCCGGGCCGGCGCGCCCAAGGCGGCTGCGTCGCGCCCAGCCGGCGCAACAGCTCCAAGCCCCGCTGCAAGCGCTTCGTGCCGGCAGGCAGCCTCGCCGTCGCCGGTCACGCAGGCCTCGACAAAGTCGGCTTCCAGGGCCGCCTCTCGCGCACGACGAAGCTGACGCCCGGCACCTACACCGCGACCGTGACGGCCCGCGACAGCCACGGGCCCAAAGCTCTGGCGCGCTCGCTGAGCTTCACGATCCTGCCATGAGCGCTGCGCCCACCGTCGAATCGACGTCCGACAACCCCCGGGGGAGACCATGAAACGGATCGCAGGACATCTGAGCTACGCGAATGTGGCCGCAACGCTCGCACTGGTGCTGGCCCTCAGCGGAGGCGCGCTGGCGGCCACGGGAGGGTTCACCTCGGGTGGCAAGCTCCGGGCGTGCGTCAGCAAGCAGGGCAACCTGAAGCTGCTGAAGGGTGGCGCCAAGTGCGGGAGCGGCCAGGTGGTCAGCTGGAGTCAGACCGGGCCCGCCGGCCCGCGAGGTGCGACGGGCGCCCAGGGCCCGGCCGGTCCCAGCACTCCCGGGCGCCCCCGGCACGCCGGCCGTCACGCTGTGGGCCGAATTCACGAGCGCCGGGCTCGTCGCCGCGAGCGGGGTGACGAACGTCGCCGGCGATGCGAAAGGCCGCATCTTCACCTTCAACCGCGACGTCAGCAAATGCGGGGTGTCGGCGAGCCTGAACGAAGGCCCGGCCACGGTCGTCTACGTCGAACGCAGCGAATTCCCCAACCAGCTCATCGTCAAGACCGCAATCACCGAAGAAGAAAAAACGGCGTTCGGCGGAATCGACCTGGTCGTCACCTGCTGAGCGCGCCGGAGCTGAGCGCCCGCGCGGCGCGGGCTCATCGCCGCACCCCGTAATCGAGGAAGGTCGCCAAGCGCGACTGGCGCGCGCCGAGCTGTTCGAGCTCGATCTCCCGGTCGAAGCACGCGACGTCTAGCTGTACCCTGAGGGCATGAGCGACGGATACAGAGTGGCGGTCGTGGGCGCGACCGGGCAGGTCGGCACGCTGATGCTGCGGCTGCTCGGCGAGCGCGGGTTCCCGGCGAGCGGAGATCGTCCCGTTCGCCTCCGAGCGCTCCGTGGGCCGCACGATCGAGGGCCCGGACGGCGAGCTGACGGTGCGCGGGCTCGACGACGAGTCGATCCAGGGCTTCGACCTGGCGCTGTTCTCGGCCGGCGGCTCGACGTCGGGCGAGTGGGCGCCGCGCTTCGCCGCGGCCGGAGCGACCGTGATCGACAACTCCTCGCGCTGGCGCATGGAGGATCGCGTCCCGCTCGTCGTCGCCGAGGTCAACCCGGACGCGCTGGCCTCGCACGAGGGCATCATCGCCAACCCGAACTGCTCGACCATGCAGATGGTCGTCGCGCTGAAGCCGCTCTACGACGCGGCCGGCATCGAGCGCCTCGTGATCAGCACCTACCAGGCGGTGTCCGGCACCGGGCAGGCACGCGGTCGACGAGCTGATCGACCAGTCCCACGCGCTCCTGCACGAGCAGGAGATCGCCGCGCCGAGCGTCTACGCCCACCAGATCGCGTTCAACGCGCTGCCCCAGGCCGGCAGCTTCGCCGCCGGCGACGACCACACCGACGAGGAGCGCAAGCTGATCAACGAGACGCGCAAGATCCTCGGCGACAGCGAGATCGCGATCAGCGCCACCTGCGTGCGGGTGCCGGTCGAGACCGGCCATTCCGAGGCCGTCAACGTGCAGACAGCCCAACCGCTCTCGCCCGAGGAAGCGCGCGAGCTGCTGCGCGCCGCGCCGGGCGTCGTGGTCCTCGACGACCCCGGCCAGGGCATCTACCCGATGCCGATCCACGCCGCCGGCCGCGACGAGGTGTTCGTCGGGCGGATCCGCCGCGATCCCGGCCACGAGCGTGCGCTCGACCTGTGGATCGTCTCGGACAACCTGCGCAAGGGCGCCGCGACCAACGCCGTGCAGATCGCCGAGCAGCTCCACGAGCGCGGGCTCGTGAAGGCCCGGGCGACCGCCGTCTAGCGCCGGCGCGCCGTCTCGGGCGCGAATTCGCCTGCATCGGGAGTCCCGTTTCGCTCCCGCGGAAGGAGTAGGCCCGCGACGCTCGAAATGGGGGTCGTGATCAGCTCAGAGGTGCAGCGCACGCTCGTGAAGTCCCCGCCGGAGCTCTGGACCGAGCTCAGCGACCCGGAATCGCTCGCGCGCCACCTCGGCGAGCTGGGCGAGATCCGGATCACGCGGATCGAGCCGGAGACCCTCGTCGAATGGGAGGCGGAGGGGACAACCGGCACCGTTCAGATCACACCGTCGGGCTGGGGAACGCGCGTCACCCTCACGGTCGCGCGCGAGCTCGCGGCGCACGGCGAGCCCCCGGCTGGAGCGACGGCGGAGATCGCAGAGGACCGCGACACCGGCGCGACGGGCGAAACCGGCCATGGCGCCGACACGGAGCCGCCGCAGGACGACGAGCCCGCGGCGCCGGGCTCCGAGCCCCCGCGACCACCGGGGCCGCGAGCTCGAGCGCGACGGCGCCGGGAGCCGAGACCGTGCCGCGCGAGATGCCTGGTGCGCCCGCGCCCGATCGCGAGCAGGGCGGCGAGCCCATGGCCCGCCTCGCGGCAGAGACCTCCTCGCCCGAGACTCGGGGTGCAACGGCAGACGACCACGCCGCCGAGCGCAAGCCGGCGCCGGCGACCGAGGCAGCTCGGCGCGCCGCAGGGTGGCCGAGCGCACACGACGTCGCGGGCCCGGCGATCGAGAGCGATCTGCGCGCGGCCGAAGCGCTCGACGGGCCGCCGGCCGAGCCGGAAGGCCTGCTCGACTGGGCCGCGCAGAGCGCCGAGGCCGAAGGGCCGAAGACGGAGGACCCGAGCACGCCCGAGGACGAGCCGTTCGTCGCGGAGGAGCAGCTCGCGGAGGCCGAGCCGCCGCGGAAGGGCCTGTTCGCACGCCTGTTCGGGCGGCGGCGGACACGCACGAAGACAGCGCCGAGGCCGATGAGCCGAGCCGGCACGGCGCGGATGCGGCCGAGCCGGAGGCGACGCTCGATGCCGGGGCCCTGAGCGTCGAGACCGAGGCCGGTTACGGAGAGACCGCTGACAGCGCGGAAGCGACCGATGATGACGGCGCCGGCGAGGCCGACAGCGAGCTCGCACACGCCAAGCTCGCGGCGCTCGGCGAGCCCGAGCCCGAGGAACACCTGCCGGGTGCGCAGGACGCCGAGCCCGGTGAGCCGGGCGACGCCGACACCGAGGCCGCGCTCGATGCAACCGCCGAGCCCGGCAGCGAAGGCGAGCAGGCGCCGGCGATCGCCCAGGTCGCGCCCGAGCCCAGGCGCGCAGAGCGAGCCTGAGCACCCGCCGTCGGCCGCCGATTGCGAGCCGTCCGCCGGGGACGGCCGCGCCGTCACCCCGGTTGAGGATCTCGCGGCCGAGCTGCGGGCTGCCGAGGAGGTGGCCGCCGAGCAGGTCGAGGCCGTGCTGACCGCGGTGCTCGACCGCCTGGGCTCCGCGCATCACCGGCCGTTCTCGCGCTCCTAGCGGCCTTCCGCGCGACCGGCCGCGAGTACGGCCCGCTCCGACGCGCCGGCGCCCCGCGAAGCGGCGCCGCCGCCCGCTCGCGTGAGCCGGTTGGCCGGCGCACGGTCGAGATGCGGCGCCCGCGCACCGGATGGAAACGCCGCTGCGGCTAACATCCGGCGCCGATGTCGAGCAGCTCACACGACCGCCAGACCGACGCCGCGCTGCTCGCGGCTTCGCGCAGCGGCCACCGCAAGCCGCCCCGCCAGAAGGCGCCCGAGACCTACGACGAGAAGCTCGCCCAGCTCGACGGAGCTGCGCGAGGCGGCGCTGCACTCCGCGCCCGAGGCCGAGGAGAAGCAGCACGCGCGCGGCAAGTACACGGCGCGCGAGCGGATCGAGAAGCTGCTCGACCCGGGCTCCTTCCAGGAGCTCGACACGTTCGTGCGCCACCGCACCTACGACTTCGACATGCAGAAGAACCGGCCCTGGGGCGACGCGGTCGTGACCGGCCACGGCACGATCGACGGCCGCACCGTCTGCGTGTTCAGCCAGGACTTCACCGTGTTCGGCGGCTCGCTCGGCGAGGTGATGGGCGAGAAGATGTGCAAGATCATGGACCTGGCGGCCAAGATCGGCTGCCCGGTGATCGGCATCAACGACTCCGGCGGCGCGCGCATCCAGGAGGGCGTCGTCTCGCTCGGCGCCTACGGCGACGTGTTCGTGCGCAACGTCCGCTGCTCCGGCGTGATCCCCCAGATCAGCCTGATCATGGGGCCGTGCGCGGGCGGCGCGGTCTACTCGCCCGCGATCACCGACTTCATCTTCATGGTCAAGGAGACCTCGCACATGTTCATCACCGGGCCCGACGTGATCAAGACGGTCACCGGCGAGGAGGTCGGCTTCGAGGAGCTCGGCGGCGCGATGTCGCACAACACCAAGTCGGGCGTCGCGCACTTCGCCTCCGAGGACGAGGACGCCTGCCTGGAGGACTGCCGCTACCTGATCGGCTTCCTGCCCCAGAACAACCTGCAGACCGTGCCGCGCGTCGCAGCCGACCGACGACCCGCAGCGCATGGACCCGGAGCTCGACCACGTCGTGCCCGGACAACCCGAACAAGCCGTACGACATGCGCGACGTCGTCCGCCTGATCGTCGACGACGGCGAGTTCTTCGAGGTGCACGAGCACCACGCCAAGAACATCATCTGCGGCTTCTCGCGCCTGGACGGCTTCACGATCGGCGTCGTCGGCAACCAGCCCAACCAGCTGGCGGGCGTGCTCGACATCGACGCCTCGGCCAAGGCCGCGCGCTTCGTGCGCACCTGCGACGCCTTCAACATCCCGCTGCTCACGTTCGTCGACGTGCCCGGCTTCCTGCCGGGCACGAGCCAGGAGTGGGGCGGGATCATCCGCCACGGCGCCAAGCTGCTGTACGCGTTCACCGAGGCGACGGTGCCCGAAGCTGACGGTGATCACGCGCAAGGCCTACGGCGGCGCCTACGACGTCATGGCCTCCAAGCACATGCTCGCCGACTTCAACTTCGCCTGGCCGACCTCCGAGGTGGCGGTGATGGGGCCCGAGGGCGCGGTCAACATCATCTACCGCCGCGACATCGCCGGCAGCCCGACCCCGGACGAGCGCCGCGACGAAGCTGATGGAGGACTACAAGGCGCGCTTCGCCAACCCCTACACGGCGGCCGAGCGCGGCTACATCGACGACGTGATCGTCCCGCACGAGACGCGCCCGAAGCTGATCACCGCGCTGCACACGCTCGCAGACCAAGCGCGAAGCCGGGCCGAAGCGCAAGCACGGCAACATCCCGCTCTAGGCGCGCTGCGACACCCGTCTAGCCGGCCACCGCGGACGCCGCATCGTCGGGCAGAATACGAACTTCGGGAATCGCGAACCCGGGGGGCAGCGGCGATGAGGCGACTCAGGTGGCTTGCAGCGGCGGTGACGGCGGCGCTCGTGTGCGCCCTGGCGGCCCCGGTCTCCTCCGTGCCCGCCTTCGCACGCGGACAGTCGGGCGCCGCCGCGGCGAAGAAGAAGAAAAAGAAGAAGCCCGTCGCCTGCAAGCCGGGGCAGGCCCGCCTGCGGATCGGCAAGCGCACGATCTGCGTCAGCCATTCGCTGCCGGCGACGCGCACTGAGCCCCCAGGCGACGCTCGCCGCGACGGCGCTCCACGGCTTGACGATCGGCAGCACGCGCGACCGGCGCGGGCGGCGTTCGAAATCGCTCACGCAGCTGCTGGGTCGCGTCGGCCCCCACGCCCGCGCGGACCTCGAAAAGGCCGTGGTGGTAGGGCTCGCCAAAGGCGAACAGCTCGCGCACGGGGCGCGAGCGGCGAGGTCCGCGACCGCAGTGATCGCTGAGGACGCTTGTGGCGCCTCGACCCCGGATCTCCCGGGCCCGCGCAGCACGACAGTCGGCGAGGCCACGGTCGACCTCAGCATCGCGAACGGCGCTATCCAGCTCGGCATCGACCTCAAAGGCAAAGGCATCAGCGTCTCGGTGAACCTGCGCAGCTGCGGCGACGGGTCGATCAAGCTCGACCAGCTGCCCCACCGCAGAAGGGAAGGTCGAAGGTCACGGCCACTCCGAACTCGAGGCGAGCTTCAAGGTCACCGAAGGCGCGACGGTCGTGATGGCGCAGGCCTTCAAGTTCAGCGGTGAAACGACGTTCAAAGCGCAGACCGGCGACGACGGGAAGCTCGACTACTACGACATCAAGCACGTCTACTCGCTGGTCGGCTCCTTCGGCGGCTCCAAAGCGGCCTTCGGGCCGATCACGGTCGACACGACCTACATCGGCGAAGCGCACGTCGACCTGCGCTCTCCGCAGCAGCGCGCCGCCGCCCGCTTCCGTCGACGTGATGCTCACGATGGCGGGGGTCGACCCCGCCGAACGGATCGCGGCGGAGATCAAAGTCGCACACGAAGCGCAGGCGCAGGCCGACAAGGAGTTCGCCGACGAGATCCAGAAGGCCACCACGCAGCTCCGCACCCAGGAAGGCGTCTGGCTGGCGCCGAACAAATGCGCATCGGTCCACTTCGAACCGGTGTCCGAAAGCCTGAAGCTGAAGAAGGGCCAGACCGGCACGTTCAAGGCCCGCACGGAAGCGAGCGGCGGCGGCGCGCCGGCATCCGCGTCCTGGACGCTGGGCGCCCAGGAGAACGCGACCTTCACCCCCGGCGGCAGCGAGGGCAACCCGCTGAGCACCTCCTACAGCGTCACGGACGCGGGCAAAGGCCTCCTGGTGTCCGCGACCCTGAAGGCGACCTCCAAGGCCGGCGTCGCCGAAGACACCTGGAAGCAGAAGACCGAAAGCCTCGTCGAGACGATCACGGGTTCGTTCAGCGGCCACGATCGAACGCGGCGGCGAACTGCTCGAATGGTCGGGCACGATCACCTTCGTCCGCATCCCCGAAAGCCCCGACGGGGCTTCGATGCTCGAGCCGACCGGAAGCGAAGTGAGCGCGCGCGTCTCCGGCACGGCTCCCGGAGGATGCACGGTGGCCGGCGAAGAACATGTCGCGGTATTTGAAAAATCGCCGTTCAGCGTTCTGGGCGAATCGACCCCCGGGGTCGGGTACGACATCGACGTGCCGTTCGGCTTCCCGGGACGACTCAACGCCAACTTCTCCAACTGCCCTCCCAAAGGCGAAGGGTTCTCGGGCAGCGTCAGCCTGCCCGGCGAGGCCGTGCTGACCGGCGACCTGTTCAGCGGCGGGCCGAGCGCGCTGATCAAGACCTCGCCGGACGGCCTCACCTTCGACGGCAGCGCGACCGCCGAAGAACCCGAAGAAGACGCTGAGCTGGAACTGGTCGTTCACCGGCTCGACCTGACCTCCGGCAGATCGCGTCGCTCCGGCGCCGCGGCTGCGCAACAATGCGCCGCGTGCCCAACCGCCGCCCCCACTTCGAGCTGATCGCGCCCTCGGCCTCTCCGGAGGAGGCGGCCGCCGTCGTGGCCGCGCTGGAGCGGTTCATGCGGGCCACCGCGCCCGCGCCCGCGCCGCCGTCCGCGGAGCTCGACGGCTGGCGCCGCGCGGCCCTGATCGAGGGCGTCTCGCGGGAGTCCGAGACGGACCTCCCGGATCCCTGGATAAATACCTGAAAGCCGCTAGGCTTTAGCCCCTAAGTCTCGTCCACCGCCCCGGAACCGAACCAGCCCGGGCCCCGCGCCCGGACCAGGAGGTCTGCAAACCGATGGAGCCAGTGTCTGTCCCCGCCGCACGTGGAACGCTCGAGGACCCCGAGGTCCTCCAGAACGTGCCCGGGCACGTCATCCCGATCCTCCAGCGGGAGTACGACGACTTCAAGACCGAGGCGACGAAATTCCTCGACGGCCAGATCGAGGAAGACGAGTTCATCAAGTTCCGCCTCAAGCAGGGCGTCTACGGCCAGCGCCAGCCCGACGTGCAGATGATCCGCGTGAAGCTGCCGTTCGGCGGCGTCACGCCGGAGCAGATGGAGGCGTTCGCGAGCGTCGTCGAGAAGTACGTGCCGCTGCGCAAGGGCCACATCACGACGCGCCAGAACATCCAGATGCACCACATCCCGCTGCCCGAAGTCGAGACGCTGATCCGCGAGATCGGCGAGACCGGGCTCTCCAGCCGCGAGGGCTGCGGCAACACGATGCGCAACGTGACCGGCGACCCGTGGGCCGGCGTCGCCGCGGACGAGCTGTTCGACCTGACCCCCTACGTGGGCGCCTACGTGCGCTACTTCGTGCGCCACCCCACGACCCAGGCGATGCCGCGCAAGGTCAAGACGTCGTTCGACGGCAGCCCTGCCGACCGCGCGATCTCCGAGATCCACGACGTCGCGTTCCGCGCGCGCGTCCGCGAGATCGACGGCCGCGAGGTGCGCGGCGTGGAGATGCTCGTCGGCGGCGGCACCTCGATCATGCCGCGCAAAGCGCAGGTGCTCTACGACTTCCTGGAGCTGGACAACGGCGAATACCTGAAGATGACCGAGGCCGTGATGCGGATCTTCGACCGCCAGGAGTGGCTGCGCGTCAACCGCGCCCGCGCGCGCATCAAGGTGTTCGTCGACAAGTACGGCATCGAGGAGCTGCGCAAGCAGGCCGAGGAGGAGCTGAAGGGCGACTGGGTGGCCGAACGCGACTTCTCGATCGAGCAGCGGCTGTTCGTCGACGACGAGCGCGAGGCTGCGCCCGCGGCCCCGCAGAGCTACGGCAGCCCGAACGGCGACTCCAGCGAGTTCGAGCGCTTCCGCGCCGCCAACGTCCGCGCGCAGAAGCAGGAGGGCTTCGTGACCGTCGAGGTCAAGGTCACGCGCGGCGACCTCACCCCCGAGCAGTTCCGCGGGCTGGCGGCGATCATGCGCTCCTACGCCGGCGGCTACGCCCGCACGACGGTGCAGCAGAACTTCGTGCTGCGCTGGGTGCGCGAGGAGTGCGTCTACGACCTCTGGCGGGCGCTGTCGGCGCTCGGCCTCGGCGACGCCGGCTCACGCGAGATCAACGACGTCGTCTCGTGCCCGGGCACGGACTCGTGCAAGCTCGGCATCACCAGCTCGATGGGCCTCAACCAGGCCGTGCAGGAGCGGATCGAGCAGATGGAGATCGAGGACGAGCTGACGCGGCAGATCAACGTCAAGATCAGCGGCTGCCCGAACGGCTGCGGCCAGCACCACGTCGCGAGCATCGGCTTCACCGGAGCGTCGATCAAAGTGGGCGATCACACGATCCCGGCGTACATCCCGCTCATCGGCGGGGTCTTCGAAGGCGGCGACGTCAAGTTCGGGACGCGCCTGAAGCTGCGCCTGCCCTCAAAGCGCGTACCGGACGCGATCGAGCGCTGGATACGCCACTATGAGGAGGATCGAGAGGAGGGAGAGACGTGGGGCGCGTACGTCGAGCGTGTCGGGACCGGCACGCTGGAGGAGCAGGTCAAGGATCTGTCGATGCCGGTCGACTTCTGCCTGGAGACGATGAACACGTTCATCGACTGGAACCGCGACGTGCCCTTCGAAGTGATTCGCGGCGAGGGCGAGTGCGCGGTCTAGAGTCGGCGCATGGGCCGGCACAGTCATGACGGGGCCACGAAGCGAGGAAACGAGGCCAGAGGACATGCCACCAGTACAGAGCTCACAACGACACAGCAACACCGCGCTCGACCCTGCGCTGAGCCTCACGCACACGCTGCGCGAGGCGGCCCGCCACGGCCGCGACGCGGTGCTGCTGTGCTCCTTCCAGAAGGAGGAGTCGGTGCTGATCGACGAGCTGCTGCGCCTCGACCAGGGCACCGGCTCGGCGGTGCGCATCGTCACGATCGACACCGGCGTGCTGTTCGAGGAGACGATGCAGACCTGGCGCGCCTTCGAGGAGCGCTTCGGCGTCGAGATCGAGGTCTTCGACGCGTCCAGCCCGGACGAGCCGTGGAGCGGGCCCGAGCACTGCTGCTCGGTCGCCAAGGTCGCCGCGCTCGAGCGCGCGCTGGACGGCGCCGAGGGCTGGATCACCGGGATCCGCCGCGAGCAGGGCCCGACGCGCGCCGAGACGCTGCTGATCGAGCGCGACGAGAAACGCGGTCTGTGGAAGTACAACCCGCTCGCCCACTGGACCGACAAGGACCTGTGGCGGCGGATCCACGAGCGCGACCTGCCCTACAACCCGCTGCACGACCAGGGCTACGAGTCGATCGGCTGCGCGCCGTGCACCCAGCCGGGCAGCGGCCGCGAGGGCCGCTGGGCGGGGACCGACAAGACCGAGTGCGGCCTCCACGTCGAGGTCGTCGAGCCGTATCGCGCGATGTCGTCGCCACCCGCCCCCAGCTCAGCCACCTGCGCGCGCTCGAGTCCGAGGCGATCCACGTGATGCGCGAGGTCGCCGCCGAATTCGAGCGCCCGGTGCTGCTGTTCAGCGGCGGCAAGGACTCGATCGTGCTGCTGCGCCTCGCCGAGAAGGCGTTCCGCCCGGCGCCGTTCCCGTTCCCGCTGATGCACGTCGACACCGGCCACAACTTCCCCGAGGTGATCGAGTTCCGCGACCGCCGCGTCGCCGAGCTCGGCGAGCGGCTGATCGTCGCGAGCGTCCAGGACTCGATCGACAAGGGCCGCGTCGTCGAGGAGACCGGGCCCGCGCGCGTCGCGCAACCGGCTGCAGACGGTGACGCTGCTCGACGCGATCGCCGAGCACGGCTTCGACGCCGCGTTCGGCGGCGCGCGCCGCGACGAGGAGCGCGCGCGGGCCAAGGAGCGGATCATGTCCTTCCGCGACGACTTCGGCCAGTGGGACCCCAAGAACCAGCGCCCCGAGCTGTGGAACCTCTACAACGGGCGCATCCACAAGGGCGAGCACGTGCGCGTGTTCCCGCTCTCGAACTGGACCGAGCTCGACGTGTGGGAGTACATCGACGCCGAGGGGCTCGAGGTCCCCTCGATCTACTTCTCCCACGAGCGCGAGGTCTTCAAGCGCGACGGCATGCTCTACGCGATGAGCCCCTTCGCCGAGCTGATCGAGGGCGAGGAGGTCTTCGAGGAGACCGTCCGCTACCGCACGGTCGGCGACATGAGCTGCACCGGCGGCGTGCGCTCCGACGCCGCCACGCTCGAGCGAGGTCGTGCTCGAGATCGCCGCCACCACGGTCACCGAGCGCGGCGAGACACGCGCCGACGACCGCGTCTCGGAGGCCGCGATGGAGGACCGCAAGAAGGCCGGGTACTTCTAGTGCCTGCGCGGCGCGAGGAGGCCGGGCGCGCCGCGCGCGCCGGTCGGCCCGCAGGCGCACGCTCAACCGCGATGACCCTCGACCTGCTCCGCTTCACGACCGCCGGCTCGGTCGACGACGGCAAGAGCACGCTGATCGGGCGCCTGCTGCTACGACTCCAAGCAGGTCTTCGAGGACCAGCTCGCGCAGGTCGCCCAGGCCTCCGAGCGCCGCGGCGGGCTCGGCACGCTCGACCTCGCGCTGCTCACCGACGGCCTGCGCGCCGAGCGCGAGCAGGGCATCACGATCGACGTCGCCTACCGCTACTTCGCGACGGCCAAGCGCCGCTTCATCATCGCCGACTGCCCCGGCCACCAGCAGTACACGCGCAACATGGTCACCGGCGCCTCGACCGCCGACGTCTCCGTCGTGCTGATCGACGCGCGCCGGGGCGTGCTCGAGCAGTCCAAGCGCCACGCCTTCATCAGCGCCCTGCTCGGGATCCCCGAGATGGTCGTGGCGATCAACAAGATGGACCTCGTCGAGCACTCGCAGGAGCGCTACGAGGAGCTGGTCGCCGAGTTCGAGACCTACGCCGCGAAGCTCCCCGGGGTCGGCTCCGTCACCTACATCCCGATCTCGGCGCTCGACGGCGACAACGTCGTGCACCGCTCCGAGGCGATGCCCTGGTACGACGGGCCGGTGCTGCTCGATCACCTGGAGCAGGTCGAGGTCGCCTACGACCACCCGGGCGCGAAGCCCGCGCGCTTCCCGGTGCAGTGGGTCATCCGCCCGGCGAACGGCAACGGCTCGGACTACCGCGGCTACGCCGGCCAGCTCGCGAGCGGCGCGCTGCGCCGCGGCGACGAGGTCGCGGTCGTGCCCGGCGGCGGGCGCACGCCGGATCGCCGCGATCGACACCTTCGAGGGCGAGCTCGAGGAGGCGACCGCGCCGATGTCGCTCACGCTGCGCCTCGAGGACGAGCTCGACATCTCGCGCGGCGAGCTGATCTGCCACCCCGACGAGGCCCCCGATGTGGCACAGCAGCTCGAGGCCGACCTCTGCTGGATGCACGCGGACCTGCTGCGCCCCGGCGGCCGCTACGTGCTCAAGCACACCTCGCGCACCGTGACGGCGATCGTCGACGGGCATCGAGGACCTGCTCGACACGCACACGCTCGAGCGAATCGACGCGCCCGACCGAGCTCGGCCTGAACGACATCGCCCGCGTGCGCCTGCGCACGAGCGCGCCGCTCGCGTTCGACCCCTACGGCAGCAACCGCCGCACCGGCAGCTTCATCCTGATCGACGAGGCGACCAACGCCACCGTCGCCGCCGGGATGATCGCGCGCGACGAGTCGTGAGAGACCCGCAACGCTGCGTGCGCGGGCGCGGTCCTCAGCAGGGCCTTCAAGGTGATCTGAGCACCGGGCCGCCGCGGAGCTATCGCTAAGCTTCCGCGGCCGATGTTCGAGAAGGTACTGATCGCCAACCGCGGCGAGATCGCGATCCGGATCGCCCGCGCCCTCGACGAGATGGGCATCGCGAGCGTCGCCGTCTACTCCGAGCTGGACCGCGACGCCCCCCACGTCCAGCGCGCCGGCGAGGCCTACAACCTCGGCGACGGGCCGGCGGCGGAGAACTACCTGAGCATCGAGAAGATCCTCGACGCGGCGTCCCGCGCGGGCGCCCAGGCGATCCACCCCGGCTACGGCTTCCTGGCCGAGAACGCGCCGTTCGCGCAGGCCTGCGAGGACGCCGGCGTCGTGTTCATCGGCCCCCCGGCGAGCGCGATCGAGGCGATGGGCTCGAAGACGAGGGCGCGCGAGCTGATGAAGGCGGCGGGCGTTCCGATCGTCCCCGGCACCACCGAGCCGGTCGAGACCGTGGCCGACGCGCTGCGCATCGCCAAGGACGAGATCGGCTTCCCGGTCGCCGTCAAGGCGGCCGGCGGCGGCGGCGGCAAGGGCTTCCGCGTCGCGCTGACCGAGGACGAGCTCGAGGGCGCGTTCGAGGGCTCGAGCCGCGAAGGCGAGAAGTTCTTCTCCGACCCGACCGTCTACCTCGAGCGCTACCTGCACGACCCCCGCCACGTCGAGGTCCAGGTCCTGGCCGACCGGCACGGCAACGTGATCCACCTCGGCGAGCGCGACTGCTCGATCCAGCGCCGCCACCAGAAGGTGATCGAGGAGTCCCCGGCTCCGGAATGGGTCGTCGATCCTCAGATCCGCGAGCGCATCGGCAAGATCGGCGTCGACGCCGCGAAGGCGGTCGACTACGTCGGCGCAGGCACGATCGAGGGCCTGTTCGCGACCCACCAGGACGAGGCGGGCGAGCCGGAGTACTTCTTCCTGGAGATGAACACGCGCGTCCAGGTCGAGCACTGCGTGACCGAGATGACGACGGGCATCGACATCGTCAAGGAGGGGATCCGTGCGGCGGCCGGCGAGGAACTCTCCTACGCGCAGGAGGACGTCGAGCTGCGCGGCCACGCGATCGAGTGCCGCATCAACGCCGAGGACGCCTCCAAGAACTTCGCTCCGGCGCCGGGCAAGATCGGCCGCTACCGCGAGCCCTCCGGTCCCGGCGTGCGGGTCGACTCCGGCGTCGCCGAAAACGGCGAGGTGTCGCCGATGTACGACCCGATGGTGGCGAAGCTGATCGTCTGGGACGCCGACCGCGAGCAGGCCACCCAGCGCATGCTGCGCGCGCTCGCCGAATACGAGATCGAGGGCCTGAAGACGCTGATCCCCTTCCACCAGGCGCTGCTCGCGACCGACGACTGGAAACGCGGCAGCACCTGCAAGGACCTGCTCGAGGACAAGGCGTGGCTGAAGACGCTCGCCTTCCCGAAGGACGCGAAGCCCGCCGAGGGCGAGGACGCCGAGAAGGTCGAGCAGACCTACGAGGTCGAGGTGTCCGGCAAGCGCTTCGACGTGCGCGTGGTCGGCCCGCCGTTCGCAGGCGGCGGGATCGCGGCCTCGAACGGCGCCGCTCCGGCGGCGGCCAAAGCGCCGAAACGCGGCGAGCGCAAGTCGGCCGCAGGCGGCGGTCCGGACACGCTGGAGGCACCCCTGCAGGGGAACATGTGGAAGGTGCTCGTCAAAGAGGGCGACGTGGTCACCGAGGGCCAGCTGCTCTGCATCATCGAGGCGATGAAGATGGAGAACGAGATCACCGCCCACAAGGCCGGCAAGATCGTCGCGCTGCCGATCGAGGAGGGCGCGCCGATCCAGGCGGGCGCGCCGATCGCGACGATCGTCAGCGAGGACGGCTAGGGCGCGAGCTGCGCGACGTTGCGCGCGTGGATCGCGCGCATCTCACGCGAGCGCCGGCCCTCGGGCAGCTCCGCCTCGGCGCCGCTCTCAGCCAGCGCCCGCAGGTACAGGAGGTCCTCGTCGAGCACCCTCCCCGCGCGGGCGGCGTCGAGGATCGGGCCGTGTCCCGGAACGACGTGCTCGACGGCGGCGATCAGCGGCCGCAGGCGCTCGAGGGTCGCGAGGTACTCCCCTACGTCGCCGCCGTCGTTCAGCATCGGGATCTCGATCTCCGAGACGTAGTCGCCGGTTACGAGCACGCCCGCCCAACCGGCGAGGATCGCCATGCCGTCGGGCGTGTGCCCGCCCGTCGGGTGCAGCTCGAGCCGGCGCGCGCCGATCTCCAGATGCCCCGGCACGGGGAGGGCCTGGGGCGAGCCCAGCGCGAGAGGACGCTCGCGCTGGAGGTAGCAGCTCTTCGTCGAAGGAGCGCAGCTCGCGCTGGGCGGCCCCGGGCTCGGCCGCGAGGCGGCGGGCGCTGCTCTCGGCCAGGCCCAGCGGCGCGTCCGGGAACGCGAGCGGCCCGAGCACGTGATCCCAGTCGGCGTGAGTGGCAAGAAGGCCGCTGGGGGCGGGCCAGCCCGCCTGTCCGAGCAGGGAGGGGAGCATCTCGAGCTCTTCGGGGAGCACGGGCGAATCGACGACGAAGGTCTCCTCACCGACCGCCGCGCGCGGGTCAATCTTTTTAATTAGGAGGGGCCCGGACGCGTCGTCCGCTGCGGGCTCGCCCGCGGCTCTCAAGAGCACGCAGTTCACCTGCAGCAGCGCGCTCGTCACCGCGATCACATCGGGGTGCAGGGCCCGCGCCCGCACCGGATCAGGAGACGCCGAGGAGTTTCGCGGCCTCTTTGAGGTTGGCCACTTCGGCCGTGGGCTTTTTGGCCGACGGCTCGAGCGTCTCCTTGTTGCGGTTGACCCAGATCACCGGGACCCGCTGTTTGAGGCACGGCAGGACGTCGTGGTAGTAGCTCGCGGCTACGTGGACCCAGCCGCGCTTGCCGCCGATGCGCCGGGCGCACTCCGTGAAGTGGGGCGGCTCAGGCTTGTACGAGCGCACCTGCTGGGCGGTGACGACGAGGTCGAAGTCGGTCGGGATGTGCCGCCGCGTCTGGCCCAGGAGCTTGTCGTCGATGTTGGAGAGCAGCCCGAGTTTGTACTTCTTGGAGAGCTTCTGCAGCTGCGTGTTGGTCTCCTTGAACGGAGCCCAGCGCTGCACCGAGTCGGGCAGGAAGCCCGAGCGGGAGGGCTCGAGCGGCCACTCGAGTCGTTTCGCGATCTCCAGCGCGGTGCGCCGCAGCACCTCCGCGTAAAGCTCGTAGGAGCCGCTCTCGATCTCGCGCTCGATCTCGTGGAACATCGAGATCAGCGTCGCGCGGTCGAGCTCCACGCCGTCCTTCGCGGCCTCCTTGGAGAAAGCGTCGAAGACGCCGGTCTCCCAGTCGATCAGGGTGCCGTAGACATCGAAGGTGACAAATGTGACGTTCTTGGGGATCGGCGGCATCGCGCGGGCATTATGCCGCGCCGAGGCGCAAGAGCACGGCGAGGGCCATCGCGCCGGGCGCGATCTTGCGTTAGAGTCCCGCGCCGCAAATGGACCTGCTGGAGTACCAAGGCAAGGAGCTGTTCGCCCGGCACGGGCTGCGGGTCTCCTCCGGAAAGGCTGTCGATTCGGTGGACGGCGCCGTCGCGGCGGCCGCTGATGTCGGCTACCCGGTGGTGGTCAAGGCCCAGGTCCTGATCGGCGGGCGCGGCAAGGCGGGCGGCGTGAAGCTCGCCGCCGACGAGGCCGCTCTGCGCGAGCACGCAGGCAACATCCTCGGTATGGACATCAAGGGCCACACGGTCCACACGGTCTGGATCGAGCACGCCTCGGACATCGCCACCGAGTACTACGCCTCCGTGCTGCTCGACCGCGCGGCGAAGAAGCCGCTCGTGATGTTCAGCGTCGAGGGGGGCGTGGACATCGAAGAGGTGGCCGAGAAGACCCCCGAGAAGCTGATCCGCGCCCACGTCGACCCGCTGGCCGGGCTCTCGCGCGAGCAGGCGCTGCAGATCGCTCGCGACGGAGGCGCCGACGCCGATGTGGTCGAGGGCGTCGCCGACGCGCTCGTCGCGCTGTACGAGGTCTGGCTGCAGGAGGACGCGACGCTGACCGAGATCAACCCGCTGATCGTCACGCCGGAGCGTGAGGTCCGCGCGCTGGACGCGAAGGTCTCACTCGACGGCAACGCGCTCTACCGCCACCCCGAGAACCAGTCGCTCTCCGACAGCGAGAACGAAGACCCGCTCGAGCGCCGCGCCAAGGAAGAGGGCGTCCAGTACGTCAAGCTCGACGGCGACATCGGCATCCTCGGCAACGGCGCCGGGCTCGTGATGTCCACGCTCGACGTGGTCGCCCAGGCGGGCGGGCACCCTGCGAACTTCCTCGACGCCGGCGGCGGCTCCAACGCGGAGAAGATCCGCGGCGCCGTCGAGCTGATCCTCGCCAACGACGCGGTCAAGGCCGTGCTGTTCAACATCTTCGGCGGCATCACGCGCTGCGACGAAGTGGCCGAAGGGCTGATCGCCGCCTTCGGGCAGCTCGACGAGCACGGAAAAGGGATCCCCTTCGTCGTGCGCCTCGACGGCACGAACGACGAGCAGGGCCGCAAGCTCCTGCGCGAGGCGGCGCTTCCCAACGTCTACCCGGCGGCGACCATGGACGAGGCCGCCGAGAAGGTCGTGGCGCTGGCCTCCGGCCGCGCGGTCGAGGCGGCCGTCTGATGTCGGTCCTGGTGGACGAGGGCACGCGCCTGTGCGTGGCCGGGATCACCGGCCGCGAGGGCAGCTTCCACACGCTCAACAACCGCCGCTACGGCACCGACGTCGTGGGTGGCGTGACGCCCGGCAAGGGCGGCCAGGACGTCGAGGGGATCCCCGTCTTCGACAGCTGGGAGCAGGCCGCCGCCGAGGTGAAACCGAACACGGC
Organism: uncultured Solirubrobacteraceae bacterium; assembly: GCA_963738815.1. Classification (GTDB taxonomy): domain Bacteria; phylum Actinomycetota; class Thermoleophilia; order Solirubrobacterales; family Solirubrobacteraceae; genus Palsa-744. Next base: position 244,801 of record CAVTXW010000007.1, read on the forward strand.
GATGATCTTCGTCCCGCCGCGCTTCGCCGCCGACGCGATCCTCGAGGCGGCAGCCGCGGACGTCGAGCTGGTGATCGCGATCACCGAGGGCATCCCCGCCCACGACGAGCTCCGCGTCTACAACACCCTCAAGCGCGACCATCCGCGCACTCGCCTCGTCGGGCCGAACTGCCCGGGGATCCTGTCCCCCGGCAAGGCCAACGTGGGCATCATCCCGGCCTCCTTCTTCAAGCAGGGCAACGTCGGCGTGGTCTCGCGCTCGGGCACCCTCACCTACCAGATCGGCAACGAGATCGCCCAGGCCGGCTTCGGCTGCAGCTCGATCGTCGGCATCGGCGGCGACCCCGTGCCGGGCTCCTCGTTCGTCGACATCCTCGAGCTGTTCGAGGCCGACGCCGAGACCGAGCTGGTGGTGCTCTCGGGCGAGATCGGCGGCTCGGCCGAGGAGGAGGCCGCGGAGTACATCGCCGAGCACATGACCAAGCCCGTGGTCGCCTACATCGCGGGCTTCACGGCCCCAGCCGGCAAGCAGATGGGCCACGCCGGGGCGATGGTCTCCGGCTCCTCGGGCACCGCCGCCGCGAAGGCGGAGGCGCTCGAAGGCAAGGGCGTGCGCGTCGGGCGCACCCCGACCGAAACCGCCGCGATCGCCGTCGAGGTGCTCGGCGGCGCGTCGGTCTCCGCCGCCTGACGCCGCCCGCTGCTCCCGAAGCCAGGTGGCGAGCGCCTCGTAGGCCGGCGCGGAGCGTCCGGCGCCCGTGCGCTCCCCCACCGCGAGGTCCGGCCGGGCGCCCGGAGGCGGGCACGGAGCGCCGGCCGGCCTCCCAATCCCTGCCGATACGCTTGACCGCATGGACGAGCGCGAGCTGGCACGCACGCTGAACGAGCTCGAGCGCAAGCTCGGCGAGCTCGAAGGAGCGGTCAAGGAGATCTCCTCGCCGGCGCAATCTCCGGGCGAGGAGCCCGCCCAGCCGCCCGCCGCGGCCGGCGGCGGGAACCCGGCCCCCGCGTCCGCGCACACGGGCTTCGGGCGCATCGTCGACGAGTCCGTGGAGCGAGGAGGCGGCCCGCCGCCCGAGCGGCTGGCGCCGGCCGCAGAGCCCCCGGCGCCGTCGAGCCAGGCCATGCGCCCCGCGCGCCGCGCCGCGTGCCGTCGCGACGCCGCCGCCCCCACCGTCGGCGCCCCGGCTCGGTGTGCGGCGGGCCGGCGCGCCTCCGAGCGCGCGCACTCCGCCGCCCGGCCCCGCCCGCTACGACGGCCCCGGCGCCGCCGCGGGAGCCGGCGCCGCCGCCGTCGGCAGCCCCGGCCGCCCGGGCCCGGGACCGGCCGAGCTGCTGCGTTTCCGCGAACGGCTGGAGCGCGCGGCGCGCGAGCTGACCCATGAGTACGACGAGCTGCTCGGACGCCTAAGCTACGCCGCTATGCCTACGACCACCGGACCGACCATCTCCTTCGCCCGCGGGGTGCCCTCGCTGGACATCATCGACGTCGACGGGCTCAAGGAAGCCGCCGTGCGCGCCTTCGAGAGCGACCCCGAAGGCACGACCGCCTACGGGACCGCCGTCGGCTACCCCCGCCTGCGCGCGTGGATCGCGGACAAGCACGGCGTCGAGCCCGACCGGGTGCTGGTCACGAACGGCTCGCTGCAGGCCGACGCGTTCCTCTTCGACCACCTCGTCCACGCCGGCGACGAGGTCGTCGTCGAGAGCCCCACGTACGACCGCACGCTGCTCGGCCTGCGCCAGCGCGGCGCGCAGCTCCATGCCGTCGCGCTCGAGACCGACGGGATCGACACGGCCGCTCTGCGGACGCTGCTGGGCGGCGGCGCGCGCCCGAAGCTCGCTCACATCATCCCCAACTTCCAGAACCCCGCCGGGTACACGCTCTCGCTCGCAAAGCGCGAAGAGCTGCTCGCGCTCGCCGCCGAGCACGACTTCGTGATCCTGGAGGACGACCCCTACGCCGAGCTGCGCTTCACCGGCGAGCCGGTGCCGACGATGCTCTCGATCGACGGCAGCCGCGTCGTGTACGCGTCGTCGTTCACCAAGACCGTCTGCCCGGGGGTGCGCGTCGGCTACCTGGTCGGTCCGCCCGACCTGATCGCGGCGCTCATCAAGAACGCCACCAACACCTACATCTCGCCGAACATGGTCTCGGAGTCGCTGGTCTACGAGTTCTGCGCCTCCGGCAAGATCGACAGCTCGATCGAGACCGTGAAGCGGGCGCTCGCCGAGCGCGCGCAGACGCTCGCCGGCGCGCTGCGGCGCGAGCTGCCCGAGGCCGAGTTCGTGGAGCCGCAGGGCGGCTACTTCATGTGGCTGACGCTGCCGCCGGGGACCGACGTGCACCGCCTGTTCGACGCCGCCGCCGAGCGGGGCGTCGCGTTCGTGAAGGGCACGGACTTCCTGCTGGAGGGCGGCGAGAACACGCTGCGCCTGGCGTACTCGGGCGTCACGCCTGAGCAGATCGAGACCGGGGTCGTGCGCCTCGCGGAGGCCTACCGCTCGCTTTGAGAGCGGGAGGTCGGCCGGCGCTCCATGCCGGCGTCAGGGATCGGCCGGCGCTCGGTGCCCGGCGCCGGTCTTGGAGCCGATCGACCCCGGGTCAGCGCCCGTAGCGCTGGCCGAGCACCAGCTGCTCGGGCAGCGCGGTGCGCGGCGGCGGCGAGGGGTCGGCGATCACGGACACGGTCTCGGCCACGCTCGGCGTCACTGCGGAGATGGTGCCGTCGGCGGCGCGCAGCACCACCTTCGCATCGTCGCGCTCGGCGACCGTGCCCTGCAGCCCCGGCTCGAGCCCCGAGGCCTTCAGGTAGTGCAGGAGATCCTCGGCCTCGTTCTCGAAGCGCAGCACCGTCACGTCCGCCCCGACCTCGACATCGGCCAGCGGAACGCCCGCGAGGCGCGAGCCGGCCGCGATCGGGTGCCCGTGCGGGCACGTCTTCGCGTCGCCGATCGCCGCCCGCATCCGTTCCTCCAGCACCGGCGACATCGCGTGCTCGAGGCGCTCAGCCTCCTCGTGCACCTCGTCCCACGGCACACCGAGCACGTCGGTGAGAAAGCGCTCGATCAGGCGGTGGCGGCGGACGATGCCCTCGGCGTGCTCCTCTCCGCTCGCCGTGAAGGCGATCGCGCGGTCGGAGCCGCGCGTGATGTAGCCGTCGCGCTCGAGGCGGCCGATCATCTCGTGCACGGTCGGCGCCGAGAGCTGCATCGCGCGGGCGACGTTCGCGCCCGTCATCGGCAGCCCGGCCTCCTGCAGCCAGAAGAGGATCTGCAGGTACTCCTCCTCGGCGACGGTCGCCGTCTCAGCGCTCATGGCACCCGATGCTATCTGCCCGGCTCAGGCCTGCAGCTGCTCGTAGGAGCACTCTCGCGCAGGCTTGTCCTCGCGCCAGCGCCGGAGCTTGGCGCCGTGGCGGATGCGGCCCGCCGAGACGTGGTCGAAGTCGATCTCCACGACGAGCTCGGGGCGCAGGCCGACCCACTCCAGGTCACGACCAGCGCTCCAGCGGCTCTGCTCGCCTGAGCCGCGCTCTCCCGTCTCGTACGGTTTCAGGAACGAGACGAGCCGCTTCTTCTCGGCGGCGCTGAGCCCCGAGCAGTGTCCGACGACGCGCAGCTCCTCGCCGTCGTAGAGGCCGAGGATCAGCGCGCCGACGGTGCCCTCTGCCTTGCCCGGCCGCCAGCCGACGACGACGGCGTCGATCGTGCGCACGCGCTTGACCTTGAACATGCCCTTGCGCTCGCCGGGGCGGTAGGGCGCATCGCGCTCCTTCGCGATCGCCCCCTCGGCGCCCTGCAGCCAGACCTCGGCCTCGGCGGCGCTCTGAACCGTCGGCATCAGCTCGACGGGGGCAGAGGCGAAGGCGCTCGCCGGCGAGCAGCTCCTCGAGCGCTGCGCGACGCTCGGTGAAGGGGCGCTCGAGCAGGCTCTCGTCCTCGCGCGCGAGCAGGTCGAACGCGACGTAGACGGCCGGCGTCTCGCCCGACAGGCGTTCGATCCGCGACTCCGCGGGGTGGATGCGCTGGCCGAGCGCGTCGAAGTCCTCACGTCCCTCGGCGTCGCGCACGACGATCTCCCCGTCGAGGACGTAACGCCCGGCGGGCAGCACGAGCTCCGGGAAGTAGCGCCCGAGCGGGCGTGCGTTGCGCGACTGCAGGTAGATCTCCTCGCCGTCCACGAACGCCAGGCAGCGGAAGCCGTCGAGCTTGATCTCGTAGCAGTACTCCTCCCCCTCGGGAAGCTGCTTGCGCGACAGCGCCAGCTCCGGCTGGACCGGGGGCTTCAGCGGCAGGCTCACGCCTCGGCGGCTTTCTTCCGCGCGCCTTTCGCGCGGCTCGGCTGGACGCGCTTGGGCTCGCCCTTCTGCTTGCGGAAGTGCGGCGGCCAGGGGGCGTCGCCGAGCCCCTCGCGCTCGTCGCGCGCGGCCAGCTCGAGCAGGGCGTCGAGGCTGCCGGGGTGCTCGTCGATCGCCGCACCCGGATCGCCGCGCTCGCGCAGCCGCGCCGGGACGGTGCGAAGCGTCAGGTCTGCCGGCTCGACCGCGGCGACCTCGTCCCACTCCAGCGCGCAGGACACGCGCGCGTCGGGGACCGCACGCACCGAGTAGACGGAGGCGACGGTGCGGTCGCGCGCGTTCTGGTTGTAGTCGATGAAGACGCCTTCGCGTTCCTCCTTCCACCACTTGCTCGTCGCGCGCCCGGGCATGCGCCGCTCGACCTCCCGCGCGAGCGCGAGCGCGGCGCGGCGCACTTCTTCGAAGCCGTGCTCGGGCACCACCCGCACGTAGATGTGGATGCCGCGCGAGCCCGAGGTCTTCGGGAAGCCGAGCAGCCCGTGCTCGTCGAGCACCTCGCGCACGCCGAGCGCCACCTCGCGCACCTCCGCGAACGGCACGCCAGGGCTCGGGTCGAGATCCACGCGCAGCTCATCGGGGCTGTCGAGGTCGGCGCGGCGCACCGGCCACGGGTTCCAGTCGATCACGCCGAGGTTCACGCCCCAGACCAGATGGGCGGCGTCGTTCGGGACGAGCTCGCGCGGCGTGGCGTCCGCTGGGGAAGGTGACCGTGGCGGTCTCGAGCCACTCGGGGGCGCTGTCGGGCACCCGCTTCTGGAAGAACGGCTTGCCCTCGACCCCGTCCACCCAGCGCTTCATCACGGTCGGGCGCTCGCGCAGGCCGCGCACGACCGCCTCCTCGCACTCGACGTAGTAGCTGACGAGGTCGAGCTTCGTGATCTTGACGGCCGGGAAGTAGAGCTTGCCCGGGTTGCTGACCCTCACCTCCCTGCCGCTCACCTCGACGATCTCGTGCTCGGATGCAGGGGCCATTTGCTGGAAGGATGCCGGATCGTGCCCGCACGCAACCCGCCGATCCGCCGCCACGCGCTGCTCGCGTGCGAGCGCTTCTCCGCGCGCGTCGGTGCCGGGCGCGTCGCCGGCGCGCTCGCGGCCGGCCTGACCGCGCGCCGGCGCGCCACAGCCCGACGCGGTCGAGCTGCCGGACGGAGCCGGGGACCACGACGCCGCCGTGCACCTCGAGCGGGCCGGCTTCCACACGCGGATGCTCGCCTCGCGAGCGGTCATCGTCGCGGTCCCGTGCTCTATCCGAGCGGACGCTCGCCGGCAGCGCGGCCTTCGAGGTCGCGACGCTCGCGCGCCAGTCGGGCGTCCCCTGCTACGCGGTGGCGCGGGCTGGTCCAGCTGAATGAGTTCGACCTGCGCATCCTGGACCTGCAGATCGTGATCCGGGCGCGAGGCGAGGCGGGACTGCGCGTGGCGCGGGCGAGCGCCTGGCCGGGATCGTCTGAGGAGCGCAGCGGCGCCGTCAGCCCTGGCAGCCGGGGCACCAGAAGGTGACGCGGTTGTCCTCCCACTGCCCGCGGGCGCGGATCGCGCTCCCGCAGCGGGGGCAGGGCCGGCCCTGCTGCCGGTAGACGGCGTGGGGGCGCACATGCGCGCCGTCGCGCGCCGAGCGGCTCATCTCCTCGCGCGCGAAGGCGACCGCGGCCAGCACCTGCGAGTCCGGGACCTCCGCCGTCGCGCGCCAGGGGTCGAGCTCGCGCGGCCCAGCAGCACTCCGCCTTCCACATGTTGCCGATGCCCGCGATCGTCCGCTGGTCGAGCAGGGCGTCGCCGATCGGCCGGGTCGGGTCGTCTTCGCGCAGCCGCCGCAGGACCGTCCCCTCGTCGAAGCTCTCGCCGATGACGTCGGGGCCGAGGAGGGCGAGCCGAGGGTCGGTGCGGGCGCGCGAGTCGCTCATCAGCTCGAGCACCGGGCCGCCGTACTGGACGGCTTCCCAGCCGCCGCCTGCGAGCACGAGCCAGGCGTGGCGCCGCGCGCCGCGCGCGGTCGTCCCTTCGGGCCGGATCGACCAGCGGCCGGTCATCCGCAGGTGCGAGTGCAGCGTCAGGCCGCCCTCGAAGCGCAGGAGCAGGTGCTTGCCCCTCGCGTCCACGGCGCTCAGGGTGCGCCCTGCGAGCTTCTCGGGCCAGCGGTCGTGACGGTGGCGGGGCTGCGGGGCCTCGATCAGCTCCGGCGCGCGGCCCTCGAACGCGTGGCGGATGCGGCCCGCCGCGCGGTGGATGGTGTCGCCCTCCGGCATCTCCCTACGAGCGTAGGGCGGCGTCCCGGAGCCCGCCGGCGCTCCGCGCGGCCAGCTCGCGCAGCACGCTCTCGACGAGCCGCGTCGCAGCGGCGACGGTCCGGTAGTCCAGGTTCTCCGGCACGTCGCTCGCGAGGTGGTAGTTGGCCGGCGCGCGCCAGTCGGTGATCGACACGAGCGTCGCCGTCGGGTAGCCGGCCCTGCTCGGGATCACGGAGTCGGTCGAGGCTCGGGCGCGGAACCCCCGCTCCAGCGGGATCTCCAGGCGCTCGGCATGCCCGGCGAGGAGGTCGCGCAGCCAGGGGCCCGTGTAGCTCTCCATCCAGATCGGGCCCTCCGCCTCGAGCATGATGAGGTGGGGCGAGCCGACCGTGTCGAGGTTCACGAACGTCGTGCTCTCCGGCGGCAGCGATGCGCCGTGGCGGGCGACGAACGCGCGGATCCCGTCCTGCAAGGTCTCCTCGGCGCCGCAGGAGACGAGCATCACACGCAGTCCGCGCGGCCGGTCGGCGGCGAGCATCTCGGCAAGGGCCACGAGCGCCGCCACGCCGGAGAGGTTGTCGTTGGCGCCCTGGACGGTCTGACCGCGCCACAGGTCCGCGACGGCCGCTGTCGCGAGCGCCCCCAGCACCACGCCCGCCGCGGCCGGCTCACGGCGGCGGACGAGGGCGCTCAGCAGCGCACACGCGGGCGAGACGAGGCCCGCCCACCATTGCGGCAGCGGCGTTTTCGCCCGCCCCAGCCGCTCCGGGTTCCGTTCCCAGGCTCGCCTCAGCAGCGTCTGGTCGAACAGGAGACCGGTTTGGGGCGCGTCGTGGTGTGCGAGCACGACCAGCGTCTCGATCGCCTCCTGGTCGCCGGCTCGCGCAACGACGTTGACCGTGCGCCGCCTGCGCCGGATCGCCCGGCGCAGGATCCGGGGCCCGTTCTGGGCCTCGTCGAGCAGCCCGCCCACGCAAGCGAGCGCCAGCGCCACCGCGGCAGCGCGGCGTCCCCTGAACGCCGCGCCCGCAGCCGCGACCCCGATCAGGCCGACGACGGTTGCGTTCGGCGGGAACGTGCCCCAGGAAACCTCGTCCTCGAGGGCGACGGACACGCCCTCGACCGCGCGCAGGCGCGCGGCCAGCCACTCGGCCGCCTCCCGCTCGCCGGGCGAGCAGGGCGTTCGGTCCAGGGGCGCGAGCGTCTCGACGACTTCCCGCAGCACCTCCTCCAAGCGTTCGCCTCTCACAGGAAGCATCGTCCCTCACCGCGGTAGGTCGGTGCCTGCTCGACGACCCGTCCGCCCTCGATCAGGTGCAGGGACTCGAAGCGCTCGCACAGCTCGCCGGCCTTCGCGTGGCGGAAGTACACACGGTCGCCGAGCGCGAGCTTGTCCGCCGCATCGCCGAGCAGCGGCGTCTGCACCTCCCCCGCCCCCTCCTGGCCGTCCAGTCGCAGGCCTGCGGGCAGGTAGGGACGCGGCAGGCGCGCGGAGTCGGCGGGCCCGGAGGCGAGGTAGCCGCCGCCGAGTGCGGTCACGACGCCCCGGCTGGGGCGGCGCACGACCGGCAGCGCGAACAGCGCCGCGGGCCGCGGGGTGAACGCGCGGTAGGCGTCGAACAGCGTCGGGCCGTAGAGCCCTGACCCGGCGGCCAGCTCGGTGACCGACGCCTCGGCCGCCGTCCCGTGCAGGCTGCCGGTCCCGCCGCCGTTGACGAACTGCAGCGGCGGCGCCCCGGCCGAGGACAGCACCTCGGCCACCGCGGCCACGATCGCTCCGCGGCGCACTGCCAGCTCTCGCGCAGAGCGTGCCTGCATGGCCCGGATCGCGCGCCCCCGCAGCGGACTTCCCGCCGGCTCGTCGCCGACACCGGCGATCTGCGCCTCGTAGGCCATGATGCCCGCGAGCTGAAGGCGCTCGCGCGCGAGCACCTCGCGCGCCATCGCCGCGGCGTCGGCCGGCGTTCGCACCGGCGAGCGGCGCGCGCCTACGCGCACGCGCCCGGCGGCCGCGCGCCACCCTGCGTCGATGTCCAGGCAGACCGAGACCGGCCCGCCCGGCGCGCCGTCGAGCGCGCGGTCGATCAGCCGCAGCCCCTCAGCCGAATCCACCATCACCGTCACTCCGGCGCCGCTCGCCGCCAGCTCGCGCAACGACTCGGCGTCGGCCGTCGGATAGGCGACGAGCACGTCATCGACGCCCTCGGAGGCGAGCCACAGCGCCTCGGGCAGAGTGAACGCCATCGTCCCGCGGAAGCCCGCTCTCGCAAGCACGCGCTCCTGCAGCGAGCGGCAACGGACCGACTTGCTCGCGAGGCGGATCGGCTTGCCGGCCGCTCGCCGTTCCATGTCGCGGGCGTTGTCCTCGAGCGCATCGAGATCGACGAGGGCGAACGGGGGCGTGAGCTCGGCGGTGGCGCGCTCGAGCCGCTCGTAGGCCGAGGAGGCCGGTGCGGCCGTGGTCGCGGCGGGCGCGCTCACCGATGCCCCGCGATCGGGTGCGCCGGCGGCGCGGCTGACGCCGCCACGGGGCCGAGCACGCGTTCGGTCCAGTCGTTGGCGAAGACGCCGCGCGGGTCCAGTCGCGCGCGCACGCGCTGGAAGGCGTCCCACTCGGGGTAGCGGCCGCGCAGCGTCGCGGCCGTCTGGAAATGGCGCTTGCCCCAGTGCGGGCGGCCGTCGAAGCGGTCCATCAGCCCCTCGACGGCACGGAAGTAGGGCTCCCACTCCATCCCCTGGAACATGTGCACGGCGACGAAGCCGCTGTCGCGCCCGGACGCCGTGCTGAGCATCGCGTCGTCGCTCGCCACCGTCCGAACCTCGATCGGGAAGGGCACCCTGAAGCCCTCACGCGGGATCAACGCGAGCACGGCTTCGACGGCCTCCGCCGTGCGCTCGCGCGGCACGGCGTACTCCATCTCGGTGAAGCGGACCAGGCGCGGGCTGGCGAAGATCGAAGCCGAGCGTTCGACGCGCGTGGAGCCGCCCGCGAGCTTCGTCACCAGCCTGTTCAGCTGCGGGATCCGGTTCGGGAAGCGGCGGCCGAGGCGGCAGAGCGCACCGAAGGCGTGGTTGGTGAGCAGGATGTCGTTTGCGTACGCGTTCACGCGCCCGCGTGGGCGAGCCCCCTCACCGGTGCGGTTGTTGGTCCGCGTGAGCGCCACGTCGGCGTGCGGGAACACGAAGAACTCGAAGTGGTCGTTGGCCAGCGCGCGCTCCTCGAAGGACGAGAGCACGTCGGCCAGCGGCGCCGGCTCGTCGACGCCTCGGAGGGTGAACGCGGGGACGCAGCGCAGCGTCACCTCCGCGATCGCTCCCAGCGAGCCGAGACCGACCCGGGCCGCGCGGAACGCCTCCGGCTCGCGATCCTCGGAGCACACCAGGGTGGATCCGTCGGCGAGAACGAGCGTCAGCTCGGCGACCTGCGAGGAGATGTTGCGCAGGCGCGCCCCCGTGCCGTGCGTGGCGGTCGAGATCGCGCCGGCGATGCTCTGCACGTCGATGTCGCCGAGGTTCTCCATCGCGAGTCCGTGGCGATCGAGCTCGCTGCTCAGCTCACGGATCGTGATCCCGGCCTGCACCTTGACGAGCCCCGACGCCCGGTCGGCGTCGAGCACACGGTTCATGCGGCCCAGCCCGAGCATCGCCCCGTCGGTCAGCGCGATGTCGCTGAAGGAGTGCCCTGCACCGGCGACGCGCACACCGAGCCCGCTCGCGGCGGCCTCGCCGACCGCCTCGGCGAGCTCCTCGACGCTCCCCGGCGAGCTCCTCCGCGAGGGCGCGCAGCACTCATCGCCGGCCCAGTTTCGCCAGGTTCGGGAGGGAGGGTTCCGATCAGTAGGCTCGGGCATGAATGGACGAGCCCGAGCCTACTGCGAGCCAGGCCGCTCGGCCAGCGGGGACGCTCAGGACGCGCCCCGGCCCGCGCCGGGCGACGGTCGTCGGGGCCGGCTCGTTCGGGACGGCGCTGGCCGTGCTACTCGAGCGCGGCGGGCTGCGCACCACGCTTCAGACCCGCACCCCCGAGCAGGCGCAGGTTCTGGAGAGCACGCGGGAGAACGCCGAGTACCTACCGGGGGTGGAGCTCCCCGCGGGGATGCGCGTCGAGCCCGCGTCCGCGGGAGCAGCACGCGCCGACTTCGTCTTCCTGGCCGTGCCTTCGCAGACGCTCGGCGAGGCGATCGACACGCTCGTCGCGGTCGGCCTCGGCGCCCGCACGGCGCTCGTGCCGGTGGCGAAGGGGCTCGTTCCTCCCTCCGGCACTCCTCCGACGATCGTGCTGAGCGAGCGCTTCGGCGCCCACCGCGTCGCCTGTCTGGGCGGCCCCGCCCACGCGCGCGAGATGGTGCGCGACGGCGCCGCGCTGGTCGCCGCGTCGCTGGACGAGGACCTCGCGCGGGCGCTCTCGCAGATCTTCAACCGAGCCGGCGTCGTGTGCGAGCAGTCCAACGACCCGGTCGGGGTGGAGCTGGCCGGGGCAGCCAAGAACGCCGCGGCGCTCGCCGCTGGAGCGACCGAAGCCCAGGGGCTGAACGCGGCCGGGGCCGCCGCAGGGCACATCTTCGCCGAGGTCTGGCGCTACGCGGAGACGCTCGGCGCACGCCCGGAGTCGATGATCGGTCTGGCCGGAGCGGGAGATCTGGTCGCGACGGCGCTCGCGCCGGAAAGCCGCAACCGACGCGCCGGGGAGCTGCTGGCGGGAGGCGTCCCCGCCGCCGAGATCCCCCAGCGCGTCGGCCAAGCCGTAGAGGCGCTCGAGACCGTCCCGCTGCTGGCGCGGACGCTGGAGGCGGCGCACGTGCAGGCTCCCGTCACCGGGGCGCTCGGGCGCCTGATCTCCGGCGAGCTGCCGCTTCAGGACTGGGTCGCGTTGGTGCGCACGACGGTGCCGCCGCCCGCGCTCTGGCGCCGGCGCCCGCGGCCCGGCTTCTGGCGCCGGCTCTGGCGCCGGCTCGGCGGGTCCTAGCCCATCAAGGTGCTGAGGACAGCCTCGTAGACCCCGGGCCCGTTGCCCGCCGCGGCCACGCGCACGTTCCCCATCCCCGCGATCGCCTCGCGCATCGAGGGGTCGCGCGCGACCGCGTTCGCGACCAGCCAGAAGCTGCCGACGTGCGCCGCGCACGCCAGGTCCTCGCGCGAGTCGCCGACCGCGAAGGCCTGCTCGGGCGCGTAGCCGCGGATCCGCATGTGCAGAGCGACCGCGGCCGACTTGGACGCGCCCTTCGGCACCAGGTGGTAGCCGCGCACGTGCGGCAGCGCCGCGAGGTCGGGCGAGCGGCGGTTGACGACGCCGTTGTCCACCAGTCGCAGCTGGTCGTGGCCGTTCTCGGTGAGCAGCTCGTCTGCCTCGAACGCATCGATCAGGCCGCGGAAGAGGTGCGAGACCTCGCGGTTCACGTGCCACGGCTCGTGGTACTCCAGGCGGCCGCTGTAGGTCTCCAGCAGCAGCGCGGGGGCACCCGTCTCCTCGATCTGCTCGGCGATCGTCAGCTCCCCCGGCACCATCGCGCCGGTCAGCCAGTGCTCCTCGCCGTCGAGGACCAGACATGCGCCGGCCTCGTAGATGTAGGCGCCCTGTCCGAACAGGCGGGCGTCCTCTTTGACCTGCGCCTGGCGGCGGCCCGACATCAGCACGACCTCCACATCGGCGCGCAGGCAGGCCTGGATCGCGCGCACGCCCTCGATCGTCACGTTGCCCTCGCCGTCGTGCAGCAGCGAGGCGCCTCGGCCGAGGAGCGTGCCGTCGAGGTCGAGGTACAGGCAGCGCACGCCGCCTGCCCCGCCGGGAACGCTCACGCGGCCTCCGCGAGCGAGGCGAGCGCCGGGCGTTCCACGGGCCCCTCCGGCCCGCCCTGCAGCCGCCCTTCGGCCGCCATCCGCGCGGCGAGCGTGGCGAGCACCGTGCGGGCCATCGGCTCCAGCTCGGAAAGCGGCTTGTGCGGGTTGTGGTGCTCGTCGAGATCGACCTGGGCGAGCCCGTCCACGCCGACCGCGCGCCAGGCATCGATCAGCATCGCGATCTCGACGCCGTAGCCGGTCGCGAACGGCAGCCGCTCGAGCAACTCGCGCCGCGCCGCGACCTCGCCGGCCAAAGGCTGGCGCAGCCCGGACAGCGCCGGGTAGAACAGCTCGAGCGCCGGCCGGGCCAGCAGGTGGTTGACGCGCCCGCCCCCCTCACCCGCGGCCCCGAGCGGGCGCCGGTAGAAGCCCTTGACGAGCCGCACGCCCGGCTCGCAGACGAGCGCGCCGAGAAGGCCGGTGGCGAAGTGCGCCGAGAAGGCTTCGGTGTCGGCGTCCAGGAAGCACACGAGGCCTCCCTCGCACGCGCTGAGCGCCCGCCACATCGCATCGCCCTTGCCGAGCACGGGGCCGTAGGAGGGCATCAGCTCGCCCTCCTGCACGACACGGGCGCCCGCCGCCGCCGCGACCTCAGCCGTGCCGTCGCGCGAGGCCGCGTCGACGACGAGGATCTCGTCGATCGCGCCCTGCTCGCGCAGAGGCACGAGCGCCGCCACGACCTCGCCGACCGTCCCGGCGCACTCGCGCGCGGGCAGACAGACGGTCGCGCGCTCGCGCTTGGTCGCGGCGATCCGCTCCGGCGGGTAGGAAGAATGGTGGAAGCTGCGCAGAACGCCTGCGTCCGGCGCGGGGGCGGTCGGCATCGCCTCTACTATCTCAAGTCCTTGCCGGCGGACCTCAGAGAACAGCCCTGGAGCGCGATGCTGGAAGCCGGGCGCGCCGACGGGCGACTTGTGCGCGAGGCGCGTGAGGGGCCGGGCCCCGCCCGGCACGCCGAGACCCCGGTGGAGCTGCATCCGCGGCTGCTCGCGGGCCTCGCGAAGGTGGGCGTCGAGCGCCTCTACGAGCACCAGGCGGAGGCGCTCGCCGCGGCCTGGCGCGGCCCCACGATCGTCACCACCGGCACCGCTTCGGGCAAGTCGATGTGCTTCAACCTGCCGACGCTGGACGTGCTCTGCCGCGACAGCAGGGCGCGCGCGATCTACCTCTATCCCACGAAGGCGCTCGCGCAGGACCAGGCACGGGCGCTGGCGGCCTTCGGGCTCTCGAAGGAGGTGCGCCCGGCCATCTACGACGGCGACACGCCGCGCGAGGCGCGCGCCGAGATCCGGCGCCGCGCGAACATCGTGCTCACCAACCCCGACATGCTGCACGTCGGGATCCTGCCCAACCACGGCGCCTGGTCTGACCTGTTCGCGAACCTCGCGGTCGTCGTCGTGGACGAGGCGCACGTCTACCGGGGCGTGTTCGGGTCGCACGTGGCGAACGTGCTCCGGCGCCTGCTGAGGGTCGCCGCCGCCTACGGCACCTCCCCGCGGGTGCTGATGGCCTCGGCGACGATCGCCAACCCGGTCGAGCTGGCCGAGCGGTTGACCGGCCTCGACGGCTTCGCGCTCGTCGATCGCGACGCCTCGCCGGCACCCGAGCGCAAGATCGCGATCTGGAACCCGCCGCTGACCGACGAGGCCAGTGGGCAGCGGCGCTCAGCGCTGGGCGAGGCGGCCGAGCTCCTGGCGGAGCTCGTGCGCAAGGACGCGCGGATGATCTGCTTCATGAAGTCGCGCAAGGGCGTCGAGGTCCTGAGCCGGCTCGTCCGCGACGACCTCGCGACAGAAGACCCGGAGCTGGCCGAGCTCGTCGCTCCCTATCGCGCCGGCTACACGCCCCAGCAGCGGCGCGAGCTGGAGCGGCGGCTGATGCGCGGCGAGCTGCGCGCGATCGTGACGACCGACGCCCTCGAGCTGGGCATCGACATCGGCGAGCTCGACGGCGCGCTCGTGGTGACGTTCCCTGGAACCGTCGCGTCGCTGCGGCAGATGTGGGGCCGTGCCGGGCGCCGCGGCCGCGGGCTTGCGGTGTTCCTGGCGGGCGAGGACGCGCTCGACCAGTTCTTCTGCCGGCACCCCGACGAGTTCCTGGACCGTCCGGTCGAGGCGGCGATCCTCGACCACGAGTCGCCGTTGATCTACCGGCGCCAGCTGCTGTGCGCGGCGCACGAGGGCCCGCTCTCACGCGGCGACGCCGAGTTCCTCGGCCCTCGCTGGGAGGCCGCCGCGGAGCTGCTCGAGAGCGCCGGCGAGCTGCGCCGGCGCGAGGGCGTCGCCGGGAGGAGCTACGTGCCGCGCCGCCCCGGCTCCTACCCGGCGGCTGAGGTCTCCCTGCGCTCGGCCTCGCCCGAGAGCTTCGCCATCGTGGACGTCTCCTCCGGGGAGCTGATCGGGACCACCGAGGCGGCGCGCGCCCACTCGACGATCCACGAGGGCGCGATCTACATGCACCTCGGGCGCTCTTACGAGGTGCGTGAGCTCGACCTCGAGCGCAGGCGGGCGCTCGTCTCGCCTTTCACCGGCGACTGGTACACACAGCCGAAGCGGGTCACGGACACGGAGATCGTGGCGCTGCTCGACCGGCGAGAGGCGCTCGGGGTGCGGCTGTCGTTCGGGGAGGTGAGCGTCACCGACACGGTGCTCGCCTACCAGCGCCGTCGCCTCGCCGACCACTCCCAGCTCGACCTGTTCGCGCTCGAGCTGCCGCCGACCAGCTTCGCGACGCAGGCGCTGTGGTTCGAGCTCGACGCGGGCGAGCTGGCCGAGCGGGTTTCGATGGAGCAGTTGCTGGGCTCCCTTCACGCGACGGAGCACGCTCAGATCGCGGTGCTGCCGCTGATCGCGATGTGCGACCGCTGGGACATCGGCGGGCTCTCCACGAACGTGCATCCGCAGACGGGCGTACCGACGATCTTCCTCTACGACGGGCACCCCGGCGGCATCGGCATCGCCCGCACGGCCTTCGCCCGCTTCGAGGAGCTGTGCGAGGACGCGCGGCGGCTGATCGCCGGCTGCGGCTGCAAGAGCGGCTGCCCCTCCTGCGTGCAATCGCCCAAGTGCGGGAACCTCAACGAACCGCTCTCGAAGGCCGGGGCGCTGCTCGTCCTCGGCTGGCTGCTCGAAGGCGGCGCGGCGAGCGAGCAGGCAAGCGCCGGAGCGGCGGCGGCGCTCTGATCGCCTCTTGCGGCTGTTAGTGCAGGAGAAGCGGGCGGGCCGGGAGAACCCAGGTCCGTGAGCGGCTTCCGAGACACCGTGCTCTCCCACCTGTTCAAGCCCGCCCTCGCGGCCCTGATCGTCTGCGCTGCCTTTGCGACCTCGGCGGCCGAGGCCGAAGCGCCGCCGCGCCAGTCGCTGATCTTCGAAGGCCCGGGTGCGCGCACGCCCCTGACGCAGTGGACGCTGCGCCGCGACCCGGCGAACACGGGCCTGGCCCACGGCTGGGCTGCCGGCAGCTTCTCCGGCGCGACCGTGAGCGTGCCGAACGTGGTCAACGCGACTCCCTTCAGCGGCCGCGCCGGCGGCCGCAACTACCTGGGCTCGGTCGCGTGGTACCGGACCACCTTCCAGGCGCCTGCGGCGGGACGCTACGAGCTCGACTTCTACTCGGCCAACTACCGCGCCGAAGTGTTCGTCGACGGCAAGCTGCTCGCCAGCCACCGCGGCTCCTACCTGCCGTTCGCCATGCCGACGACGCTCACCGCAGGCGCGCACGCGATCGTCGTGCGGGTGGACTGGCGGTTCCCGGGGCGCCAAGCCGAAGAAGGCTTTCACCGTACGTGGTTCAACTGGGGTGGGCTCGACGGCGAGGTGGACGTGCGCCCGCTCGGCGCCAGCGACCTCGCGGCGCCGGCGATCGAAACGACGCTCGCCGGTGGGCAGGCGAACGTGACCGTCAGCGTCCAGGTCCACAACTACGGCGGGACGCGTGCGATCCGGCCCGAAGGCTCGCTCGTCCACGACGCACAGACGGTGCCGCTGGCGTTCGGGCCGATCACGGTCCCCGCGGGCGGAACCGCTGTCGCGACGGCGACCGCCGCCGTCGCCGCGCCGGCGCTCTGGTCGCCCGCCGCACCGAACCTCTACACCATGCAGCTCGCCGTGCCCGGCGAGAGCAGCTACTCCGGCCGGGTCGGCCTGCGCCAGATCACCTGGCACGGCCAGGAAGTGCTCCTGAACGGACAGCGGCTGCGCCTCCACGGGGCGACCGTCCAGGAGGACGTTCCCGGCCACGGCGACGCGCTGACCCCAGCGGACCAGGACGGGATCGTGGCTGACCTGAAGACGATCGGCGCCAACGCCGTGCGCGCGCAGCACCCGCTCGACCCGGCGCTGCTCGAACGTCTGGACGCCGCCGGGCTGCTCGTCTGGCAGGGCGTCGGGCCGGTCGAAGGCGCGGGCATGTGGTACTCGAACTCAGCGCGGCTCGACGCCGAAGCCGAGCAGCAGGTGCGTACGACCGCGGCCGCCGCGGCGCTGCACCCGTCGATCTTCGCCTGGAACCTCGTCGACGAGGTCGCGGGCAACGGCCGCAACGCCGCCGAGGTGCGCTACGTGCAGGATTCGGCGCGCTGGCTGCACGCCCACGACCCGGGCCGGATGGTCGCCGTGGACGTTTGGGGACGCCATCCCCCGACCAACGCCGGCGCGCTCTACGCCAACGTCGACGCCGTCGCCGAGACGGACTACACGGGCTGGTACGAACACCCCAGCGACACCCCGGCGCAGCTCGCCGCGCGCATGCGGACCCGTCTGGCGCAAATGGCGAGGACCTTCGCCGGCAAAGCGCTCGTGATCAGCGAGTTCGGAGCCGAATCGAACACGCTGAACCCCGCCGGGAAGCCGGGCAGCTACTCCTTCCAGGCTGCCCTGCTGAAGAACCACATCCAGGTCTACGCGGCCGACCCGGCGCTCTCGGCGATGTTCGTGTGGGTGCTGCGCGATTACCCGCTCACGCCGACGTTCAGCGGCGGCTCGATCCACCGCGTCATCAAGCACCTGCGGCTGATCGAAGGGCTCAACCAGAAGGGGCTGTTCACCTACTCGGGCAGAGCGAAGCCGGCGGCGGCTGCGGTGGCCGGGCTCTACAAGGCGCTGCCCGCGGGCTAGCGGGCGCTCACGCTCGCGGCCGCCGCGACGACGTGAACGCCATCACCAGCGCCACTATCCACCCGATCACGGTCCAGGCCAGCAGGAGGTTGACGATCACCACCGCCGTCGTCCTTCTGGCTCCACGCGCGAGCGCCACGATCGTCGGCAGGAAGTACAGCACCAGGGCGACCAGCAGGGCCACGTCGTGGATCAGCAGAGCAACCGGCACCACGGACGGTCATCATAAGCCGCCCGCGATACCGGATACCCGAACCCGCCGGCCCTACGCCTGGTTCCCCGCCGCGATCCTCCGCAGGTCGATCGTCTCGTCGTAGAGCTTCGCGTCAACTCCCGCCGCCAGCGCGACCTCGCGCAGCGGGCGACCCGACGCGGTCGCCTCTTTGACGATCTCCGTCGCCCGGTCGTAGCCGATCGCCCCGTTCAGCGCGGTGGCGACCGCGAGCGTCGCGCCGGCTGAGGCGTCGGTGCCCGCGCGGTTGACCCTGATGCCGTCGACGCACTTCTCCGCGAACACGACGGACGTCGAGCTGAGCAGCTTCAGCGACTGGAGCAGGTTGCGCGCGATCAGCGGGATGCGCACGTTCAGCTCGAACTGCCCCTGCATCCCGCCGACGGTGATCGCGGTGTCGTTCCCGATCACCTGCGCGGAGACCTGCAGCACCACCTCGGGGATCACCGGGTTGACCTTCCCCGGCATGATCGAGGAGCCCTTCTGCAGCTCGGGCAGGAACAGCTCGCCGATACCGGCGCGCGGGCCCGAGCCCATCAGCGCGAGGTCGCCCGCGATCTTGGTCAGGGAGACGGCGATCACCTTCAGAGCACCTGAGAGCTCGACGAGCGCGTCGCGGTTGGCCTGCGCCTCGAACGAGTCGAGCGGCGCGGCGATCTGCTTCAGGCCCGACTCCTTCTTCAGCCGTGCGCGCACGCGCTCGGCAAAGCGCGAGTGGGTGTTCAGGCCGGTGCCAGTCGCGGTACCGCCGAGCGGGATCTGGCCGACGTGCACGAGCGCCGATTGCACGCGCTCGATCCCCAGCGCGATCTGCGCGGCGTACCCGTTGAACTCCTGCCCGAGGGTGACCGGGACCGCATCCATCAGGTGCGTGCGGCCCGACTTGACGACGTTCTGGAAGCTCTTCCCCTTGCGCGCGAAGGAGCGTTCGAGCTGCTTCAGCGCCGGGAGCAGCTCGTTCTGCGCCACGTCCAGCGCGGCGAGGTGCACCGCGGAGGGGAACACGTCGTTCGAGGACTGCCCGTAGTTGACGTGGTCGTTGGCGTGCACGCTCCCGCCGCTGAGGGTCGCGATCACCTCGTTGGCGTTCATGTTCGAGGACGTGCCCGAGCCGGTCTGGAACACGTCGATCGGGAACTGGGAGTCGTGCTTGCCCGCGGCGATCTCATTGGCGGCGCGCTCGATCGCGCGGGCCTTCGCCTTCGGCACGAGGCCGAGCTCGCCGTTGACGGCGGCGGCGGCGCCCTTCACACGCGCCAGCCAGTGGATCACCTCGACTGGGACGGTCTCGCCGGAGATCGGGAAGTTCTCGACGGCCTTGCTCGTCTCGCCGCCCCACAGCTGTTTCTCTTTCGGCATCTTCACTCCTGATCGGGAGCCTGAAACCCTATCTGCCGGCGACCGCCGGTCCGGGGTCAGCCGCAGAACGCCGCGAGCTCGCGCGCCAGCCCGACCGGGTCGTCGTAGGCCATCAGGAAGCCCGTGCCGGGGAGCACCCGGAGCTGCCCGCGGGGCAGCAGCTCCAGCGCCTCTTCGGCCGCGGCCAGCGGATGCATACGGTCGCTGTCCGCCCAGAGCAGCAGCACGGGCAGGTCGAGGCTGGGGTACAGATCGAGCAGCTGCCGCTGGGCGCCGCGCGGCCAGTCGCGCGCGGCCTTCGCCCACGACCGTGCCAGGTTCGAGTTGCCGGGAACGTCTGCGAAGGCCTGGCGGAAGAGGTCGGCAGCGGCGGGGTTGGCGCGGGCGCTGAGGGCCACGCCCCGCTGGGGGCGGAACACCCCCGCGGCCGCGTAGGAGAGCATCACGTCGAGCCCCGGGACGGCGGCCGCGCGGGCCGCGCTCTGGATCGCCGCCCGGGTTCCCCCCCGGGCCGGCGGAACGTGCAGGCGGTTGGGCATGAGCACCAGCCGCGCCGGCGAGACCCAGCCGAGCTCGACCGCCCGCAGGATGATCTCCGCGCCGGCGTCGTGCCCCGCCAGCAGCGGGCGCGGGCCGAGCACCTCGGCCGAGAACCCGGCCATCACCTCCGCGAACCAGTCGCGCGTGTAGGGATGGCGGGGCCGCTGCTCGGAGTCGCCGTGGAGGGGCAGGTCGGGCAACACCACTCGGAAGCGGTCGGCGAGCTGCTCGACCGCCGGTTCCCACTCCTTGTGGGACAGAAAGCCGGAGTGGAGCAGCGCGAGCGCCGGGCCCGCCCCGGCCTCGCGATAGGCGACGCGGGCGCCGTCGCGGTGGTGGTAGAGACGCAGCCGCATCGAGTCAATCCTAGGTGCGCCCCGCGGCGGGGCGCGAACGCCCCTGGCGGCTGCCGCGGCCCCCGCGACTTGCGACGATCATCCGATGACTCCGTGCCCGGCGCCCCGCCGCCTTGCCCGCCTCCCGGCGGTCCTCGCGCTCCTCGCCCTCGCGACGGCCGGCTGCGGGAACACGAGGGCCGGGAGCCCGCTGGCAGTCGGCTCCGTCGCGGCCCTGCCCGCGTCGGCGCGCTCGCACGTCGTGGTGGTCGTGGTCGAGAACGCCGAGTTCCCGGAAGTGATCGGCAACCCGACGGCCCCGTACATAAACTCGCTCGCCCGGCGCTACGGCCTGGCGATGCAGAGCTACGCGATCGCTCATCCGTCGCTCCCGAACTACCTCGCGCTGACGAGCGGGTCGACGCACGGCATCGACAGCGACTGCACCTCCTGCAGCGTCACGGCGCCGAACATCGTCGACGAGCTCGAAGCCGCAGGGCGCTCGTGGAAGGGATACATGGAGGATCTCCCCCACCCTTGCTTCCTCGGCGCCGGCTCCGGGGCCTACGCGAAGAAGCACGATCCGTTCGCCTACTACGACGACGTCGCCTCGAACCCGGTCCGCTGCCACAAGATCGTGCCGTTCACGGCCCTGTCAGCCGATCTGCGTTCGGGGACGCTCCCCGACTACTCGTTCATCACGCCCAACCTCTGCGACGACGCGCACGACTGCTCGCTGCAGACGGCGGACCGCTTCCTCGCGCGGACGCTGCCTGCGGTCATCCACGAGCTGGGGCCCCGCGGCTTCCTCGTCGTCACCTGGGACGAGGGCACGCTCGACATCGGCTGCTGTGGCGCGGCACACGGCGGCAAGATCGCAACGGTCGTGGCAGGGCCGGGCGTCGCGCGTGGTGCCCGGGAGACCCAGCCGGTCGATCACTACGGCGTGCTTGCCACGATCGAGCACGCTCTCGGCCTGCACGCTCTCGGCAGCTCGGCGGACCCACGCGCCGGCAACCTGGCGCCGCTGTTCGCGAGGCAGCCGTCGGTGCCGTGAGGAGGCGCGGCGGCGAGCGCACCTAGAATTGCGCGGCTGTGAGCGCTGAGAGCCCCCTGATCCCGCACCGCGAGGTGGACCCCCGGCGCGAGCTCCCGGAGATGGAGCTCGAGGTGCTCGAGCGCTGGCGCGAGCGTGACGTGTTCAAGGCCTCGCTGCAGGCGCGCGAGGGGGCCGAGCCGTGGGGCTTCTATGAGGGCCCGCCCACCGCCAACGGCCCCCCGGGATCGCACCACGTGCTCTCCCGCGTGTTCAAGGACATCTACCCCCGCTTCCAGACGATGCGCGGCTACCGCGTCGAGCGCAAGGGCGGCTGGGACTGCCACGGGCTGCCAGTCGAGATCGCGGTCGAACGGGAGCTGGGGATCAAATCGAAGTCTGAGATCGAGGAGTACGGGATCGGCCGTTTCAACGAGCGCTGCCGCGAATCGGTCTTCTCCTACCTGACCGAGTGGGACCGCCTGACGGAGCGGATCGGATTCTGGCTCGACCTCGAGCACGCGTATCGCACGCTCGACGAGAGCTACATCGAGTCGGTCTGGTGGGCGCTCGCGCAGATCCACGAGCGGGGCCTGCTGTACGAGGGGCGCAAGGTCGTCCCGTACTGCCCGCGCTGCGAGACGACGCTGTCCTCGCACGAGGTCGCGCTCGGGTATCGCGACGTGGTGGACCCGAGCGTCTACCTCAAGCTCAAGGTGCTCGGAGGCGACGAGCGCCTGCTCGTCTGGACGACGACGCCCTGGACGCTGCCCGGGAACGTGGCGCTCGCGGTCTCGCCCACGGCGAGGTACGCGACGGTGAAGCTCGGCGACGAGCGCTACGTGCTGAGCGAGGATCGCGTGACGGCGGTGCTGGGCGAGGACGCCGAGGTGATCGACCGTTACACGGGCGCCGAGCTGCGCGAGCGCTTCGGCAGCTACGAGGGGCCGATCTTCAACATGGGGCAGCGGGGCGGATACCCGATCCTGGCGGACGATTTCGTCACCACCGGCGACGGCACGGGCATCGTCCATCTCGCGCCCGCCTTCGGCGAGGACGACTACCGCGTCGCCGCCGACGCGGGCATATTCGATCCCGCCCAGCCGGGGACCTTGCTCAACCCGGTCAGACCCGACGGGACGTTCGACCGGCGCGTCCGCAGTCACGAGGGAACCTCCTACGAGGGCCGCTACGTCAAGGACGAGGCGCTCACTCAGGAGCTGATCGACGACCTGGATGCGGCGGGGCTGCTGCTGCGGGCCGAGGAGTACGAGCACTCCTACCCGCACTGCTGGCGCTCGCAGAACGCGCTGATCTACTACGCGAAACCGTCGTGGTACATCGCGACCTCGCAGCTCCGCGACGAGCTGCTGGCCGGGAACGAGACGGTCGCGTGGCACCCCCCGCACGTCAAGGAGGGCCGCTTCGGCGACTGGCTGCGCAACAACGTCGACTGGGCGCTCTCGCGCGAGCGCTACTGGGGCACCCCTCTGCCCGTCTGGCGCTGCGAGGACGGGCACATCCACGTCGTGGGATCCTTCGGCGAGCTCGCCGAGCGCTCGGGCGACGTGCTCTCCGACCACCACCGTCCGTTCGTCGACGACGTCTCCTTCGCCTGCCCCGAGCCCGGGTGCGAGGGGACGATGAAGCGCGTGCCCGAGGTGATCGACGTCTGGTTCGACTCGGGCTCGATGCCGTTCGCACAGCACCACTTCCCGTTCGAGCACGCGGACACCTTCGAGTCCTCCTATCCGGCGGACTTCATCTGCGAGGCCCAGGACCAGACGCGCGGCTGGTTCTACTCGCTGCTCGCGGTCGCGACGCTGCTGGGTCGTCCCGCGCCCTACCGCAACGTGGTCTGTCTGGGGCTGATCCTCGACGAGCAGGGACAGAAGATGTCGAAGTCGCGAGGCAACGCCGTCGAGCCGTGGGAGGTGCTCGAGCGCTACGGCGCCGACGCGTTCCGCTGGTACTTCTTCACCTCCAAGCAGCCGTGGGACGGCTATCGCTTCTCGGTGGAGACGATCGGCGAGGGCGTGCGGCTGTTCCTCAAGCAGCTGTGGTCGACCTACTACTTCTACGCGTTGTACGCGCGAGCCGGGGCCGAGCAGCTGGGCGACGCGCCGGCCGCCACCGAGCCGGCGGACGACCTCGACCGCTGGGCGCTGTCGCGCACGGCCGCGACCGCCGAGCTGGTGGCCGAACGCCTCGACGCCTACGACGCCACGAGCGCCGGACGGGCGATCGGCGAGCTGGTGGATGAGCTGTCGAACTGGTACGTGCGACGCTCGCGCCGGCGGTTCTGGGAAGGCGAGCCGGCGGCCTTCGCGACGCTGCGCTCGTGCCTTCTGGCGGTGGCGAAGATGCTGGCGCCGCTGTGTCCTTTCATCGCCGATGAGATCTACGACAACCTCGATGGCGAGCTCGCGAGCGTGCACCTCTGCGACTTCCCGCTGCCGGACGACATCGGCGCCCGCCTGCCAGAGCTCGAAGCCGGCATGGAGCTGGCGCGCGAGACGGTGCGGCTCGGCCTCGGCGCACGGGGCAAGGCGAAGATCAAGGTGCGCCAGCCGCTCGCCCAGGCCGTGGTGGTCGCGGCGGGCCGCGAGCGCGAGTCGATCGAAGGGCTGGCCGAGATCGTGCGCGAGGAGCTGAACGTCTCGCGCATCACCTTCGTGGCGGCGGCCGACGAGCTCGGCAGCTACGAGGTGAAGGCGAACTACCGCAGCCTCGGGCCCGACGTTCGGCAAGGAGATGCCGCTGGTGGCCGAGGCGATCGCGGCGCTCGACCCCGGCCGCGTCGCCGCGACCGTGCGGGATGGCGGGGAGATCGGGATCTCGGTGTCCGGGCGCGAGCACACGCTCTCCGCCGAGGACGTGATCCTCACGCTGCGCCCGCCCGACGGCTACGCCGTCGAGCGCGAGGGCTCGCACGCCGTGGCGCTCGACCTCGAGATCGACGAGGCGCTGCGCCAGGAGGGGCGAGGACGCGAGGTCGTCCACGCGGTTCAGAACGCCCGCAAGAACGCCGGGCTGGCGGTCGAGGACCGGATCGAGCTGGACCTCGACGGGGACCCGGTGCTGCTGGAGGCCGCACGCGAGCAGCGCGACTACCTCTCAGAAGAGACCCTGGCGCTGGCGACGCGCATCGGCGCACAGGACGGCGCCGCGCCCGCCGCGGCCCGCTACAGCGAGACGGCCACCATCGAAGGCAGCGACCTCGTGATCGGCCTCGCCAGACTCGACGGCGTGTAGCGCCCTGTCCGGCGGGGCGAGTGGCGCGACGCGTCCGCCCGGCTACTCGCCGGTGAGCAGGTCGTGCTTCGCCTGCTCCAGGACGCCGACCGCGTGAAAGGGGTCGCCGACGTTGTGGCGCATGCGCACGATCGAGGCGACGCTCGCCGGGTCTCCGTCCGCGTCGCGGCTCTGCACTTTCCGTATTTCGACGATCGTCATCACGGCGCCGACTTCGATGTCGGGATCCTCGCCGAACGCCTCATCGAGCGCCTCCATCTGTTCCGAGGCGCAGTTTCCCAGCACGGTTCCGTCAAGGGCCATCGTTGGTCTCTCCTGAAGTAGGTCGTCGAGTGCGGCGCAGCGCCGCCCTCACCGCGGTGAGACGCCCTAGGCGGGTGCGAGCGCCGGCTCGAGCTCCTGCTCGAGCTTCTTCTTCGGGTAGGCGCCGATCACCGTCTTGACCGGCTGGCCGCCCTTGAAGAGGATCATCGTCGGAATCGAGAGCACCTGAAAGCGCGCGGCCGTCTGCGGGTTCTCGTCGATGTCGAGCTTGACGATCTTCAGGTCCTCGCGCTCGGACTGGATCTCCTCCAGGACCGGGGCGACGACGCGGCAGGGACCGCACCAGGGGGCCCAGAAGTCGACGAGCACGGGCTTGTCGGCCTCGAGCACCTCGGCGTCGAAGTTGTTGTCGGTGATCTGGGGAAGGGTGCCTGCCATCGGGTCTCCTCTACGCTCGGGTACCACCCACTATACAAAATGAAGGAAGGGTCGCCGGCTCAGCTTCTCGGTCGCGGCGCGTCGGCCACCGCGGCCTGTCCGGTTTCCACGGAACCCCCGGTTCGCCTTCCGCCGCTCCCGGACCTGGACGGCGAGGACCACCGCCAGACGAGCGCCGGCACGATCACGACCGCGGGCACGCTCAGCCCTTCGCGGGCAGCGAGCTTGCGTATGCCACGCCGATCGCCACCCACCGCTCGACGTCGCGCTTCGCCTCGAGCCCCTCGGGCGCGACCCGCAGCCAGCCGTCCATCTCGCGCCCGCGCATGCGAAAGCGCGACGCGTGCTTCCGAGCGAGGAGATCGTCGGTCTCAGCCGGGTCGCACCGCACCAGCAACCCGCCCTGGCCGCTCGCGCTGACGGCCATGTTGCCGCCGATCAGGAAGGCGAGCCCTCCGAACATCTTCTTCTCGACGACGCCGTTCTCGTCGCCGAGCGCCGCGCGGATGCGGTCGGCCAGGTGCTCTTCGTAGGCCATCGCACGATTGTCGCAGTGCCGGAGCGCCGTCCCGCTCAGTTGACGGTCACCCAGACGCCTCCCGAGTGGCGGTGGATCGGCGGGGTGATGTGAGTCAGAGCGACGAACAGGTGCGGAGAGACGTAGACCTCGATGAAGGCCGCCACGACGAGGATCGGCACCGCGATCAGCACCGTCACGAGCGTCGCTGCCAGCAACTGGTCCCACTCCCCGCGGCGGCTGGCGATGATCCACGCCGCCAGCGGCAGGAACAGCGCCACCAGCTCGGGGATCGCATGCGGCAGCACCCCCAGCAGCAGCAGCCCCGGCGAGACGTTCAGGAAGTTGGAGATCCCCGCCAGCGTGTGGCCGATCAGGTAGGCCTGGGCGCTCAGCGAGAAGGTCGTCGCACAGACCACGAAGGCGATCGCGATCCGCCCGCCGTGCTCGTGCAGCCAGCGCGAGACCCCGTGGTGGTGCTCGGCCTGGAGCGGCAGCGACGCCCCGGCGATGAACCCCGCCACGCATGCCATCGCATGCAGGGCGAGCACGAGGAAGTTGCTGCGCAGCACATGCACCACGTCGCCGTCGCTGCCGACTGACAAAAGGCGGCTGCAGTTCGATGATCCGCGTGTAGCCGCGGTCGAGCCTCGCGATCAGCCACACCGCCAGCAGGAGACCCGCAGCGGCGAGCGCAGAGCCGGCCGCCCAGCGGCCGACCACGGCCCCCGGGCGCCGCTGCCACTCCGCGAGCGTCGCACGTGTGTGCTTGACGCCATGGGCGAACGCGTACGCCGATGAATCCATCTCTCATACCTGCATCGGCTCGCCGTGGTTGAAACTCAAGGCGCCCGTCGCGCCGGAGCCGCCCTCAGCCGAACCGCAGCATCGGCACGAGCCACATCGCCTCGGCGGCGATCCGCCAGGACATCTTGCTCGTGCCGTGCTCGCGGTCGCGGAAGGTGATCGGCACCTCCACGACCCGGAAGCCGTGCTGGACGGCCCGGTAGGTGAGCTCGACCTGGAAGGCGTAGCCGCGCGAGCGCACGGTCTCGAAGTCGATCGCCTCGAGGACCTCGCTGCGGAAGCACTTGAAGCCGCCGGTGAGGTCACGGACCTTCAGCCCCAGCACGAGCCGCGCGTAGGTCGAGCCGCCCTCGCTGATGAACCGCCGCAGCAGTCCCCAGTCGGTGACGCCGCCGCCCGGCACGTATCGCGAGCCGAGCGCGAGATCGGCGTCGCCCCGCGCGGCCTCGAGCAGCCGCGCGAGATCGGCGGGATCGTGCGAGAAGTCGGAGTCCATCTCCATCACGTAGCCCGCGCCCTCGCCGAGCGCGTGCGCGAACCCCGCGAGATAGGCCGGACCGATGCCGCCCTTGGCGGTGCGGTGGAGCACCTGCGCCCACTGGTGCCGGGCGGCCATCGTGTCGGCGATCTCGCCGGTGCCGTCGGGGGAGCCGTCGTCCACGACGAGGATGCGGAACCCCTCCGGCGCTGCCGTCGAGAGCACCTCGGCCGCGGCGTTCATGATCGCCTCGATGTTCTCGGCCTCGTTGTATGTGGGGAGGATCAGCCAGGGCTCGCCGGGCATGGCTGCGCGTACCCTAGAGCGTCGGGAAGACCACACCGGGCGCGGACGGCCGCTCGTTCGAGAGACGCGTCGCGCCGCCTCGTCCTAGGCTGATCTGGTGCCGAGCGCGAAGGCCGCCAAACCGAAGCCGCCCAGAGCGAAGCCTGCAAAGACGGTCCCGACCAACGCCGAGATCGCCGACGCCCTGTCCGAGCTCGGCGACCTCTACGAGCTGGACGGCGCGATCGTCCACCGCGTCGCCGCCTACCGCACCGCCGCGAAGGCCGTGCGCGACGCCTCCGCGTCGGTCGCCTCGATGGCGCTGCAGGGCCGCGCGACCGAGATCCCGGGCATCGGCAAGACCCTCCAGGAGAAGATCGTGGCGCTCGCCGAGACGGGCTCGATCCCGGCCGCCGAGAAGCTCCGCGCGAAGTTCCCGGCCGGCCTCGTCGCGATCACCCGCCTGCCGGGCCTCGGCCCCAAGCGGGCGCGCCTGCTCTACTCCGAGCTGGGGATCGACTCGCTCGAGGCGCTGCGCGAGGCCGCCGAAGGCGAGCGGCTGCGCGCCGTGAAAGGCCTCGGCCCCAAGTTCGAGCAGAGCGTGCTCGGCGCAATCGATCGCGCGGCCGCCCAGCCGGCAGACCGCTCCGGGCGCGTGCTCGCGCCGCGGGCGCGGGAGATCGGCGACGCGATCGTCGCCGGGCTGCTGGACGGCGCCGGCAAGGACGTCGAGGTGCAGCTGGCTGGATCGATCCGCCGCTGCGCGGACTCCGTCAAGGACATCGACCTCGTGGCAGCGACCGGCGATCCCGCCGCACTGATCGAGCGTCTCGAAGGCCTCGAGGAGATCGAGAGCGTCAGCTCCTCCAGCCCCGCCGGCGCCCGCGCGCGCACGCACGCCGGTGTCGGCGTGGATCTCCGGATCGGGACCCCCGCCGCCTTCGGGAGCCTGCTTCAGCACTTCACGGGCTCAGGGCGCCACAACGCGGCGCTGCGCGAGGCGGCCGTCCGGCGCGGGCTGCACGTCTCCGAGTACGGGATCCTCGACGACGCCGACGGAGGCGAGCCACAGCCGTATACGAGCGAGCGCGCGGTCTACGAGCGGCTCGGCCTCGCATACATCGAGCCGGAGCTGCGCGAGGATCGCGGCGAGCTCGAGGCGGCCGCCGAGCCCGGGGGGCTGCCCGAGCTCGTCCAGCTCGCGGACATCCGCGGCGACCTGCACAGTCACACGATCGCCTCCGACGGGCGCTACACGATCGAGGAGATGGCCGGCGCCGCCCGCGAGCGGGGGTACGAGTACCTCGCCATCACCGACCACTCGGCGAGCCACGGCTTCGGCGACGCGGTCTCGCCGGAGCAACTCGAACGGCAGATCGAGCTGATCGCCGAGGCGAATGGGCGATTCAAGAAGGCCCACCCGCCCATCGAGCTGCTCGCCGGCTCCGAGGTCAACATCCTGCCCGACGGCTCGCTCGACTACGAGGACGAGCTGCTCGCCCGCCTGGACTGGGTGATCGCGAGCGTGCACACCTCGTTCGGAATCGGCGAGCAGGCGATGACCGAGCGCATGATCGCCGCCATCGAGCACCCACTCGTGCGCGCGATCGGGCACCCGACCGGGCGCAAGATCGAGGGTCGCGACCCCTACGCGATCGATCTGGAGGCCGTCTTCGCGGCCGCGGCCCGCGCCGGGACGATGCTCGAGATCAACGGCAACCCGGACCGTCGCGACCTCTCCGACGTCCATGCCCGCGCGGCAGCGCGGGCCGGGGTGAGGATCGTCGTCAACTCCGACGCGCACCGCACGGGCACGCTGGCGAACATGCGCTGGGGCATCGCCACCGCCCGGCGCGCCTGGCTGACGGCCGCGCAGGTCGCCAACACGCGGCCGTGGGCCGAGCTACGCGGGGATTAGCCGCGGAAGCAGCTCCTGCGCCACGCGGGCGTCGATCGCCGCGGAGCTGAGCGGTTCGAGCTCCTCTCGCGCGCGCGCCGCGTAGGAGGCGGGGTCCGCGTGCGCCAGCGCCGCCGCGAGCGCCGCCGCCAGGTCCTCGTCGACGAGCCGCGGGTCGAGTCGCCGCGCAATCGGCAGCGCGGCGTATGGCCCGGGCGCCGGGGTCGTGGCGAGCAGGCAGCCGTCGGCGAGCGCCTCGAGCTGCGCCTGCCCGTAGTCCTCGCGGCGCGGCGCCGTCACGAACACGCGCGCGCGGCGAAGCAGCGCTCGGTACTCCTCGCGGGGCAGGCGCCCTGCGCTGCGCACGCCCGGCTCGGCCGCCAGGTCGACGCCCGCGGCGCGGAGCTCGTCCGCCGAGGCTCCAGCGACCACGAGCTCGCCGCCGTCGCCGCACGGCACGCCATGCGGCGAGCACCCGGTCGAGGCCCTTCTTGCGCGGGTTGCCGGCGTAGGTGATCGCGGCGATGTCCCTTGCGGGCGCGGGCGGGCCCGAGGGGTCCACGGGGAGCGCCAGCACCAGCACGCGCGGCGAGGCCCGCTGCGCTCAGCCCGGCCTCCTCGCGCCCGCCCGCGCTCAGGGGCATCAGCAGCGGCGCCTGCGCGAGCCGGCGATGCTCGAGCGGTCGCTGCCAGATCCCGTGGCGTCCGGGCCGGTTGCCGGCGGCGGGGGCGTCGAAGCGGATCGCGCCGGGCCGCGGCCAGAGCAGGGCAGCGGTCGTCGTCGAGTAGACGATCGCCCGCGAGCCGTCGCGCCGCAGGGCGGCGAGCGCCGCCTCGCGCGCGGCCCGGGCCCACAGCAGGTCCGTCAGCGCGAGCGTCCGAACCTGCCGCGGGCGGCGCGCGAGGGCGAGCTCGACCCTCGCGCCGGCTCGCTCGCAGCGATCCGGCCAGCTCCTCGTCGGCCTCGCGCAGGCCCGTCGTCGAGCCGAGCGAGACGATCAGGACGCCCCGCCCGGGGGGCGGGGCGACGGACGAGAACACCTCAGGTCACGGCCCCGTTGACGTTCTCGGCACGGCTCGCTCTGAAGCCGGGCGTGCGCAGCAGCGACATCGGCCGCAGCGGCGAGGTCCGGCGGACATAGAAGCTCGCTCCGTCGCGCTCCTCGATCGCCGCGACGGCGGCATCCTGGCGGCGCCAGGCGAGCGCCCACATGATCGCGAAGCCCGCGGCGATCCCCGGGATCTGCGGCGCGAGGAAAGCGAGCCCGCCGGCGAGCAGGGTGAAGATGAGCAGCGGCCACAGCCGGTTCAGAAGGATCGCGCTCGGGTGCTGCTCGGGCAGCGAGGTGCTCGCCTTCGCCGTCGCCAGCAGCCGCGCGATCGGCGGGCTCGTCGCAGCGCGGCGCCCGAGGCGCAGGCCGACCGCCGTCGCCACGAGCCACCAGCCGGCCGACACGAGCACGAGCGTCTGGTCCGACGACGACGCTCCCGCCAGCACCGTGACGACCGCCAGCGCCGTCGCAGCCCCAGCGCTCAGCAGCACGGTCGTTCTGAGGAAGTCCACGAACCGCACGGCGCTACAGCAGCGCCTCGAGCAGCCCTCGCACGCCTCCCGGCCCGTCCACCGTCAGGTCCGCCTCACGCGCGAGCTCGGGCGGGGATTCGTCTGAGGCCACCGCGACGCAGAGCGAGGTCTCGAGGTCTCCCCTCCCTTGGAGCGCGCGCAGCGCCCGGAAGGCATCGAGGTCGGTCGTGTCGTCCCCGACATAGACCGCCGCAGCGACGTCCTCGTCGCTCAGCAGCGCGTCGATGCCCAGCCCCTTGTCGAAGGCCACCGGCGGGCGCACCTCGAGCACCTTGCGTCCCCAGTGCACCGCGAAACCCTCTGCCTCGGCCTCCGCCGCGATCTCGCGCACCGCCTGCTCAGCGGCCTCCTCGTCGGGCGCCCCGCGCCAGTGGAACGCCGCGATCACGTCCTTGTCCTCGCTGCGGACGCGCAGGCGCTGGCGCTCTGCGTTGTACGCCCGCGCGGAGAAGTCCCTGACGCGGCCGGCCCAGGCCGCGAGCTCGGGATCGACCTCCGGGCGGGTGGCGCCGGGGCGCAGCAGCTCGC
The DNA here is from genome assembly GCA_963738815.1 of uncultured Solirubrobacteraceae bacterium. Classification (GTDB taxonomy): domain Bacteria; phylum Actinomycetota; class Thermoleophilia; order Solirubrobacterales; family Solirubrobacteraceae; genus Palsa-744. The sequence continues at coordinate 275,898 of CAVTXW010000007.1, forward strand.
CACCGTGGTTGCCGACGTAGGCGATCGTGCCGATGGCGACGATCTGGCGCGCGGTCGCGGCGCGGCGGCCGCTGACGCAGCCGACCACCTTGTAGCGGCGGGAGACCTCGATCAGAACGGTGCGCGTCGCCTCCGGCACGTGGGCGTCGCCCGCGTGCCGGACGATCGGTGCGAGCGTTCCGTCGATGTCGAGCAAGACTGCCGCGCGGGATGGCTCGGAGCGAATCGGCCCGAGCGCCTCGACGAGCGTTGCGGCTGGCGACACCGGTCTAGTATGCCGCGCCTAATGATGGGCCCGCCCACCCCGCCCGCTCCTGCAAGTGGCCGCCCATGGCGCCCAGGCCTGGATGGGCGCATGCTCAGGCTCGGCGCGATCGGAACCCTGGCCGGCCTCTTCAGCGGCCTGTTCGGGGTCGGCGGCGGCATCGTGATCGTGCCGCTGCTGATGCTCTGGCTCGGCTACGAAGAGCGTATGGCGACGGCGACCTCGCTCGCTGCGATCGCGCTGATCGCGGCGTTCGCGGCGGCCGCCGGGGGTCTCTACGGGAACGTCCGGCTCGGCGACGCGGCGCTCGTCGGCATCCCGGCGGTCGCCGGCGTCGTGATCGGCGCCTGGCTCGCCCAGCGCGTCCCCGGACGAGCGATCGCCCTGATGTTCGCGGCCGTGCTGGTCGCGAGCGCGGTGGAGCTGGTGCTCACGTGATCGGCGCGATCCTCCTCGGCCTCGCCGGCGGCGTGATCGCCGGCCTGCTCGGCGTCGGCGGCGGCGTGCTGTTCATACCGGGCCTCGTGTTCTTCGTCGGCCTCGACCAGCATCACGCGGAGGCGACCTCGCTGCTGGCGATCGTGCCCGTCGCGGTCGTCGGGACGATGCGCAACGTCCGTTACGGCACCGTCTGCAGGCAGGACGCGCTCGTGCTGGGGCTGCTCTCGGTTGCGGGCGCCGGGGCCGGGGTGGCGCTGGCCAACCTGCTCTCAGGCCGCGTGCTGCGCGACGCGTTCGCGGCGCTGATGGTGCTGGTGGCCGGACAACTCGTGCGGCGCGCCCTGTCCGGCGAGGGTGCGGAGGAGGACGCGAAGGCGCGGCCGTCCACGCAGATCGCCCGCTCCGGGAGCGAATGACCTAGACTGGATGCAGATGGGACTGGACAACCCACTTCACATCGCTTTCCTGGTCGTGATCCTGCTGCTGGTCTTCGGCGCCAAGCGCCTCCCGGAGATCGGCCGCTCGCTGGGCTCCGGCATGAGGGAGTTCAAGGACTCCGTCACCGGCGAGGCCAACAAGCCGCCCGCTCTTAATGAGGGCCCGCCCGCCCCGCCCGCCCCGGCCCAGCAGCCGGCGCAGCCGCAGCAGGCTCAGCAGGCTCAGCAGGCTCCGGCCGAGCCCACGCACCAGGCATAGGCGGTCGTGTCGCGCACGCGCGCGACGTTGCGTGCGTGCGCGCTCAGTGGATGATCGGGCCGGTTTCGACCGCTTCGAACGCTGACCCGGGCACCTGCTTGAGCGCGTTCAGGCTCGCTTCGTCCCAGCCGGGCGAGGGCGCGCCGGTGATGTACCACGGCGAGCCGTTGTCGGCGACGATCAGCCCGTAGCGCTTGAGCGCCTGCAGGATCACGAGCGCCTGGCCGCCGAAGCCGGCGAGGCTGTAGCTCGCCTTCAACCGCAGGCGCAGCCCCATCGGTGGCAGCGCGGGGTTGCTGCTGCTCGAGGCGAAGTGCGTCGCCGGGTGGATGTAGCCCCGCTGCGTGCTGGGGACCGTGACGCGCAGGGCGTGTTCGATCGCACCTTCGTTGACCTCCTGGTAGCGCGCGAGCAGCGGGAAGATCGGCAGCCCGGCCGCGTCGGCCGAGGTCCAGCCTTCGGGCCGCAGCGCGTCGCTGCGCAGGTTGAACACGGCGCCCGAGGAGGCTTTCCAGCCCGTCCCCTTGCGAGCCGCTTTGTAGAGCTCATAGAGCATGCAGCTCCCTTCCTGCACGACCAGCACGTGCTTGTCGCCGTGCCCGCGCTTGCCGCCGCCCTCGATCGCCGCGTCAGCCGGGATCGGGTAGGGACCGGGGTCGGATTCGCCGCGGAAGGCCGTGAACTTCACCGGCACCTTCGGCTGTTCGGGCCCGACCACCTCGAACGGGATGCCGTAGCCGGGGTTGTTGCCGAAGTCCGGATGAAGGTGCGCTTCGAGGCCGATGCTTTCGACGTAGGCCTGCGAGTTGGGGCTGGCCGGAAGGTTCGCGACTTCCTCGTTGATCGGGTTGTCGGCCGGAAACACCGGGCAGCCGCCGGCCGCGGCGGTGCGCAGGGAGTGCCTGTGCTTCGCGCGATGCACGGCCGCGTGAGCGGAGACGGCGGTCAGCGCCAGCAGCAGCGCCACCATCAACGGCGGCGCGAGGCGCGTCGCGGGAGCTCCTCTCACGCGCAGGACTCTAACCCGGCGTCCGGGGGGCCCGCGCCGGTCTGGACGAAGCTACGGGCTGTCCTCGAGCGACGCCGGGCGAGCCTCTTCGAGAAGCGAGGCGCCGCAGTGCCAGCAGAACGCGGCGCCGCGGCTGTGCACGGCGCCACAGGAGCGGCACTGCCCGTGGATGCCCGCCTCGGCGCCGGCAAGGAGCCGCTGCACCTCGTCGAGCTCCGCGTCGACCTGCTGCAGTTCGGCGGCTTTGCGCGCGATCACGTCGAGCCGGTAGTGGTCGCGGATCGCCATCTCGTAGGCCAGGCCGCCGAGGTCCCACGTGAGCTCTGCGACCCGCTCGGCCAGCTCGCGCCGACGGCGGCGCAGGTCCTGCATCGAGCCCGGAAGACCGCCCGCCTCCTGCGGTCGCCCGGTCGCCGCCAGCCCGCCGACGGGCAGCAACACGCCGGTTGCCGCCTCCGTTCGCCCGCCCGGCGCGCCGCCGCCGTTCTTTGCGGTGTCGATCGCCATCAGTGAGTTTCGATCGGTTCGGCGCCGAGCGCGTTGATTTCTTCCTGGTGCTTCTTGCCGGTGCTCTGCGTCAGTTTGTTGATCTTCGCTTTCGAGACCGCTTTTGGTTTCGCCGGCGGCGCCTTTTCCTTGGCCGTTTCGTGCTTGCCGGCTTCTTCGTCCTTCTTGTTTTCGGACGCGGAGCTCTTGCTGGCCGCCCGCGTCGAGGATCCGCTCGCGGAGGTGCTGGCGGATTCTCTGGTCGCACCGGCGACGGCGGCGCCCGCGCCGAGTGCGCCGAGGCCTTCGACTTTGATCGTCTGGTTCGCCGGGGTCTTGCTCTGACTGACCCAGTGGCCGACCAGCAGCCCCGTGAGGAGGCACAGCACCAGCACGGCCAGCAGGCCGATCAGCCCCGAGTTGCGCCGCAGCCATCCGGCGGCACCCTGCTCCTGGATCGGCACGTAGCCGGAGGGCGTCAGCTCGTAGCCGCCGGGAGACCAGGCTGCGGTGAGCGCGCCGGCCGGGGGCGGCGGTGATCCGGCCGGCCCGAGCGCGTCGAGGAAGGCGAGACGGACGGGCGAGACGGGCTTGCCGCAGCTCAGGCAGTAGCGCTGGTCGGCGACGAGCGGCGCGTTGCAGTTCGCGCACGTGTCGGGCTGCTGTGGCTGTTCGGTGGGGACCGGGACGAGGCTCATCACGGGCTCAGCCGAAGGCGCCGCTGACGTAGTCGCGGGTGCGCGTCGCGCGCGGTTCTCCGAACACCTGATCGGCGCTCCCGAACTCCACGAGGTCGCCCAGGTACATGAAGGCGACCTTGTCGGCGATGCGCTGCGCCTGCGCGAGGTTGTGCGTCACGACGACCACCGCCAGGTCGCGGCGCAGTTCGCCGATCAGCTTCTCGATCGTGTTCGTCGAGATCGGATCGAGCGCGCTGCAGGGCTCGTCCATCAGCAGCACCTCGGGCCGCGGCGCGATCGCGCGGGCGATGCACAGCCGCTGCTGCTGGCCGCCGGAAAGTCGCAGGGCCGGGGCGTTCAGGTCGTCGCGGACCTCGTCGTAGAGGCCGGCACGCTGGAGCGCCTCGACCACGAGCGGCTCGAGCGCGCGGCGGCCGGGGCGCTTGCGCGACTGTTCGCGCAGCGCGAACGCGACGTTGTCGAAGATCGACATCGGAAACGGGTTCGGCTGCTGGAAGACCATCGCCACGCGCGAGCGAAGCGTCGTGTCGGGGAGCTCGTGGATGTCCTCGCCGTCGAGCAGGATGCGCCCCGCGCGTGCCGCGCTCGGCGTCAGCTCTGTGAGGCGGTTGAGCGTCCGCAGCAGCGTCGTCTTGCCGCAGCCGGACGGACCGATCAGCGCGAGCACCTCGCCCTGGTGGATCGAGAGCGAGACGGACTTGACGGCCGGCTTCGCGCCGTAGTTGATGCTGACGTCCTCGAGCTGCAGCCGTTGCGGGCCCGCGGCTGAGACGGGGCGGATCGAGGCGCGCTCGGCCGGTGGCGGCGCAGGGACCGGCTCGCGGTCGACCACGATCGTGCGCACCGGGGGCACGGTCCCGGCGGTGGGCGGCGCGAGGGGATCGGCCGGCGCGGCGTCGTGCGTGCGCGCGAGCCGCTCCAGGGGGTTCTGTGCGTTCTCGTCGTCTTCGTGCATCTCTGCGCGCAGCGGGTCGAGCAACATCTCCTCCGGGCTCATTCGCGCACCTTCTCCATCCTTACAATTATCTTCATCGACTAACTGAGCTAGAGACGTTAGCGGGTGTAAACAGGGATGTAAAGGCGCTGCGCGCGGAACCCGCTCAGACGACGGCGCCGGCCACCGTCAGGCCGGTGCTGTCGGCCTGCGAGCGGCCGATGCGGCCGACGAGGAGGTTGAGGAGCATCACGAAGACGAGCAGGACGAACGCCGCCGCGTAGGCCTTCTGCGGAGCACCGCCTTCGCCGGCGGGGGAGTTTTCGAAGATGTAGCTCGTCAGCGTCGAGCCGGTCCCGCGCAGGGCCCCGACGATCGGCACGGAGTTCTGAGCTTCGTTGCGGAGCGTGACGCCCAGGACGAAGATGATGATCGCGGTGTCGCCGATGATCCGGCTGATTCCGAGCGTGACGCCGGTCGCGATGTTCGAGCGCACACTCGGCAACAGCACGCGACGGATCGTTGCGACTTTGGTCTTGCCGAGCGCGTACGCCGCCTCGCGCATGTGGGCGGGGACGGCTTGGAGACCGTCGCGGGTCGCGGTGTAGATCGCAGGCACGGCGATCAGCGACATCACGATCCCCGCCGCGATGAACGAGCGTCCGTACACGCCACCGCCTGCGGCGGTGAACGAGAAAGGCGCGAGCAGGTGAAGCTGAAAAACGGTCAGGCCGAAGAGCGCGATCAGGATGTCGGGCGTGCCGGCGACGATCTCGATCGTCGTCTCAACCACGCGGGCGAGCCACGACGGACGGCCGTACTCGACGATCCAGAGCGCCGCCGTCACCGCCAGGGGAGTCGCGAGCAGGACTCCGATCAGAGTCAGGAGGGCGGTCCCCAGGATCGGGTCGAGAAAGCCGCCGGTACCCGCCTGCGTAGGACCGGCCTGCGGGCGGCTCAGCAGGAGACTCGGGCGGATGTACTGGATGCCGCGGACGCAGAAGTAGATGACGATCGCGCCCGCGATCAGGCACAGAAGGATGCCTGCGCCCCACGCCATCGCGAGCGCGAGGCGGTCCGTCCAGCGCCAGCTCAGCGGTGAGGAGCGTCGGCCCGGCCCCTGCAGCATCGGCCTGCCCGCGGTCTGCTCGTAGTGATGCAGCGTGCTCATGCGCGCACCTGGTACTTGCGCAACGGAAGCTTGATCAGATAGCCGCAGACAGACAGCACAAAGCCCGATATGAGCATCAGAAGGGCGAACGCGTACAGCGAGGATTTGAGTGCGGGGGCGCCGATGCCGTCGTGGAAGTCGACGATCGTCGATGCGAGCGACCGGAACGGCTCGAAAAGCGCCGTTGGGCCGTCACCGACCCGCGGCGCCCAGTCCCGCCCGCCCGAGACCATCGAGATCATCACCGCCTCGCCCAGCGCCCGCGCCGTGGCGAGCACGGCCGCGGCGACGATCGCGGGTCGGGCCGCCCGCACCGTGACAGCCAGGATCGCGCGCACCGGGTTCACGCCGAGCGCCACCGCGCCCTCGCGCCAGGAGTTGGGCACCGCGGTCAGCGCTTCGCACGTCAGCGCGACCATGATCGGCGTGATCATCACGGTCAGGATCACGATCGCCACACCGAGGCCCGCTCCCGTGAGCTGCACCGTGTTCGCCAGTGATTCCTTTTCCGCGGGGCTGATCAGGTGGTTGCCGACGAACGGCACGAGCACGAGGATCCCGACCAGGCCATAGACGACCGACGGGACCGACGCCAGCAGGCGTATCACGGGGATGACGATGCGTCGCAGCCGCGCCGGCGCGAGCTCGACGATGAAGATCGAGGAGGAGACGGCGATCACGAGGCCCAAGAGCACCGCGGGGATCGCGGTGATCAGGGTTCCGTAGATGAGAGGCCAGGCGCGCAGGTAGTAGGCGGACGCCGGGGGGTTGGGGCCCGCGTTCTGCATTGCTTCGGCCTGCTCTTTGAACGGCTTCCCGCTCCCGAGCCAGGAGAGGCCGTTGTGCTGAAAAGTTGGCCAGGCCTGGATCGTGACGAACACGACCATCGCGACCACGATCACGCCGATCGAAAGCGACACCGCGCCGAGCGTGAGCTCGGCGCGGCGGTCACTCCACGGATGTTTCAGGCGCTCGAGCACCCTCAGCTCAGCTGATCGGGACCCACTGCGTCGAGATGATCTTCTTGGCCGCGGCCGATTTCTCGATCCAGCCGATGAACGCCGACGCGGCGCCCGTGGCCTTGCCCTTCGTCACCTCGTAGAAGCGGGCCGTGCCCGAGTACGCGCCCGATCTCACGGTCGAGGCGTTGCAGGCCGTGCCGTTCAGGCTGACGGCGTTGACCGTGCCTTTGTCCGACTGGTAGTTCGAGACGAACCCGATCGAGTTCGGGTCGTTTTCGACCGTCTGGCGCATCAGACCCTCAGAGGGCTGTTCTGAGCCCAGCGACGAGACTTTCTTGCCTTCCAGCAGGATCGTCTGGAAGTTCGTCAGCACGCCGGCGACCGACGTGCGGCTGATGAGGTCGATCGTGCCCGACGCGGTCGCCCCGGGGACACCGCTCCACGCGCGCGTTTTGCCGGTGAAGATCGAGATCGCCTGCGCCGAGGTCAGGTTGGCCAGCGGGTTGGCCTTGTTGGTGATGACGCAGATCCCGTAGCGGGCGATCGGGTAGAAGACGAGCCCGGAGGGGTCCGCCGAGACCGGGTCGCGTGAGACATCGCCGATCGTGACGCGCCCTGCGGCGACGTCGTTGATGCCGATCTGCGCGCCGCCCTGGGTGATCTTGAACTTCACTTTTTTCGGGTGCACTTTGTTGTACTTCGCGGCAAGCAGCGTGACGAGCGGGTACGAGGCCGTGGCCCCACTGATCGTGATCGTGGTCACGGCCGAAGCGGCCGCAGGCGCCGCGACCCCGATCACACCGGCCACCAGCACGGCGGCGGAGAGACGACGGATGCGATTCATCTGGCGGGAACTCCCTCTGGTTCGGGTTTGTTGACAGAGGTTTGACAACAACGAGCCCCGAACATATCATAATCTCGATCAAATCGATCCGGTTACCCTGATTTGTCGGGAACCAACGATTTCGTCAGCTCATGGACGACCCGAACAACACGCAGCTCTCCCCTGACGGGAGCGACGCCCCGGCGACGCCGGGCCGCCGACGCGCGCTTTCGACCCGGTGGGCCGCCGCCCTTGCGGCGGCGATGCTCGGCGTGGGCGTGGCCGTCGGAGCGGCGATCGGTCCCGCGCCTGCGCCCTCCCTGGCCGGCGGCCTGGCCGTGCGGCTGCCGCTGCTGCTGGCCGCAGCCGGCTCCCGCCAGGCGAGCACCGCGGCCGCACCCACCGCCAAGCCGGCCGCGAGCGAACCTGCGCCCGCCTCGCAACCGGCGGCGGCCGCGAGCCCCTCCCCTGAAACGCCGAGCAGCTCCTCCAGCACGCCGGCCTCCGAAGAAACGAGCTCGGGGTCGAAAACACCGACGAGCACGACCAAGAGCAAGAGCAAGAGCACACTGCCGGCGGTCACCAACGTCTGGCTGATCCAGCTCGCGGGGACCGGCTTCGGCGCCGCCGCGGCGCAGCCGGCGGCGACCCCCTACATCAACACACAGCTGCTGCCTGCGGCGACGCTCCTCAGCGGCTGGACGGCGCTGCAGGCGAGCGCGTTCGCGGGCGAGGCGGCGCTGGCGGAAACGCCACCGGCAGGCTCGCCGCCGCCGATCCTCCACTCGATCGTCCAGCCGCCGTGCCCGGAAGGCCCGGCGGGGGCCTCCTGCGCCGCCGAAACCCCGGGACAGCTGACCGCGGCGGATGAATTCCTGAAAGCGACGCTTGCGACCATCACGGGTACCACCACGTTCAAAGAACACGGGCTCGTGGTCGTCACGTTCGCGACCGTCGGCATCCCGACGCAGTCCGAACTCCCCGCGGGAGCCTCCACCTCCCAGCTCACCTCTCAGCCGCCCGCCGGAGTCGCCCTGCTGTCCCCCTTTGCCAAGGCCGGCGCCCACTCGAGCGTCGCCTACAACCCGACTTCACCCAGGCAGAGCCTCGAAAAGCTCCTGCGCTGAGGAAGAACAGCCAGCGCCAACGAACGAACGGAGACCCCCGTTGCACCTCAAAGAAACAGCCCACCGTAAGGCCCGCCTGTGGCTGCTAGCGAGCGTGGGCTGCATCGCCCTTCTGCTCGCCGTGCCGGCGATCGGGCATGCCGAAGAATCCAACCCCAACAACTACAACTGCATCGGCAGCCTCGCGAAGGGAGCCCCGCAGGAAGGCAGCGAAGAACAGCAGGTCGCCTACAGCTTCTACTGCAACGGGCCGATCACCGGGTACCAGGTGCAGACGCAGGTTCCGATCACCAGCGCCCCGGAACCGCCGAACGTCAACGCGATCGAAGCGGGTCTGAAACTCGGCGCGCAGCTGAAGGACACGTTCTCCTGTGGCGGGGAACTCCCCGGTTACGCCGTCAACTGCGTCGGCGCGGCGAAGGCCGGCTACGAGATGATCGGCGGCCAGTTCTCGATCGAAAAGAAGCTCTGCGCCGAGCCGCGCGTGGACGCGCTGCTGACCGTCACCTACGCCAACCTCGAAAAAGGCGCGGTCACGCAGGCGATCTCGGGTCCGTTCGAGCTCGGGCGCCCGCAAGGCTGCCCGCCCGACGCCCAGTCCGGCAACACCCGGCTGAACCCGAAACCGCTTGTGGTTACCCACAAGAAGAAGTCGAAGAAGCACAAGAAGGCGAGCGCCAAGAAAGCGGCGCACAAGGCGGCTTCGCACCGCTGAGAAGGGACGCGCTGGACGCGCAGCCGCCGGGGCTGCGCGTCCGGACGCGGCGGTGTCGCGGAGCCTGACGGTGGCCCTCGCGCAGGGCGGGCGTCGCGTCAGATGGCGCGCGGGCGCCCTCCGCTGCCTACGCTCAAGGAGTGAAGAACCGGCTCCCCGTGCGTCTCGGCCGGGCGCTCGCAGCGAGCGCCGTGTTCGTCTACGCGCTGCTCTGCTGCGCCGCCTGCGGAGCCACCTCCGAGCCGCCCCGCCATGTGGCAAGCGCCTCGCACGCTCCGTCGCCGAGCACACGCACGGCCGCCGCGACCGGCGCCGAACCGTCGTGCTCGGAAAGGGTCGGCGCGGCCTTCGCGGAAGTCGCGGGCCGCATCTATCACCAGGCGGCGGCGGGCCGCAACGTCGCGCAGGCGACGCACCGCGTCGCGAGCTCGGCAGCGCTGATCGCCGCCGCGCGCGCAGGTGATGCCGGGGCGACGCGCGCCGCGCTGCGCGCGCTGCTCCTCGGACAGATCGCGCGCATCGAGGTTCTGAAGGGCGGCCGCGTGCTGGCCTCGGCCGGCTCCGGGCTGGCCGTCGCGCCGGTCGCCGGGACGCTGCCGGGGAGCGGCGGCGCCTCCTACGTGCTCTCGGTGCAGTCCGACCGCACCTATACCCAGGTGACCAGCCAGGTGACGGGAGCCGAGGTGCTCCTGCTCTCGAAGTCCCACGTCGTCGCAGGCACGATCACGCCGGCGGCCTCGGTCCCGGTGCCGCCTACAGGCACCGTCACGATCGGCTCGCGCTCCTACCAGGTCGCGACGCTGCCCGGCACCGCATACCCCTCGGGGCAGCTCGCGATCCACCTGCTTGTTCCGGCGAGCGAGCTCCACTGCCCCGCGGACGCTTCCCTGACGCGCTCGGCGGTGCTCGGCCGTGTCGGCGAACGGATCTACGAAGCCGAGGAGAAGAGCCCGGTGGTCGCTGCCACGCTGCGCCGGATGGAGAACACCGCTGCCTTCTCCTCGGCCGTTGCGCGCAGGGACGCCGCCGCCACGCGCCAGGCGATCCTCGGCTTCTTCGCGGCCCACATCCACGTGGTGCGTGTCAGGGTCCTCGTCGGCGGGAAGCTGCTCGTCGACGAAGGAGGGCCCTTCGCCCTGGCTCCCGTTTCAGGGACGCTGCGCAGCGGCGGGCACGTGGTTGGGACGTTCATCACCGCGATCCAGGACGACGCGGGCTACCTCAAGCTCGCGCGCCTGTTCACGGGCGCGCAGGTCCTGATGCGAACGGGCTCGCATCAGGTGATGGGGACGCTCAGCCCCGGCCCTGCTCAGGTCCCCGACCAGGGCACCGTCTCCTACGGCGGGCACACCTATCAGGCCCACTCGTTCACGGCCACGGCGTTCCCGTCGGGGCCGCTGCGGATCTCACTGCTGTACTAGGCCGATCAGGCCGGCCGGCGCTCGATGCCGGTCTCCGCGAGCGCCGGGATCGAACTGCGCTCCGCGCCCGCGTCTAGAGCAGGCTGGTCGTCATGCGTTCGACCTCGGCGATCGAGGTCAAGCCTTCGCGCACCTTCTGGATGCCGTCGTCGCGCAGGCGCTTCATGCCTTCGTCGAGGGCCACGGCGACCATGTCGTCGACCGAGGCGTGCTCCAGGATCAGGGTGCGGATGCGCTCGCTGACGGTCATCACCTCGTAGAGCCCGACGCGACCGCGGTAACCGCTGCCCGAGCACCGCGAGCAGCCGACGGGCTCGAACACCTCGGCGCCGGCCAGCCCGTACTCCGCGAGCACCGAGTCCGGCACCTTCTGCGGGCGCTTGCAGTGCTGGCACAGAGCGCGCACGAGGCGCTGCGCGACGATGCAGTCCACCGCGGAGGAGACGAGGAAGGGCTCGATGCCCATGTCGATCAGGCGCCCGAGCGCGCTGGGTGCGTCGCGGGTGTGGAGCGTTGAGAGGACCAGGTGGCCCGTCAGCGCGGCCTCCACCGCGATGTGAGCGGTCTCGCGGTCGCGGATCTCGCCGACCATGATCACGTCGGGGTCCGCGCGGAGCATCGAGCGCAGGCCGACGTCGAAGGTCACCCCGGCCTTGGGGGCGATCTGCATCTGCTTGATGCCCGCGATCCGCTGCTCGACCGGGTCCTCGATCGTCAGAACGCTGCGCTCGCCGTCGTTGACGACGTGCAGGGCCGCGTAGAGGGTGGTCGACTTCCCCGAGCCGGTCGGCCCTGTGACGAGCACGGCGCCGTTCGGGCGCTGCACCGCCGCGCGGAACCGCTCGAGCTCGGCCGGCTGCATGCCGAGCGACTCGAGACCGTCCACGACCACGCTCTTGTCGAGGATCCTCAACACGGCGCCCTCGCCGTAGACCAGCGGCAGCGTCACGACGCGGATGTCGACACGGCGGCCATCCACGGTGAGCGCGAAGCGGCCGTCCTGGGGCATGCGGCGCTCGGAGATGTCGAGGTCGGCCAGGATCTTGATGCGGGAGACCACGCCGGCGGCCATCTTGCGCTTGACGGTCGCGGCCGGCATGAGCACGCCGTCGACGCGGAACAGCACCCGCGTGTCGCCCTCCTCGGGGTTCACGTGGATGTCCGAGGCGCCCTGCTGGATCGCCTGGGCGACGATCGAGTGGACGAGCTTGATGATCGGAGCGTCGCTGTCGGCCTCGTCGACGAGCACGCTCGAAGCGCCGTCCTCGCCCTCCTCGGTCTCCTCGTCGGCGAGGTCTTCGATCGACTCGTCCATGCGCGCGAGGCGCTGGAGCAGCAGGTTCAGGTCCTCGACAGAGGCCGCGGCCGGACGGACCCGGCGGCCGGTCATCATGCCGATGTCGTCGATCGTCAGGACGTTGGTGGGGTTGGCCATCGCCAGCACGAGCGAGCTGTCGTCGGTGTAGCCGACCGGGACCGCCTGGTAGCGCTTGGCGGCCTCGACGCTGATCAGGTTCACCGCGCCCATGTCGAGGTCGTAGACCGAGAGGTCGACGAAATCGAGCCCGAAGCGCTCGGCGACCACGCGGGCGAGCTGATCGTGGCGCAGGATGCCCCGCTCGACGAGCACGAGGCCCGTGGGCCGGCCCTGCGCACGGGCGGCGGATACGGCTTCCTCGACGGTCTCGGCGTCGGCGAAGCCGAGGTCCACCACCACCTCGCCGATCATCCGTGTCGAGCGACCGGGGTTCTTCGGCGGGTAGAGGCCCGTGTCTCCACCGCGGCCCGTGTGACGCGGCCCCTTGCGGCGATCGCCCGGGCGGCCGCCGGAGTCATCTGCGGAGGCAGGCGCGCTCTCGGCGGCCTGCTCAGCCTGGGCGGCGTCCTGCGGGGCGGCCTCGGCGTCCTGCGGGGCGGCCTCGGCGTCCTGCGGGGCGGCCTCGGCGTCCGCGGCGGGGCGCTCTCGGAGGCGGCCTCGGCCGTCAGCCCCTCGGGCCGTTCGACGGGCCCCTTGAGCTCACGGTCGCGCTGCGAGGCAACGATTGAGGAGGCGTTGTCGCCCATTGCATTCTGTATCGGCACCCGAAAAGCGCCGCTTGACCGGCTGTCAGCCGGAAGACCGGCCGAGACCCTGCTCAACCGCGCCCTTCACGCTCGCGTCGAGCGCGTTGAGGCGGTACAGCGCGAGCGCCTCTGCAGAGCCGAAGCGCCCGCCGGGCGCCTGGTCGGCGCCGTGGTGGCAGAGCACGCAATGCTCGAGCTCGAGCCGGCGCTCGTCGCTCAGCTGCCGCGGGGCACGCGAGGCGATCAGCCGCAGCCCCAGCTCGACGTGACCGAGCAGCTCGCCCTCGCGCGTGCGGCCGATCTCGGCTCCGTAGGTGAACTCACGCGTCTTGCCGAGGTCGTGCACGAGCGCGGCGGCGACGAGCATGTCGCGGTCCAGACGGGGATGCATCGTGCACAGCTCGATCGCCATCGTCGCGACGGCGACGGTGTGCTCGAGCAGGCCGCCGAGGAAGGCGTGATGGGCCCCGCCGGGCCGGGCGCCGGACGGACCCGCCGGCAGCGAGCACGGCGCGAGGCGCAGCCGCCCACGAAGCTCGGCGTCCCCGAGCAGCCCGTCGAGCAGGGCCCGCAGCGCCGGGTCGTACACCTCCCTGGCGAGATGCTCCACGAAGCCCTCCAGCTCGTCCAGGTCGCGACGGCTGCTCGGCAAGAAGCGCGCCGGGTCGGCGTCGGGTCCGTCCGCGCGCGCGATCTCGTCGATGTCGATCTGCAGCTGCTCGCGGAAGCGGGCGACGCGGCCGGCGACGCGGACGAGCTCGCCGCGCTCGAAGCGACCCGCGAGCGTGTCGGCGTCACGGAACGCCCGCGCCAGGATCGAGCCCGTGCTGTCGCGCAGCTCGACCGTCAGGAACGGCGTGCCGGCGCGGCTGATCTGGCGCTCCTTGCGGGTGCAGGCGAACACGCCCTCGACGTGCTCCGAGGCGCGCAGCGTGGCGACCGTCTGGCGGGCCGCCGAGTCATTGGTGCCGGCAGCGGCGATCGGCGCATGATGTACGGTGATTCGGATGCAACCGCTGATCTGGGACCGCCGTCCCGACGGCCTGCGCGCCCCGGCGATGGTGTGCGCGTTCCAGGGCTGGAACGACGCCGGCGACGCCGCCTCCAGCGCGGTCTCGTTCCTCGCCTCCTCGCTCGGCGCCAAGCGTTTCGCGCGGATCGACTCCGAGGACTTCTACGACTTCCAGGCCAACCGCCCCACGATCAAGCTCGACGGGCGCGAGCGGCGGGAGATCGAATGGCCGAGCGTCGAGATCTTCGAGGCCACCGCGCCGCGTGCCCCGCGAGACCTCGTCCTCGTGCAGGGCGTCGAGCCCTCGATGCGCTGGCGCTCGTTCAGCGGACACATCGTCGACCTCGCCGAAGCGCTCGGCGTGCAGGTCGTGGTCTCGCTCGGGGCACTGCTGGGAGATGTCCCGCATACGCGCCCGGTGGCGATGACCGGTCACGCCTCGGACCCGGCGCTGCTGGACCGGCTCGGGATCTCCTCCTCGGTCTACGAGGGTCCGACCGGGATCGTCGGCGTCCTTCACGCCGCCTGTGCCGACGCCGGCCTTCCCGCCGCGAGCCTGTGGGCGGCGGTGCCGCACTACGTCGCGGCGGCGACCAACCCGAAGGCGGCCCTGGCGCTGCTCCGGCGCATGGAAGTGCTCGTCGGCGTGTCCGTGGACGTCTCCGAGCTGGAGTCAGCCGCGGGCGACTACGAGCGCCAGGTCGGCCTCGCGGTTCAGAGCGACCCGGACATCCAGGCCTTCGTCGAGCGGCTGGAGCAGGCCGCGGAGAGCGACGAGCAGGACTCGCCTGCGGACGTCCCCTCGGGCGACGCGATCGCGCGCGAATTCCAGCGGTTCCTGCGCCAGCGCGGCCCCGAGCGCTGATCGGGCGTCACAGCGGGACGCTCGCGCCGGCGCTCACGCCTCCGCGGCCGGACACACGATGCGGTAGTCGCAGATCCCGCACGCGGCCGGCGAGGGCGTGGGGTCGAAGTCCTGCGCGAGGATGCCCTCGCCGACCTCGAGCACGATGTCCTTGACGGCGCCGGGGTCACGGTCCTCGCACGGCACCGGGACGATCTCGTCGTCGAGCACGTAGTAGTAGGCCTGGCGGGAGGACTCGAGCTGCCAGTCCTCGCGGGCGGCTAGGGCGTACAGGGACAGCTGGACGTCGTCGCGTAGCTGCTCGGCGCTCTTGGGCCGCGAGGTCTTGTAGTCGATCAGCTCGTAGTCGGGGGAGCCCGGCTCCCCGCCCGCCACCGCCGGCAGCCGGTCCACGCGATCGACACGGCCGCGCAGCTGGTGCGGGCCGAGGCTGAACGAGAACGGGCGCTCGAACCAGACCGGTTCTGAGGCGTGCTCGCCGAGGCGCTCGTGGTAGCGGATCAGCGCGGCACGCGCCTTCGCGAGCAGCTCGCCCTCGTGGCCGTCGCGGCCGAGCCCCGCCCGCCGCCAGCCCGTGTCCAGGAGGTCGAGCAGCTCGCGGAGCTCCGGGCCCCCCGCCGAGTGGTGACGCTCGAGCACCTGGTGCACGACGATCCCGAAGCGCTGGTGGATGGTCTGCTCGGTGGGGATCCGCAGTACGCGCGCGAACTTGTAACGCAGGGGACACGACCTGTAGGTCTGGATGTCCGACGCCGACATCGCCAGGCCCTCGCCGCGGCGCGGCAGGAACGCGCGCAGCGAGAGCTCCTCGCGCGAGCCGATCGGCGGCGCGCCGGCCGTCCCGCGCTCGGCGGCGATCAGGCTCTCGTCCAGGGTCGAGGTCTCGAGGATCTCGCGCTGGAGCGGCGTCGCCGCGGCGAGCAGCCGGGCGTTGACGTTCGAGAGGGCCTCGGCGAGGCTCTCGCCCGCCGGACGCTGCATCAGCGCAGCGACCTTCAGCAGCTCGAGGTAGCGAACGACTCCGTGGGAGATGTCGAGGTCGGTGTCCAGGCGCAGCTCGCCGAGCCGCCCGCCGATTCGCTCGACGCCCTCGAGCAGCTCCTCGCGCAGCAGCGCGGCGATCTCCCGAAGCCGCACCGCCGCTTCGTCCTGCTCGTCCGTCTCGGGCACCTCGGCGGCAGGGGCGGCCACGGGCGGCTCGCCGGTGTCCGCCGCGAGCGCCTCGGGCTCCTGCTCGAGGTCCGCCTGCGGCAGCACCGTCGCGAGGTGGCGGGCCAGCTCGCGCGCGCGGGCTCGCCCGCCGGCCTGCACCGTGCCGGCGGCGGACAGCTCGCCCGCCATCGCGAGGAGCCTGCGCATGCTCTCTCGCCGCTCCTCGATCTCGTCGGGTGCCAGCAGGGAGGCCGAGCGTCCGGCCGCCCCGAGCCGCTCGATCAGCCGCGCAAGGAACTCCTCCGGAGGGAGCGTCTCCAGCTCGGCGCTCGCCTCCCGGTGCAGCTCGACGAAGCGCTGGATGCGCTCGCGCGCCTCGGGCGGCACCTGCGGCGACTCGGTCGCGGCGGCCAGGCCCACGACCAGGTCGAGCTTGCGCCGCCTGGCGACCTGGATCACGCGCGCGAGGTCCACCTGGCGCAGCCCGATCGGCGGGCGCGCGAGCGCGCGCACGACCGCGGCGGCGTCCTGCGGATCGACCAGCAGGCGCAGCCACGCCAGCACGTCGCGAACCTCCGGGCGCTTCATCAGCGCCACGCGGGAGGCCCGCCGGCCGCGCCGCGGGGCGGAGCATCGGCGATCCTCGGCGCAGGCACGTCCCAAGGATACGCAGGGATGGAGGCCCGCCCGCTCCGGCGGGCCCGGGCGGCGGGGCTCCAGATCCCCGCGGGGAGCGGCGGGCCCGCGGCTACGCTCTGTGGATGGACGCGATCGATTGGTCGGCCGCGCAACGGATCGGCGAGCTCGTCGCCCACGCCGGCGGCTCAGGGACGCTCGACGCGGGAGTGCGGGCGGAGGCGGTCGAGCCGCGGGCGCACGACTTCGCCGCGCGCGTCTCGGCGTACAGCGGGCTGCCCCTGAACGGCGAGCTCCCTGCGCTGGAGCTGGTCGACCGCCCGTCGTGGATCGCGGCGAACCTCCAGACGATGCGCCCGATGCTGGCCCCGCTCAGCGAGCGGCTGGGGGACCAGGGCGGGATCGGCGGGCCGCTGTCAGGTCCGCTGCGATCGGTCTCGGGCCTGTTCCTCGGAGCCCAGGTCGGCGCGCTGACCGGCATGCTCTCCCAGCGCGTGCTCGGGCAGTACGACGTCTCACTGCTCGACCCGGGCACGCCGCCGCGACTGCTGCTGCTCGCGCCCAACCTCGGCCAGGCCGCGAGCAACCTCAGCCTCGACGGCGAGGAGCTGTTGCTGTGGGTGACGATCCACGAGATCACCCACGCCGTGCAGTTCTCCGGCGCGCCGTGGCTGCGAGCACACGTCGGCGGCATGCTGAGCGAGCTGCTCGCGGGCCTGCAGGTGGCCCTCGGAGGAGGCGGCGCCTCGCCGAGGATGCGTCGGGCGGCAACGGCTCGGCGTCGGGACCCGGCTGGCTGCCCCGCCTCCCGGACCCGGCGGAGCTGCGGGACATGCTCGAGCGCGCCCGGCGCGGCGAGCTGCTTGCGGCTCACGCTCGGCGAGGACCGCTGGCGGCTGGTCGAGCGGATGCAGGCGACGATGTCGCTGATCGAGGGACACGCCGAGCACGTGATGGACGCGGTCGGCGCCGAGGTGCTGCCCTCGCTGCCGCGGCTGCGCGCCGCGATGACGCGCCGCCGCACCCAGCGCGGCCTGCCGTGGCGCGTGCTCGAGCACCTGCTCGGGCTCGAGCTGAAGCTGCGCCAGTACGAGACCGGCCGGCGCTTCTGCGACGCCGTCGTCGACAGCGGCGGCCCGCAGGCGCTGGCGCTCGTCTGGTCCGGGCCCGAGGCGCTGCCGAGCGCAGAGGAGCTCGAACATCCGGAGCTCTGGACTGCCCGGATGACGCCTGCCGCGGCCTGACGGCGTTCGTCGCCCGATCGAACGCACGTTCCAGCTGTTACAAAGTGAGGACGCACGGACCCCCGTGGTTACAGGCTCTTCACGGCCTGATAGGATCTTCCTGTAACGATCTTTCCCGAACGGGTTACAAACAGGTGTTCGCCCGCCCAGCCAAACGGGTAGAGGCGAACAACAAGCCACAGACCCGTACCTCGCGCCCGGCGAGGAGGAAATAGGAGATCGCACCAAAGATGCCCACCGCCCCCACCACTTCCAAAACCCGCACCAAAGCGGCCCGCAAACCGGCGAAAGCCGCGACGCGCCGCAGCAGCGCCACCAAAGCCAAAGCGACCCGCGCGAAGGCAAGCCGCACCCGTGCGGTCAACCAGACCGAGGCCGCTGCCCGCGACACCCAGAAAGCCGCCCGCGAGAACGCCGGCGTCGTCGGCGACTACGCCGAGCGCGCCGTCCTGATCCCGGTCGGCGCCGCGCTGATCGCCCGCGAACGCGTCGTGACGTCCGTCAGCGACACGATCTCGAGCTACTCGACGCCCAGCAAGGCCCAGGCCCAGCTGCGCAAATTCGAGCGCCGCGGCGCGACCGCCCGCAAACGGCTCGAGCGCGAGGTCCGCAAAACCCGCGTCCGCGTCGAGCGCGACCTGCGCCAGCGCCGCAGGAACGTGGAGCGCACGGTCAACGAGGCCGTCCGCGACATCGAGAAGCGCCGCGACGCGATCACCAAGAACGGCAGCGAGCTCGGCGACCGCGTGCCGGAGCTCGCCAACCAGGTCCAGGAGCGCATCCTGAGCCTGGTCTAGCCAACCGCTTCCCCCGCCCGGTCCGGAGAGGGACCGCCGCGGGAAAGTCTGCCGGCCTCATATCCCGCCGGCAGTAGTAGCACCCTCTCCTCCCTCGACCCCCGGGCGGCCCCCACCGCCCGGGGGTCTTTTAATCGATTGGGTGATACCCCGGGAGCGGGGCTCGCCGTCCACGCGCGCACCGTCTCCAGCGCACCGCTCGCCGGCGGCGCGCGGGCTTCAGGAGCGGTGACGCACGGGCGAGCGGGATACTCATGCTCGGTGGGGGAGAGCAACGCGCAGATCGTCGAACGTGCCTACGCGCGCTTCAAAGAGGCGGGATCGCCCGAGCCGAGCCTCGTGGGCCCGGGGTTCGTCTGGGACATGACCCACATGGCCAGCTGGCCCGAGCAGACGCTGTTCGAGGGCCGCGAGGGGATGGCGAGGTTCCTCGCCGAGTGGGCCGCGTCCTGGGAGGACTGGCAGATGGAGCTCGAAGCGATCCACGAATCCGGGGACAAAGTGGTGGCGGTCCTGCGCCAGACGGCACGCTCGCGAGCGACGGGGCTGCCGGTCGCGATGACCTTCGCGCAGGTGTGGACGATGCGCGACGGCAAATACCGGCGGATGGAGATGTACTCCGACATCGCGCAGGCGCTCGCGGACGCGGGCGTGCCCGCTTAGCGCCGCCCTCGGCGGGCGCGGCCTCATACAATGAGAGGCCATGCCCACGCAGGATGAGATCCGCAAGGCCCTCGAGGTCGTGATCGACCCGGAGCTGCACCGCTCGATCGTCGAGCTCGACATGGTGCGCTCGATCGAGGCCAACCCCAACGGGGTGGTCGACGTGACGGTGTCGCTGACGACCCCCGGCTGTCCGATCAAGGGCCACTTCCAGACCGCGGTCGCCGACGCCGTCGCGAAGCTCGACGGTGTCTCTCACGTCAACGTCTTCTTCGACGTGCTCAGCGACGAGCAGAAGGCGGCGCTGCAGCAGAAGCTCGGCCGCGGCGGCCCGCTGCCGGCCGGCGCGCTCGCGCAGGTCGCGAACGTGATCTGCATCGGCTCCGGCAAGGGCGGCGTCGGCAAGTCGACGCTGACCGCGAACCTCGCCGCGGCGCTGACCGCCGAAGGCCAGTCGCGTCGGCGTGCTCGACGCCGACGTCTGGGGCTACTCGATCCCGCGCATGTACGGGCTCGGCTCCACCCGCCCCGCCGGTCTCGCCCGAGCGCAAGATCATCCCGCTCGAGGCCCACGGCGTGAAGGTGATGTCGATCGGCTTCTTCGTCGAGGAGGACGCCGCCGTCGTCTGGCGCGGGCCGATGCTCCACAAGGCGCTCACGCAGTTCCTCCAGGACGTCGAATGGGGCGCGCTCGACTACCTGCTCGTGGACCTGCCGCCGGGCACCGGCGACGTCTCGATGACGCTCGCCCAGCTGCTGCCGCAGGCCCGCTTCCTGATCGTCACGACGCCTCAGCCCACGGCGCAGAAGGTCGCCCGCCGCGCCGCTCAGATGGCTGAGAAGGTCTCACTCGAGATCGCCGGCGTGGTCGAGAACATGTCCGGCTTCACGACCCCGGGCGGCGAGCGCTTCCAGATCTTCGGCGAGGGCGGCGGCCAGGAGCTGGCCGACGAGCTCGACGTGCCGATGCTCGGCAAGGTGCCGCTCACGATGCCGCTGCGCGAGCAGGCCGACGCCGGCACTCCCGCTCGCGATCGAGGACCCCGACGACCCCGCCGCGCAGGCGATCCGCCAGCTCGCCCGCGGTCTCGTCGCGATCTCGCCGCTGCCCACCCTGCCGCTCGTGGAAGCCGCGCCCCCCGCGCCGGCTCCGGCCGAGGACAGGAAACCCGTGGGCATGTCGCTGCCGATGGCCTGACCGGCCGGCGCGCGCACGCGACATGCCCTCCTCAGCCACGCGCGGCCGCCCGGCCGGCGCGTTGCGCCCGCGTTAACGGCGTGGTGGCGCGCTTGACAACAACCCTTCCACTAAAGGATCGTCCTTCCGAACATGTCAACCTCAGAGCAGGAGCAAGAGCAAGAGGAGCTGCCCGCGGGCGACGGCGCCGCGCTGGCCGAATTCGACGAACGGCGCGCGAAGATGGAGCGGCTGCGCGCCGAAGGGATCGAGCCCTACCCGCCGGTCACCCTGTGGAACACGCGCACCCGCATCGCCGAGGTGCTCGCCGCCCACGATCCGGCGGCGCTCGAGCAGGGCGCGCACCCGGACCTTCGCTACGTGGTCGCCGGGCGGCTGATCTCGCGCCGCGGGCACGGCAAGCGCGCGTTCCTGGACCTGCGCGACCTCTCGGGCTCGATCCAGATCGTGCTCCACGCCGACACCCTGGGCGAGGAGGCCTACGAGCGCATCCTGAACCTCGACATCGGGGACATCGTCAGCGTCGAAGGCTGCGTGTACGTGACGATGCGAGGGGAGCTGGCGCTCGAGCCGCAGGACGTCACGCTGCTCACGAAGACTCTGCGCCCACCGCCGGACAAGCACCACGGGCTGGGCGACACCGGCACCCGCTACCGCTACCGCGAGCTCGACCTGCTCGCCAACGAGGAGACGCGCGAGCTGTTCATCACGCGCAACAAGATCGTCCTCGCGATCCGCGAATGGCTCGCCGAACGCAACTTCGTCGAGATCGAAACGCCGGCGCTGCAGTCGCTCGCGGGCGGCGCCGGCTCACGCCCGTTCACGACCCATCACAACGCGCTCGACCGCGACCTCTACCTGCGCATCTCGGTCGAGCTGTTCCTCAACCGCTGCATCGTCGGCGGCATGGAGAACGTCTACGACATGGGCAAGGTGTTCCGCAACGAGGGCATCTCCCACAAGCACTCGCCCGAGTTCACGATCATCGAGTTCATGTGCGCTTATTCCGATTACAACGACGTGGCGACCGTGACCGAAGAGATGTTCCGCGACGTGGCGCAGAAGGCGCTCGGGCGCACGACGATCAAACGGAACGGCGAGGACATCGACCTCGCCAAGCCCTGGACGCGGATCACGATGCGCGAGCTGATCCACGAGCGCTTCGGGCTCGACTTGATGGAGTCCACGCGCGAGCAGCTCGCGGAGGTGCTCGACGAGCCGATGGACCCGGAGGCGACGTGGGCCGAGGTCGTCGCGGACATCTACTCGGAGAAGATCGAGTCGACGATCAACCAGCCGACACACGTGTTCGACTTCCCGCTCGAGCCGTTCCCGATCACGCGCCGGCACCCGGTCCACCCCGAGCTCGCCGAACACTTCGACGCGGTGATCGGCGGCATCGAGCTCGTCAGCGGCGACACCGAGCTGAACGACCCGGTCGACCAGTGGCAGCGCTTCGTCGACCAGCGCAAGCGCCGCATGATCGACGACGCCGACGTGCCGCACCCGAACGACGAGGAATACGCACGGGCGATCGAGTACGGGTACTCGCCGACCGCCGGCGGCGGCATGGGCGTGGACCGCCTGGTGATGATCCTCACCGAACGCGACTCGCTGCGCGAGGTCATCCCCTTCCCGATCGTGAGGGACCTCAAGTGAGCGGCTCGAAGCTGGGACTCGACCCCGGCGTCGTCGAGGCCTGCCGGCAGGCCGCGCGGCGGATCGCCGACGACGTCGCCGAGCAGATCTCCGGCAGGACGACCGTGTCGGTCGAGCGCAGCGTGACGCGCCTGCTCGGCGTCGACGGCGCCGACGAGCTGGAGGTGCCGCTGCCGAACGTGCTCGTCGACCACGTCCACGAGCGCGGCGGGCTCGACCGCGGGGTCGCCTAGTGGCTCGGCAACGCGATGGTGCAGACGGGCGGCGCACCGCAGCAGATCGCCGAGGCCGTGAGCGCCGGGGAGCTCGACCTGATCGAAGTCGAACGCGCCGAGGACGAGGCGATCCGCCAGCGGGTCACGGAGCAGTGCCGGAGCAACCTGCAGGGGATCGCCGGTCGCTTCGAGGACCGCGCGGCCATGCGCGAGAGGCTCGGAGATCGAGACGGCACCCTCCGCTACGTCCTCACCGCGACCGGCGACGTCTACGAGGACGTCGTCCACGCGAAGGCGGTCGCGCAGGCCGGCGGCGACATCGTCGCGGTGATCCGCTCGACCGCCCAGAGCCTCCTCGACTACGTCCCCTTCGGCCCCACGACCGAGGGCTACGGCGGCACCTTCGCGACGCAGGCGAACTTCCGGATCATGCGCGAGGCGATGGACGAGTGGTCCGAGGAGCACGGCCGCTACATCCGCCTGTCGAGCTTCTGCTCGGGCCTGTGCATGTCGGAGATCGCCGCGATGGGTGCGTGGGAGGGCTTCGACAACATGGTCAACGACGCCCTCTACGGGATCCTCTACCGCGACATCAACATCGTGCGCGGGCTGATCGACCAGCGCGTCTCGCGCATGATCAACGGCTGGTTCGGCGTCACGATCAACACCGGCGAGGACAACTACCTGCGCACCGCGGACGGCATCGAGGCGGCGCCGTCGGTCACCGCCTCGCAGTTCATCAACCACCAGCTCGCGCGCGACTCCGGCGTGCCGGACCGCCAGATCGGGCTCGGCGACGCCTTCGAGATCGACGTCCCGGTCACGAACGGGCTGCTCTACGAGTGGGCGCAGGCGCAGCTGACCCGCGAGCTGTTCCCCGACTGCCCCGTCAAGTACATGCCGCCGACGCGGCACATGGACGGCAACCTCTTCCGCACGCACGCCGCCGACACGCTCTTCAACCTGGTCACGATCGCCACCTCCCAGGGCATCCAGACGATCGGCGTGCCGACCGAGGGCATCTTCACCCCGCACATCCACGACCGCGTGCTCGGGCTGCAGAACGTCGACTACGTGTTCAACGCCGCCCGCGACCTCGGCGAGGAGATCGAGTTCAAGCCGGGCGGGATCATCCAGACGCGCGCGCAGGAGGTGCTCGCCGGCGCCCACGCGCTGCTCGAGCGGATCGCCGAGATCGGGCTGTTCGCCGCGATCGAGCAGGCGACCTTCGGCGACGTCAGCCGGCGGATCGACGAGGGCCGCGGCATCGAGGGCATCGTCGCGACCTCCGAGGAGTACTTCAACCCCGTCGTCGAGCTGATGAGCGCGGCGCCGCGTGCGGAGGCCGGCGTTGCCTAGGGAGGTCGACCTGCACGCGGTTCGGCCCTATGCCGACCACCTCGGCGACGGGCTCGTCCAGATGAGCTTCACGCTGCCGGTGCCGTACTCGCTGGCCGCACGCAAGGCGGCCCTGGAGCTCGTGGCGAAGATCGGCTTCGAGGAGCCCGAGGTCGTCCACTACGAGGAGCTGACCGAGGGCTACACCTACTTCGTCATGTACGGACGCAGCGTCCAGAGCGTCGACTTCGCCTCCCTGCAGGGCGAGGGCTTCGACATCGAGTACATGAGCGAGGACGAGATCGAGCGCTTCGCCGAGCGCAACCTCGGCCGGCGCGTCGTCGTCGTCGGCGCCAGCACCGGCTCGGACACCCACAGCGTCGGCATCGACGCGATGCTCAACCTCAAGGGCTACCACGGCCACCACGGGCTCGAGGGCTACCACTCCTTCGAGACCTACAACCTCGGCAGCCAGGTGCCCAACAGCGTGCTGCTGAGCAAGGCGATCGAGGTCAACGCGGATGCGATCCTCGTCTCCCAGACGGTCACCCAGCAGAACCTGCACGTGCACAACCTCACCGAGCTCGTCGAGATGGTCGAGGCGGAGGGGCGGCGCAACCAGCTGATCCTCGCCTGCGGCGGACCCCGTGTCTCCAACGAGCTCGCGAAGGAGCTCGGCTACGACGCGGGCTTCTCCAAGGGCACCTACCCGCATCACCTCGCGACCTTCCTCGTCCGCGAGCTCGCGGCCCGTGCGGCGGGCGACCGGGTCGCGGCGGGCGGCTGACTCGGTGAAGCTCGCGCAGCTGACCGCCGCGGCCCCGCGGCTGGCGCTGGTCGGGCTGGCGAAGAACACGGGCAAGACGGTCACGCTGAACGCGCTGCTCGGCGAGCTCGCGGCGGCGCGCGAGCCCGTCGGCGTGACCTCGGTCGGGCGCGACGGCGAGCGCCACGACGTGATCGACTTCCGCATCGAGAAGCCGCTCGTGCGCCTCGCGGCGGGCGATCTGGTGGCGACCACGGACGGCCTGCTCGCCGCGAGCGGCGTCCCGCATGAGGTGCTCGAGCGCACCGGCGTGCGCACGCCGATGGGCGAGGTCCTCCTTGCGCGGCTGAACGGCTCGGGCACGGTGGAGATCGCCGGCCCCTCGGCCGCGGCGGACGCGCGCGCGGTGGCCGACTCGATGCTCGCGCACGGCGTACGGCGTGTCGTCATCGACGGCGCCATCGATCGCCGCGCGGCCTCCTCGCCGGAGGTCTCGGACGGCCTCGTGATGTCCACTGGGGCGATCCTCGGCGAGGACGCCGAGGAAGTGGTCGCGCGCACCGCCGAGGCCGTGGCGCTCGTGAGGCTTCCCGCACTCGGCGAGGACGCCGAGGACGCGCGTGCCCGGGAGCTGGCGAGCGCCCTCGGGCCCGGGGTGAGCGCGCTCGCCGGCGCGCAGGGCGCGCCCGAGCCCCTGCCGGAGCGCTTCGTTCTCACCGCCGAGCCGGCGGCCGTCGCCGAGTGCCTGCTAGCGGCCGGCGCGCCACGCCTGCTGCTGGTCGCGGGGGCGCTCCCGCAGCGCTTCCTCGACGGGCTGGTGCCCGCGGTTCGGCGCGCGGGGACGCCCCTGATGGTCGTCGTCTCAGATCCCACGCGTCTGTTTCTGACCGATCGCGGCGTCGAGCACTACGCGCGTGCGGGGATCGAGCTGCGCGTGCTGCGCGCGATCGAGCTGCTGGCGCTCACGGTCAACCCCGTCGCGCCGCAATCGCACAGCTTCGACTCGGCGGGCTTCAGAACGCGGCTCGCGGAGGCGATTCCGGACCTGCCGATCTTCGACGTGCTGCATCCGTCCTACACGGGGAGCGCGCCGCCGATGCCGGGCGTGCGGAGCGCGACCGCCTGACGGCGGCCGCGTCCGCTAGCAGCCGAGGCGCTCAGCCCGGCGGGCGTGGCGAACCCGTGCCCGCCAGGCCGTGATGCCCCGAAGCTTGCTGATCCGCGCCGCGCGCGGCCCCCGCGATCCTTGCGAGCCCGCGCGCGCTCGTGGCGCGCCTCCACGACGAAGGTCGCGCTGGCGCTCCGTGGCCAACTGCGATGTGAGGTGATGGCTCATGTTCATGTCCCCACCATCGCCCAACCGGGGGAGCATCCCAACGCATTTAGACTGGACTAAATGCTTCGCGTTCCGACCAAGATTTGGGGAGCATCGAGCACGTGATCGAAGCCCGCTTTGACACCGAGGCGCTGACCAGGGTCAGGTTCGCCATCTCGCCGATGTGGGAGGTGACCAGAAGCGCCAAGGCCCTGCGCGACCCCGCCGCCGCGGCTCTGCACCTGCCGTGGGTGGAACAGGTGCTCCCTCGTGTCACGGACCTCGATCTCGCGCCGCTCTTCGCCCTGCAGAGCGCTCCGGAGTACAACCCCGACTTCGTCAACCCCCCGCCCAGCACCCCGCTCGTGGAGTTCGAGGACGAGCTGCAGACGATGCTCGAAACGCCGGACGAGCAGATCGCGGCCGAGGTCCGCTACGGGTACGAAGGGGCGCCGATTCCGGCCGTGCTCGAGCCGTTCCTGAGCGAGCCGCGCAAAGCGATCGAGGCGCTCGCCGACCTGATGCGCGAGTACTGGGTGAGGTGTCATGCCGAGAACTGGCCACGGATGCGCTCCCTGCTGGAGCACGACGTTCTCTACCGCTCGCGGCAGATCGCCGACGGCGGCACAGCGCGCCTGTTCTGCGATCTCGCCGACGGCGTGAGCTGGTGCGACGGCGTGCTCAGCATCCCGGGCAGCTGCGAAGGCTCGCTCGACGTGGACGAGCGTGGGCTGTTGCTGCTGCCAAGCGTGTTCGTGTGGCCGTCGGCTACGACGGTCACGCTGGAGCCCTGGCAGCCGACGGTGATCTACCCGGCGCGCGGTGTCGGGATGCTCTGGAGCCCGGATGAGGCGCCAAGCCCGCCCGAGGCGCTGGAGCGGCTCGTCGGACGCACCCGCGCGACGCTGCTGAACGCGCTCGACTCACCTCGCACCACGACCGAACTCGCGGGCGAGCTGGGGCTCACCGCCGGCGGCGTCTCGCAGCACCTGGCTGTCCTGCGCGACGCAGGGCTGGTCCACGGCCGTCGCGTCGCGCGCTCGGTGCTCTACCTGCGCTCGGCGCAGGGCTCTGCGCTGGTGAAGGCCTCCGGAGCCGACGAGGCCGCCGCCGCCTAGCCCGCCGCCGCCGCGCCGCCCGCGTTGCCGAAGTAGTCGGCGTTGATCTGCGTGAACTTCTGCCACTCCGGCGGCAGCTGGTCCTCGGCGAAGCACGCGTCCACGGGGCACGCCTCGACGCAGGCGTCGCAGTCGATGCACTCCTCGGGGTCGATGTAGAGCATCTCGGCCGCGTCGTAGCCTGGCTCGTCTGGCGTCGGGTGGATGCAGTCGACGGGGCAGACCTCGACACAGGAGTTGTCCTTGGTGCCGATGCACGGCTCGGCGATCACGTAGGCCATTCGCTTCTTTCTACTCGTTTTCGGGGGCCTCTCGGGGAGAGGGGCATATTGTACGAATCATGCTGCTCATGACGGGCGCGACCGGCCTCGTCGGCTCGACGCTGCTGCGCCGGCTGCTGGCTGAAGGGACCCAGGTGCGCTGCCTGGTGCGCGACCCGCGGAGGTTGGGCACCCAGCGCGTGAGGGTCCAGATCGCCCTCGGCGACCTCACCGACCCGCCGTCCTTCCGCAACGCCCTGCGCGGAGTGGACACCGTCGTGCACCTCGCGGCAGCGATTCGCGACCAGCCGCGAGGCTCGATCGAGGAGCTGGACGGGATCGCGACGTGGCGGATGGTCGAGGCGGCCGAGCGCCAGGGGGTCGAGCGGTTCGTGTTCTTCTCGGCGCTCGGGGCCTCGACCCACAACCGCACGCGCGCCTTGCGCGCCAAGGCGCTGGCCGAGCAGGCGGTGGTCGAGGCGGACCTGCATTCGATCGTCTTCGCGCCCTCGATCGTCTACGCCCCCGGCGACCCGTGGCTGACGCTGCTCGAACGCCTGGCGCTGCTGCCGGTGATGCCGGTGACCGGCCGCGGCGAGGCCCGCTTCCAGCCGATCTGGGCCGAGGACGTCGCCGATTGCGTCGTCGCGAGCCTGCGCGAGGGGGCAGCCGGCGAGAACGGGCAGCGCCACCGCCGCTACGAGCTCGCGGGGCCCGAGACCCTCAGCCACAGCGAGATCGTCGCGACGGTGCTGCGGGCGCTGCGCCGTAGCCGCCCGCTCGTGCACGTGCCGACGCCGATCGTCTCACGCGCGCTGCGGCTGCTCGAGGCGGCCGCAGGTGAGCGCGCCTTCGCGACATGGGACGAGGCCGAGCTGATGGAGGTCTCGATGGTCACCGCGCGCGGCACGGCCGACGTCGCGGCGCTCGGCGTGGCGCCCCAGCGTATGGCCGCGGTTCTCGAAGCCGCCGCCGGCTGACGGCTCTAAGAGCCTGGCCCCCACACGCCGCGCGGGCTGAGGCCGTCTAGGAGACCCACTCCCCGACCGGCGCCCGCCGCTCGGCCCACGGCGCCGCCTCTTCGAGCTGCGTGGCCAGCGCCAGGAGCCGCTCCTCGCCGGCGGGCCGGCCGATGATCTGCACTGCGAGAGGGAGCCCGTCCTCGCCCTCGTACAGGGGCAGGGAGATTCCCGGCTGGCCCGTCGCGTTGAAGACCGGCGTGAACGGGGTGAACAGGCCGGAGCGGGTGAAGGTGGACATCGGGTTCTCCGCCGCTGTGTCGAGCGTCCCGAGCGGCAGCGGGCGCTCCGCCAGAGCCGGCGAGAGCAGCGCGTCGTAGTCGGCCAGCCATGCGACGAGCCGCCGCGCGAACGCCTGCAGGCGGACGACTGCGGCCTGCTGCTCCAGCGTGCCCAGCTTGCGGATCATCGAGAAGATCGCCCAGCTCATCGGCTCCATGTCCTCGGCCGAGACGCCCTCGACGCCCTTGCCGGCGACGTTCGCGGAGTAGCCGATCGACAGCGCGATCTGCGAGGAGAACACGATCCCGAACAGCTCGGAGAGGCCGTCCTGGCGCCAGGGCGGATCGACCTCGATCACCTCGTGCCCGAGCGAGCGCAGCAGCTCGGCCGCCGCGTCGGCGCCGCGCGCCGCGACCGGGTCGAGCACCGCGTCGGGGCTCGGGGTCTGCTTGCTGAAGGCGATCCGCATCCGTCCGGGGTCGCCGGACGCGGACTCGGCGAAGGGCCGCGAGGGCGGCGGCGCCCAGGTCGCGTCGCCCGGCTCGTAGCCGGCGAGCACGTCGAGGATCGCCGCAGTGTCGGCGACGGTGCGAGTGAGCATGCCGTCGATCCCCAGGGAGGAGTCGCCGAGCTCGGGGGCCACGGAGATCCGCCCGCGGCTCGGCTTCAGGCCGACGAGGCCGCAGCAGGCGGCGGGGATCCGGATCGAGCCGCCGCCGTCATTGCCATGCGCCACGGGGACCATGCCCGCGGCCACCGCCGCCGCGGCACCGCCCGAGGAGCCACCGGGGGTGCGTTCCAGATCCCATGGGTTGCGGGTGGGGCCGAAGATGCGGGCCTCGGAGACGGGCAGGATCCCGTACTCGGGAAGCGTGGTCGTGCCCACGATCACGAAGCCCGCGTCGCGCAGGCGGCGCGTGACGTTGTGGTCGTAGTCGGCGACGTAAGCCTCCATCAGCCGGCAGCCGTAGGTCAGCCGCATCCCCTTGACAGGCCGGTTGTTCTTGACGGCGACGGGCACTCCGGCGAACGGCCGCGCGTCGCCTGGCTGGACGCCATCCGCCGCGGCCAGCGCACCCTCAGCGTCGATCTCGACGAAGGCGTTCAACGAAGGGTTCAGCTCCTCGATCCGCTGCAGCGAGAGCTCGACCAGCTCGCGTGAGGACACCTCTCCCGCGCGTACCATCGCCGCGAGCTCGACCGCCCCGCGGAACATCAGATCGTCGTCGGACATCGTCCCTCCTCGTCTGGTCCGTGTCGCCGCCGCGTCGCGCCGGCACCGCATCAGCCTACTGTTGCGTGACCGGGCCGGCGCTCCATGCCGGCCCGGGGCGTGACCGGGCCGGCGCTCCATGCCGGCCCGGGGCGTGACCGTGCCGGCGCTCCATGCCGGCCCGGGGCGTGACCGTGCCGGCGCTCCATGCCGGCCCGGGGCGGTCATTCCTGCGACGATATGCGCCTGCCCACAAGGCAGCATCCCCCGTCAAGCATCAAGCTCAGAAAGCGAGTGCCATGAGCGCGGTTCAGTCAGCACCCGAGGTCCAGTCGGGCCTCGAAGGCGTTGTCGCCTTCGCCACCGAGATCGCCGAGCCGGACAAAGAGGGTGGCGCGCTGCGCTACCGCGGAGTGGACATCGAGAACCTGGTCGGCGCCGTCCCCTACGAGCAGGTCTGGGGCCTGCTGGTGGACGGCCGCTTCAAACCCGGACTGCCGCCCGCCGAACCGCACCCGCTCACGATCCGCTCCGGCGACCACCGGGTGGACGTCGAGTCCGCGCTCGCCATGCTCGCCCCCGAGTGGGGCTTCGGGCAGCTGATCGACATCTCCGATGAGGAGGCACGCGACAACCTCGCGCGCGCCTCGGTGATGGCGCTGTCCTTCGTCGCCCAGTCGGCCCGCGAAGCCGGCCAGCCGCCGGTGCCGCAGGAGGAGATCGACCAGGGCCGCACGATCCCCGAGCGCTTCCTGATCCGCTGGCGCGGCGAGGCCAACCCGGATCACGTGAAGGCGATCGACGCCTACTGGATCTCGGCCGCTGAGCACGGCATGAACGCCTCGACGTTCACCGCCCGCGTGATCGCCTCCACCGGGGCCGACGTGGCGGCCGCCCTGTCCGGGGCGGTCGGAGCGCTGTCCGGCCCGCTGCACGGCGGCGCGCCGTCGCGCGTCCTGAAGATGCTCGACGAAGTCGAACAGACCGGGGACGCCGAGAAGTGGGTCTCCGAAGCACTCGACCGCGGCGAGCGCCTGATGGGCTTCGGTCACCGCATCTACCGCGCCGAAGATCCGCGCGCGCGCGTCCTTCGGCGCACGTGCAGCGAACTCGGCTCGACGCGCTACGAGGCCGCCGAGGCGCTCGAGAAGGCCGCGCTCGCCGAGCTGCAGGCGCGCCGCCCCGACCGCGTGCTCGCCACCAACGTCGAGTTCTGGTCGGCGGTGATCCTGGATCTCGCCGAAGTGCCGGCCGACCTGTTCACGCCGATGTTCACGTGTGCGCGCGTCGCAGGCTGGTCGGCGCACATCCTCGAGCAGAAGCGCGAGGCGAAGCTGATCCGCCCGACCGCGAAGTACGTCGGCGAGGGCCCGCGTGAGGTGAGCGCGGTCGAATAGCGCGCTCACCGCGACGTGCGGGGCGTCGCGACGAGCCGGGGCGACTGCTTCGAGGAGGAGGCCGCACCCGATCTGCGCGTCACTCAGCGTCGCGCACAGAGGCCCCGCCGGCTGACCGGCGGGGCCTCTTGCCACGTCAGGAGTGGCTAGCGATGGTCGCCAGGCCGGCGAACGATGCTATTCGCTGGCTTTGACCGCTGCTGCCACAGCCTGGTTCAGCGTTCCGTTCAGGATCGCTGTGTTCTTGCCCGCGGCGGAGGGGAGTTCGAGCTCTGCGTTGACAGCGGGATCAATGAGGAAGGAGAAGATCCCACCGCAGCCTTCAGAGGTCGGAGCCGCGAACGAGTTGTTCACGAGCGAGTTGTTCGCGATTTTGACGATCGTGAATTCGTCTTCGAATTTCACTTCGCCCACTTTGCCCGTGATCGGCGAGTTCGGTTTCGGCGGACTCGTCGTCCCCGTCGTCAGGTCGATGAGGATCGGCCTTGCGTTCGAACCGACGAAGCATTTGCTGCCCAGGAACGGGTTGTCCAGTTTGATCTTGACCGGCAGCTCCAGCGCGGTGCCTTTTTCTTCGATCAGGTTGTTCAGGTTGAGCTTGATCGCTTTCGGGGCACCGGCGAGTTCCGTCGTCGCCGTCACGCCGGTGATGCCTTTGTTGATGAATTCTTCGAACTGTTTCCGAAGGAATTCCGGCAGGAAGGACGGCGCCATGACCCCCAGCAGACCGCCCGGCACCGGCTGCGGCGATTTCGACAGCGTGTTGCCGTCTTCCGCACCGATGAATTCGATCGTTTTCTTCAGAGATTTCGTGAAGACCGCCCTGGAGCGTGATCGGGTTCACGATCGGCACAGTCTTTTTTGCCGATCACGACTTCGCCGCTTTCGGTCTTCGCAAACAGGCAGAATTCGGTCGCCGGGTTGCTCAGCGGACAGTCTTTGAACTTTTCGTAGTCACCTTTCGGGTGATGTTCGACGGCGAGTGCCGAGGAGGCGCTCGCAAGGCACGCCAGCAACGCTGCGAGCGCGCACAGCGCAACCATCGTGTGCTTCGCGACGCGTGAGCGCCGCTTCGACTTCAGTCCCGTCATTGAATGTTACTCCCCCTGCCAGATCCGTGGTTGTCTTGGGTGACACGAACGTCGGCGGCGAACGTAACCCCGGCGTAGGGTCGGATCAAGCCTTGTTTCCGACGTCGGAAACAGCGATCGCGGCCGCCTCCTCGCGGCCGAGTCCCGACAACCGGCCGGCCTGTGCGGACGGAGGGTCGGTTTCCCGCCGTCCCTGGGATGCCTCAGCAGCGCCAGCGTCATCGTTCTGACGCCGAGCCTCCCGCGCTTTCCACTGCTGCAGCCTTCAATCGAGCCCGGCCGCCGGTGCTTGCGCGCGCGCACGCCCGCAGCTGGAGCAGGTAGCGGGCCGAGAGCGTGTGGTGCCCGGCGGCGAGCGCTTTCCGCAGCGTCTTGAAGCGCCGTGCCGCTCGAGCACCAGCGTCCCGGAGTGCGAGGTCGATCGCGACAGAGACCAGCACGCCGTGCCGCGTGACCTTCGCGCGGGTGACCTTGAGCGTCGGTTTCGGGCATCCCGCTGACCGCGATCTTCGTGCTCTGTTTGAAGGCGGCGCCCGTTCTGGGCCACGATCGTCGTCGGCGCGGTCAGCGGTTCGGCACAGAGATCTCCGAACGCGCCGAGCGCAGAGTGCGGCCCCTCCGGCAGGCTCGCTTCGAACGAGCTGATCGGAGCGTCCGGGACCGTTTCGAAGCGTGAGTAGGTGATGCCCTTTTTGATGTCGGTGTGGCCGACCAGTTCGATGTGGACGCCTTCGCCCTGGAGCAGGAACACCACGTCCGGGAAGGCGGCGACCGCCGTGGGAGACCAGGTAGGCGGGCCCTTCGAGCGGCGCGCGTCAGCAGCGGCGTCACCGCCTTGGCGGAACCGATGTTCGAGCCTTCCGGGCATCCGGCGGCTTCGGGTTTGGACGCGAACTGCGCTTCGGTGCAGGCTTTCTGGATCGTGGTCAGCCTCGATGGCAGCTGCTTCGGCAGCTGCAGGAGGACCTTGTGGATGTTCGCTTCGCCTTCCTGCTGGGTGACCTTCACGACCAGGCTGGCGCCGTTGACTTTGCTCGTCTGCGCCTGCGTGGTCGCCGAGAAGCCCGGCTTGAACGGGAGCCCGGAGCAGCCGCCGACCTGGAACGCGTCGGAGAGCGGAGCGAGCGCACCGAACGCAGGACGCGGCTATACCGCCGAGGCTCATCCGTTCGCAGCTCGTCGGGTTCAGCGTGAAGTGGCTGCGGTCGATGTCGACGACGATCGAGCGCACGTCGAGCGGGATGCCGTCCAGGATCGTCGGGATCGGGTCGGATCTGACGGTGACCTGGGCGGTCTGCGGGTTGATGTAGAGGCCTGAGCGCACGACGACGACGCCGAGGTCGAACGGCCCGGCGACGGCCGGCGTGATGATCGCGATCGAGAACGGCGCGCCCTCGTACGGGCCGGCCAGATACGCCCGGCCCCCTCACGTGCACGGGCATGTTCCCCGCGCCGGCGCCGACGTCGACCGTCCCGATTTCCGACGCTCCCGGACACGAGGGGCCTCACCTGCTCCTGCGCGCCTGTGCGCCCCGGTGCTTCGGCGGCCGCGATCTGGGCGTCGGAGCATCGCGCGACCCCGGCGAGGCTGCCGGTCAGGCCGGGGGGGAGCGTGACTTCGAGACCGCGGATCGGCTGCGCGCCCTGTTCCCGGGTCAGCTTCAAGGACGAACGGGCTGTAGTGGCCGGCGATCGGGTAGGTGGTGCCGGCTTCGAAGCCGGGGGCGTGCGGCTCCTGCGCCGGCGTGAGCGCGCACGGCCCGGCCCGCGGCCGGGTGATCGCGAAGCTGTCCGACGGCGTCGCGTCTTCCCGTTCCGGCGCGTCCACGGCGTCAGGCGGTGGTCGTCTGCTCGACGCCGCACGTGTCCGGCGTGATCAGCGGCGCTCGTTCACCGCCCGTGAAGTCGAGCTTGAAGTCTTCGAACGGGAACTGCGGGTTTTCGCTGAAGCGGGTCGTCAGCTGTCCCGTCGACCGGGTCGGGTTCGACGTGGCCGGCGAGCTTCACGACGATGCCCGTCTTCGGGTCGTCGATGACGATGTAGATCGCGATGCAGGCTGTGGAACGGGTTGTCACCCTGCGCGGCGATGTAGACGGCGCCGGGCAAGGGGTGGTCGAGCAGCGGCGTGTCGACTTCGACGGTGCCGATCTGCGAGGCGGCCGGGCACTTCCGCGGGCGCCGTGCTGCCGAGGCCGATCTGGGCGGAGCTGCAGCCGGCGAGACCGTTCGCCGAGGAGGGGTTGACGACCATTCCTTGCGGGCAGCGTCACGACCGCGTCCTTCAGGTCCGCCTCGGCCAGCCCTTCAGCCTGTTCTTCCTGGGGCATGTGCAGGTCGACCTGCAGCCCGGTCCCGGTCGCGGCCGCGCTCGTTTCGGGCTGCACCGTGATCGTCGGGCGGAAGTCGAGCGCTTCGCAGCCGACCATCTGCGGCTGCGCCAGCGATTCGCCGAAGAATTCGCTGGGCGCTTCGACGAATGCGACGTTCGAGCTGCGTCGGCGACTGGGGTTCGCAGTTCGTCGGCATCGTGAGGAAGGGCCGCGGAGCTCGTTCGATCGAGCAGCGGCTTCACGTGCTGGTGGTTGGTGATGCATTCGCGTTCGGCGTCGTGGCTCTGGTCGGCCGGAACGCCCCAGATCGTCTGGTTGGCGCTGAGCAGGTTGTCTTTCGGGCACGTTGGCGGTCACCGCAACCCGATAGCCACCGGCGCCTCCGGGAACCAGCGAGGCGTTCTCGATCACGTCGAAGCCGGCGGCCTGGAAGCCGAACGACGCTGCGGCGACCTTCGGGCGGCACGAGGTTGTAGAGGGCGCCCGCGGGTTCGAGCAGCGACCTCGCCGGGTTCGAACAGCTGCGCCCTGCACCGTGCCGATCTGGGTGTTGGGCGGGCAGTTCGCGAGTTCGCCGTCGAAGTCTTCGCGCGGGCAGCGCGGGATCGCGGTCGGGTTGCCGACGAACCCCGGCGGGAACGGTTGCGAGGAGCGTGCGAGCGCTCCCTTCGGGTTCGTTGTTGGCGTCGTGGTTGATCTTGCAGGCTGACCCTGAATTCGTAGGGATGAGAGCCCGCTCGGAGTTCCAGCGTGCCGTCGCGTTGATGGCTTCGGCGTGGAAGCTGCCGGGCTCGATGCCTCGCGACGCGCTCGCTGCAGGAGCGAACGCCGGACGGTCGCGAGCGCCGCCAGCGCGCAGACGCCGCCTCATCGCACGACGTCCGTGCGTGGTCGTGACGGTGGTGGGCTCGACTTCTTCGGGTGCTTCTTCTGTGCCGCCTTCACGCACTTGCCGTGCCGTCGCACTTTGCCCTTCGGGCATTTCCTCGCCTTGTGTTTCACGATCACGTGCTGCACGGCGTCTTCCGGCGGGGTGATGAGGTTCCCGGGACCGACGAACGTCGAGCTCGCGGGCGGCGCGGGCGGCGGCCCGGGAGTCACCGGCCGGCGACAGGCTTCTCCGGTGCACGGCGCGGGCGGCGCGGGAGGCGGCGGAAACCCTCCCCCTTCGCGAACGTCGTAGAGATCGACCAGTTCGTCGCGGTCTTCGGGCACCAGCTGCTGCCGCGTCGTGAAGAACACGTTCGCTCCCGGTCTCATCGGCACTCAGGAAGCTGGCGTCGAGCGTGCCGCGGCCCGAGGACAGCAGGAACGTGCATCCAGCCGCGCCGGTGGCAGCTGCCCTGCGCCGTTCGGCTCGTACTCGTACACGTTCTCGACCCCGGGCGAGTGATCTTCGGCCGACAGCGCGTCGAAGCTGTCGAAGAAGACGCGGCCGGTGGGCGTGAGGTTCCGCGGCTGCGGGTAGCGCGAGACGATCGGCTGAAGCAGCGAGAGCGTCGACGGGCCGGCGGGGGCGAGACCCGTCGGGTTGCACGAGACGCAGTTGAGGCTCTTCAGCCCCGGCGTCGTACTCGAAGACCTCGCCGCAGGATTTGATTTCTTCTTCAGGCGCGCAGACGGGACCGCCCTTGAATTCGTTGTTATACCCGGTGAGCGGCACGACGGAGTCGAACGTGAGGAAGCGCCCGTCCGCCGTCACCTGGGCCATGCGGATGTCGGGGCGGCCGCCCAGGTGCCGAGGAGGTTGTCGCTGCCGTGGTGGTTGTCGTACGGCGCGAGGGTCGCGATGAACCGAACGGCGCCCGCGCCACGTTCGTATTCGTAGAGGTTCGGCTGCCCGGGTTGCGCCACCGTGTGCAACGGACCCTGCACCGGGTTGATCACCTGGTTGTCGACGAAGTAGACGCGCGAGACGTCTTCGCTCGTCCCGGCGATGCCTTCGAACCCATCGTGCCCTTTTGTGAGATCGAAGAGTCCTTGGTCGTCGGTTCCGTGGTCGTGTCGTAGAGGGAGCCGTCGCTCAGCAGCAGGGTGCTTCCGTCGGGACCGGCCGTGAGGAAGCAGACCCGTTCGCTGAACGCTGAGAGCTCGGCCTGCACCGGCCCGGAGTGGCGATTTCGCGGGTCTGTTCGCCACCTTCACGGACGTAGAGCTTCCCAGTGGCGAGGCTCGTCCAGAAGACCTTCGAGCCGTCGCTCGAGACCGCGTTGCTGCGGTCGGGGCCCGGTTCGCCGGTGCCCGGGACCGCGAAGCAGGGTGCCCGAGCCGAGGACGGAGCCCGGCGCAGCCGAGGCATTGCCCGGCAGGACGTTCGTCAGCCGCAGCGCACCCGAGGACCATTCGTAGAGGTCTCGTTCCTGGCCTGTAACGGCCGGCGCCCGTGGCGCGATCGGCGTTGCCGGCGTCAACGGGGCGTTCGCTTCGAACACGAGCTGACCCAGCGAGACGGACCCTCCTGCGTATTCGAGCTGGAGCGTGCGACGGCCGGGATCGGTTCGGGCAGTTCGCTCACGAGCGGGGTCAGAGTGCCGTCCGGTTTCCGCTGCGGAGGTAGAGCTCTTCGTAGCCCTGTGGGCAGGCTTCCTTCGGTCAGCGGGTCTTCTTTCTCCTGCAGGACGGCGGTGCTCAGGTCACTGGTGAAGGCGCGGAAACCGAAGCCGTCCGTCGCGTGTTCGAGGCTGAGGTCCTTCGTCCGCCACCCCGGTCGGCGTCCGCACTGAGCGGTACTCGTTTTCTTTCAGCGCCCCGCGTTCGCCTTCGGTGTCCGGGAAGAAGGGGTAGCCCTCGTAGACGATCGATTCGCCGTCGAGAGCGCTCTGCTCCGGCATCTTGATCGAGTTGCGACCCGGTTCGCACGGCATTCGCAGCTGCCGAATTCGGGCATGCGCAGGCAGCACCTCGCCGCCGTGCTTTTCGACCGGCGAGACCAGCTCGTAGGCACGACCGTCGGGCAGGCCCACTTCCAACAGCGGGTAGGTGCCGGAACGAGACGTCCTGGCCTTCCGGTGCGCCCCGACGAGCTTTCGGCGACGATCCGGAACCAGTACGTCGTTCCCGGCGCGAGGTGGCTGAGCACCACGCTCGCGCCGCGGGCCCCCGTTCCTTCGATTTCTCCGGCGCTACCGGTCGCTTCGCTGCACGGGTTCAAGCAGCACGGCCCCTGCGTGCCGTATTCGAAGCGGTAGTGCGTGGGGAACCCCTTCGGATTGACCTCTCCCGTGCAGACCCGCGAACGTGGCGCCCACTTCCGGAGCGGACTCGGCTTCGACTGCGGGCGGGAATTTGGCCGACGGGGCGAAGATCAGCCGCGCGCGGGAGCGTTCTTACCGGGATCGAAGGCTTCGTCCACGTAGAAGATCCCGTTGGATGGCCCGGGCAGAGCCCGAGATCGGGGTCGAAGGCACCGCCGCCGGCCCCCACCTCGTTCCCGGCACCGGAGAAGGTGCTGTCCACGACTTCTTTCGTGCCGACCGGCTTCACCTGGCGGAACTGCTTCTGTTTCGAAGAGAAGTAGATGACTTCGCCGGTCGTCGGCACCACGGTCTCGGCTTCGGTTTCCGAGGTCTTGCCGGAGTTCGACTGCCATGACGGCGACGACGCTGTCGCGTGTCGAAGCGCGTGATGTGCGCCGCATCCGTGACGTAGAAGCGGCCTTGATCGTCCAGGCCGCAAGGTATCCGGCGATCCCGACAGTCCCGTGAAGAGGTCGCGCTTGTAGATTCGTATTCCCGGACGGTTCGCGGCCGTACTCGACCACACGGCGGCCGTGGATGCAGCCGCGGTCGACGACGTAGACGTTCCCGGCACTGTCGACGGCGAGGCCCTGTCCGGCGAAGTGTTCGATCTGTTCGCCTCCGGAGCCGCCTTCCGGGGGGCGCAAAGCGGGTGACGAAGGCTGCCGTTCGCCGTGAACTCCTTGAATTGCGTCTGTCGGTTCCGGATGGCTGTCGGCGACGAACACGTCCCCGGTTGTTGAGTCGACCGCGATCCCCGCGGGTTCGCTGAACTGCCCGGTTGCCGTTCCCCGGCACCCCTTCGTTCCGTGCTTTTCGCGCCCGAGGCAGTTCGGGTAGAGCGGTTCGTTCAACGGTCCCTTTTCGCCTTCGGGACCGCAGCGCTCGAACTTCGCTTCGCCGTTGCCGACCCCCCAGCCCCAACCTTCGAGGAGATTTCCTTCTTTGTCGAAGCGCAATACGCGATGGTGCTCGCCATCCGCCTCGTACACGTCCCCCGTCATCCGGTTGACGGCGAGCCCGACCGGCGTATCGTTGAGTTCGAGTTCGCCGCCGACAGGCGCGAATTCACCGGCGAGTTCGAGGCCCGTCAGTTCGCTTGCGCTCGCCGTGTGCGCGGTCACGAGCAAGCTGCGGCCGCGAGCGCCACGCCGGCCGCGAGCCTCGCGGTCGAACGCCGTCGCCCCTGCCCTGCCTCGCCTCCAGACGGTCCCTTGCGGTTCGCATCGCAGTCCTTGCCAAGCCGTTCCAGCTATCCGGTGACAGCCCAGCTGCCGTGCGCGAACGCCTTACCGCCGGGTCTGGACGTGAACACGACGAAAGCGCCGGGCTTGCCGAATCGCCCGAGCCTTCTTCGTCGAAGACCGGTTTAGGCGAGCCGTGGCGAGTTTTTCGGTCACTTCTTCCGATTCGGTGTAGATGCAGAGCTTGCCGGCGGGCGCCGTCGGCGCGTCCACCGTGCCTTTGCAGCCACCGGTGCCCGCTTTCCCGCGGCTGTTTCGGCTTCGTCGAGGAAGACGGCTTCGCCTCCGCTGCTCATCGGGATGGAGAACGCGATCTGCGCGATCGCGTTCTCTCCGTGCGTGGTCGCCGTCGCGTTCACGGCCCATGTGCCCGTCTCGGTCTTGCCCGCCGGCAGCACTTCGGTGAAGCCGGTCTGGCCCGGTCTTCCTTCTTTTCCTTCTTTGCCTTCTTTGCCTTCGGC
This sequence comes from uncultured Solirubrobacteraceae bacterium, assembly GCA_963738815.1. Classification (GTDB taxonomy): domain Bacteria; phylum Actinomycetota; class Thermoleophilia; order Solirubrobacterales; family Solirubrobacteraceae; genus Palsa-744. Next base: position 315,165 of record CAVTXW010000007.1, read on the forward strand.
GCCGTCTTTGCCGGGCGGAGCCAGGCGCCGCCGGCCGGCCCCTGCGGGCCCTGTGCGACCTTGCGGCCCCTGCGGGCCGGTCGCACCGGCGGCGCCCTTCGGGCCCGCCGCGCCCTTCAGCTGTTTCAGGACCGTCGGCTTGATCTGCCCGGTCGACGTGATCAGGTACTTCGTGGCCGCCCAGGCGCCGGCCGACATGGCGAGGACAAGCGCCATGACAGCGATGATCAGTCGAGGCATTGACGTGCCTTCGCACCGCGTCCCTCATACTCTGCTCCCTCGTTCCTCTCGTCCTGCGTCAAGGCGCTTCGTCTCTCAGCCGTGGCGTAGCCGTCGGGAGAGCGTCCCGCTCCCGGCTACCGCTCCGCTGGGTTGAACAGCGTCCCAACTACTCGGTTGCAATCTGGAGGATGGAGCACGATGGTGAAGCCCTCAACCGGTGTTTCTGACTCTCGCCCGATGTCCAGTTGAGCAATGATGGAGGAACTCGGCGCCGATGGCCGGCGACGCCGCGAGGCCCGCGGGCGGCGGACGTAGCGACGGAGGACGCTGGGGATGCCACGCCCGTCAACCGGCCCGACGTGCCCACCCGGGCCCTCCCCACCGGCCCTTGCCGGGTTTCCAGCGGCGCTCTCGCCGGGACTCTTGCCGCGCCTCTATCGCGGGCCGCCGCCCGCGTTGCTTGCCGTCGCCGCTGCGGAATGACGACGAAGCGACCGGCGAAGATGACACCGGTCGGGGCCGCGTCAGACGTGCGCCCCGGCCGGCGTGACTGCCCGGAGCGGCCCTTTGCCGCCCTCGCGGGGCGAGCGGGAAGCGCTCATCAAGCGCGGTATCTCAGTGCGCGCTCCATTCCGCGCCGGATTCGAGTTCGAGGCCGCTGATCGTGCCTTCGAACGTCGCGGCGGCGCCGCCAGCTTCCAGTTTGCTGCCCCCAACGGCACAGCTGATTTCGTGGGTTTCGCAGCTCGTTTCTGCGCCTGGCAGCGCACACGCCTGCGTGCCGGTCACTTCGAACGGTTCTTTCAGCGAGCACGACGCCCCTTCAAGGGTGATCGTCGTGAACGTCGCCCCGTTTTTCGGTGCGAATTCGGTTTCAGGTCGCCGCCGGGAGGTTGGTGTTCACTTCGGTCGTGATCGGGTCTTTGACCGTGCAGTTGCGCCGGTTTGTTCGACTGTGCAGGTGCTGAATTCGAGCGTCGCCGTGCCGGTACCGCCCGTGTCGATCGAGCCCGATCTCCTGCACTTTGGTGCATTCGATGTGGACAGCACCGTGAACGGTTTACCTGACAGCACGAAGTTCCCCGCGAATAGGTGAGGCGGTTTCAGTTTTTGTCGGCGTCACCGGGGAGCCGTTCGACTCGTATTCGTGCGCCGACGCGGCCGCGGCCGTTGCGGACATCGCGAAGCGCCGCAACCACGGCAGCGACGACCGTCAACTTCATGCGTGACATTGAGTATGAACCTCCATCTGGCCCCGGGGCCGGCCCGGAGCCCTTCGTGATTTCGCCGGGACCCTCCGCGGCTCATCGCCGGGACAGGATCCAGCAGCTCTCTCACCCTCCGCTGACCGGCCCGCATCTCGTTCGGTGCCGGAGGCGAAGAGCGAGGTGAGCCTGCCAAGCACGCGTCGGCCGGACGTCAACGCGATCGCCGGAACCCTGCGGCCCCACGACACGAAGTGGGTCCTGTCCGGTTCGAAATCTCCCGCGGTCGGGATTTATCCGCTTCCGGACGATCCAGCGGATAGTTGGAGACGCGGGACGGTCCTGGTCTATGCGGGACACGCTCCGCGCGATCGTCGCGCGGGATCGGATGGCACGGCCGAGTTCCTCGTGCGCCCCACGCGCACCGTGGGGAGATCTTGCGCGCTGGAGCTCCACGCGAAGCGTCGCGCGGCCGGAGTCGGGCGGACTCCAGAACAAGCGAGGGCCCGGCATCCAGCCGGGCCCTCGCAACAACATCGGCAGCCGGGCGCGCCCGGCTTAGGCCTGAAACAGACCTACATCATGCCGCTCATGTCCGGCATGCCTGCGCCGGCGCCAGCGGCTTCCTTCTCCGGGACCTCGGCGACGATCGCCTCGGTCGTGAGGATGTTCTTGGCGATCGAGGCCGCGTTCTGCAGGGCAGAGCGCGTCACCATCGCCGGGTCGATGATGCCTTCGGCGACGAGGTCCACGATCTCGTTCGTGGCCGCGTTCAGGCCGTGGCCTTTCTTGGCCTTGCGGACGTCGTTGACGACGACCGAGCCCTCGAGGCCCGCGTTCTCGGCGAGCTGACGGAGCGGCTCCTCGAGCGCGCGGAGCACGATGCGTGCGCCGGTGCGCTCGTCGTCCGAGCCGTCCACCGAGGCGCCGTTCTCGCTGACAGAGACGGCGGCCGAGGCCTGCAGCAGCGCAACGCCGCCGCCGGGCACGATGCCCTCCTCGAGCGCCGCACGGGTCGCCTGCAGGGCGTCCTCTACGCGGTGCTTCTTCTCCTTCATCTCGGTCTCGGTTGCCGCGCCGACCTTCACGACCGCCACGCCGCCGGAGAGCTTCGCGAGCCTTTCCTGCAGCTTTTCGCGGTCGAAGTCGGAGTCGGTGTTCTCGACCTCGTTTTTGATCTGGTTGATGCGGCCTTTGATGGCTGCGCTGTCACCGTTGCCGTCGACGATCGTCGTCGTGTCTTTGGTGACCACGACTCGACGGGCGCGACCGAGCTGGGTCAGCTGGGTGTTCTCCAGCTTCAGGCCCATCTCCTCGGTGATGACCTCGCCACCGGTCAGGATCGCGATGTCCTCGAGCATGCGCTTGCGGCGGTCGCCGAAGCCCGGGGCCTTGACGGCCACGCCGGTGAACGTCCCGCGCAGCTTGTTGACCACGAGCGTCGCGAGCGTCTCGCCCTCGACGTCCTCGGCGATGATGAGGATCGACTTGCCCGACTGGATCACCTGCTCGAGGATCGGCAGGATGTCGCGCACCGAGCCGATCTTCTGGTTGGCGATCAGGATGTAGGGGTCCTCGAGGACGCCCTCCATGCGGTCCTGGTCGGTGACCATGTACGGCGAGATGTAGCCCTTGTCGAACTGCATGCCCTCGGTGAACTCGAGGTCCATGCCGAACGTCTGGCCCTCCTCGACGTTCACGACGCCGTCCTTGCCGACCTTCTCGATCGCGTCGGCGATCACGTCGCCGATCTCCTCGTCGCCGGCCGAGATCGTCGCCACGCGGGCGATCTGGTCCTTGCCGGAGACCTCCTTGGACTGACTCGCGATGTTGCCGACGACCTCGTCGACGGCCTTCTCGATGCCGCGCTTCAGCGCCAGCGGGTTGGCACCCGCGGCGACGTTCTTCAGGCCCTGGCGGACGATCGCCTGCGCGAGCACGGTCGCCGTCGTGGTGCCGTCGCCGGCGACGTCGTTGGTCGCCGTGGCGACCTCGCGCACGAGCTGTGCGCCCTGGTTCTCGAAGACGTCCTCGACCTCGATCTCACGAGCGATCGTGACACCGTCGTTGGTGATCGTCGGGGCGCCGAACTTCTTGTCGAGGACGACGTAGCGGCCCTTCGGGCCGAGCGTCACCTTGACGGCGTTGGCGACGGCGTCGACGCCGGCCTCGAGGGCCTTGCGTGCGTCCGCGTCGTACTTGAGCTCCTTGTGTGCCATTTCTGAGTGTTCTCCTTACGCGACCTTGGCGAGAACGTCGGACTCGCGAAGCACGAGCAGTTCCTCGCCGTCGATCTTGATCTCGGTGCCGCCGTACTTGCTGTAGAGGACCTCGTCGCCCTCCTTGACGTCCAGCGGGATGCGCTTGCCGCCCTCGTCGAGCTTGCCGTCGCCGGCGGCGAGGACCTTGCCCTTCTGCGGCTTCTCCTTGGCGGTGTCGGGGAGCACGAGCCCGCTGGCCGTGGTCTCCTCCTCCTCGATCGCCCGCACGATCAGACGATCGCCCAGGGGCTTGAGCTTCATGTTGTGGAACCTCCGTCTAGAAGTCTGCTTCTGAAGGCCCGCCAAACAAGGGGAAACGGGCCGGTGCTTTTTGGCACTCTCGGGTGGAGAGTGCCAACGTACGCCTAAATATATAGAAGATTCGGGGGATACCCCGGGATCTTTGTTGCCTGGCCCGCGCGCGCACCGTCGCCGGGCGGGAACAGCCCGGGACCCGCCCCTGGGCTAGTTCTGCGCGCCGCCGAAGCCCTTGATCGCCTCGGTCATCGCCGAGGGCGTATCCAGGATCTGCGAGAAGCGCACGACCGTGACGACAGCTTCGGGCGAGACCGAGCGGCCGTAGATCTGTTCCAGGAAGCTGATGAGCTCCTCGTGGCGGCGGAACTCGGGGTTGTCGTGCTTGATGTCGCGCGGAGACAGATCGGCGAGCTTCATCACCTCGACCTGGTCGATCACGGCCTCGAAGATGCGCTGGCGCGGCGAGTACTGGTAGCCGATCGTGACCAGCACGAGCTGGTTCTTGCGGTACTTGCCGGACTTGTCGCCGAGGCGGATCGTCGCCGTCTTGCGCCCCCGCTTGAGCTCGTCCGCGAAGATCGTCGAGTAGAAGTTCAGCACCTGCACGGGCCGCAGGCTACCGGTCTTCGGCCAGGTAGGCCATCGCAAGGCCGACGATCTCGCGCTCGGCTGCGTGGCTCAGCTCGCGTTCCGCGTCCGCGATCGGTATCCAGCGCACCTCTTCGACCTCGTCGTCGTGTTCTGAGATGTCCCCACCGGTGTGGCGGAAGAGGAAGAACTGGACTTCCTTGCCGATCGTCCGCCCCCCGCGCCGGTACCAGTACCGCGTCTCGCCCAGCTCGCGCACCGGCTCGGCGACGATGCCGGTCTCCTCGCGGACCTCGCGCTGGGCGGCCTGCACCGGCGTCTCGCCCGGGTCGACGTGGCCCTTCGGCAGCGCCAGCACGCGGGAGCCGTCGGCGGCGCGCCGGGTGGGCACGATCACCACTATCTCCTCACCTCTCACGACCACGCCACCCGCCGAGAACTCCCTCGCCTGCGCGCGCGACGGCCGGGCGGGCGGGGCGGGCGGGGCCACATCATCCTCCCTAGAAGACATACTGCTTCAGCGCCTCGGGGTCGTGCACCGTGAGCCGCCCCCGTCCCTGGGAGATCACTCCGGCGCGCTCGAGCACCGCGAGGAAGCGGCTTGCGGACTCGCGCGATGAACCCGCGAGCTGTGCGAGATCGGCCTGCGTCGCGGTCACCAGCACATCGTGCCCGTCGCGCCCTTCGGCGACGGCCTGCTCCACGAGCTCGCCGAGCACCACCGCGACGCGGCTCTGCACGGTCTGGAACGACTGCCGCGAGAGCCTCTCGTTGGTCTCGCGCAGGCGACGCCCGAGCGCGACCACGAGCTTCATCGAGATGTCGGGGTGCTCGCTCATCAGCCGGCGCATGTCCGGCCCCAGGACGCCGATCACGCTCATCTCGCCGACCGCCTCGACTGTCGCCGAGCGCCGCTCGTCCTCGAACATCGCGAGCTCGCCGAAGATGTCGCCGGGACCGAAGCTCGCAAGCGTGATCGTGCGCCCGTCGCCGTGCGTGCGGATCGCGCGCGCGTGACCCTCTCGCACGACGTAGCAGGTGTCGCTCGCGTCGCCCTCGCGGAACACGGCCTGCCCCGACTCGAACATGCGCGGCACGGCGACCTGGGCGATCCGCTCGAGGTCGTCTCGCTCCAGCGTCGAGAACGCGGGCACGCGCCCGAGCAGCTCGACGACGTCGCCTGGGCGCGTGCTCACGCCGCAGGCATACCACAACCGTAACGCCGCAACCCGGGAGGCCCGACTGGGTTCGGATGTATGTTCAGATGATGTCCCCCGGCAAGCACCTACCTGTCCTGGCCGCCGCGATCGCAGCGCTCGCGACCACGCCCTTCGCGGCCGCCGCAGCCCCTGCGCCGGCCCCGCGCCCGGGCAGCGAAGCGGCGCTCATGAAGGCGCTGCTGCAGTCCCGCGAACTGTGGGCGACGATCGACGTCTGCAGCCCCGCCGACCAACCCAACACCGTGGGCGTACGCGGCTCGATGCCCGGCGACAGGCACGCCCACGACAAGATGTACATGCGCTTCCGGCTGCAGTACATGAACACGGCGACCAAGCACTGGGCCGACCTCTCGAGCGCGCGCGCCCCCGACTTCGTGTTCGTCGGGCCCGGCGGAGGCGTGCGCCAGGGGGGGCGCAGCTTCCAACTCGTGCCGCGACCCGGCAAGCCGGCCGTCGAACTCCGCGGGGTTGTCGAATACCAGTGGCGCCGCGGGCACGCCGTCATCCAGTCGATCAGCCGCCCCACCGGCGCCGGCCACAAGAGCGTCGCGGGGGCGGATCCGAAGGATTACAGCGCCGCCACCTGCTCCATCGGCTGAGAAGGGCGATGGGCGGCGCCTCGCGGCGTCCTCGGTCGCTCATGTGCCTGGGCACATTTCGCTCCCTGCGTCCTTGCGAGGCTTGCCCCTCGCCCTTCTCAGACTCGTAGCTGCCTGACCGGCCCTGTCGCAGGTTCGGGCGCGGCCGGGCTCTGGGCCGAAGTCAGACTCGCCTCACCCGGTCCGGCTGGCCGCGCAGCCCGCGTTGCCTGCTGTGCGGCCCCGCGCCCGCGGCTTCAGCCCGCGGGCTGCTCGGGCTCCCCGAACAACCGTGGGTCGTTCGTGATGATGCCGTCCACGCCCATCGCGGTCAGGCGCTCGATCTTGCGGGCGTCGTCCACCGTCCAGACGTAGAGCTCGCCGCGGCCTTCGCGCACGGCGCGCACCAGGCCGGGGGTGACGACCCGCCAGTGGGCCATGATCGCGTCGAAGCGGCCGTCGAGGAGCGCCGCGCGTGCTTTGCGTGGCAGCATCGCGCGGTAGCCGGTGAGGGCGGCCAGCGCGGGGATCGCCGTCAGCATGTCGGTCGTGTAGTCGCGGCGCACGCGCGGCACCGACCACCCGAGTCGCAGCCCCGGCTCGGCCGCACGGATCTGCGAAAGCCCGCCGGTGAACATGCCGCTGATCAGGGTGCGGGAGACCAGCCGGTGCTCGCGCAGCGCCTCGACGACGCGCATCTCGTAGCCCGGCAGCTTCACGTCCACGTCCAGCTCGATGCCCTCGAAGTCGGGGCCGGCGAGATGGGCCAGCGCCTCCTCGAAGGCGATCGGGGTGCGCCGACCCGCATCCTCGTAGTCGTGCGCCACGATCAGGCGCCCGGTTCCGTCCTCCCTCTCGCTGAGGACGTCGAGCTCGATCATGTCCACTCCGTGACGCCGCGCCGCATCGAAGCTCGCGAGCGTGTTGCCGGGCTCGATGTGCGCCGCGCCCTTGTGCCCGACGCGGCGCGGGCGCCGCTGCTGCTCGGTCTCACTGCTCACAGCTCCACCTTCGCAGAGCGCGCGGACCGGGCGCGAGCGGGCGCTCAGGCCGCCGTGCGCCGGCGCTGGCAGGCCGCGAGCGCCTCGACGGCGGCACGCGGTCCGACGTAGGGCGCGAGCACGGTGAAGGTCAGGTGATCGACGAGCGAGGGCAGCCGCGACAGGCGGTTGTTCGAGACGAACGTCGAGATCACGCCCCAGACCGCGCCGGTGACCGCCTCCTGCGCGATCCGCGGCCCGCGCACCGGCTTGGGCGCCTGCTCGGTCAGCATCGCGGTGAAGTCGGCGACCGAACGCGTCATGCGCGCCGATCATCGCCGGGCCGACTTCGAACAGGTTGATGAAGGCGATCCGGAGCAGCGCCTGGTGGGCGACGAGATGGGCGACGAACGAGTCCATCGCGCGGCACGCGGCCTCCTCCCAGCTGTCGGCGCCCTGCATCGCTGGACGCACGCACTCGAGCGTTTCGGCGACGAATTCGTCGAGGACGGCAAGGAAGCACTCCTCCTTGTTGCGGAACTGGCGATGGAAGGCCTCGGTCGAGACACCGGCGAACTGTGCGATCTGCGGATCGGTCAGGGCGGCGTAGCCTTCGTCGAGCGTGAGGTGGACGACCGAGCCCAGGACCCTCGCGCGCTTGTCGTCTCGCGTCAGGAAGGCGGCGGGGGAGGGCGGCAGGTGGGGCGGGCGGGCCAGCGTGAGCGTCCGTAGGCGGGCGCCCGGCGGCATGCGGTAGGACTCGATCCAGTCCAGCACTTCCGTCGGAGAGCTCCGCGAGCTCGCGGTGGCGCCGCTCGAGCAGCCGGTTGAAGACGACGTTGCGCACGCCGGTCACGACGACGCCGGGACGTCAGCTGCGGGTAGCACGCCTTCTCGGGAGCGAGCGAGAACGCCGTCGCGACGATGCGCTCGAAGATCGAGGCCGGCGAGCTGCATCCGTTCGCGCGCCCGCGGTCCGATGCCCAGCGAGTCGACGAGCACCAGCCGCGGGCCCTTCGGCGCGCGCGCGAGGCCGCCGAGGAGGCTCTGGCAGGAGGAGTGCATGCGGTTCGACCAGCCGCTGCTCGGAGAGCCAGGCCTGCAGGAGGCGCCGTCGGGCCTGGGCGACCATCACGTCGTAGGTCCCGAGGAAGCACTCTTCCTTGTTGGCGAACAGTTCGTAGAAGGCGCGTCGGGAGACGCCCGCCAGCGCGATCGCGTGCGGCGACCGTCGTGCGCTCGTACCCGTTGCGCGAGACGGCCTCGATCATCGCCCCGTAAAGACGGCTGCGCTGGTTGCTTTCCACCTCCTCCCGAGCCATACCGCTCGGCCCGTGAGGCAGGCGGCGGTACAGCGGGGCAAGCTGTTGCTCTGTCCCGGCCATCCCCATAGTTCCAAGCTATCGAATTTCCGTTCACGCTGGCTACCACACTCGTCACCCCCTCGGCGAGGTCTCAACGTACACACTCGTTCGAATACTTCCACTCGTGTCTCCGTTGCGGCGAATCGTCCGACAGACAAGCTAGTCGAGAACCGAGCGGAATATTCCGCGTGTGGATGTTACCGCGACCGATGATCAGGCGCTGAGCGTGAGTCGCCGCGGGCCGGTCTGGAAACCGACGTCTGCGAGTGCCCGGGCGAACACCGAGGAGACAGCCGGCTCGCCGTCGATGCGCTCGAGTGCCAGCTTGCCGATCCGGCCCGTCCGCACGGCGTCGGCGAGCGCGGCGAGCGCGACCTCGACCGCGTCGGGACGTCCCGGAGCCGCAGGCTGGCCGGACTGCTCGACGAGCGTGATCAGCCCGCGCCCGCCGCGCTCGACGTAGAGCACCGGCTGCTCCTCGACCGTCACGACGTACGCTCCCGCGACGCGCGCCGGGCGGCGATCGGACCCCGCGCGTTTGGGCCACGGCAGCGCCGCCCCGAACGGCTGGGCGGGGTCGGCCGCGGCCAGCACGAGCGTCGCCGGCCCGTCCGCGTCGCGGAGCGGCGCGGCGCGCAGGCGCTCGACGGCGCCCGGCAGCGCGAACTGCGCGCCGCCCATGCCCTCGATGAAGTAGCCGCGCCGGCAGATGCCGAGCGTCTCCAGCCGCGCGAAGGTGTCGTAGAGCATCGCGAAGCCGCCCTTGATGCCCTCGGCGAGCACCTGCTCGCGCGTCACGATCCCGTAGCGCTCGAGCAGCAGCTCGGCGATCGTGCGCCGGCGCTCGGGAGCAGCGGCCGCGTCCTGGCGCTCGCCGAAGACCTCTGCCGTCAGCGACCAGCGCCCCTGCACCTGAGACTGGGCTCCCGTGCTGCGGCGTGCGGCGAAGCGCGAGCGCCGTCCCGCGGCCGCCCGCCTGCCGGCGGACTCCCCGCGCGCCAGCGACAGGCGCGGCGCGCGCAGAGGCGCCCAGGCGTCGTTCGTCACCTCGCCGCCCAGACCAGGTCCCAAAGCGCCTCGCGCAGCGCCTCGGGCGACCCCTCGAGCTCCGCCAGCAGGTCGGCGAAGAAGGCGGGGCCGCGCGCAAGGCGGGCCCGCAGCAGCTCGTGCTCCAGCGCATCGAGCGAGCCGCCCGCCGGCGCTCGCCGCGGTGGCGGAGGACCGATCGCAGCGGCGTCGTCGCGGAAGTAGAGCGCCACGCGTCCGCTGCGGCCGAGCGCGCCCGCTCCGATCCACACGAGCTCGCCGCTGGCGCACAGCGCGTCGAGCCACGTCTGCGAGTAGGCGCCCGTGCGTCGCGGCAGCACGTCACGCTCCCACGTCTCCACCGGCAGGGCGAGCCCCTGCAGCGGCACGAGCACCTCCCGCAGCCGGTCCACACCGGCGCCGGCCCGGGTGTGGCGATCAACCCCCTGCCACGAGGGCAGGAACGCGGCCAGCCGCCGCTGGTCGGCAGGCTCGATCTCCTTGCGCAGCGCGGCGAGCGACGCTCGCCGCAGCCGGCGCAGCACCTCCGTGTCGCACCAGTCGCGCGATGAGCCACCGGGGCGGATCTCGCCGCGCACGATCGCGCCGTCGCGCTCGAGCTCCCGCAGCACCGCGCTCGCGTCCACGCCGTAGCGCCCTCTCACGTCCTCGGCGACGAACGGGCCCGTGCGTGGCGGCGTAGCGTGCAACCAGCTCCCGAAGCGCGTCCGGCACGTCGGCGAGGAACGCCTCGGGCAGGCCACCGGGAGGCGCCGCGCCGAGCGCGTCGCGATACAGGCCGGCCTCATCCGCCGCGATCAGGCGCCGCTCGCCGCCGACCCGGAGCTCGACGGCGCGGCGCTCGCGCAGCAGAGCCTCGATCAGAGGGCCGGCGTCGACGCCCTCAAAGACGCGCTCGGCTGCCTCCTCGCGGGTCAGGTCGCCCACCCGGCGCAGGACGTCGTGCAGGCTGTCGCGATCGGTCGCCCGGGTCATCTCCGAGCGGCACTGGAGGTCCTCTTCGACGCGCTCCAGGGCTCCCGGGTCGATCAGCTCGCGGAGCTCCTCCTGCCCGAGCAGCTCGCGCAGCAGGTCGCGGTCCAGCGAGAGCGCGGCGGCCCGGCGCTCGGCGGCCGGGGTGTCGCCCTCGTACATGTACGTGGCGACGTAGTCGAAGAGCAGCGAGGAGGCGAACGGCGAGGCGCTCTGGGTCTCGACCTCCACGAGCCCGATCTCCCGCGAGTGCAGGGCGCGCAGGATCTGCTTCAGCCCCGGCAGGTCGAGCACGTCGCGCAGGCACTCCCTGTAGGTCTCGAGGACGATCGGGAAGTCCTCGTAGCGGCGAGCGACCTCGAGCAGGTTCTGCGCCTTCAGGCGCTGTTGCCAGAGCGGCGTGCGCCGGCCCGGATAGGCCCGTGGGATCAGCAGCGCACGGGCTGCGTTCTCGCGGAACCTGGCGCCGAACAGAGCCGAGCCGCCGAGCTCGCCGACGACGGCCTGCTCGACCTCCTCGGGCTCTATCAGCAGCAGCTCTGCCGCCGACGGCAGCGACTCCGCGTCCTCGGCGTCGAGGTCGGGCAGGTGCATGATGATGCCGTCGTCGGTCCAGATCGGGTCAGCGTCGATCCCGAAGCGCTCGTGCATGCGCGCGCTCAGGGCCAGCCCCCAGGCGGCGTGGACGCGGCCGCCGAACGGCGAGAGCAGGCACAGCCGCCAGTCGCCGATCTCGTCGCGGAAGCGCTCGAGGACGAGCGTCTTCTCGCTCGGCAGCACCCGCGTGGCGGCTTGCTGCTCGCGCAGGTAGGCAAGCAGGTTCTGGGCCGCGCGCCGGTCGAGGTCGAAGTCGCGCTCGAGCGTCTCCTCGTCCTGCTCGACCGCCCAGCGCGAGAACTCCCCGATCGCGGCGCCGAGCTCCTTCGGGCGCCCGACCGAGTCGCCCTTCCAGAACGGCACCGCGCCCGGGAGCGCCGGGAGCGGGCGTGACCGTGACGCGGTCGCGCGTGATCTCCTCGATCCGCCACGTCGATGCGCCGAGCAGGAAGACCTGGCCCGGCCGGGCCTCGTAGACCATCTCCTCGTCGAGCTCGCCGACGCGCCGGCCGTCGGGCAGCGTCACGGAGTAGAGGCCACGGTCCGGGATCGTGCCCGCGTTGGCGATCGCGAGCTGGCGCGCGCCCTTGCGAGACCGCACGACGCCGCTCACGCGATCCCACACCACACGCGCCCGCAGCTCGCCGAACTCCCGCGAGGGGTAGCGCCCGTCGAGCATGTCGAGCACGTTCTCGAGCAGCTCGCGCGACAGCTCGGAGTAGGAGTGCGTGCGCCGGACGAGCGCGTGCAGATCGTCCACGGCGATCCCGTCCGGATCGGCCGAGACGGCGATCGCGACGATCTGCTGGGCGAGCACGTCGAGGGCGTTGCGCGGCACCACGGTCGGCTCGATCGCGCCTTCGCGCATCCGCCGCGCGACGACCGTGCACTCCAGGAGATCTCCTCTGAACTTGGGGAAGATGCGCCCCCGGCTCACCTCGCCGACGCCGTGCCCGGCGCGCCCGATCCGCTGCAGGCCGCGGGCCACCGACTTGGGCGACTCGATCTGCAGGACCAGATCGACGGCACCCATGTCGATCCCCAGCTCCAGCGATGACGTCGCGACCAGGCACGGCAGCGACCCGGCCTTCAGCAGCTCCTCGACCTTCGTGCGCTCCTCGCGGGCCAGCGAACCGTGGTGGGCACGCGCGATCTCGGACGGCGCGACCTCCTCGCCCTCGGCGTCCTCGAGCTCCTTGGCGGCCAGCTCGTTCAGGCGCAGCGCGACGCGCTCGGCCGAGCGGCGGTTGTTGACGAACACGATCGTGGAGGTGTGCTCGCGCACGAGCCGCAGCAGCTCGGGGTAGATCGCGGGCCAGATCGAGGCTCGGGTCGCCTCTCCTCCGGCTGCTGGATCGAGAGGGTCAGAGCCACCGGGCGACGGCGGCCCGCCGGGCTCGGTCATCGACTCGACCGGGACCTCGATGCGCAGGTCGAGCGGCTTGCGGGCGCCCGCGTCCACGATCGTGACCTCGCGGCTGGGGCCGACGAGGAAGCGCCCGATCTCATCCAGCGGGTTCTGGGTGGCGCTGAGGCCGATGCGCTGGAACGCCGAGCCGCCGGGCGGCAGGCCGGCCGTCGAGCGCACGAGCTCCTCGAGGCGCTCGAGCGTCAGCGCCAGGTGCGCGCCGCGCTTGGAGTGCGCCACGGCGTGGATCTCGTCCACGATCACCGTGTGGACCGAGTCGAGCATCTCGCGCGCCTGCGAGGTGAGGATCAGGTACAGGGACTCGGGGGTCGTGACGAGGATGTCGGGCGGTCGCCGCGCCATCGCCGCGCGCTCCTTCTGCGGTGTGTCGCCGGTGCGGATCGCAACCGTGACGTCCTCGGCGCCGATCCCGCGCAGCGGTGCGCGCAGGTTGCGCTCGATGTCGTAGGCGAGCGCCTTCAGCGGGCTCACGTACAGGACGCTCGTGCGGCGCTCCCGCCGATCGGCTCGCCGGCGCTCAGCCTGTCCAGCGCTGAGAGGAACGCAGCCAGCGTCTTGCCGGAGCCGGTCGGCGCGGAGACCAGCACGTGGTCCGCCCGAGGCGATCGCCGGCCAGGCCTGCTCCTGCGCGGCGGTTGGCGTCGCCGAGCGCGCTGCGAAACCAGTCGGCCGTCGGGCGGCTGAAGACCGAATCGATCACCAGTCGAGACTAGCGGCGCTCAGCCGGCGGGCGGCGTGTGCGCGAAAGCCATCACGCCGCCGAGGAGAGCCGCAGGCGATTCGAGATCCAGAGCCCGCGTCAAGGCGACGATCGTGTCGAGTCGCGGGGTCCTGTGCCCGTTCTCCAGCAGGCTGATCTCGCTGCGGTCGAGCTGGGCGAGCCACGCGAGCGCCTCCTGACTGAGGCCGGCTCGCTCACGTTCCTCAGCGAGGTTCTTGCCGAATCGCAGCCGCAGATCCACACGACGGACCCTCGCGCTGCGCAGACAATCGGTCTACAGACAGTTGTCAGCAGGCAGAGCCCGCGTGCGCCATGCTCAGCTCTGCAGCGCCTGCCCGTACTGGCGCTCGTAGTAGGCGCGGTACTCGCCCGAGCGGATCGGCGCCCACCACGCCTCGTTGGCGCGGTACCACTCGACCGTGTCCGCGAGGCCCTGCTCGAAGCGGACCTCGGGCTCCCACCCGAGCGCGCGCACCTTCTCGGAGGACAGCGAGTAGCGCCGGTCGTGCCCGGGGCGGTCGGCGACGTGCTCGATCTGCGACTCGGACGCGCCCGTGAGCTCGATGATGCGCCTGACGACCTCGATGTTGGCCTCCTCGTCCGGTCCACCGGCGTTGTAGACCTCGCCGAGCACGCCGTGTTCGAGCACGTGGCCGATCGCGCGCGAGAAGTCCCGTGCGTGGATCCAGTTGCGGACCTGCATCCCGTCTCCGTAGACCGGAAGCGGGTCGCCGTGCAGAGCGTTGAGAATCATCAGCGGGATCAGCTTCTCGGGGTACTGGTAGGGCCCGTAGTTGTTCGAGCCGCGGCAGATGCTCACCGGCAGCCCGTACGTGTGGAAGTAGCTCAGTACGAGCAGGTCGGCGCCGGTCTTCGTGGCCGAGTAGGGCGAGGAGGGCGCCAGCGGGCTCTCCTCGGTGAACGTGCCCTGCTCGATCGAGCCGTAGACCTCGTCGGTCGAGACCTGCAGGTAGCGCAGCTCGCGCTCGCGTGCCGCCTCCAGCAGTACGTAGGTGCCGACCGCATGCGTCCTGACGAAAGCGTCGGGCTCTGCGATCGAGCGATCGACGTGCGTCTCTGCGGCGAAGTTCACGATCGCATCGGGGCGCAGCTCATCGAGCGCGGCGGCGAGCGTCACAGGGTCCTCGATCGCACCCTTCACGAACCTGTAGCCGGGGCGTGCGGCCACCTCCGCGAGGTTCTCCTCGCGGCCCGCGTAGGTGAGCTTGTCGTAGACCGTCACCTCGTCGCCGTGCTCGACCAGGCGCTGGCGCGCGAAGGTCGAGCCGATGAAGCCGGCGCCGCCGCAGACGAGCAGCTTCATCGCGCTCCCACCGGTGTCGTGAACGTCGCCGCGCTCATGCCCGCATCATCCCAGCGCGCGCCGCCAGGTACCCCGCCAGCCCGTCCTGCCAGGGCGGGAGCGGCAGCACGTCGTCGCGTTCGGTCTCGAGCGCCGACCACGCCGGTCGCGGCGCGGGGCGCTTGAACTGCTCGCTCGTCGTCGGCTCGACGCGGCACTCCACCTCGGCCTGGCGGAAGATCTCCTGTGCGAAGCCGTTCCAGGAGACGTGCCCGCCGCCGGTGAGGTGCACGACGCCGGTGACGCCTCGCTCGAGCAGCCCCAGCAGCGCGGGCGCGAGATGGCCCGACCACGTGGGCGAGCCGACCTGGTCGGTGACGACCTGCACGGCGTCGCGCTCAGCGGCGAGACCCAGCATCGTGGCCGGGAAGTTCGCGCCATCGACCCCGTACAGCCACGCCGTGCGGGCAACGGCGTGCCTCCGGGAGGCGGCAAGCACCTGCCGCTCGCCTTCGAGCTTGGTGATCCCGTACACCGACTGCGGGCCGGTCGGGTCGCGCTCGAGGTAGGCCCGCGGACGCCCCTCCTCGTCGAGCGGAGCGGTGCCGTCGAAGACGTAGTCGGTCGAGACGTGCACGAGCGGGACGCCCGCAGCCGCGGCGCCGCGCGCGAGCACGCCCGCGCCGTCGGCGTTCACAGCGCGCGCCGCGTCGGCCCTCTCCTCGGCGCCGTCGACGTCCGTCCAGGCAGCGCAGTTGACGACCCCGTCGAGCCCTCCGGGCCGGCCCTTGAGCTCGCCCAGCAGCGAGGCGACGCCCGCCTCCTCGGTGATGTCCAGCTCGGGCAGGTCAACGAGCACGAGCTCGTGGCCGCCGCGCTCGCCGGCGCGGGCGACGTCGTGCCCGAGCATGCCGAGCGCGCCTGTGACGAGGACTCTCACAGGATCGAGATGTCGGAGTTGTCGCCGACCATGAAGCGGTAGGCGCGCGGCTGGCGTTCGCCGCGGCGCACGGTGACGTTGCGCCCGAGCAGCGAGGACTCCATGCGCCCGTCGAGCTCGCAGACGGTGCAGCCCGCCAGCAGGATCGAGTGCTCGACCTCGGCGTGGGTGATCTTGCATCGCTCGCCGATCGCCGTGTACGGGCCGACGTAGCAGTCCACGAGCACCGCATCGGCGCCGATCACCGCAGGACCGCGCACACGCGTGCGCTCCAGGCGCGCGCCGGCCTCGATCACGACGCGCCCGTCCACCTGGGAGTCGATGAGCTCACCCTCGACCCGGGCGACCAGGTTGTCGAGGATCAGGCGGTTGGCCTCGAGCATGTCCTCCAGGCGTCCCGTGTCCTTCCACCAGCCCCGGACGATGTGCGGCTCGACGCGCAGGCCGTTGTCCACCAGATGCTGGATCGCGTCGGTGATCTCCAGCTCCCCGCGCGCCGAGGGCTCGATCGCGCGCGCGGCGTCGTGGATGCCGGCCGTGAACATGTAGACGCCGACGAGCGCGAGGTCCGTGGCCGGCTCGCTCGGCTTCTCGACGAGCCGCCTGACAGGCCCGGGCGAGCCGTCCGCGCCGCCGCTGTCGAGCTCGGCGACCCCGTAGTTCTCCGGGTCGGGAACCGGCGTGAGCAGGATCAGCGCGTCCGGCGCGTGCTCGCGGAACGCCGCCACCAGGTCGGTGATGCCGCCCTGCAGCAGGTTGTCGCCCAGGTACATCACGAACGGGCTCGAGCCAAGGAAGGGCTCAGCGGTCAGCACGGCGTGGGCGAGGCCGAGGGGCTCGTCCTGGACGACGTAGGTGATGCGCACGCCGAAGCGCGAACCGTCGCCCGCCGCCTGTTCGATCTCCGGGCCGGTCTCCGGAGCGATGATGATCCCGATCTCCTCGATCCCGGCCTCGGCCATCGCCTCGATGCCGTAGAACAGGACCGGCTTGTTCGCGACCGGAACGAGCTGCTTGGCGCTGGTGTGCGTGATCGGGCGCAGGCGAGTGCCCTTGCCCCCTGAGAGGATCAGTCCCTTCAGCGGTTCCATCGGCTGAGAACCCTAGCGATGCCCGCCGGCCGGCTGGCCGCACGGGGCGGAGAGGACCGCACGACCCCGTGCATGACCGGTTTCTTCGGGAGTCTTAACCCGATCAGCCGATATTTCCATCTATCATCCGAGACCCTCGACAACCGCTTGAGGCGTGAAGTCCGAGCGACAAACCCGGGAGGGTGTCACCCCACATGCCGAGAACAAAAAGTCCAGCGAAGCGCAGCAGCGAGCAGGAGCCGGCTTGGTCGATACCCAGCCTGCGCGAGCCCCGATACTCGCAATCGCTCGAGCGCGGCCTGGCGATCCTCGGCTGCTTCACCCCGGCGCGGCCCGTGCTCGGGATCGCGGACATCGCCGACGAGCTCGGCATGAGCCGCTCCACGACCCACCGCTACGTGATCACGCTGGTGGCGCTCGGCTACCTCGAGCAGGGCGCCTCCCGCAAGTACCGGCTCGGGCTCCGGGTGACCGACCTCGGCATGTCGGCGCTGAACTCCACGGGCCTGCGCGAGCACGCCCGGCCCTACCTCGAGGAGCTGCGCCAGCGCACCTCCTACACGGCCAGCCTCGGCGTCCTCGACGGCACCGAGGTGCTCTACGTCGACCGGGCCCGCAGCTTCCGCCGCGGCCAGAACCAGGCCGACCTCGCGCTCCAGGCAGGCTCGCGCGTCCCCGCCTACTGCACCGCGATGGGCAAGATGCTGCTCGCCCACCTGCCTGACGGGCAGCTGCGTGACACCCTGGCCGAGATCAAGCCCTCCAAACAGGGCCCGAAGACGATCACGTCCAAGAAGAAGCTCAAGGAGGAGCTCGAGAAGGTGCGCGACGCCGGCTTCGCGGTGGATGACGAGGAGTTCGCCGCCGGCCTCTACGCGATCGCCGCTCCGGTCCGGAACGAGGCTCGCGACGTCGTCGCAGCCGTCAACCTCACGGCGCCGGGCTCGATGATCGCGCTCGAGGAGCTCGTGGACGCGCTCGGCCCTCACCTCGTCTCGACGGCCGACCGCATCTCGGCGCGGCTCGGGTACCGCCGCGACGACGAGCGAAACCACTAGCCTTCGCGGCCCATGCGCCGCGCCGCTGCTCTCGTTTCCCTGCTGCTCTGCGCGCTCGGCGCGACCGCGTGCGGCACCACGACCTCGACGTCCAGCTTCAAGGGCGCCGAACACGAAGCGGCGCAGACGATCGCCGATCTGCAGTCGGACATCACCTCGAGCGAACGCAAGAAGATCTGCGAACGCGACCTGGCGGCGCCCATCGTCGCGAAGCTCGGCGGGATCAAGAGCTGCGAAGCGGTGGTCAAAAATCGCCTCGCCGAGATCGACAACACCGAACTGACGGTCGAAAAAGTCAGCATCGAAGGCGACAAGGCGACCGCCCAGGTCAAGAGCGTCTACGGCGGCAAAAAACAGATCCGCAGCGTCATGCTGGCCAAGGAAGGCTCGCGCTGGAGGATCACGGCCATCGGCTGACGCCGGCGCGCGGGCGAAGCGTCCTCGCGCCTGCCCGAGCAGCCCATTCAACTCGCGGCGCCGCTAGTAGGTGCCGCCGAGCTTCCTGTGATCCCAGCTGTTGCGCCGGACCTCGACGAACTCGAGCCCGACGCGCTTGCCCGCCTGGCGCTCGATCATCGCGGCGACCTCGGGATGGAGCTCCTCGACGGGCGGCTGGCCCCGCGGCACGGCGTAGCGGGCGAAGATCTCGAGCCCGAGCGATCTGACCACGTCGAGCTCGCGATGGATACGGACCTCGCACTCGACCATCACCCCGCGCAGCACCTCGTAGGACTCCCCCGCCTCGACCTGCAGACTCGCGCGCGGGTCGCGCTCGAGGTTGCGGACCTTCTGCGAGGAGCCGTAGGTCCAGGCCCACACGCGCGGCCCTGGGGCGGGCGGGTCGCCCTCCGGCTCTCGCAGGACGTACCAGAGCGGCATCAGATGCGGCCAGCCACGCGGCCCGAGCGTCGCGCAGGTGACGGTGCGCTCGCCGGCCAGGAACTCGGCCGCCTCCTCATCGCCCATCCGGATCTGATCGCGACGGCTCACGCAGGTATCCGGCGTCGCCTCGGCATCGGGGGATTATTCCGCGCAGCGTCCCGGCAGGAACGACCGGCGGTGCCAGGCCCGCCGTCCCTGTCGGAGACACGATCCGGCTGAGGGTGGAAAGTCTGACATATGGAACTAGGCTGGGAGGCATGGCCAACCTGCCGGAGGGGGCTCCGGTCGCACGCGATCAGCGCGGACGAGCGGCGCCCGAATCCTCGGCGCACCGTCAGTGGACGCCGCTGGCCCGCGCACTCGCGATCGCCGGAGACAACTGGACGCTCGCGATCGCGGCCGAGCTGGCGGCCGGCCGGATGCGCCTCTCGGAGCTCCGCGCCCGCCTCGCCGGTGTCAGCGCCGGGCTGCTCGACCGCTACCTGCATCGCATGGCCGCCGCCGAGCTGATCACGCGCTCGCGCTACCGGGAAATGCCGCCCCGGGTCGAGATCGAGCTGACGCAGGCCGGCCGCGAGTTGCTCCCTGTCGCCGCCGCTCTCGGGCGCTGGGGACTGCGTAACGCCTGGGGCCCTGCGCGCCCGGACGAGCGCGTCGACGCCGAGGCCCTGATCAGCCAGCTGCCTCTGCTGCTCGACCTGCGTCCGCCGCTGCCCGACGCAGCGGTGGAGCTGGCGCTCGTGGAGCCGCGTCGCGAGCGTCGCTGGGTCCTCGAGATCCGTGAGGGCACCTGCCGCCGCTTGACCGGACAGCCCGACCGTGACGTCGCCGCGCGGATCGCGGGCGACGCCGCTGCGTGGATCGGCGCGATCGGCCCGGCGGCGAGTAAAGCCGGGCTCAAGCTGAGCGGCGACCGCGCGCTCGCCCGCGCGCTTCTGCGAGCGCTGGCACCGGGCGGAGCGCGGCGCCGCTGAACGCCCACGGGCGCTCGCCGCTCGTGTGGCGACGTCGGCGCTAGACGCCCGCGAGCGCGATGCCGGGGTCGTTCAGACGCGCTACGGCAGCCCGCACAGCCTCACGCGCGTCGGGCGGCTCGAGGACCGCTGCGTCGCCGGCTTCGCGGAGGACCTCCCTGACGAGCCAGTCGACGCCGGCGAAGCTCAGCTCGACGATCACCGACCCGTCGGAACGCTCCTCCACGACGCGACGCGCCTCGCGGGCCCAGCGGGCGCGCTCGGGCGAGACCCAGACGCGAGCGGTGCGCGAGGCCTCGACCTCGCCTGTACGCAGCCAGCCGTCCACCTCGGCGGCCGGATCGACCTCCGGGCGCGGCCGGAACCGCTCGTCGGTCACGGACGCGCTCTTGATCCGGTCCAGGCGGAAGTGACGCACGCCTTCGCGCGCGGGGTCGAACGAGGCCACGTACCACCCCTCGCGCCCGTTCGTCAATGCGTACGGCTCGACCTTGCGCGGCGAGATCTCGTCCTCGTTCTCCTTGTAGTACTCGAGCTCGATCAGGCGGTGGCCGACGATCGCTTTCGAGATCGTGCGCGCAACGTCGGAGTCGTCGCCCGCCGGAGGGGCGACCTGCAGGCCCTGCTCCATCGGATCCTCGCCGAGGGCGGCGACGATCTTCTTCCGGGCGGAGGTGAGCGAGCCCTCCGGGATGTGCTCTCCGATGAGATCGACAGCGGCGACGAGCGCCTTGGCCTCGACGGGCAGGAGCCGGGCCGGACGATCGAAGTTGTCGCTGTAGGGCTCGGGGTCCACCTCGATCTCGCCGGCCTCCTCGTTGATCTCCGCGTAGAGCACGTAGGAGCCGCCACCGAAGTTGACGACGTTGAGCACGCCGATGTCCTCGCGGAGCTCGTCCTCGCTCAGCTGGAGACGCTCTCGGATGTCCGCGATCGAGACGCGCTCGCCGCGGCGGCCGGCGTCGATCAGGATGCTCGCCAGCGTGACGAGCCGCGCGAAGCGCTCCGGGCGGATGGCGGCCTCCGGACGGCCCTCTTCGCTCTCGGCGCGCCGCGAGCGCTTCGCGGCCTCGCCTTCGATCCGGGGCCCGGTCCGCTTGCGCCGCGCCGGCGGTGGCTCCTCATCGTGGAGCTCACGCAGGCGCTCCATGCGCCCGCGCAGCTCGGCCACCAGCTCAGGCGGGCCGATGAGGCGGGCGTTGACGCCGAGGCCGAGGACCCAGGACACGAGGCTGCGCGGGTCCGAGTAGCTCGTCGCGAACAGGATGTCGCCGTCCTCGACGGGCCCCAGACCCTCGGACTCCTCGGCCTCGAGCTCGGCCGGGTCGAACACGCGGCCGTAGCGCCCGAAGTGACGATCGATCTGCCATGCGATCCGCTCTGAGATCAGGATCCGCGCCTCGCCGCGCTCATCGCCGAGCTGCCAGTCGGCGCGGTTCGCATAGGCACGGGGGTCGAAGTCCGCCGGCCGGTGGAAGTCGTGCTCGGCCTTCGTGGCGTAGGAGACCTTGCCCCGGATCCGCGAGAGCCGGAACACGCGGATCGCCTCACGCTCGTGCGAGTAGCCCAGCAGGTAGAACTGGCCGCCCTGGAACAGCAGGTGGTACGGGTCGACCTTGCGTGCCGAGACCTCGTCGCGCCCCATCGTGTAGTAGTCGAAGACGATCGTCTTGTTGCGGAAGATCGCCGTCTCGACCTTGGCGAGCCGCGCGGAGAGCTCGTGGCCCCCGGCCGACGCGGTGATACCGAGCGCGACCGAGCGCTGCTCGGGCGCGCGCAGCGGGCTGGGACGGCCCCACGTGATCTGCTGCAGCGCGAGCCGCAGCGGCTCCGCGTAGGCGAATTCGCCGTCGAGCAGGCTGAGCGCCGTCTGAAGGGCGGCCAGCTCCTTGTCGGTGAAGGCGATCGGCGGCAGGTGGAAGTTCTCGGGACGCAGCGAGTAGTTCTCCTGCTCGGCGGCCCCGTCGGCCGGGCGCTCGACTGTGAGCTGGATGCGCAGCGACTCGAGCTCGGAGCGGTCGGCGTAGAAGCGTCGCGCGAACGCGTCCTCGTTCATGCCGCTGTAGCCCTCGACGTCGCGCCGGATCTCGAGCGCCGTGACCGGGCGCCGCTCGGCCATCAGGTAGGAGATCAGCGACAGCTGGCGGATCAGCTTCTCGGTGTCCTTTGCCATCGGCTGTGAAAGATAGAAGCCGACGGCGAGAGGAGGCCCGCCGCCACGGTGGGGCGGCCCCGCTATTTGCGGCGTTTCAAGCGGCTTCGCGGTTCGGCGCGGCCTGGGGCGCGTTCTGATCGGGCCCCATGAAATACGCGCCCGAGCCGATCGCCCGGTCGAACCGCGACCAGCGGCTGCCCGGCGCGAGCTCCTTCTCGAGCCGGTCGAAGCTGCCCAGCCGCCCGCCGAGGTTGTCGACCATGTGGACGAGCGTCGCCTCGCGCGTGCACGGCACGACCGGGCTGCCGTGCTCGAGCGAGCCGTGGTGCGACAGGATGATGTGCCCGACGGCCTGCGCGAGCTCCTCGGGGAACCCCTCGATCTCCTCGATCAGACGCCGGATCAGGTAGTAGCCGAGCGCGATCTCTCCGTGGAGGCGACCCGCGTCGCTGAGGTCGATCGCGGGGGTCGGTGGAGTCCCGTTCGTGTAGGCCTCGGTCTTTCCGATGTCGTGGAGCAGAGCGCCCGTGACCGCGACGTCGCGGTCCACGCCGCCGAAGGTCGCGCTGATCGCGCTGACGGCCTGCGCCACGCCGAGGGAGTGCTCGAGCAGCCCGTGGCGGTAGGCCTGGTGGTAGTGCTTGGCGGCCGGCGCCACGCGGTAGCGCTCCCACAGCGGCGAGCCGGCACCGAGCACGCGCGCCAGCAGCTCGCGCAGGTGCGGTTGCTGGACGGTGGCGACGAGGTCGGCGATCTCGGCCTCCATCTGCTCGACCGGACGTGCGGGGCCGTCGAGCAGGTCAAGCGGGTCGTAGCTGCCCGGGGCCGCGGCGCTCAGCCGCCGGAGGTTGATCTGCGGTCCGAAGCGCGGGTGCACGACGTAGCGACCCGACACGCTCACGACGTCCCCGGCGCGGGCCAGCTCGGCGACCTCGCTGAGCTCCTCCCACACCATGCACGCGACCGAGCCGGTGCGGTCGCCAAGGGTGAGGCGCAGGTAGTCGCCGCCGTCGCGCCGGCGGCGCACCTCGGCCTCTTTGACGAGGAGCACCTGATCCACCTCGGCGCCGTCGATGAGCTCGCACACGAGCATGGGTTTGAAGTTAGAGACAGGTGCGGACGGCGGCAGGCGGCGCGCCGCGGTCCTCGCGGCAGTACGATCGGAGGATGCCGAGGGGACCGCGGGGCCTGCTGGTAGCGACAGTCGCCGCAGTGCTGCTCGCGCTGCCCGCCGCGGCCGGCGCCTGGTGGCAGCCGCCTCCCCGCCCGACCTTCTACTGGCAGCTTCAGGGGAAGATCAAGAGGACGATCCCGGCTGCCGTCTACGACGTGGACGGATTCGAAACGACGGCCGCCGAAGTCGCCTCGCTGCACGCGAGCGGGAGGCACGTCGTCTGCTACGTCGACGTCGGGACGGCGGAGAACTTCCGGCCCGACTACGGCTCGTTCCCGAAATCCGTGCTCGGCCGCACGAACGGCTGGCCCGGCGAGCGCTGGATCGACATCCGCGCAGGCCGAAGTCATCGAGCCGATCATGGCGGCGCGCTTTCGCATGTGCGCCGAAAAGGGCTTCGACGCGGTCGAGCCCGACAACATCGAAGCGTTCTCGAACAACAGCGGCTTCCCGATCACCGCGGAACAGCAGCTCGCCTACAACCTCTGGGTCGCCGAGACGGTGCACGGCCTCGGTATGGCCGTGCTGCAGAAGAACGACGGCGAACAGGCCGAAGCGATGGAGCCCAGCTTCGACGGCGTGCTCACCGAGCAGTGCAACCAGTTCTCCGAATGCGGCGACTTCGCGCCTTACCTGGCTGCCGGCAAGCCGGTGATCAACGCCGAGTACAAACTGAAGACGAAGCGCTTCTGCACCGCCGACGAAGCGGCTGGGATCGTCGGCGCGCGCTTCAACCTGGCACTGAACGGCAAACGGTTCGAACCCTGCTGGTAGGGAACGACTCGGGGCCGGATCGCTCCGGCCCCGAGCAGCTCCTGGTCTCGAGAGGCTTCAGCGCGTTGGGCCGGCTCTCAGGATTTGACGGCGTCTTCGAACGGTTCGCCGAAGCCTTCGTTGCGATGCCGAGGAGAACCAGGTCAGCGTGAGCTTTTTTTCACACACGCCTTTTGTTTTGTTGCTGAGTTCCTTGTTCAGCTTGCCCGAGGTTTCGCCTTTCATGAAGACGAACCCGGGCACGTTGAAGGACGACTTCCACTTCGTGAAGCTGAACACGCACGGTCCCGCTGCTTTGGTGATCGTGACCGTTCCCTTCAGCGCCGACTTACCGCTCGACTTCAGTTCGGCTTCGTCGATTTTGCCCGAGATCGTTTCGCCTTCGGCGCATTCCGAGTCTCCGGTCGACGTCTCGACGAGTTTCACCTTCGCGGCTCCGTTTTCCGTGACTTTGCCGGTCGACACGAGCGAGCATTCGCCGAGCTGGAGCGTCTCGTCCGCCGCGCTCCCGTTGGCGATCGGCGTTTCTTCGTGGCTCAGCACCAGCAGCTTCGCGGCAGAGGCTCCACTCGCCGGAATAACGACGAGCATCATCGCGAGCGCCAGCAGAGCGACGCCGGCGAATCTAGTTCCTTTCATTGTTTGCTCCGATCCGTTGTCCCTCATTGATTTCGGGGTCAGACATGTGAACGACCCGTGAGCTGTTCCGTAGCCCACGACTCTCCCAGCACGGCTCTGCCCCGAAAACGCGGCAGAGCGCCCCTCTCCACGCGGATGCGTAGGAGAGCGTGGCAGTCCGCCACGCGCTCCGCAGCATGTGTTTCTCACTCGGCCGAGCGAGTGTTTCTCACTACGTGCTCGACGCGCCGTCAGGGCGCGGCGAAGGCGTCACCCGCGGGTGGTGCGGCCCCGGGCGATGCCTCGCCGGAAGGCTGCTCACCCGGCCGAGGAACGCCGCCAGGCGCTCCGCCGCGAGGCGAAGCATCGCGCGGCGCGTCGCGGCGGTGGCCGAGCCGAGGTGCGGCAGCAGCACGGTTCGCGGCGCCGCGAGGAGCTCCGGCTTGAGCAGCGGCTCGTGCTCGTATACGTCCAGGCCCGCGGCCAGCAGCTCGCCGCGCTCGAGCGCGCCGGCGAGCGCGTATTCGTCGAGGACGGCACCGCGGGCGGTGTTGACGAGCACGCCGGCAGGACCGATCAGGCCGATCCGGCGGGCGTCGATGAGGCCGCGCGTCGAGTCCGTGAGAGGCACGTGCAGGGAGACGATGTCGCACTCCTCGAGCAGCGCGTCGAGCTCGGCCGTCCAGCCGGGCTGCCCCGTCGGCGTGCGGGTGTGGTGGAGGATCCGCATCGAGAAGCCCGCCGCGCGGCGGGCGACGGCCTGCCCGATGCGGCCATAGCCGACAAGACCGAGCGTGGCCCCGTGAACGTCGCGCCCGCGGGTCTCCATGAACCCCCAGCCGTCCCAGCGGCCTGCCCGTAGCGCCGCCTCGGCCGCGGTTGTCTCCCGGGCGGCCGAGAGGATCAGCGCGAAGGCGAGATCGGCGGTGGTCTCGACCAGCGCCTCGCCGGCGGTCAGCACCTCGATCCCTCGTGCCCGCGCGGCCTCCAGGTCGATCGCATCGGTCCCGGCGCCTGCGACTGCGATCGCCCGCAGCGCGGGCATCGCAGCAATCGCCTCGGCGCCGACCGGCATCACGGGGGCGCAGAGCAGGCCCTCGGCGGCGGCGTCCGAACCGGGGGCGCCCTCCACGAGCTCGTGGCCGGCCAGCGCGTCGAGGCTGCCGTCGCCCGCCGGGATCGACAGCAGCACACGTGAAATAGGCCCTCCCGCCCCCTACGGCGTCAGCCGGTGCGGGCCCCGGTACAGGAACGTGACCTCGCGCACGTTGTCCTGGGCCAGCATCTGCATCAACAGGCGTGTCAGCCCGAAGCCGAAGCCGCCGTGCGGTGGAGCGCCGTAGCGGAAGAAGTCCAGGTAGTACTGGATCGAGTCCGTCTCCACGCCCTTGTCGGCAGCCTGCGCGAGCAGGCGCTCGTAACGGTGCTCGCGCTGCGCACCCGTGGTGAGCTCGATCCCCCGCCAGAGCAGGTCGAAGCTCCTCGTCAGGCCCGGGTCCTCGGGGTGTCGCATGTGGTAGAAGGGCCGCACCGTCGTCGGGTAGTCGGTCACGAACACGAACTCGTTCCCGTCGCGCTCGGCGATCAGCTCTGAGAGCCTGCGCTCAGCGGGCGGGTCGAGGTCGTGCCCGGCGCCGGGCGGCTCGTGCCCGGCCTCGCGCAGCAGCTCCTTGGCCTGCTCGAGGGTGACCCGCGGGAACGGCAGCGAGGGCACGAGGAGCTCCGCACCGAACGTGTCCCGGATCTGCTCGCCGTGCGTCTCGGCCACGGCCGCGAGTACCTGCGCCAGCCAGCGCTCCTCGACCGCCATCACGTCCTCGTGCGAGTCGATCCACGACAGCTCCATGTCCACGCTCGTGAACTCGGTGTCGTGGCGAGAGGTGAACGAGGGGTTCGCGCGGAACACCGGCCCGATCTCGAACACCTTCCCGAACCCGGCCGCCATCGCCATCTGCTTGTAGAACTGCGGCGACTGCGCGAGGTAGGCGTCGGTCTCGAAGTACTCGACGTGGAACAACTCCGCGCCGGACTCGCTGGCCGAGCCCATGAGCTTCGGCGAGTGGAGCTCGACGAACCCTTCCTCGCGCCAGAACTCGCGCATCGCCTGCTCGATCCGCGTCTGTACCTCGAAGATCAGTTTGCGGTCCGGCCGGCGCAGGTCCAGGTAGCGCCAGTCGATGCGCTTGTCGAGCGCGGAGTCCTCTGCGATCGGCAGCTCGGGCTCGGCGAGCGAGTCGACCTCGAGCGAGTCGATGCGCAGCTCGAGCCCGCCGAGCTTGACGCGCTCGTCGCCGACCACCTCGCCGGTCGACCGTGATCGCGGACTCGGCGGTCAGCGCCGAGATCGCGTCGTTCAGCTCGCTCGGCTCGTCGTCCTTGCCGAGCACGAGCTGGGCCATGCCCGTTTCGTCGCGCAGGATCACGAACTGCACGCGCTTCTGGTCGCGCAGGGCGTTGACCCAGCCGCGCACCTTCACCCGCTGCCCGATCCGCTCGGGCAGCTCGCTCGATCAGCGTCCGATCCACGCCGTGACCCTATCCGTCCTCGGCCAGCTCGACGGCGACGGACGGCTCCTCCGCCTCGATCCTCTCGAGCGCCTCGATCGAACCGGCCTGGCGCAGGTCGCCGGCACCCAGCTCCAGGGCCTGCAGGCGCTCGGGCGTGTCCCTCACCACGACGCGGGCGACCGGCGCGCGCATCGGCCGCTTGGCGTCGGACTTCGCCTTGCGGACCTCACGCAGGACGTCGGCCGCCACTTCGAGTGCGAGCTCCGGCTGCTCCAGACGCTCCCCTCCGGCCTCCTCGGCCAGCTCTGCCGCCTCGGGCCACGCCGCGCGGTGGATCGAGCCGTCCTGCCACCACGACCAGACCTCCTCGCAGACGAACGGCAGGAAAGGGGCGAACAGGCGCTGGAAGCACGACAGCGAGACCCGCAGCGCGCGGCTGACGCCCGCGGCCACCTCCGCGTCGGGGGAGTAGCGCCGCCCCTTGACGAGCTCGAGGTAGTAGTCGCAGTACCACCAGAACAGCTCCTCGGTGTGCTGCAGGGCGCGCGCGTAGTCATAGGCGTCGAAGCTCTCGCCGGCCTCGGCCGCGAGGCGCGCCAGGCGCGCGATCATCGCCCGGTCCAGCGGCGAGGCGAGAGCCGTCGCGGACGGGGGCAGGTCGGCCAGGGCGAACTTCGAGGCGTTGAGCAGCTTCACGGCGAGCTTGCGGCCGACCTTCATCTGCTGCGACTCGAAGGCGGTGTCGGCGCCGGGGCGCCCGCTCGCCGCCCAGTAGCGGACCGCGTCGGCGCCGTGCTCCTCGAGCAGGTGCATGGGCGTGACGACGTTGCCCTTGGACTTCGACATCTTCTTGCGGTCCGGGTCGAGCACCCAGCCGGAGATCGCCACATCGCTCCACGGCAGCCTGCCCTCGTCGAGCTCCGAGCGCAGCACCGTCGTGAACAGCCAGGTGCGGATGATGTCGTGCGCCTGCGGGCGCAGCTGCATCGGGAAGACGAGCTCGTAGAGCTCGGGGTCCTCGCCGGCCCGGGCCGCGATCTGCGGCGTCAACGACGACGTCGCCCACGTGTCCATCACGTCCGGGTCACCGGCGAAGCCTCCCGGCCGCCCGCGCTGCTCTGGCTCGTACCCCGGCGGCACGTCGGTCGAGGGATCGACCGGCAAGCGCTCGGGGTCCGCCGCGATCGGCCGGTCGTGGACGACGCCGCCCTGCTCGTCGAGCGGGTACCAGACCGGGAACGGGACGCCGAAGAAGCGCTGGCGGCTGACCGCCCAGTCGCCGTTCAGGCCGTTCACCCAGTCCTCGTAGCGAGCGCGCATGAACGCCGGGTGCCAGTTCAGCTCGCGTCCGGCCGCGATCAGCGTCTGCTGGTGCTCGATCGTGCGGATGAACCACTGCCGGCTCGTGATGATCTCGATCGGGCGGTCGCCCTTCTCGTAGAACTTGACGGCGCGCGTCACCGGCTGCGGCTCGCCGATCAGATCGCCCGAGGCCTCGAGCAGCTCGACCATGCGCCGGCGCGCCTGGTTGACCGTCTGACCGCTCAGCTCGGCGTAGCTCGCGCGCGCTCGCTCGACGTCGTCGGACTCCCAGCCCTCGCTCCCCCACGCCACCGGCACGAGTCGTCCGTCGGGGCCGAGGATCGCGCGCACCGGGAGGCTCAGCTCGCGCCACCATGTCACGTCGGTGAGGTCGCCGAAGGTGCACACCATCACGAGGCCCGTGCCCTTGTCGCGCTCGACCAGCGGGTGGCTCAGGACCGGCACGCTCGTGCCGAACAGCGGCGTCGAAGCGCGCTCCCCCACGAGCGCGGCGTGGCGCTCGTCCTCCGGGTGGGCCAGCAGCGCCACGCAGGCCGCGATCAGCTCAGGGCGCGTGGTGTCGATCAGGGCACCGGCGCCGTCGGCCGTTCCGAACCGCACGCGGTGCATGGCGCCGGGGCGCTCGCGATCCTCGAGCTCGGCCTGGGCGACCGCCGTCTGGAAGTCGACGTCCCAGAGCGTCGGGGCCTCGAGCTGGTAGGCCTGCCCGCGCGCGAGCAGAGACAGGAAGGAACGCTGCGAGACGCGCTGGGCCACCGGCCCGATCGTCGTGTAGGTCATCGACCAATCCACGGACAGCCCGAGCGTCCGCCACAGCGATTCGAACGCGCGCTCGTCCGTCTCGGTCAGCCGCAGGCACAGCTCGACGAAGTTCGGCCGCGAGATCGAGACCGGCTCCTTCTCCGATGGGCTCTCGGGAGGCTCGAAGCCGGCGTCGTAGGCCACCGCGGGGTCGCAGCGGACGCCGTAGTGGTTCTGCACGCGGCGCTCCGTCGGCAGCCCGTTGTCGTCCCAGCCCATCGGGTAGAAGACCTCGCGGCCGCGCATGCGCTGGTAGCGCGCCACGGCGTCGGTGTGGGTGTAGGAGAAGACGTGCCCGACGTGCAGCGAGCCGCTGACGGTCGGGGGCGGCGTGTCGATCGCATAGATGCGCTCGCGGGGAGCGGAGCGGTCGAAGGCGTAGGTTCCGTCGCGCTCCCACGCCGTGCTCCACTTGCTCTCAAGCCCCTCGAGCGTCGGCTTCTCGGGGACCCGTGCCGGCTGATCTGTGCTCGTGGAGGCCAAGCGCTGATCGTATCCGCGTTGCCCTACGGGGGCGGCACGGAGGACGCCGAAACGCCGGCAGGCCACACCAATCTCGATCCAAGACTCCGCTCCGCGAGATTTCTTTCAGAAGCATTGCTTTTCTGAGGAGCGACGGACTAGGATCGCTTCATAAGGGCGTCGAGCCTCGGAGGTTGGGGTTGTCCTGGGAGAGAGCAGGTTGAGTCGCACGGCGACGAAGCTGGTGGTGGTGATCCTTGCGGTCGCGGCGATCGGCGTCCTGATCGCGCTCTACATCGGGCTGTGGGCGACCGACGTGCCGAAGACGGTGGCGGCCACACCGTCCACCTCCGCGCTCGGCCCGGCGAGGAACCTCACGCTCCAGACCGACGCCGCCGTCGGGCCCCAGATGAGCCCGTCGCACCCCGATTGGGTCGGCTACCTGGTGCGCCGCGGGGGGAAGTGGGAACGCAGCACGATCTACCAGGTCCCCGCGCACTCGCTCGTGCACGTGACGATCTACCAGTTCGACGGCGACTCGGGCCTGCGCAACCCCTTCCTCGCGAGGGTCCAGGGCACCAGCGGCAGCATCGAGATGGTCGATGGCAAGCCGCTCAACCACATCGAAGCCGAAGAAGCCTCACACACGTTCGTGATCCCGGGGCTCGGCGTCTTCGCGCCGCTGCCCGGCGTGCCGGAAGAAGCCAAGAACCAGTGCGAATACGGGCCGTGCGACCCCGCGACGATGGCGCACCGGACGGTCGAAATCACCTTCCGCACCGGCAAGAAGGGTCGCTACCGCTGGCAGTGCTTCGTGCCCTGCGCGGCCGGCACGTACTTCGGCTTCGGCGGGCCGATGCAGACCCTCGGCTACATGGACGGCTACATCAATGTCGTCTAGCGTGCCCCCGGCAGATGCCCCGGCGCCGGGCGGGGCAGAGGCACCGGGCCCGAACCACCTCCGCCGCTTCCTGACGATCTGGATCGCCGCCTCGGTGATCGCGACGCCGCTGGTCGCGATCCTGCTCGGCCCGGATCTCCCGCCCGGTCACGGGAGCGACGCGTCGTCGGGCCAGGTCACCGACAACACGGTGCTGCTCGCGATGGCGACGCCCGTGCTCCTGCTCGTGGTGCTCTATCTGATCTACGCGGTGATCGCGTTCCGCCAGCAGCGCGGCGGCGCACTCGAAGGGCCGCCCCTGCGCGGGCACTCCGGACTGCAGACCTTCTGGATCGTCGCGACGTCCGTGCTCGTGCTCTCGCTCGCCGTGTACGGGACCGTCCGCCTCGAGTCGGGCTACGGCGCCGGCTCGGGCAGCGGGCCGACGCCGCTGACCAAGCCCTCGGGCCCGAAGCTCCCGGTGCAGGTGATCGCGCAGCAGTGGGCGTTCACCTACCGCTACCCGACCTACGGCGGAGTCGAGACCACGCACCTCGAGCTGCCGGTCAACACGATGATCGAACTGCACGTCACCTCGATCGACGTGATCCACTCCTTCTGGGCCTATCAGCTCGGGGTCAAGGCGGACGCCAACCCCGACGTCGACAACGTCGTCTTCGTCAAGCCGACGAAGCTCCAGACCTTCGAAGTGCACTGCGCCGAGCTGTGCGGGATCTGGCATGGCGCGATGTTCGACCACGGCCACGTCGTCAGCGGCCCGGCCTTCGAACGCTGGATCGCCGAACAGCGCCGCTTCTTCGCGCCTGTCACCAAGCAGCTTCCGCCGTACTCGCGGACCTACGTCCCCGAACCTCTGAGGAGAGGCGAATGAGCACAGCAACCGCCGGCACCGTCCCTTCGCGGCCGGCCCGCCCGCTGTGGCGGCGCCTGGTCGGGTTCAACCTCCTCACCGCGGTGGTGCTGGGCGTCGGCGGCTACTACCTCGGCTGGTGGATCGGGCACCTCATCACCGACACGAAAAGCTTCGAATACACGGCCGCGATCGACGAAAACGACGTCGCGCTGCTGCTGGCCTACCTGTTCGGAGTGATCGGCTTCCTCGTCGGGCTCGGCTTCGCCAACTACCCCGTCTCGCGCCTGCTCGGCCGGCCACCCTCGCTGCGCGAGAAGGAGGAGGAGGGAGTCGGGCGCTACTTCGGCCTGTGCACCGACCACAAGGTCGTCGGCATCCAGTACCTGTGCGGGATCGGGCTGTTCTTCTTCGTCGGCGGGCTCAACGCGATGCTGATCCGCACCGAGCTGCTGCACGCGCAGCCCACCTTCGCGGGCGCCAACCAGTACCTGTCACTCGTCGGCATGCACGGGGCGATGATGATGGGGATGATGACCTCGGGGATCCTGGGGCCGTTCGCCAACTACTTCGTGCCGATCATGATCGGCGCCCGCCGGATGGCCTTCCCGCGGATCGAGGCGCTCACCTTCTGGCTGCTGATGGCGGCCGGCTTCATCCTCGTCTCGACCATCTTCTTCGGCGGCTTCCCGACCGGCTGGACCGGCTACGAGCCGCTGAACGACCAGGCCGTGATGGGGATGGACTCCTACATCATCTTCTTCGCCCTGGTGGGGGTGTCGATGACGCTGCTCGGCCTGAACATGATGGCCACGATCATCACGATGCGCGCCCCCGGGCTGACCTGGTCGCGGCTGCCGATCTTCGTCTGGGCGACGTTCGCGACCTCGGTCCTGATGGTGCTCGCCGCGCCGATGCTGATCGCGACGCTGCTGATGGCGGCGCTCGACCGCACGATCGGGACCAGCTTCTTCATCCCGGCCGGCGGCGGCAGCTCCTACCTGTTCGAGAACCTGTTCTGGTTCTTCGGGCACCCGGAGGTCTACATCCTGGCGCTGCCCGGCTTCGGCGTGGTGCTCGAGCTGCTGCCGGTTTTCACCCGCAAGCCGCTGTGGGGCTATCGGCTCGCGATCGCCGGCATGCTCGGCGTCACCCTGCTGAGCTTCTTCGTCTGGCAGCACCACCTCTTCGTGAGCGGCATCAACGCCGACCTGCGGCCCTTCTACATGCTCTCGACCGAGATCATCTCGCTGCCGACCGGCTTCATCTTCCTGTGCTTCATGGGAACGCTGTGGAGAGCGCGCATCTCGTTCACGGTGCCGATGCTGTTCTGCCTGGCCTGGGCGTTCAACTTCCTGATCGGCGGCCTCTCGGGCGTGTTCCTGTCCGACACCCCGAGCGACACGACCACGCACGGCAGCTTCTTCGTGATGGCCCACTTCCACTACACGATCATGGGCGGGCTGATCTTCACCTTCTTCGCCGCGATCTACTACTGGATCCCGAAGATGCTCGGGCTGAACTTCAACGAGAAACTCGCGAAAGCGCACTTCTGGCTGATGTTCATCTCGTTCAACTCGACGTTCCTGCCGCTGTTCGTGCTCGGCATGGAGGGCATGCCCCGCCGGGTCAACTTCTACGAACCGAAGTTCCACACGCTCAACGTTTGGGTGTCCGTCTCGGCCTTCGTGCTCGGCTTCTCGATGCTGATCTTCCTGTTCAACGCCGTCTACTCGCTGATCTTCGTGAGAGAGAAAGCGGTGCAGAACCCGTGGCGTTCGAAGTCGATCGAGTGGCAGGTGCCGACGCCGGTGCCCGTCAACAACTTCGAGCAGATCCCGGTCTTCGACTCGGACCCCTACGACTACGGCACACCGCCGCTCACGGTCGGTGGGGGCCAGGTCCCCGGGGCGGGGGCGGGGGCCTGAGCGATGGCACATTCGCACGAAGAAAAGCCGCTCGGACTGCAGATCCCCGCGGTGCCGCACGGGGTCGAGATCCCGCCCGAGCCACCGGACGTCGGGGCGCGGGCGCTGTCGGTCGCGGCGCGGCTGCTGGCGGGCGCCAGCGTGTTCTTCTTCCTGGCGTTCGTGTTCGCCTACTTCTACCTGCGCTCGCTGAACGTGCACGGGATGTGGAAGCCGGCCCACGTCAAACCCGACCAGGCACTCGGCGCCGCGTTCGCGGCCTGCGTCGTGCTGAGCGCGCTCGCGATGGTCGCAGCCGGGAGGCAGTTCAAGCGCGGCGAGCGCGCCTGGACGACCGCGGCCGCAGCGGGACTCGGGCTCGGGCTTGCCGCGATCGTGCTCCAGTGCATCGAGTACACGGTCCAGAAATTCGGCCCCACCGACGGGGCGTTCGCAAGCGTCTTCTGTGCCTGGACGGCCTTCTACCTGCTCGCGGCCCTCGCCACGATGTACTGGCTGGAGACGAACATCGCCAGCGAGTTCCGCGCCCGCCGCGAACCGGCCCGCTCCGAGGGTGACATCAAGGATCCCGACCGGCTGATCGCGCCCGGGCTCGACGCAGCCGTCTTCTACTGGAGCTTCCTGGCGTCGATCGGGCTCCTGACGTACGTCGTGCTCTACCTCCTGTAGCCGTGGCGGGTGCGCTCGCAGCCCGGCCGTGGCTCGCCAATTGGTCGCTCGACCCGGCGGTCCTCACGACGGCGCTGCTCGCGGTGCTCTACGCGCTCGGCTCGAGCCGCACGGTCACGCCCGCGCGCGCCGTCCGCGCCCAGCGGATGCGCGACGGCGCCTTCTATGCCGCCATCGCGGTACTCGTGATCGCGCTCGCCTCGCCGGTCGACGCGTACAGCGACAGGCTGTTCTGGGTCCACATGGTGCAGCACGTCCTGCTGATGCTCGTCGCAGCTCCCCTGTTCGTGCTGGCTCGCCCGTGGGTGAGGCTGTGGCGGGCGCTGCCTCTCGGCATCCGGCGCCCGCTCGCGCGCGGCCTCGTGCAGGGCAGCGCCGCGGCGCCACTGCGCAGCGTCGCCCGGGCCGCCGGCAGCCCGGCCGGCGCGCTCACGTTGTTCACGGTGGTGCTGCTCGGCTGGCACGTCCCGGCGCTGTTCGAGGCGACCCTCGAATCCGAAACGGTGCACATCGTCGAGCACCTGTTGTTCCTCGCCGTGGCCGTGCTGTTCTTCAAGCACCTGATCCCCTCTCCCCCGCTGCGCGCGCCGCTCACAGACGCCGGGCGAGCGCTGTTCGCGGTCGCCGGCATGACGGTGAGCTGGGCGCTTGCCGTCGCACTCGCCGTCGCGCCGGAACCGCTGTACTCCCACTACGCGCAGCTCGCGTCGCGCCCCGGCGGCATCACCGCTCTGGCCGACCAGCAGCTCGCGGCCGGCGTCATGTGGGTGCCGGGCTCGGTCACCTTCCTTATCCTGGTCCTGATCCACGTCCACCGCTGGCTCGCGAGCCCGGCCGCGACAGAACCGCGGCTCGCGAGCGGCCACTAGGAGGTCATGCGAATGACGGGCATCGTGACGGTCCTCGCGTCGGGCTTCCAGACCGGAGCCGTGCTCACCCTGGTGCTGCCCCTCGTCGTGCTGGTCGCCGTGGCGATCTGGTACGTGACGCTGTGGCGCCGCGGCATGGGCGAACGCTAGGCGGTACGGCATCGAGAGCCGGCGGCCGGCTCCTGGGGAGCGTCCGGCACGTGGCCGCCGGCCGAACACGCGGTCCCGTCAGGACATGCTGACGTAGCCGGTGGCTTCACCGGCCGAGCGGACGTTCGCCGCGACGCGGTTGTCGTAGTTGCCCTCGACGGTCGCGATGCGCCCGTCGGGCAGCACTTCGCGCACGATCCCGACGTGCTGGTCGCCGAACACGATCAGGTCCCCGGGCCGCGGCACGACGCCCGGGCCGTTCGAGATCGCCCGCCCGGTGCTCTGGGCCCATGACCAGATCTCCGACACCGACCCGAGCCCCTGGCCGCCGGGGCCGATCGGCTCCCCCGCCTGGCGCGCCGCCCACGAGACGAAGTACGCGCACCACGGCGCGCCGGGCTCGGCGCCGGCGGTCGCGGAGCGGTATTCGGCGATCGCCGGCGATTCGTTGGAGCCCGGCGGCTGCTCGCTCTGGCCGACCTGGCTCTCGGCGGCGCCGAGGACGCGTTCGCCCCCGCTCCCGGTGCCCGTCGGGACTCCACCCAGGCCCGGCGTCGCCGCGTAGCTCGAGACCGGCGAGAGGACGCCGAGCGACGAGCTCGCTGCGGGGCTCGGGGCCTGCCCGGGTTCCGCGGCCCCCGCCTCGGCCAGCGCAGCCGCGAACCCGGAACCGGACGTCGCCGCCGGGGCTTCGGTGCCGCCCGTGGTCTCCACGCCCGAGCCGACCAGCTTCGCCGGGTCTGCGAGCGCCTGGCGGATCGCGTCGACGCGCGCGAGCGTCGTTTCGATGGACATCCCACAGGTAATCGGCAGCGCGCAGGCTTCGTTGAGTGAGCCGTGATCGGAGGCGCTGAGAGCGCCGGCGGCCTCCGCCGGGTGGGTGGGTCCGTTGAAGAAGGGATGGGCGGCCGGGTGGGTGGCCCGTCAGAGGAGGATGGGCGGCCGTCCCGGGTTGGGTGGGCCGTCAAAGGAGGATGGGCGGCCGTCCCCGGGTTTTTGGGTGGGCCGTCAAAGGAGGATGGGCGGCCGTCGCCGGGTGGGTGGGCCCGTTAAAAGAGGACGGGCGGCCGTCGCCGCCCATCCGACCACCGTTCCCTCGATGAATCGGCGGTATGTGGCTTCCGCCGGCCGTTGGGCCGCCCGAAGCGTTGTGTTTCCCCCGAGACGCGCTACCGGCCGCAGGGCCGGGATCGCCTCGGAGGCTTCACTTCAGCGGTGGCGCCCGAGAGCGCCACCGCTGAGGAAGATGTGACTACTGGAGGAGCTTCAGGACCGCGTCGGGGATCTGGTTCGCCTGAGCCAGGATCGAGACACCGGCCTGCTGCAGGACCTGGTTCTTCGTGAAGTTGGTCATTTCGGTGGCCATGTTCACGTCGACGATCCCACTGACCGCCGAGGAGAGGTTCTGCGAGTACACTTCCAGGTTGCTGATCGTGTACTGGATGCGGTTCTGCACCGCACCGAATTCACCAGCGGCGGTGGCGACTTTGCCGATCGCTTCGTCGATGGTCTTGATTTCTTTCAGCGACACGCCTTCGACGTCTTTTTCGAGTTCGGTCGCTTTGACTTCGATCGTTTCTTCTTCGTCGGCGCCGACCTGGAACTTGATCGAGGCACCGCCGGCGAGGAGTTCGACGCCGTTGAACTTCGTCGATTCACCAACGCGGGTGATCTCTTCTTTGAGCTGTTCGCTCTCTTTTTCGATCGATTCCTTGTCGGCTTCGGAGGTGGTGCCGTTCGCGTACTGCACGGCGAGCTCGCGGATGCGCTGAAGCATCTGCTCGACGTCGTTGAGCGAGCCCTGAGCGGTCTGCGCGAGCGAGATCGCGTCCTGGCTGTTCAGCGTCGCCTGGTTGAGGCCGTTCACCTGCGCCTGCAGGCGCTGGCTGATGGCGTAGCCGGCGACGTCGTCGCCGGCCGAGTTGATGCGGAGACCCGAGGACAGGTGCTGCATCGCCATGGCGAGGCTGTTCTCGGTGGTGTTCAGGTTCCTCGAGGCGTTCATCGCCTCGATGTTCGTGTTGACCGTCAGGGACATGCGTTCATCTCCTTGATGACGTTGGTTTGGTTGGTCCCAGGACCGACTCCATGTCGGTCCACGCGAACGTATCGGCCGCGCGGCGGGAAACTTGAGGCGTGACGGCCTCCGACTGGCCTCATTTCCACGAGCGCGGCACCGGTCCTGCTCGCCGTTCGGCCGGCGTCGCGCTACACGCGCACGTCGATGTGGCCCTCTCCCTCCTCGTCCTCGCCGCGCGGAGGCGGCTGCTCTTCCCCCTCGCGTCGCTCGGAGGGCTCACGGCGGGGCCGGTCGCCCTCCCGCGAGACCCGGGGCAGCCGCTCCACCGGCGGCACGCGCCGAGAGGGCACCGACGGGCCGTAGGTGATCGGATTCAGAGGATCCACCCGATGCCCCCGCTAACGGCGGGCCCCCGGCGCGTCGGCTGCGAGCTGGGCTGCCGCCTGCGCGCGCGCGGCCGCCTGCGCCCCTTGTGCGGCTGCGGCCTGGTTGCGTGACTGAGCCTCCTCCACCGCGCGCACCAGCTCCTGCTCGCGGGCCTTGATCTCGAGCACCACCATCCGCCGCCAGAAGAAGACGGCCCCTGCCCACACCGCGACCCAGCAGATCAGCCCCGCGATGATCGCCCGCACGCCGGCGCCCGCGACAGTGTGGGTCGGAAGCGACAGATAGCCCCCGACTACGAAGCCGGCCAGCGCTCCCCAGCTCTTGGCGCGCGCGACCGAGCGAGCCGCGCGCGGGTGCCCGGCGATGCTCGGCCCCTCGCCGGCAGCGGGCGCCTCCTCGCCGTCCTTGGGCTTGCCCTTGCGCGGCTTGCGCGGCTCCTTCGCCTTCTTCGCAGGCTCAGGGCTCTCCGCTCCAGGAGCCTCGGTTGCGGCCTCGGGCTCGGCAGGCTTCCCCGCCGCGCCGGGCTCGTCCTCGGGCGCCTCGAGCGTCGCCTCGGCGTCAGCCACGGTCGTCTCCGTCCAGCCC
This sequence comes from uncultured Solirubrobacteraceae bacterium, assembly GCA_963738815.1. Taxonomy (GTDB): domain Bacteria; phylum Actinomycetota; class Thermoleophilia; order Solirubrobacterales; family Solirubrobacteraceae; genus Palsa-744. The sequence continues at coordinate 353,029 of CAVTXW010000007.1, forward strand.
GCGGCGGCGTTCCTCGCGCTGGCACTCGAAGATGAAGCGCACGAGGCGCCTGCGGTCGAGGTCGCTGATCGACTCGAACTCGACCGCCCGCCGGCCCTGGCCGTCCACGCGCACGACCCGCCCCTTCCCCGAGACAGGCGTGACCCCCGGGGTGAGCGTGAGCTGGAAGGTCAGCTCCGCGCCGACGCCGAGCGTGTCGGGCCCCGCGAGCAGCAGTCCGCCGCCGCTCACGTCGACGGTGAAGCTCTGGATCCGCGTACCCTCGCGGGCCGAGTAGACGAGCACGGGACGTGCCGCGCGGATGCGGACGTACTCGCGTTCCTGCAGCACCTCGAGCGAGCGCGGCGCGTCGAGCGTCAGCACCTCGGGACTGGCCGGATCCTGGCTCGCGACGGTCCCGCGCAGGCGCACCCGGCCGCGCGCGCTCGAGAACTCGACGATCAGCTTCTCGAGCTGCTCCGGCGTCAGCGTGCCGATCGGAACCATGATCGCGAGCACGAGCGCGTCGGGGCTGCGCTCCAGCACCTTGGCGGGGATCCAGCCGGCACCACGGACCGCGACCGAAACCGACTCGGCGACATCGGGCAGCGCGACGGGCTCGGCGGCGGGCTGCTTCGAGCGCAGGAGCTTCACGGCAGCACCATCGCGGCGAGGCCCGCCGGGTCGAGGCGGCGCAGCTGCCAGCCGCCTCCGCGGGCATGGGAGAGCATGTACTCGGGCGCGAGGCCGAAGCGGCAGGCGGCCTCGATCGCCACTCCGATCTGGTCCGTCTCATCGGCATGGGTCACGACCAGGGCGTCGGCCTTCAGGGGTCCGAGCGCGCCCAGCAGCTGTGCCGCCGCGGCGCGGCCGAGCGTGGCGGGGAGCGCGAGCAGCACGCGGTCGGGATCGAGCTGGCCGAGCAGCCGCCCGAGACCTCGGATCGCGCGCCTGTCCGCGGGTGAGACGCGCGGCGTGTCGAGCACGGCGAGGCCCCCGGAGCGGGCGCGTCGCAGCGCGCGCACGGCGCGGGCCGTCTCGACGGGAGCCGGCTTCAGCAGCTGCGGGCTCATCAGCAGCCGCCACTCGGGCCGTCCGGCGCCGTCCTCCTCGTGGATCAGCGTCGCGAAGGAGGCGGGGAGCGTGCTCGCCGTGCGGTAGGCCGACAGCAGCGCGGCGCAGCACGTCGTCTTGCCGGCGCCACCGGCGCCGACCAGCACGATCGACGCGCCGTCGGCACCCAGCGGCGGCGCGACGGGGATGCGCTGGGCGAGCGTGCTCCGCACCGCGGCGGCCAAGCCGGCGCGCGGCGCGAGCGGCAGCACATGCGCCATCGCGGTGTCGATCAGCTCGCCGGCGAGCGCCTCGCCGATCCCGTAGCGCGCAAGCCCCTTCTCGACGCCCGCGCGGGCGCGCGTGTGAGAGCCCGGCTGCACCGTGCGCCGCTCGAGCGCGGCGCGAGCCGGCCAGTCGGCCGGCTCGGGAGCGATCGGCGCCGGTGGGCGCCCGCGCTGCTCGGGGATCAGCTCGCGAAGTTCCAGCGGCGCGCGCTCGCGCGGCGCCGGGGGCGGGGGGGCGGGCGGCGCCGGCGGGGGAGTCCGGGGGGCGGAGGGGCTCGGCGGCGCCGGGATCGCGAACGTCACGGGCGAGCCGTGCGCGTGGGAGCGCGCCGGCGGGGCGAGCGTCTGCGCGCGCAGCTCGGCGGGGGTCGCACGCGCGAGCGCCGCCAGGTGCGCGGTCACGTACGCGCTGCCGCCGGGCTGCTCGAAGAGCTCCTCGCCGGCGGCGGGCGCCGCTGCGGGCACCGGGGGAGCGCTCGGGGTCGCGACGGGAGGCTGGGCCGCCCCGTAGGGCGGCGGGAGGGGCCCGCTGCGCGGCAGCACCGCACTCGCCGGCCCGACGGGCCCGGGCGCCGCGGCGGGGGCCGCCGCGTCAGCCGCTCCGGGACCCACGGGGTCGGGCGGCTGGACGTCCTCGACCTCGTCGTAGACATCCACGCCGGGGCTCCCGGGCACCGCTTCGATCTCGACCCAAGGGTGCTGGAAGAAGCCGAGGACCCCGCCCGTGAGCCCCTCGCGTCGGCGCACGACGATCGCGTCGGCGCCGAGATCTCGCTCGATGCGAGGGATCAGCTCCTCCACCGTGCGGCCGCGGTAGACGCGCGTCGAGGAGCCGCCGCGGCCGTTGCCGAGCCGGGCTTTGGCCTCGCGCCCCAGCGCCCCGAGCAGCTCGCCGGGCGTGCTCACGCGTGGATCACCCCGACCGTTTCGACGTCAACGCCGGGAGCGATCTCGTTGTAGGAGCACACGGCGAGGTGGGGCTGGGCCTGCGCGATGAGCCTGCGCAGGTGGCGCCGGATCCGCGCCGAGCACAGCAGCACCGGCTGCGCACCCAGCGCCGTCGCGTGCTCGACCTGGGCGCGCAGCGCGGTCACGATCGCCTGCGCGCGCGTCGGCTCCATCGCGAGGTACTCCCCGTCGGTCGTCTGGGTGATCGAGGTCGAGACCTCCTGCTCGATCGCGGGGTCAAGGGTTATCGCTTGCAGACGCAACTGCTCGTCCAGGTGAGGAGCCGTGATCGCCCGGCCCAGCGCCTGGCGAGCGTACTCCGAAAGAAGGCTGGTGTCTCGTGTTGTTCGAGCCTTGTCGCCGATCGCCTCCACGATCGTGCCCAGGTCGCGGATCGGCACGCCCTCTGCAAGGAGGGATTGCAGAACGCGCTGGATCTCCCCGAGCGAGAGCATCTCCGGCACGACCTCGTCCACCACGGCCGCGTTCGTCTCCTTGAGGCGGTCGAGCAGCGCGCGAACGTCCTGGCGGCTGAGCAGTTCCGCCGCATGCGAGCGGATCGTCTCCGTCAGGTGGGTGACGATCACCGACTCCGGGTCGACGACCGTGTAGCCGAGCGACTCGGCCTCGGCGCGGCCCGACTCGTGCACCCACACGGCCTCGAGCCCGAACGCGGGCTCACGCGTCGGGATCCCGCTCAGCGACCCGAGCGCATCGCCCGGGTTCATCGCCAGCAGATGACCCGGCATGATGCGCCCGCGGGTCACCTCCGAACCGCGGATCTTGATGACGTACTCGTGCGACTCCATGCCGAGCTCGTCGTGGATGCGCACGCGCGGGATCACGATCCCGAGTTCGCTCGCGATCTGCCTGCGCACCATGCTCACGCGGCGCAGAAGCGATCCCGGCCCGGACCCGCCCGAGCCGCTGTCGACGAGCGGCACGAGCCCGAAGCCGATGGCCAGCTCGAGCGCGTCGACCCCGACCTCGGAGATCGGCTCGCTCGTGGGGGGCAGGAGGGGCGCCTTCGCATCCTCGCTGACCTTCTCGGCGCCCGGCATACCGTTGCGCACCGCCCACGCGATCGCGCCGAAGATCGCGGCGATGAACAGGAACGGCAGCTTGGGCAGGCCGGGGATCAGCGCGAACCCGCCGATCGCCGCCGCAGCCACCATCGGCGCCTTGCGCTGTTTGAGGATCTGGTTCGCGATGTCCGAGCCGAGGTCCTTGTCGGACGCGGCGCGGGTCACGATGATGCCGGTCGCGACGGAGATCAAGAGCGCCGGGATCTGGGCCGCGAGGCCGTCGCCGACGGTCAGCAGCGAGAACTGGTGGGCGGCCTCTTCGAAGCTCATGCCGTGCTGGGCCACGCCGACGATGATCCCGCCGATGAGGTTGATGAAGACGATGATCACGGCCGCCAGCGCGTCGCCTTTGACGAACTTCGAGGCGCCGTCCATCGCGCCGTAGAAGTCCGCCTCGCTGGAGATCTCAGCGCGTCGTTGGCGCGCCTGGTCGTCGGTGATCAGACCCGCGTTCAGATCGGCGTCGATCGCCATCTGCTTGCCGGGCATCGCGTCGAGCGTGAAGCGGGCGCCGACCTCAGCCACCCGCCCGGCGCCGTTCGTGACGACCACGAACTGGATCACGATCAGGATCAGGAAGATGACCAGCCCGACGATCACGTTGCCGCCGACGACGAACTCCCCGAAGGACTTGACGACCGAGCCCGCGTCCCCCGTGGTGAGGATCAGGCGCGTGACCGAGACGTTGATCGCGAGCCGGAACATCGTCGTGAGCAGCAGCAGGCTCGGGAACGACGCGAAGTCGAGCGAGCGCCCCTGGTACATGGTCGCCACGACGATCGTGAGCGCGGCGGAGATGTTGACCGTGATGAGCAGGTCCAACAGCGCCGGCGGCAACGGCACCACCAGCATCGTGACTACGAGCACCACGGACAGCGCCGCGAGCATGTCGGTGTGGGTGAGGGCCCGCTTCAGAAAGCTTTCGCTCACGACGCCTTCCTCTCAGCCTGGCGACCGGCCATGCGGTACACGAACGCGAGCACTCTCGCGACAGCCGCGTAGAGCTCCTCGGGGATCAGCTGGCCGACCTCGGTCGAGCTGTGCAGCGAGCGCGCGAGCGGCGGGTCGCTGACGACGGGCACGTCGTTCTCCTCGGCGATCCGCCTGATCTGAGCCGCGACCAGATCCTGGCCCTTGGCGACCACCTCGGGCGCCGTGCGGGTGCCGTCGTAGCGCAGAGCGACGGCGAAGTGGGTCGGGTTCGTGACGACGACGTCGGCGTCGGGGACCGCCGCCATCATGCGCGCCCGCGCGAGCTGCATCTGGCGGCGGCGCAGGGCGGCTTTGACCTCGGCGGAGATGCCGTACTGGCGCATCTCGTCGCGCAGCTCCTGCTTGGTCATCCGCAGCTGACGCTCGTTGCGCCAGCGCTTCCAGCCGTAGTCGATCACCCCGATCGCGACATATGCGAACGCGGCGCGCTGGGCCACGCCGAGCGCTGTGTGACCGGCGATCCCCGCGAGCGCGCCCGGCGTCACGCCGACGATCGAGGCGAGGCCCTTCATCCCGGGCAGGATCGCGAGCGCCGCGACCGCGCCCACGACCGCCACCTTGACGACGGCCTTCAGCGCCTCGAAGATCAGGTTCGGCCCCAGCAGGTTCTTCATCCCGTTGACGGGGTTGATGCGCCGGAAGTCCGGTTTCAGCGCCTGCGGGGTCGGCCGCCCGCCGACCTGAATGACGCCGCCGATCACCGCAGCCGCCAGGCACGCTCCCGCGATCGGCAGCACCGTCACCTCGATCGTGCGCAGCGCGATGTGCATCAGTTCGGAGAGCCCGGCGGCGCTCGTCGCGCGCGCGGGCCGCGCGATCTGGCCGAGGATGGCGCGGAAGCTGGAGGCCCCGGCCTGCGCGATCTGCGGCGCCGTCAGGCTGACCACGAGCAGCCCGGTCACCAGGACGAGCGAGCCGCTCAGGTCGGGGCTGCGCGCAACCTGCCCCTTCTCGCGTGCGCGTTTGCGGTGGCGAGGTGTCGCCTTCTCTGTGCGCTCGTCGCGTGCCATCGCCTAAGCCACGTGCAGCGCCCCGAGCGCCGCTCCCACGCTTTCGGACAGCTGGCCGGAGATCCAGCCGGAGACGAACGGCAAGGAGGCAGCGACGACAAGCATCGCGACCGCGACCTTGGTCGGGAAGCCGACAGCGAAGACGTTCATCTGCGGCACGACCCTCGAGACGACGCCGAACGCGACGTCGGTGATCAAGAGCGCCGCGAGGACGGGGGCGCCGATCTCGAGCGCGGCGGCGAAGATCGTCGAGAAAGCCTGCTCTGCCTCCCCGACGATGGACCCGAGACGCGGCGCCTCGGTCAGCGGCACGAGCTGGAAGGTGCGGCCGATGCCGCGGAGCGTCCAGGCGTCGCCGCCGATGACGAGGAAGATCATCGTCCCGAACAGGGAGTAGAAGCGCGACATCACCGCGCTCTGCTCGCCCGAGAGCGGGTTGATGAGCTCGCCGTAGGAGAACCCCGAGATGACGTCGATGAACGAGCCGGCGGACTCGACCGCAGCCATCAGCACGGCCAACCCGAACGCGAAGCTCGTGCCGACGAGCAGGCCCTCGAGGACGAGACCCGCAACCTGGAGCGGGTCGCTCGGGATGTGCTGGCCGTGCATCGCGATCGGCGTGAGCCCGACCGAGATGCCGACCGCGATCATGCCCTTGACGACGCGTGGGATCAGCGTCGAGGAGAAGATCGGCGCGAGCAGGAACAGCGGCGTGACGCGCGCCAGGACGAGGATGAAGCCGCCGAGCTGGTTGCCCGCGAGCTGGCTCAGCAGGTGGTTCACGGGCCCACCATCGTCGGGATCGAGTTGTAGAGCTCGGCCGTGTAGGAGACGAGCTGGCCGAGCATCCAGGGTCCGAGCACGACGATCACGACCGCGACCGCCGCGATCTTCGGCACCAGGCTGAGGCTCTGCTCCTGGATCTGGGTGACGGCCTGGAAGACGCTGACGAGCACGCCGACGACGAGCGCGACCAGCAGGATCGGGCCGGCCACCTTCAGGGCCAGGCCCATCGCCTGGGTTGCCAGGTTGACGACGGTGTCCTGGTTCACCGTCGCCCTCCGCGGCCTTGGATGTGGAGGCTTCTCGCGGGCATCAGTGGAAGCTCTGCACCAGCGCCTTGATGACGAGGTCCCAGCCGTCGACGAGCACGAACAGCAGGATCTTGAAAGGCAGCGATATGAACGTCGGGGGCAGCATGATCATCCCCATGCTCATCAGCACCGAGGAGACGATCAGGTCGATGATGAGGAAGGGCAGGAAGACCAGGAAGCCGATCTGGAACGCCGTCTTCAGCTCCGACACGATGAACGCCGGGATCAGCACCTCGGTGGGTACTTCCGCGCGCGTCTTCGGCTGCTTGTCGTGCGCGAGGTTGATGAACAGCTCGATGTCCTCCGTGCGCGTCTGGCGGAACATGAACTCGCGCATCGGCTGCTCGGCGCGTTTGAGGGCTTCGGTCGTGCTGATGTGATGAGCGGTCAGCGGTTCGATGGCCTCCTTCTTGATCGCGCTGATGGTCGGCGACATCACGAAGATCGTCAGGAACAGGGCGATCCCGACGAGCACCTGGTTCGGGGGCGCGTTGGTGGTGCCGATCGCCGTGCGGATGAACCCGAGCACGATCAGGATGCGGCTGAAGCCGGTGATCGTGAACAGCACGGCCGGCACGAGCGTCAGGCCGCCGATCAGCAGCAGGATCTGGACGGCGTTGCTCGAGTTGACGTTCACCGCCGCACCGTCAGTTCACGCAGCTTGTCGAGCAGGCTCGAGCCGGGCCCGGGCGAGGGCATGCTCATCGGGTCGTGGCTCGAGTCCGAGCCCTCTGACGTCGCCTGAGCCGCCGGAGGGAGGACGCATCAGCGCCTTTCGCGGCCGCGCCTGGATCTCGACCACGTCGAGGAGGCCGGCGTCGCGCGCCTCCTCCTCCGAGTACCGGTGGATCGGGATGACGCCGTGCTCAGCGCTCCCGAGCAGCAGGTAGTCGCTCCCGGCCCGAACGAGATGCACCGAACGGCCCGAGCTCAGCGTCAGCGCCGCGATGCTCGAGAGGCCCGTGCTCGGCGCGCTCGGGTCACGGCGCGCCTTGACCTGGCGCAGGATCCACGACAGCCCCCAGATCACTGCGATCACGATCGCCAGGCCCACGATCGTGCGCACGATGCTTGCTCCCCCGGTTGCGCTCGAATGGGTGCTGCCGGCCGAGGAGCCGAGGTTCAGCGGCGTGTTTTCGCCGCGGCCTTCGGCGCGCCCGCTCCCCGACGCGGCTGCGACGCCAGGGCACGCGAGAGCGAGCAGGCAGGCGCCAGTAGCCGCGGCCGCCATCGCGGCCGCACGGTAGAGCGGGTTCGACTTCGTCATCGAGGGCGACTCCGAGGAAGAGTCGCCCGGGTTATCGGCCCGGGTCCGCGAGTCTTGAGCTACATAAGCTGCTCGACGCTCACGCCCCAGCCGCCGTCCGCGCCGACGACCAGGCTGCCGCTCGCGAAGCACAGCCCGTTGGCGAACAGCTCGACCGGGCGCTCCGCCGGCTGGTCGAGCTCGACGACCGTCCCCGGCGTCAGCTCGAGCGCGCCACCGAGCGCCATGTGCGTGCGGCCGAGCTCGGCCCATACGCGGACGAAGATGCTGCGCAGGATCGCCGGCGAGGAGCCGTCGGCGCCCGCGCCGAGGTTGGCCCGTGCGCGATCGAGCTCGGCGCGCCCGAGGCTGGCGTACGTGGCCGCCCGGACCGGCGCGTCGTCGATCGCCTGGATCTTCAGCGCCTTGCGCGTCCCGCTGCGGCCCGGGCGTCCGCGGCCGACCGAGACCTCCTCGGCGAACAGCCGCACGCCCAGCTCTGAGCGCTCGCCCATGGCGACGACCGAGCCGGGCACGATCGCGAGCATCTGCTCGATCGGCATCTGCACCGACCCGATCTCGGCGCGCAACAGGACCTCCGCGGCCGACAGGCCCTCGCGCAGCGCGGCCGCGGCGGGTGCGCCGGCGCCGGCCTGCGGCCCCCGGGGAACCGCGATCGGCTGCACCGCGCTCCACGGGAGCAGCAGGCACATCGCCGAGGAGCAGCCGTCGATCGTGCTCGCGAGCGCCACCGACAGGGTCGGTTCGCCGGGCGCGACGTCGATCTCGGCGTCCCCTTCGACATCGACCTCGCCACGGGTGAGCGGGCCGCCACCCAGCTCCGCCCACGACTCCGAGAGGGCGCCGACGACGGTGTCCAGCACGCCGCGCGCCAGGGCCCAGTCGATCTCCGAGAGGTGGCGCTCGGCCGGAGCCTGCGCCGCCTTGCCGCCCAGCAGACATTCGAGGGCCTGCAGCACGAGCGGCAGATCGACGCTGATGAGCATGCCGTGGGCCGCGGTGTCGGCCTGCACGCCGACGGCGACCGCATCCGCGGCGAGGCCGGCCTGCGAGGCGGCCCAGGTGTTCTCCACGATCTCGCCCGGCTCGATCGCGACCTCCGCCTTCAGCTGCGCCGAGAGCGTCGCCGACAGCGACTCGCTGAGCGGGGCCAGGGCGGCTGCGATCCGTCGCCGCAGCTCGGTCGTGAAGCGCGTGGGCTGCGAGAAGTCGACAGCGCGCAGCGCCGGCTCCACCTTCGATGACGACGCGGCGTCCGGGGCCTCGGGCGCGGGCACGGTGGCAGCCTCGCCGCTCTGGGTCGCCGCCATCGGCGCTGCTCAGGCCTCGGCGTCGCCGGCCGCGGGGAGCGGCTCCCCGGTGGCGTCCCCGGCGCCTGCCGCCGCCGCGAGCGACTGCTCGTGGCGCCCGTCGAGGATCTCGGTGATCCGCAGGCCGTAGCGCTCGTCCACCACCACGACCTCGCCGCGCGCGATCGGCGATCCGTTGACCAGCAGGTCGACGGGGTCGCCGGCGCTGCGGCCGAGCGCGACGACCGAGCCGACACGCAGCTCGAGCGCTTCGCCGACCGTCGTGCGGGTGCGCCCGATCTCGACGCTCAGCTCCATCGGGATCTCGCTCAGGCGGCTGATGTCAGGCGCGCCGGCGGGCGCCGATTGGGTCCAGCCGCCCGGGCGCGGACCCGCCGTCCTGCGCCGCCTCGAACTCCTCGTACTCGACCGTGTCGGCCACGACCCCTCCTATTGGACGGTCAGGTCAGGAATCAGAACCGATTCCACCTTCACATCCGTCTGCTTTCGGATGTCGGCAGGCGATCTCCTTCTGGATGGCGCGGCGGCCGCTGTCGCTTTCCAGCGCCGAGCCGTTCTGCCCGGTGATGACGCCGGTCACGATTTCGCGCACGATCGGTTCCTCCGGCAGCGTGCCGACCGCCGATTCGCCGGACCCCGAGGAGGCGCTCTCGGCGCTGGCGCCGTCGCTCTGGCCGGGCGCGAGGTCGAGTCCGATCGCCACCTTGGCGTAGCGCCCGTCGCGCAGGTTGAGCAGGAATTCCTTGGGCATCTCATAGATCGTGCCCTTGACCTTCTCCTTCGGCACCGGCTTGTGCTTGGTCATCGTGTAGCCCGCGAACAGCACGAGCGGCAGCGCGAGGGCGAGCATCAGCTTCTTGTTCTTCAGCATCGTGTTCGGTCGCCCTCGTTCGCGCGCCTACGGTTCTTCGCCTGTATCGGTCCGTTGGAGGACAATCTCGACCCTTCGGTTCCGTGCTCGTCCCGCGGCCGTCGTGTCGCTGGCGATCGGGTGCTGGTCGGCGTACCCGGTCGCGGTCAGCCGGCCCGGGCTGACCCCGTGTTCGGAGAGGAAGCGCACGACGGTGCTCGCGCGGGCTGTGGAGAGCTCCCAGTTGCTCGGGTAGAGCGCTGAGTGGATCGGCACGTCGTCGGTGTTGCCCTCGACGTTGACCCGGTGTTCACCGGCGAGGTTGAGCAGCTGGGAGATCTCGCCGAGCAGCGAGGTCGAGCGCAGATTGAGCGTCGCCTGCCCCGAGGCGAACAGGAGGTCGTCGGTCAGCACCCTGATGACGAGCCCCCGCGGTTCGATCGACGTTTCGACTTTCTTGCCGAAGCCGTGCTCGCGCGCGTACGCGTCGAGCTCGCGCTTGATCTGCGCAAAGAGTTCCGCCTGCCGTTGGGAGGCCGACTGCGCCGCGGCGGTGGCGCTCGCGACGCTGCTCGCCGCCCCATGCGTGGTGCTGCTCTGCAGCGTGCTGGCCGTGTTCGCGGTGACGGGCACGATCGCCTGCACGTCGATGCTCGACGGCGAGTGGCTCGCGTTCGCGCTCGCGCCCGGTTTCGCGATCGCCTTGCCCCCGGGCAGGATGTTCCCGGAGAACGCCGCTTTCAGCGATCGTTGCAGCGTCACCCACTTCGAGACGTTCACCGAGGAGATCGAGAACAGCACCATGAACAGCGCCATCAGCAGCGTGATCATGTCGGCGTAGGTCAGGAGCCAGCGCTCGTTGCTCTCCTCGTGCTGCGCCCCGCCGCCTCGCCGGCGGCCGCCTCCGTGCCCGCGCGGCATCTACGCCGCCTGGGCTTCGGCGGCGACGCCTGCCGTGCCGTGGGCCTCGTCCGCCTCGCGCTCGACTGGCGGGACGTACGACATCAGCTTTTCGGAGACGAGGCGCGGGTTGTCGCCGGCCTGGATCGAGAGGATCCCCTCGATCGTCATCATCGCGCAGTTCCATCTCTTCGCCTGAGATTGCTTTCAGGCGGTTGGCGATCGGCAGGAAGATCACGTTGGCGGCGCCGACGCCCATCAGCGTCGCGATGAAGGCGGCGGAGATCGACGGCCCGAGCGTCGAGGGCGCCGAGAGGTTCTGGAGCACGTGCACGAGCCCGAGGACGGTGCCGATGATGCCCATCGTCGGCGCGAAGCCGCCGGCCTTCTCGAAGGGGGCGGCGCCGGCGTCGTGGCGAGCGCTCATGCCGTCCACCTCCGCCTCGAGGATCGCGTGCACCATCTCCGGATCGGTGCCGTCGACGACGAGCTGCAGGGCGTTGCGGGTGAAGGGGTCCTCGATGTCGCCGAGCTGCGCGTCGAGCGCCAGCAGGCCCTCGCGGCGCGCCTTGTCGGCGAGCGCGACGAGCCTGTCGTGCTGCCCGCGCATATCGGGCGGTTCCGCAGAGATCACGAGCTTGTAGAGGCTCGGCACGCGCTTCATCGAGCTCATGCCGACGCTTGCGAGCGTGACCCCGGCGGTCCCGCCGAGGATGATCATCAAGGCAGGGATGTTGATGAACGAAGCCGGGCTCGTCCCGTCCATCATCGAGCTCAGCAGCAGCGACCCGAAGGCCACTCCTATTCCGATCGCCGTTGCAGCCTTCATTGCAACCCACATCGGCGGCTGCGGGCATTTCTTCAGTCCTGGCGGGGGCGATGCGCGAAGCGGCGCCTCGCTGGGATGAAAGTTGCAGCCGCGTCAGGCCGAAGGCGGCGTGGAGGGATCCTCCACCGCCGAGAGGTGCGGCGCGTCGCGGTGGGCCGCTGAAGAGGGCCGCCGCTCGGGGCGCCGCCGGCGCATCGCGTCGCCGAGCACGTCTGCCCGGTAGGCCCGCACGGCCTCCGCGACCTCCTCCGGCGTCTCGCAGACAACGACCTTCGTGCCGGTGGCGAGCGCGATGACCGTGTCCGGCGTGGATTCGACGGTCACGATCATGTCGGGATTCAGTTGGAACGGCTCGTCGCTGTTTCCGAGCCGGCGCAGCGTGATCATGCTCGCTCTCCCTTCGAAGTGAGTCTAGCCCCGGGCCGGGACGGCGAACCTTCCGTGCCGCCGTCCCGCCCGAGCTCCTCGGAGTCGCGTGTGGCGCTACCTCCTCTCGCTCGTCGGCCGGCATGGAGCGCCGGCCGACTCTCAGTTCAAGGTCCCGGATCCGCTAGTGCATCGAGACGAGCGTTTCCAGCATCGTGTCCGCGGTGGTGATCGTGCGCGAGTTGGCCTGGTAGCCGCGCTCGGCGGTGATCATCTTCGTCATCTCTGTGGCGAGGTCGACGTTGGACATCTCGAGCTCGCCGCCCACGGTCGCGCCGAAGCCGACGGTGTTGGGCGTGCCGACGATCGGCGTGCCGGAGTTCGAGGTGGTCGCCCAGAGCGAGCCGCCGAGACGTTCGAGGCCGGCTTCGTTCGCGAACTTGGCGAGCGAGATGTAGCCGGCGACGACACGCTGCCCGAAGGTTTTGTCTTCGGCGTTGTTGTCGGTGTAGCCGACCGAGCCGTCCATCCCGATCGACACGTTCGTCGAGCCGGGCGGGATCCGCAGGTAGGTGTCTTCGGCGCCGGGCGAGTAGGTCGTTTCGGTTTCGCCTTCTTTCGGCACCGCGTTGCGGCCGATCACGTAGGCGCCCGACTGGGTCGTCAGGAAGCCGAGCGTGTTGGTGGTCAGGTCACCGGCGCGCGTGTACATCATTTTCGCCGGGATCTGCGCGGTGTACGGTTCTTTCGCCGGGGGTTCGCCCCCGCCGACGCGCAGGAAACCCTCACCCTCGATCGCGACGTCCAGCGGGTTGCCGGTCGTCTGGAACGCGCCCTCGGTCATTTCGTTGCGGGTCGCGTCGACCTGCACGCCGAGACCGATCTGCACCGGGTTCGACCCGCCCGAGGTGCTCGTCGGCCCCGACGCCCCTCGCATGATCTGCGTGAGCGAGTCCGCGAACGTGACGCTGGAGGCCTTGTAGCCGACCGTGTTCACGTTGGCGAGGTTGTTGGCGGTGTCGTTGAGCATCGCCTGATTTGCGTCCAAGCCGCTGATCGCGGCGTACATGCCAGCCATCATCTCGGCTGCCCTGCCTTTCTGGGCTTCCTCGATGAGGTCCAGCCCCGTTTGTGTGACGCCGCGATCGTCATGCGATCACCGCGCTGTCGATGTTGGTGAACACGTTGTCCTTCATGTGTTCCGTTCCCACCGCCGTGATGACGGTGTGGTTGCGGACGGACACCACGAACGCGGTGTCGTCCACCAGGACGAGCGAGTCGCGCGAGCCCTTGCCTGCGGCGCGCGCCACCCCCTCATCAAGCCTTTGCATCGTCGCCGGGTCGACTTCGATCCCCCTGCGCTGGAGCCGTTCGAGCGCGTGCTTGGAGAAGCGCAGCGCGCTCGGTGAAGAGGCGTCGCGCAGCGTGTCGGCGAAGGACCTGTCCGGCGCTTGCGTGCGCGAAGGCGAGGGCGCCGTCCCGCCCGCCGAGGGCGCGCCGGGGGCTCCGCCGACGTTGCCGGGCGGGATCAGCGCAGGGTTGTTCTCGACGGGGCTCATTTGACTTCGGTGATCGCGGTCAGCGAGATCCCGGGCACGCCGTCGACGCTGACGGTCGTGCCCGAAGCGGTGGATTGCGCGCTCGTGACTTCTCCCGAGCCGCGGCCGCCGTTCGGCGTCGAGTAGACGACGGTCCGGCCGATCAGCGAGACGGCGCTCGAGAGCTCGTTCGCGCTTGCCAGGTTGGTGAGCTGCTCGACCTGGGTGAACTGCGCGAGCTCGCCCATGAATTCGTTCGTGTTCGCCGGGTCGAGCGGGTTCTGCGCCTGAAGCTGGGCGATCATCAGCTTCAGGAAGTCGTTCTGCCCGAGGGTGCCGTTCGGGTTCGAGACGGCGGCCGAGCTCTGGCCGGTGGGCGCCGGTTCGGCGGCTGCGGCTGCGGCTGTGGCTGTGGTGGTCATCGCGTCATCGTCCTTTCGTGGTCTCAGGCGAGCACGTCGACGAGCACGCCCTGCGCAGAGCCGCTGGCTGCGGCGGCCGGGGTCACACCCTCGACTGCGGCAATGCTCTCGTCCTCTTCGGTCGGCGCGCCCTGGGCGCGGCCCGACGATCCCCCGCCGGCGATCTCCTGCCGGCGGCCTTCGCGGCCTTCGAACATCCCGATGTCCAGACGCAGCAAGGTCGCGCCGAGCGAGCTCAGCGACTGGTGCAGCTCCCCCCGTCCCGCCGCCAGCGCCTGAGCCGCCGCGGGCGTGGCGGCCGTCAGCCGCGCCACGATCCCTTCGGCGCTCTGGCTCAGGTGGATCCGGATGTCGCCGAGCTCTTCGGGCTGCAGCGCGATCCGCGCCTGGCTGGCGCCACGGCGTGCGGCCAGCTCGATCGTGGCGTGGATCGCGTCGATCATCTCGCCGAGCTGCGCTCTGGCCGTGACCTCCTGTCCGTTCACGGCTCCGGCAGTGGCCGCCTGGACGGCCGGCGCCGGTGCCACAGCGCCATCCTGCGGGCCCGTGAGGAGCGACCCGTCCGCGGCCGCTGCTGCCGTACCTGTCTGTGCTTCGCCGCCCCGCGGCGCTGCCACGTCGTGCCCGCCGCCCTGGCGTGGCCGGCGGCCGGGCGCTGGACTCCGCCTGCGAGGCGCGCCCCCGGCCGGCGCTCGTCGGCTCCGCTCCGCTGCTGCGGCTGACCCTCGGAACGACTCGCGGACAGCGCCTGGCCCTGCGGCACGCCCGTCTGGGGCCCGTCCTGGGCCTGGGAGGGAGCGGGCGCCGCTGCGGCGGCGCCGGCCGTCGCGGCGGGCGCGCCCTGGGGCGCCGCCGAGCCGGCGGCCGATCCTTCCTCGGCGCGGGGCGCGCCGGCTGCTTCGGGCGCGGGCAGCGCTTCTCCGGCGCGCACCGGCCCGCTCTGCGGCTTCCCGCTCACGCCGAGAGCGACATCCTCGGCCACGCGTCGCTGCGAGATGCCGCCCGCGGCCCGTCCCTCGGCGGGCGCGGGCAGCGCGGGCGCGGACTCCTCGGCGCCCTGCTGCGGAGCGGGCGCGGGCAGCGCCGGCGCGGACTGCTCGGTGCCCTGCTGCGAGCCGGGAGTGGACGCCGTCTGCGCCGAAGCCTCGGCCGTCGCGTCTGAGGTGTCCGTCCTCACAGCGCCGCCGGAGCCGGCCGGCGGCGGCTCCTCGCCTGCCGCGGAGAGTCCGGTAGTGGCAGCGGGGGGAGCGGCGGCGGCAGGCGTGGACTCCTGTGGGGCCGTCCCCCCAGGGGTCGTTTCTTCACGCGAGGCGACGGGCGCTCCGTGCGCGTCCCCGGCGGGGGACGCCTGCATGGGCGCGGTAGCCGCGCCTGCAGCGCTCGCGGCGCGTGCAGCGTCTTCGTGCTCGCGGCGGCCGTGAGGAGCGCGGGTCTCGATCCCGGCCCCGGCTCTCGCCGCCGGGGCTTCTCTTCTGGCCTTCCGCTTGTGCGGTCCGGGCCAACTCGGTTCCGAGCGCACCCCCGAAGGGCGGCGCGCCCGGTGGCGCCCCTGGCGGGGCGCCGCCCGCCGGTGGCGGCAGCGCCGCCGGAGCCGGCAGGGCGGGCAGACGCTCATGCGATCCCTCCCACCGCGGCAGGGTGTTCGCGCCGGTAGCTTTCGGCGTAGCCGAGCACCTTCTGGACGTAGGACTGGGTTTCGGCGTAGGGCGGGACGCCGCCGTACTGCTGCACGGCGCCCGGGCCGGCGTTGTAAGCCGCCAGCGCGTCGGCGGTGTTGCCGCCGAAGCGCGAGAGCATCTGCGACAGGTAGCGCGCGCCGCCTTCGATCGATTCGGCTGGGTCGAGCGGGTTCGACGACGCCGAGCGAGGACGCGGTGCCCGGCATCAGCTGGGTCAGGCCCATCGCGCCGGCGCTGCTCTGTGAGGAAGGGTCGAAGCCGGACTCCTGCTGGATCAGCCCGTGCAGGACGGCCGGATCGACGCCGTTGCGCGTCGCGGCCTGTTCGATCAGCGTGTCGTACTGGCCTGTGCCGCGACGCCGAGGCGGCGGTCGCGGTCTGGAGCGCGGTCGCGAAGGACGTCCCGGTCGCGGATCCTGCGCCGGCGGCGGCCGCGCCGGAGGGCGCGCTCGTCGGGACGGAGACCCCTTCGGTGCGCGCGATCAGCGTCTGCAGCGCGCGCACGCGGGCGGCGGCTTCGGTCTCGCCGGGGGCGGTCACTTCGCCGGGGGCTCCGATCGCCTGGGTGCTCACGCGACGCTCCTGCCTGAACGCGGCGGCCATCTCGTCGATCATCTTGCTCTCGTGCCGCGCCGCCTCGAGCTCGTGCTCGCTGCGGCGGCGCTCGCGCAGGCGGTTGAGCATCTCGTGCTCGGAGGCGGCGACGACGAGCTTCTCGCCGCGATCGGCGACCTCGGCCTCGCTGCGCCGCACGTCCTGGGCGCGGTGCGAGCGGTCGGCCTCGACGCGCTCGAGGAAGGCCTGGCGCGCCTGCAGCTCGGCACCGCCCAGCGGCTCGGACGCGGCGCTCGCGTCGCGCTGCTGCGCCTGCGCGCTGTTCGACGCTCGCCTCGGCGCTGCGCAGCTCGGCACGCGTGTCGCTGAGCCGCGACATCGAGCGGGCGAGCTCCTGCTGGGCCAGCTTCTCTTTGCGTTCGCGCACAGCGCGCACACGCTCCAGTCGGAAGCGGAACGAGGGTCCGGTCACGGCCTGTTAATCGGCGCCGGGGGAAGCGTTCTTTAGCTCTCGCACGGATCTCTCAAACTCAGATGTTCAGCCCGAGGGGCGGGAGCGCGGGGACCGTCGGCGCCGAGAGCTCCGCCGGGCGTGTCGCACCGTCGGGCACCTCCTCGGCGTCCTGGATCTCCTCCTCCCGTTCGAGAGCGTGCGAGAGCGAGTCCGCGAGCGACAACAGCCGCGCGTCGGCTTCGGCGGGGTCGCTGCGCTCGTCCACCCGCTGACGCAGGAACGCCTCGATCTCAGCGCGATGGGCGAGGGCGGCGTCGAGCAGGCGGTCGGTGCCGTGCTGGTAGGCGCCGATCGCGACCAGGTCCTGCTTCTCGGCCAGCGCGGCGAGCGCGGCGCGCAGGCGCTGGCCGGCCTCGACCACGCTCTGATCGACGATCTCGCCGGTGAGCCGCGAGACGCTCTGCAGCACGTCGATCGCCGGGTAGTGGCCCGCGTGCGCGAGCGAGCGCGTCAGCACGACGTGGCCGTCGAGGATCGAGCGGGCCGCGTCCGCGATCGGCTCGTTCATGTCGTCGCCGTCGACGAGCACCGTGTAGAGCGCGGTGATCGAGCCGTCGGCGCTGGTGCCGGCGCGCTCGAGCAGTCTGGGAAGCAGCGCGAAGACGCTCGGCGTGTACCCACGCGTGGCGGGCGGCTCGCCGATCGCGAGGCCCACCTCGCGCTGGGCCATCGCGAAGCGCGTGACCGAGTCCATCATCAGCATCACGTCGTGGCCCCGGTCGCGGAAGTGCTCGGCGATGGTCGTGGCTGTGAAGGCCGCCTTGATGCGGACCAGGGCCGGCTGGTCGCTCGTCGCCACGACCACGACCGAGCGCGAGAGGGCGTCGCCGAGGTCGCGCTCGATGAACTCCCTGACCTCCCTGCCGCGCTCGCCGACGAGCGCGATCACGTTGATCGACGCGCTCGTCGAGCGGGCGATCATGCCGAGCAGCGAGGACTTGCCCACGCCGGAGCCGGAGAAGATCCCGAGACGCTGGCCGCGCCCGCACGGCACGAGCCCGTCGAGCGCGCGCACCCCCAGCCCGACGCGCTCGCGGATGCGCGGGCGCGACAGGGCCGCCGGCGGAGCGGCGATCGTCGAACGCGGCGCGCCGGCGGCTGCCGGCAGGCCGTCGTCCGGGCGCCCGAGCCCGTCCACGATGCGGCCCAGGAGCTCGTCGCCGACGGCGATCCGGAAGGGAGCGCCGCTGGCAAGGACGCGCGTGCCCGGGCCGATGCCGTGCAGCTCGCCGAGCGGCATCAGCAGCGTTCGGCCCTCACGGAAGCCGACGACCTCGGCGGGCACGGCCGGGCGGGCGTTCTCGCCCCGTCCGCCTTCCACGTGGCAGACCTCGCCGATCTCGGCCTGCAGCCCGGTGACCTCGATGATGAGACCGATCAGGTTGCTGACGTAGCCGTGACGGCGGGCCAGGTCGGCTTCGTCGATCGCGCGGCCCGCGCGACGGACGAGCGCGCCGGCCTCGGCTGCGCTCACTGCGTCTCGCCGCCCGCGAGCTCGGCGAAGGCGACTTCCGCGGCCCGTTCGAGCTGCGTTGAGACCTGGGCGTCGACCTCGCCGTCGGTCGTGCGGACGATCGCCCCGCCGCGCCGGACCTGCGGGTCGCCCTGCAGCTCGAACGGCTCCGCCACGCCGACCTGCAGCTTCTCGCCGAGCGCCGAGCGCACCGTCTCCAGATCCTCCGGGCTGACGAGCACCGACAGCGTGCGCTGGCCGCTCACCCGTCGCAGCGCGCCCTGGACGGCATACGCGACGACGCCGGGCTGGGCGAGCAGCGCCGCCGGGCAGGATCTTGCCGGCGATCTGAAGCCCGAGCTCGACCGCGTCGCGTTCGACCGCCTCGGCCGTCTGTTCGCGCACGTCGATCGCGCCCTGCGCCGCCTCGGCGAGAGCGTGCGCGGAGGCCTCGATCTCGGCGCGGCCCGCCTCCAGTCCCGCGGCCCGGCCCTGCTCGAAGCCCTCAGCCCTGGCCTGCTCGCGGATCTCCTGCGCCTCGAGGTTGGCCTGCGCGAGCAGCCGCTCGGCGGCATCGCGCGGCGGCGGCTCAGACGGCTCCAGCGGCTCGAGCGGGAAGCTCACCGCCGAGTCAGACAACCGCCTCGCCCTCCTCGCCGTCCTCCTCGGAGGCGATCACGATCGTGCCGGCTTCCTCGAGCCGCCTCACGACTCCCACGATCCGGCTCTGCGCCGAGTCGATGTCGCTCTTGCGCTGCGGAGGCTGGATCTCCATCTCCTCCTTGAGCATCGCCGCGCCGCGCTCGGACATGTTGGCGAGGACGACCTCCTTGACGTCCTCCGGCGCTCCCCTCAGCGCGAGCACGAGGTCCTTCTGGTCGACCTCCCGGAGCACCTGCTGCACGGCCCGCTCTTCGAGCTTGACGAGATCCTCGAACACGAACAGCATCCCCCGCACCTTCTCCGCCAGCTCGCTGTCGGAGCTGGCCAGGTTGTCGAGCACGTTGCGCTCGAGCTGACGGTCCGCGTGGTTGAGGATCCCAGCGAGCGTCTTGGTGCCGCCGGCCACCGCATATTCGCGGTCGCTCGAGGCGTTCAGGCGCTGGCGCAGCGCGTGCTCGAGCTGCTCGATCACCGCCGCGGTCGTCTCGCCCATGCGTGCGATCCGCAGCGCGACGTCGGGCTGCATCGCCTCGGGCAGCTTCCCGAGCACGGCGGCGGAGAGGCTGGTCGGGAGGTTCGCCAGTACCAGCGCGATCATCTGATGGGACTCGCTGCGCAGCAGCGTCGCGATCCGCTCGACGGGCACCCGCCGCAGGAACTCGAACGGACGGGTCTCAGCCGGTCCCGCGATCTTGCCCAGCAGCTCCGCCGCCCGCTCCGGACCGAGCGCGCGTTCGATCACCTCGCGCGCGAACTCGATCCCGCCCTCGGCGCCGGTCGCAGACGCGCCCGCCGCCGCCATCTCGCTGAAGACCGAATCGGTGGTCTCGGCCCCGACGGGGCGCAGCCGCGCCATCTCGGCCGAGAGGTTCTCGATGTCCTCCTCGCGCAGCCGCTGGAGGACGTTCGCCGCGCGCTCGGAGCCCAGCCCCGCCATCAGCACGGCGGCCTTGCGCGCCCCCGACACCTGCTGCACGGCGGGGATCTCTTCGGTGAGGCCCTCGGAGAGCCCGGGTGCGATCTCCGGACGCGGCTCGGCTGCCATGCGCCGCTAGCCCTCCTGGATCCAGTTGCGCACCTGCTGGGCCACCCGGTCGGGGTCGCTGTCGGCGAGCTGCTCGACCTGGCGCCGGATCTCCTCCCCGCCGCGGGCACCGTTTCCGTTGGCGGCACCGACCGAGGCGGTCAGCTCGCTGGGGCGCGTCGCCATCTCGCGCTCGAGCTCGGACAGCCGCACGGGCGCATCCAGCTCGCGCAGCCACCGCGGCTCCGGGATCGCCTCCTGCTCGCGCTTGCGCAGCGAGCGCGTGGTGAAGAACAGGAACAGCGCAGCGCCGATCGCGAGCAGCACGTACTTCGCGTAGCCGAGCATCCCGCCCGATGCGGGGGCGCCCGTGGCGCCGCCCTTCGCGAAAGCGATCTGGCCGATCGCGATCGTGTCGCCGCGCTTGGCGTTTATCCCCGCCGCGTTCGTAACCGCTTCCTTGATCGCGGGGACGGCCGCAGCAGGAACGGAGTGGTCGAGCAGCACCGAGACGTGCTGGGTTTCGACCGTGCCCGGCGCGACCGTCGAGTGGGTGACGGTCTTCGAGACGCCGTTCTGCTGGGTGCTCGTTTCTTTCTTGTAGTTCGACTTGCCGCCGTTCGAGGCGGCGGCCGGAAGATTCGCGGTTCCGGTCGCGGCCGCGCTCGAGCCGTTGCCCTGGAGCGTCTCGAGCGATTTGGTCTGCTGCAGCGGCGTGCCGGCCTTGGCGTATTCGAGCGATTCCTTGGTGGTCTGGTCGACGTTCATGTTCGCGTAGACCAGCACCTGGGCCTTGCCGGGCCCGAGCGTCTGGGCGAGCATCGCCTGCAGGTTCGCCGCGGTCGTCTCGTCGTAGCGCTGCTCGGCTTCCTGAAGGGCGCTGCCGCCGCTGCCGCCGGAGCCGCCGGAGGCGGGCCACAGAAGCTGGCCGGAGGCGCCGGTGATCGTGACCTTGCTGAGCTGGAGCCCGGGGACGCTCGAGGCCACGAGCTGCGCGATCCCGCGCACCGAGCTCGGGTCGAGCATCGATGTGCCGGACAGCAGCACCGCCGCCGAGGCCGCGCTCTGCCCTTCGCCGAAGATCTGGTTCTGGGAGCTCGGCAGGACGAGCTCGACCTGCGCCCCGGAGACCCCCTGGACGCTGTCGATCGTCGCTTCGAGCTGTCCCTGCAGCGCGCGCTGATAGGTCACCTGCTGCTGGAAGTTGCTTTCGCCGAGGCTCTGTTTGTCGAACAGTTCGAAGCCGGGCTGCGTGTTGCCGAGCATCCCCGCTCCGGCGAGCGCGACTCGCGCCTGGGCGGTCTGGTTGTCCTGCACCGCGATCGCCGTGCCGTTGTTCTGGAGCTGGTAGCTGACGCCGTGCGTGCTGAGCGCGCTGGTCATCTTGCCGGTCTGAGCCGGGTCCACGCCGCTGACGAGCGTGGTGTACCCCGGGGCCGAGACCATGTGCAGGAACAGGTAGATGAACAGGATCGCGGCGACCGCGCCGCCACCGAGGATGAGCCAGCCGCGAGTCGTCAGCCGGGACGCGAGTGCTCCGACGTTCGGCACCGATCAGACCTGCGTGTTGAAGATCGTCTGGGCGGCTTCCGTTGCCTTTGCACGAATCTGGGCCGCGAGCTGCATCTCGAGCGCCGCGTCCTCGACCGTCGCGACGGCTGCCTCCGGATCGCTGACGGTGCCGGTGGCGAGCGCGTGGGAGGCGGAGGAGGCGTTCACCTGGCCCGTCTCCAGAGAGGAGATCGCTTCGGTCAGGGCGCCGCCGAAGCTGGGTGTGCCGCCGCTGCTCGCCGACGCGCCTTCGGTGCCGGCGCTCTGCGCCGCGCCGCCTTCCGCGGCGGCGGGCGCGACGGGCGCTTCCCCGGCCTGCCCGGCGGCGGCGTTGGCGCCGACGTTCCCGAGCGTTCCGGCGAGGCCTCCGATCGCGGGCACGATCACTTCAGCAGGCCCAGGGTGGAGGTGAACATCGACTTCGAGGTCTGCATCGCGGTCACATCCGCCTGGTAGGACTGCTGCTCGGAGATCAGGTCGGTCATTTCCGTCACGGTGTCCACGTTCGGCATGCTCACGTAGCCCTTCGCGTCGGCTTCGGGGTTGGACGGGTCGTAGACACGGCGGTTGGGCGTGGCGTCGGAGACGATCCCGGTGACCGCTACGCCACCCGGGGGTGTGGCGGCCGCCGGTTCCTGCAGGGCGCCCGACAGCGCGCCGCTGAAGCCCGGCGTGCCGGCCTGGGCGAGCACGACCGACTGGCGCCGGTAGGGCTGTCCGTTCGCGCCTTTGGTGGTGTCCGCGTTGGCGAGGTTCTCGGCCGTGACATCCATGCGGATGCGCTCGGCGGCCAGGCCCGTACCGGCGATCCCGATCGCGTCGAAGAGCCCCATCAGAGGATCCCGATCGCGGAGCGGATGATCGAGTTGCGCGTGCCGGCGACCTGCGTCAGCGCCTCGTAGTCGAGGCCGTTTTCGGCCAGGCGCGCCGATTCCTGATCGATCGAGACGCCGGCCCCGTTGGGACCTGCTTCACCGGGGACTTCGCGGGCTGAGAATTCGACTTCGGCGGGGGAGGCGCCGGCTTCGACCGCGGTCTGCAGCGTCGACTCGAAATCGACTTCCTGCGGGCGGTAGTTCGGCGTCTCGGCGTTGGCGATGTTGTTCGACAGCGCGGTCTGGCGCAGCCAGGAACCACGCATCGCCGCCTCCAACAGCTGCTGAGTCGGGTCGACGAGGGACATCGCGTCCGAAGTGATCGGCCGCCGGCGCCAGATCTTTAGGCCCGGCACCCTCGCGACAGAGCAATTGCGGCCGCCGGGCTCGCGGGGCGGGGCCGGGCGCCTAGGCGCTGCGGTCGAGCGCGGGCATGGCGGCGCGCCCGCCGGCGCCGGCGTAGCCGTCGGCGGTCCGTTTCGCCTGCGCGGCGCCCGCGACCTCGTTGAGCAGGCCCTCGCGCAGGCGCAGCAGCTCGATCCGCGTGCGCTCGTGGATCAGCCGGGCGCGCGCGAGCACCGGCGCGGCCGCCGCGGGCGGGCGCTCGGGCAGTGCGGCGAGGAGCTCCTCCCACCGGCCCGCGAGTCCCGCCAGCTCGGGCAGCCGGCCGTGACCGGCGAGCTCGAGTTCCAGCTCGGCGTGGGCGACGATCGCCTCGTAGGGCGCGAGCCCGAGCCGCCGGGTGGCGCTCACGCGCCCTCCGCGACGATCTGCGCCCAAGCCTCGCGCAGCTCGCCGAGCAGCTCGCAGACCTCGTCGAGCTTGTCAGGCGTCCAGCGCCATGCGCCCCTCGTTCAGGTGGCGCAGGCAGAACGCGTAGAGCGAGTGCAGGTGCTGCGGCGAGCTCGCCCTGATCGAAGTCGAGGGTGCCGTCGAGGTGCGCGACGATCAGCTCGGCGCGGCGCAGCGTCATGTGGCAGCGCTCGATTTCGCGCGCCCGCATCGCGGCGGCGGCCTGGCGCAGGAAGCGCCGCGCGCCGTCGTAGAGCATCACGACCAGTTGTCCGCGCGAGGCCGCGAGAACCGCCTCGCGACGGTAGGCCTGCGGTGATGCCGCCACGTTGCTCATCGACCTTCTCTTGATCGGCGCCGCGCGCCGAAGGTTTAGGCCCGGGCGCTAAGCGCCCGATTTTTCGAGCTGCGCACCCTGGCTCGTGAGCCACGAGCTCTGGGCGCTGTTGCGCGAGATGATCTGTTCGAGCTGCGCGTAGGTCTGTTCGAGCGCTTTCTGGCGCACGAGCAGCATCTCGCTCATCGTCGAGACGCGGAGCCTCATGTCGCGGATCTGGCCTTCCTCGCCGGTGAGCCGTGTTTCCAGCGAGCCACCGGCGCCGGACACGTTACGAGCCAGCTTGGCGAAGCTCAGCGACCACTGCTGCATCATCGTGCCGGCTTCGCTGGCGTGTTCGGAGATCGCCTTTGCGAGCGTGGTGGTGTTCAGCTTCAGCAGTCCCGACAGCGACGACTGCGATGAGCTGCCGCCGCTGCCGCCGCCCGTGCTGATGCCGAGGTCGAGCGGGCTCGCCATCCCTTCCGGCAGCCCTTTGATCGCTTCGTACATCGACTGGCGCATCTGCGTCAGGATGCCTGTCAGTTCGGTGTCGCCGAAAAGCGAGCCGACGCTGAGTTCGGCTGCGCTCGCGGGATGTTCGACAGGCTTGGTCGCGAGCTGCTTCTGGACTTCTTCGACGGTCTTGTTGTAGGCGTTCACGAAGCCTTCGAGCTTGGCTTCGATCGTCTTCACGTTCGGCGCCGGCGGCTGCACCGCGAGCGTGACCGGTCCGGCGCTGGTGAGCGCCGAGAACGTCAGGCTGACGCCCGCGATCGCTTCGGTGACGGTGTTCGACGTGGACGTGCCGGCGACGCCGTCGAGCTTGTATTCCGCGTTCTTGCCTTCCTTGGCGGTGCCCGCCTTTTCGGTCAGCGCGCCGCCGGGGTCCGTGACTTTGATGAATTCGCCTTCGCTGGCGCCTGTCGTGCGGCTGGAGAGGACGATCGTTTCTTCTTTGCCCTGAACCGCGGCGTAGACGGTGCCTTTGCTGTCGGCGTTGATCTTGCCGGCGAGTTCTTTGGCGGTGGCGCCCGCTTTGAGCGTGTATTCACGGCCGTCGATCGTCACCGTGTCTTCCGCTGCCGGGCTCGCGAACGCGAACGTGCGCTGTGCCGAGTTCGCGAGCTGGGTGACTTCGAGCTGATAGCCGCCGACACCCGCGCCGCCGGTGATGGTGGCGCTCGACGCGCGCCGGTTCGCTGGAGCTGACGCTCTGGACGCCTTCGAACACCGAGGGGAGCGCGAATTCTTCGGCCGCGAAGCCGAGCGCTATCAGGCTCGACTTGATCGCCTGCAGCTGGCCCTGCTGGCCGGAGAGCTTTTCCTCCTGGTTGGTGATGCGCGTGATCGGCTGCCGTTCGGCTTCGAGCAGCGCTTTGATGATCGACGACGTGTCCAGGCCGGACGCGAGGCCCGTGACGGAGATCGGCGAGGTGCCGCTGCTGTTGACCGATCCCGCCGACATGGCTTCAGTCCGGGAGGACGCCGCCTTCGGCGAGGTCGATCGCCTCGGCGAGGGAGAGGGTGCGGATGACCCGTCCGGCCTCGTCGCGCAGCTCGATCCGCAGCGAGCAGCCGTCGGAGCTCAGCGCGAAGGCGATCTCGCGGCCGCTGCGGCGCAGCCGGGTGTTGATCTCGTCCGCCTGCGCCATCTGGTCGAGCAGCTCCGCCGGCGGACCGCCGTGCGTGAGGTCGATCGCCCGCGGCTCGCCGCGGTCGTCGGGGGCGCCCTCAGTGGCGCTCGGATCTGTGGGTGGTGCAGACGGCGAGCTCATCATGCGTTTTCTCCCTGAAAACGGCTCGTGCGGTCCGTTCCCTGGGCCGCCTCGCGTTTGCTGTCTGAGCCTGTGATCGACGCCGTCCACGAATACTTGAGCCAATCCTCCGGCTGCTGACCGCATTGCGTGCGGACGCGCCCCCTCCCCGGGGCCTGCGCGGAGCGCCTGCGCGGCCCTGACGTCTGCCCCGTTCTTACCCACTCGCGGCCGCTTTACACCGCGACGGCGCCCCGCGTCCGCCCTCGCGCGAACGCGCGGGGGGGAAGCGTTGGCAGGGCGGGGGAGGGGTTTTCGGCACGGAGGCGAAATCAAGTGCCGTTCGAGTTGACATCCGCGCTTCGGCCGGTGGGCGGGGTGGGCTCCCCGGCGGGGGCAAGAGAGCAGGGGCAGGCAGGAGAATGCAGACAACCAACCAGGGGGCTGGGCGGGGCGCGCGGGCGAGCGCGGACGAGGTTCTGGCGATCTGGCAGCGCTACCAGCGCACCGACGATCGCAAGCTCCGCGACCGGCTCATCTTCATGTTCCTGCCGATGGTCCGCTACATCGTCTACCGCAAGGTGCGCGAGGTGCCGCCGGAGTGCGAGGTCGAGGACTTCCTTTCCTGCGGCCTGGAGGCGCTGATCCGCTCGATCGACCGCTACGACCCCGCGCGGGGCGCGACGCTCGAGCAGTACGCGTGGACGCGGATCCAGGGTGCGGTGCTCGACGAGCTGCGCCGCCACGACTGGGCGCCCCGCTCGCTGCGCCGCGACGAGCGCGCGATCAACGACGCCCGCCACAGCTTCCTCGCGACCAACGAGCGCCACCCCGACCGCGACGAGCTCGCGGCCGCTGTGGGGATGACCCCGCTGGAGCTCACCCGCCGGATGGATCAGGTGGCGCTCGCGGAGATCTCCTCGCTGAACCGCATCGTGCGCTCCGACGAGAGCGCGACGGTCGAGCGCATCGACACGCTCGAGAGCGAGGATCGCGACTGCGACCCGGTCACGAGCGCCGAGCGGCGCGAAGCGAAGTCGCGCTTTCGCGAGGCGTTCGCGCTGCTCAGCCGCCAGGAGCGAGAAGTGGCGGTGCTGCTCTACGTCGAGGACCGGACGCTCCGTGAGATCGGGGAGCGGCTGGGCGTCTCCGAGAGCCGCGTCTCGCAGATCCACTCGCAGCTGCGCCGGCGTCTTTACGGGCACCTCGAAAGCGAGTGCTCGCTCTTCAGCGCGGTCGGCTAGCGCGCCGCGCGGCGTGCACGAGCGGTTGCGCAGGCCCCTCGGCTGCGCCGATCGCTAAAGAAAGCCGGCCCGCGGCCGAAGACGGCGACTAGATGGACGTCGGCCTCTTCATCGCCGCCTCCGGCATGGTCGCCGAGCAGACCCGCCAGGATCAGCTCGCCAACGACCTGTCGAACTCGACCACCCCCGGCTACAAGTCGGACTCCTCCCCCCAGCACAGCTTCGGCGAGGTGCTGCTGGCCAACACCCGCGGCGGCGCGCCCGTCGGCTCGAGCGTCCAGGGCGTCGCTCTCGGCAAGACCTTCACCGACCTCACCCCCGCCGCGATCACCGAAACGGGGGAACCGCTCGACTTCGCGATCGACGGGAGCGGCTTCTTCGCGGTCCGCACCGCGCAGGGGGTCCGCTACACGCGCAACGGGCAGTTCACCGCCTCGCCGGCGGGCATCCTGACGGACGCGAACGGGAACCCCGTCCTCGGGCCCACCGGGGCGCAGGTCAAAGTGCCTGCCGAAGGGACCCTGGCACCGAGCGCGGTCGGGCTCTTCGAACTGACCGGCGCCGAAAAGCAGGGCCAGAACCTCTACACGGGTGCCGCCGGCGGCAAAGCGGCCGGGGTCGTGCGCCAGGGCGCGCTCGAGAGCTCGGGCGTGGACGCGGCCACCGTGATGGTCGAAATGATCTCCTCGCTGCGGAGCTTCCAGTCAGGCCAGCAGGCGATCCAGGCCATCGGCCAGACGCTGCAGCAGGCCTCGACGCAGGTCGGCTCGCTCGGCAGCGGCGGCTAGCGGCTTCGCTCGGCGCGGCGGGGCGGTGAACGCCGCCGCCCGCGCCTCAAGTAGCGCCCGCCGCTGCCGATCACCCGGGGGCAAGGCACGGATCGCCGGGCCGATCTCCGTGCCCGGCACCCCGCGCACCCTCGATCGACAGCAGAGGTTCGGACCACCCATGCTCGAAGGTCTCTTCTCCGCGGCAGCAGGCATGGCGGCGCAGCAGCTCCAGCTCGACGCCGTCAGCAACGATCTCGCGAACGTCAACACGAGCGGTTACAAGTCTGAGCGCGTCGGCTTCGAAGACCTCCTCTACAACCCGGTGGACAAGGCCGGGACCGAAACCACCGCCGGCGCGGGCGCCGCGTCGCGGGTGCTCGGCCGCAGCTCCTCGCAGGGGGCGCTGAAGGAAACCGGCAACCCGCTCGACCTCGCGATCGAAGGCCCGGGGTTCCTGCAGCTGCGCCGCGCGGGCGGCAGCACGGTGCTGACGCGCAACGGCGCGCTGCAGCTGAACGCCAACGGCGAGATCTCCGACGCCGCCGGCAACCTGCTCGACCCGCCGATCAAAGTCCCGGCCGGCGTCGACGCCTCCGACCTGCACATCGGCTCCGACGGCACCGTCACGGCGCAGGGCAAACGCCTCGGGCGGATCGCGCTCGTCACCGTGACCGCGCCCGACCACCTGAGCGCCGAAGGGGGAGGCCTGCTCGCCCCCAACGCCGCCAGCGGCGCCGTCCGCGCAGCCTCCGAGGCGCGCGTCCACCAGGGTGCGCTGGAGGACTCCAACGTCGATCTCGGGCGCGACATGGCGACGATGACGAGCGCCGAGCGCGCCTTCCAGATGAACAGCACGGCGATCCAGACCGAGAGCCAGATGATGGCGA
Organism: uncultured Solirubrobacteraceae bacterium; assembly: GCA_963738815.1. GTDB lineage: Bacteria > Actinomycetota > Thermoleophilia > Solirubrobacterales > Solirubrobacteraceae > Palsa-744. The sequence continues at coordinate 381,040 of CAVTXW010000007.1, forward strand.
TCGCGAACCAGCTGCGGGCATGAGCGCGCCCGGCTCAGAACCGGTCGGGGCATCGCTCGCCGGGGCGCAGCTCTCCGAGCCCGCGTGGGTCCGCAAAGGCTCGGCGCAGGTGCAGCGCGAGTACGCGCTCGGGCTCGAGTTCGAACGCCTGCTCGTGCAGCAGCTCGCGACATCGCTCACTGAAACGACCGAACCCTCCGGCGAAGGAGAAGAAGGCCAGGCGGGCGGCTCCGGCGGCTCGTCGAGCGTGCTGTCGAGCATGCTCCCCGGCGCCCTCGCCCAGGGCGTGACCGACGGCGGTGGCTTCGGGCTCGCGGCCGAGATCGCCAAAGGCCTACAGGGGACGAGCGGCGCGACGCCGAGCGCGGGCACCCGTGCCGGCACGGCGCCCGCGGGCGGAGTCGAAGCCGACGTCACGGGCGGTGCGCGCGCATGAGCGGGGTACTGCCGGCGGCGCCCGAGCACGGGCAGAAGCTCGGCGAGGAGGTGCTCGCCCACCTCGACGCGCAGATCGCCTCGGCCCGCGGGCTTCTCGGTGTCGTCCTCGAGCAGGGCGCCGCGATCCGGGCCCGCGACGTGCAGGCGGTCGTTCGCCTGGCCGGCATCCTGCGCGGCGAGATGGGCCGCCGCCAGCTCCTCGAGGAGGAGCGGACGAGGCTGCTGGCCCGCTGCGGCGCGCGCCTTGGCGTCCCGGCGGAGACCGTGACCCTCCAGGAGCTGCTCACCCTGATGAGCCCCGCCGAAGCCGAGCGCGCCGGCACCCGCAGCGCCGAGCTGCAGGGGCTCCTTCACGAGCTGCAGCGCGAGCACTCGACGAACCGGGCGATCATGCAGATCGAGCTCGGCTTCCTCGATCACCTGATGGCGATGCTCGCGATCGACGGAGTCAACGGATATGACACGCGCGGCACCTCCACACCGATCACGCGCGCACGCCCCCACGGCGGCCTGCACGTGCTGGACCTGAGCGCCTAGCAATGCCGATCCCGACGCTGCAGGGGCTTCAGACGGCGCTGAGCGGGCTGCTCGCCGATCAGCAGGCGATGGACGTGACGGGCCACAACATCGCGAACGCGAACACCGAAGGCTACTCGCGCCAGGTCGCCGTGCTCGAGACCAATCAGGCGATCCCGATCGCCTCGCTCTCGGCGGTGACGGGCCAGGGCGCGCAGCTCGGCACGGGCGTGACGGTCGAGACCTACACCCGGATCCGCAACGCCTACATCGACTCCCAGTGGCGCACGCAGAACAGCGCGCTGGGCGCGGCCGGCGCGCAGGCCGAAGAGCTCGAACAGGCCCAGAGCGCCTTCAACGAGCCCTCCTCGACCGGCATCGCCGGCCAGCTCTCGAACTTCTGGAGCGCGTGGTCGAGCCTTGCGCAGTCGCCGACGAGCATGGCCGCGAAGGAGGGCGTGGTGGCAGCAGGCCAGCGCCTGGCGACCGCCTTCAACCAGCTGAACTCGCAGCTCTCGACCGTCTCCACCCAGGCCACCCAGCAGTACGAAGCGCGCACCGGCCCCAACGGCGAAGTCGCCGACTACGCGAACCAGATCGCCCAGCTCAACGTCCAGATCAAGCAGGCCGAACAGGCGCGCCAGCCGCCCAACGACATGCTCGACCGGCGCGACCTGCTGATCGACAAGCTGTCCTCACTGGCGCAATGTCACGGTCACCACACAGGCCGACGGGACGGACACGATCTCCTTCGGAGACGCCGCCAAACCGCTGGTCGAAGGCACGACGGTGAACTGGCCGCAGGCGCTCACGAGCGCCGCCGGCGGGCAGCTCGGGGCCCTGCTGTCGCTGACCGGTCCGGCGGGCGCGCTCACGACCTTCCAGACCGAACTCGACACCGTCGCCGCCGCCGTCGCCTCGACCGTCAACGAACTCCACACCTCCACCCCCTTCTTCACGGGCACCACGGCGGCGACGCTGGCGGTCGCCGTCAAAGCCTCGGAAGTCCAGACCTCCTCGACGAAAACGCCGGAAGGCAATGACGTCGCGCTGGCGATCGCGGGCCTGCGAGGCGGCACCGCCGAACAGGGCTACTCAGGGCTCGTCGGGCTGCTCGGCAGCCGCGTGAGCGGAGCCCAGAGCGAACAGGCGAACCTGCAGACCACGCTGACTGCGATCGGCAACCAGCGCCAGAGCGTCTCGGGCGTCTCGCTCGATGAAGAAATGACCAACCTGATCAGCTACCAGCGCGGCTATCAGGCCTCGGCGCGCACGATGTCGGCGATGGACGAAATGCTCGAAACGCTGATCGAGCACACCGGGAAGGCGGGTCTGTAGCGATGAGCCATCGCATCACCGGAGAGATGCTGACCGGCTCGACGCTGAACGATCTCAACGCCGCGCTGACCAAGCTGCAACGGAGTGCCGCCGAACTGTCCTCGGGGCACTCGATCCTCGAGGCCTCGGACAACCCGTATGGCGCCAGCCGCACGATCGACCTGCAGAGCCAGCTCGACGGGCTCAGCTCCTACGCGTCGAGCGTCAGCGACGGCATCTCGTGGACGAACACCGCGGGCGGCGCGATGGCGAACATGAACACGGTGCTCCAGCGCGTGCGCGAACTGATGCTGCAGGCCGGCAACGACACCAACGGGCCGAGCGATCTCAAGAACCTCGGGGTCGTCGTCGGGCAGCTCACCGAAACCGTCAAGCAGGACGCCAACATCAAGTACGCCGGTCAGTACCTGTTCTCCGGCACGGCGACGTCCACCGCGCCCTACGCACTGGGCGGAAACGACGAATTCCAGGGCAACACCGGCGCGGTCGCGCGCGCGATCGGCCCTGGCAGCACCGTGACCGTGAGCACCGAACTGTCCTCGGTGCTCGGCAACGGGCAGGCCTCCGGCGACGGCAAGCTGCTCGACGTGCTGCGGACGATCCAGCAGCACCTGAACGAAGGCACCGCCGAATCGCGCGAAAAGCTCGTCGGCAGCGACCTGAAATCGCTCGACGAAGGCATGGAAGGCCTCACCCAGCTGCAGGCCGTATCCGGCAGCGCGACCGACCAGCTGCAGGTCGCCGCCGCGCGGATCGAATCGCTTGAAGGGTCGATCGAAAAGGCGCTGTCGAACACCTACGACACCGACATCGCGAAGGCGACCATCGAGTACTCCAACCAGCAGGCGGCCTACACGGCGGCCCTCCACGCCGGGGCGAACATCGTGCAGGAATCGCTCCTGAACTTCCTGCGCTGAGGATCGAGGAGAGAGCATGTCCGTCACCTTCGAGAGTGTCCGCTTCGGTGCCGTAGAGGTCCCGGCCAGCGAGGTCATCGAGTTCCCCAACGGCCTGATCGGGCTGGGCGGCCACCGCTGGGCGCTCTTGGACCGCAACCCCGGGAGCGGCTTCCTGTGGCTGCACTGCGTCGAGGACCCCGCGCTCGCCCTGCCGGTCGTCGGGCCGGAGCTGTTCTTCCCCGACTTCGAGCTCGAGCTCGGCGAGGAGGAGCTGGCCGCGATCGGCCTCCAAGAGGTCTCGCAGGCCGACATCTACGTGACCGTGCGGGCGATGCCCGACCCGCTCGAGACGACCGCCAACCTGCGCGCGCCGCTGGTGATCCACGGCGGCCGTGGCTTCCAGGTGCTGAACGCGGCCGAGGGCGCGGAGCTTCAGGCGCCGCTGTTCGTGCTCGCCTCTTCCGAGGCCGAGGGCGCCCCCGCCGACGCCGCCTGAGGGCGCTCTGACGCGGCCCCGGGACGCGCGCCGTCGCCCGGCGGCGGCGAGGCCACCGCCGCGTGCTTCATAATCGGCGGGGTGCTGATCCTCACGCGACGCCCCGGAGAACGCGTCGTCATCGCTGAGGACATCCTGATCGAGGTGATGGGCGTCAGCGGCCACACCGTGCGGCTCGGGATCAGCGCGCCCGAGGGCGTCTCGATCTACCGCGAGGAGATCTGGCTGGCGGTCAAGGAGGAGAACCGGGCCGCGGCCTCAGCCGATCCGGGCTCGCTGCCGACCGCGCCGCCGCAGGGCGCCGAGGCGCGCGCACCCGCCGAGCGGCCCGATCCGAAGGGCCGCCGGGGCGCGCAGGACACCGAGAGCTCCTAAGCCGCCTCCTCGCACCGACGTATGAGCCCGACCGGGGGGTTGTCGGGAAGGCCGCCGCGTCGTTACACTCCCGCGTGCGCCGGGCAGAAAGCCGGCGACTGCGGCAGTGCGCCTCGTCGGCGAGGCGGAGAGGGGTTTCGGGCGTTGGAGGACGCTGGAGGGAAACCCCCTCGTCTCACTCGTCTGTGGCCTCCGCGGTACACATTGGAGGGGAGGGCTACATGCCGTCTGAACGAAAGGTCCTTGCGAGCCGGGGTGTGCGCATCTCGTTCGCAGCGCTGGCGAGCCTCGCGGCGCTCTTGGTCTTCGCGACCGGGGCGCTCGGGTACAAAACGCCGCACATCGAGATCGTGAGCCAGTCGGGTCCGCCCGGCGGGCCGATCCCGCCGAACACGTTCTACTTCACGACGATCCAGGCCGCCGTCAACGCGACCAGGAACAAGGCGAACGACTGGGTGCTGGTCGAACCAGGCGTCTACGACGAAGAAGTCGTCGTGACGAGCGCTCACAACTACATCCACATCCGCGGCATGAACCGCAACACCGTGATCCTCGACGGGCAGAACAAAGCTGCGCCCGGCGGGAGCAACGGGATCCTGGTCGAAAAGGCCAACAACGTGTGGATCGAAAACATGACCGGGCGCAACTTCGACCGCGCCACCCCCGACGGCCCGAACGGCAACGCGTTCTGGTGGACGCGGCGGCGACGGGTCCGAACAAGGAGGGCGCGCACGGCTGGTGGGGCAGCTACCTCACCGCGTACGACACGAGCCTCAACGGCGGCTACGGGATCTTCGCCCAGAACGAGAAGGAAGGTTCCTGGGAACACATCTACGCCTCCGGCTACAACGACTCGGGCATCTACATCGGCGCGTGCTGGGAATGCAAAGCGCTGGTCAACGACGCCACGATCGAAGACAACGCGGTCGGCTACTCGGGCTCGAACTCGGGCGGGCGCCTCGTGATCGAAAACTCGACGTTCCGCAACAACGGCGCCGGCATCGTGCCGAACGGGGAAAACCCCGGTGACGGGCCGCCGCCGTCGAACGGGATGTGCGACGCGAAGAAGCCGTCGCGGCCGTACCACCTGTTCACGTCGACGAACATCGCCCGGTGCACGATCTACAGGAAAAACCTCGTCACCGAAAACAACAACCTCGAAGCTCCGGCGAACCCGTCGACCGAAGTCGCTCCGTGGGGCGTCGGCATCGAGCTCCCGGGCGTGATGGCCGACGAAGTGACCGAAAACACGATCACGAACAACGTCAACAACGGCGTGCTCGGGTTCGAGTACCCGAACCCCTACCCGCCGCAGCCCAGCACGATCTACTTCCAGCTCGCCGGGAACAAGATCGCCAACAACACGCTGGAAAACAACGGGACCCACGGCAGCAGCGAATACAACAGCCAGATCATGCTGCAGGGCGGGATCTTCCCGTACAAGAAGTACACCTCGACCAACAACTGCGTGAGCGGCAACACCTTCGTCGGCGGCAGCCTCACATGGCCGCACAACATCGAAGGTACGTGGGGCTGTGGGAACAGCACCACGCCGCCTCCGGGCAACGGCCCGGGCGCGCTGGAATACGTGGAACAGCTGTCGGGAGAATCGGTGATCTTCCGCAACGCCAAACCACAGCCGGCACCGGGGCCGCAGGAAACCATGCCCAACCCCTGTGAAGGCGTGCCGAGCAACCCGCTGTGCCCGTGACGGCAGCGGTCTAGGCACACAGCCTGACTCGAACCGGCGTCGCACTCCCTTCGGGGGGTGCGGCGCCGGTTCTCTTTCAAGACGGTTGCCGTTGGGCGCGACGGGCCGCCGGCGACGCGACTACACGCCGCGCGCCAGCTCCGCGAACCGCTCGCCGCGCTGCTCGAAGTCGCGGAAGCGGTCGTAGCTCGGCGCCGCCGGGGAGAGCAGCACGACCGCCCCTCCGGGCGCCTCGCGGCGGGCGAGCGCGACCGCCTCGGCGAGGTCCCCCGCTGCGAGTGCTGCGGACGCGGGCAGCCCCGCCGCCCGCGCGGCTTCGAGCAGTCGGGGCCCGGTGCTCGGCATCCCGATCACGAGCGCCTCGCGGCGGACCAGGTCGCCGGCGAGCGCCGCGTAGTCCTGCCCGCGATCCTGGCCCCCGCCGAGCAGCACGAGCGGGCGGCCCGGGAAGCTGGCGAGAGCCGCGAGCGCCGACTCGGGGGTCGTTGAGATGCTGTCATCGACCCAGGTCAGGCCGTCCTTCTCGGCGACGGTCTGCAGGCGGTGCTCGAGCCCCTCGAAGCCCTCGACGGCCGCCGCGAGATCGCCGATGGGGACCCCCGCCGCCTCCAGGCCGGCGAGCGCCGCGCAGAGGTTCAACGCGTTGTGCTCCCCCGGCAGCGGCAGCGCTGCGGCTGCCAGGCGCAGCTGCCCGTCGCGGGAGATCCCCTCCGCGGCCTCGTCCCAGCCCGGCGGCGCACCGAAGAGCCGCCGCGCCGCGGGCGTCTCTGCGCCTGCGAGATCCGGCTGGCGCGCCGGGAGGACGACCTCGCGCACGCCGGGCAGCGCCAGGATCCGCAGCTTGTCGGCCCGGTAGGCCTGCGCCGAGCCGTGCCAGTCGGCGTGCTCGGCGAAGAGGTTCGTCACGACCGCGACCTCCGGTCCGACCTCGAGGTCGGCGAGGTGGTAGCTCGAGAGCTCGACGACCGCAAGCGCGCCCGGGTCGGCGTCGAGCAGATCGAGCGCAGGGCGGCCGATGTTGCCGGCCAGCTCGGCGTCGCGCCCCGCCGCGCGCGCGAGATGGCAGGCGAGCGCGGCGGTGGTGCTCTTGCCCTTCGTGCCGGTCACACCGAGGACGCCGGTGCCGGCGCGCTCGGCGAGCCAAAGGGAGGTGGGGGTGGTGACCGGCGGTCCCGAGCGGCGCAGCGCGGCGAACTCGGGGCGATGGATCGAGACCCCCGGCGAGCGGACCACCACATCGCAGTCGCCGAGCGCCGCCACCGCCTCGCCGGCATCGACCGCGCGCACGCCCGGCGCGCCGAGCATGGCCGCGACACGCTCCGCGGGCGGCGGCTCGTCGAACGCCGCGACGGCGATCCTCGCCCGTGGCAGGCGCCGGCTCGCCTGCGCCGCGAAGGAGGCGATCTCGCGGCCGGCGCCCCAGACGCCGATCCGCGCTCCGTCAAGCTCCGAGAACCGCACGCAGGTCGTCCAGCAGGCCGGGCGGCAGGTCGTGCTCGTCGCTCAGCGCCAGCACGGAGGCCGGGTCTCCCTCGGGCAGCGGATGGCCGGGCAGCACCTCATCGGCCAGCCTGCGCACGACCGCGTGATCGCGCCAACGCACATCGTCCGCCAGCATCCTCATCGCGGCGAGGCTCTCCTGCTCCTCGCCCACGCACTCGAACGGCTTGTGACCGCCGCTGGCCGCAAGCAGCGCGAAGCCCTCGTACTGCGACTCGTCGGCGAGCAGGTCCCCGCCGAAGACGGCCGCGAGGTGCGCGGGGGAGCTGAAGGGCGCGAGCGCGAGGAACACGAACCGGCACTTCGGGCAGTCGCGGCACCAGGAGGAGGCGCGCAGGGCGGGGTCGAGGCGGAAGATCGCGTTGCAGCTCGTGAACGCCTGGTGGTAGCGCTCCATGCCGGCGAAGGCGCGCGCGATCGCGAGCTCTGAGGCGGGACGCAGGACCGAGAGCTGGCGCACCGGCGCGCCGCTCTCGGCGACCGCCGCCGCCAGCAGCCGCTCGGCCGTGAGGCTCTTGCTGAACTGGTGGTTGATCTCGGCGCCGTCCCAGCTCAGGTTGCCGGCCGACGCCGAGCGCTCGTTCGCCATCGCGACCGTGTCGAAGCCGTTCAGCGCCGCCGTCAGGAGCGCGACGCACGTGACGATGGCGGTGATCGGAACGTGGCCGTTGATCGCGCCCGCCGCGTTGCAGTCGAAGAGCAGGGGGTCGAGCCGGCGCGTCGCGACCAGGCGCGGCAGGCCGGCCGCGTCGGCGGTGCGCGCGATCGGCGGGGCGTCGCCGATCGAGAACAGGGCCGTCTCGGCGCCCGAGCGGCGCAGGACCTCGATCGCGACGGCGGAGTCCTTGCCGCCCCCGACGGCGACGAGGGCACGGCGCGGCTCAGGCGAGGAGCCCGGGGTCGCGGAGCCGGGTGCGGCGGGCGCGCCGAAGCTCGGCCGCGGCAGCGCCGCCAGCCGGTTCGTGTACGCGAGCTCGCCGAGCCCCTCCGAGTAGAGGGCCTCGAGCAGCCTTGCCGCTGCGGGCCCCGGCGGCACGCCCTCGAACACGACCGTCGGCGGCAGCGCCGCCTTGAAGTAGCTCACGCCCGCGACCCAGTGCAGCAGCGCGAGCAGCCCCTCCGCCCGTGCGATCGCGTCGCCGTCGAGCGGCGCGGTGACCGGCAGCGTCAGCCGCTCGGTGAAGGACAGGTCCTCGCCGAGCGCGTAGGACAGCGACACGCTGCCGTCGGGCGCGAGCCCGCGCGAGCGGAAGGTGAAGCTCTCGAACGCGGCGGGGTCGAACGCCGCCGCCCTGGACTTTGTGCCCGCTGCCATCGCTCCCAGCCTAGAAGCGCTGCGCGACGACGCGCAGGGCCTAGTCGTTCGCGGTGACGGTCTCCAGCAGCTCTGCGAAGCGCTCCCGCGCGTGCGCGCGGCGGGTCGGCAGGTGCTCGGTGGGCACGCCGTCGGCGGGGGGCTGGTAGCCCGCGATCACCTTCCTCGCGACGGACTGGCGGTGCACCTCGTCGGGGCCGTCGTAGATCCGCGCCGCGCGTGCGAAGCGGTACATCGCCTCCAGTGGCAGGTCGGTCGAGTAGCCGAGCGACCCGTGCAGCTGCAGCGCGCGGTCGACGACGTCGTGGAGGACCTTCGCCCCGTAGAACTTGATCAGCGCTACGTCCGTGCGAGCGGCCGACGCGCCCTGCGTGTCCATCTTCCACGCCGCGTGCAGCGTCATCAGGCGGGCCGCCTGCATCTCCGCCGTGCTGTCGGCGATCCAGTTCTGCACCGTCTGCTTGTCGGCGAGCACCGAGCCGTGCGCGTGGCGGTAGGTCGCGCGCTCGCACATCATGTCGAAGGCACGACGGGCGACTCCGAGCCAGCGCATGCAGTGGTGGATGCGGCCAGGCACGAGCCGGTGCTGGGCGAGGATGAAGCCCTCGCCCTCGCCGCCCAGCAGAGCGCTCGCGGGTACACGCGCGCTCTCGTAGGCGATTTCGGCGTGACCGCCGTAGGTGCCGAACGCCTCCCAGGGGTGCTCCATCGTCGGCACGTCGCGCAGGATCTCGACACCGGGGGTGTCGACGGGGACGATGAACATCGACGCCCGCTGGGATGGCCGCGCCTCGGGGTTCGTGACCGCCATCACGATCAGGAAGTCGGCGATCGAGGCGTTCGAGGAGAACCACTTGCGCCCCTCGATCACCCAGTCGTCGCCGTCCTTGGTCGCGCGCGTGGCGAGCTGCGTCGGATCGGAGCCGGGCGTGTGCGGCTCGGTCATGCTGAACGCGCTGCGCAGATCCCCGGCCAGCAGCGGGAACAGCCAGCGGTCCTTCTGCTCGGGCGTGCCCGCGAGCGCGATCAGCTCGGAGTTGCCCGAGTCGGGGGCGGCGTTGCCGAACGCCAGCGGCGCGATCGGCGAGGTCCCGAGGATCTCGTGCATGAGCCCGAGGCGGACCTGGCCCATGCCCTGGCCGCCCAGCTCCGGCGGCAGGTGCGCCGCCCACAGGCCGCGCTCCTTGACGCGCTCCTGGACAGGCGCGAGGGCGCGCGCGAGCCCGTCCATGCCGAGCTCGTGCCAGATCGATTCCAGCGGCCAGATCTCCTCGCGGACGAGGTCGGCCATCCAGTCGAGATCCTGCTGGAAGTCCGGGTCGGTCGAGAAGTCCCAGCTCATGCTCGCGTCCTTTCCGCTTGCCGCCCCTGCTCTGCAGGAGCAAGCCTACGTGCTATGAAGCATGGGCGCCGGGAGAGTCATTTTTTAATAGGGGAGGATGAACCTGTGAACGCAGCGGAGAGCATCGTCGGAGGCGTCGATTTCGTCGGGATCCCGACGAAGGACCTGGAGTCAGCCGCGAAGTTCTACGGCGAGACGCTCGGGCTGCACCGCTCGGTGTGGATCCCGGAGCGCAACTACTCCGAGTTCGAGACGGGCAACCTGACCCTCAGTCTGTACAACGCCGAGGCGATGGGGCTCAACCACAACCGGCAGGAGAACGCACTGGCGCTCCATGTCGATGACGTCGCCGCCGCGCGCGAGGCGCTCGAAGCGCGGGGAGTGGAGTTCGGTGCCGACACGCTCGACACGGGCGTCTGCCACATGGCGTTCTTCGCCGACCCGGACGGCAACGCGCTGATGCTCCACCATCGCTACGCCCCCAGGGTCACGGAGGACTGAGCGTGGCGAGCGTGGCTCCGCTGGAGAGCATCCTGCTCCCCGGCGCCCGCGCGCTCCTGGAGCATCACGCGCGTGAGCTGCCGCAACGCGACGATCTCTGCGGCGCGTTCTGCGGCGCGCTGGCGCTGGGCGCGGCCGGGCTGGAGAGCACGCCGGCCGGCGAGCAGCTCGATCAGGACACGGTCGCGCTGGCCGCCGGCAGCATCGTCTCGCTCGCGCGCGACGCCGAGACGCTGCCCGCGGGCGAGACCGGACGGCGCGACTACCGGCTCGCGATCCCGACGATCGACGACCCCGACATCTCGGGCACGACCGCCGCAGGCGTCGCGCAGGCGATCGGCGAGCTCTCGGGCGGCGCGCTGCAGGCGCTCGCGTACGCGGGCCCGTGGACGGCGCCCGTCCTGCGCGGCTTCTTCGACGCCGCCGCGGAGCTGGAGCACCCTGTGACGGTGATCGCCAACCTGGCCACGCACCACCTGTGGGGCGGGCGCCCGACGGCGGCGCAGGTGCTCGACTACCTCTACGACGGCGTCCTCGAGGGCCCCCCGCCCGACTGGGACGTCGGCCATTTCGCGTGCGTCGTCGCACGCACGAGCGGCCCGGGCGGGCGCCTCTACGCGGTTGCGGACACCTACCCGGCGCTGGGTGACCACGGCGTGCACCTGCAGCCCGAGGAGCGGCTCGCGGCGGCGATCGCCCGTCCCGACAAGCCGGCCGGCGGCGTGATCGCGGCGGTCGCCTCCGAGGAGGCGGACGCGCTGCGCGAGGCGGCCGTGGCGCTCGGGCTCGAGGAGCGCCTGTGGGACAACGGCACGATCGACGGGCAGGCCGCGTGAGCGCAGCCGAGCTGATCTCGCTGGTGGTGTGCGATCTCGGCGCGATCGTGCGCGGGCGCGCCGTGCTCGCCTCCGAGCTCGAGGAGCCCCTCACGAGCGGCGTCGGCTGGGTGCCGGCCAACCACGCGCTGACCCCGCTCGGGCCGCTGGCAGAACCGAGCCCGTTCGATTCGACGGGTGACCTTCGGCTGCTGCCAGACCCACAGACGCGGATCCGGGTCGGCGCGCCGGGGCCGGGCGCGAGCGCGTTCGAGCTGATGCTGTGCGACATCGTCGAGCTCGACGGGCGCCCGTGGGGCTGCTGCCCGCGTGCCTTCCTCGACCGCGTTCTGGGCGAGCTGCAGGAGCGCACCGGCGCCGTCGCGCAGGTCACCTTCGAGCACGAGTTCCAGCTTCTCGGTGAGGGACGCGCCGAGCTGCCGTTCTCGCTCGCCGCCCAGCGTGGGGTGGAACCGTTCGCGGTCGAGCTGATGGGAGCGCTGGTCGAGGCCGACGTCGAGCCCGAGCGCTTCTTCCCCGAGTTCGCGAGCCGCCAGTTCGAGGTGCCGCTGGCTCCCGCCCCGGCCGGGCAGGCGGCCGACCGCGCTGTCGTGACCCGCGAGGTGGTGCGCGAGATCGCCCGCCGCGAAGGCAGGCGCGCGACCTTCGTGCCGCTGCTGGACCCGGGTGAGGCGGGCAACGGCGTCCACATCCACATCAGCCTTCACGATGCGAGCGGGAGCCCGCTCCTGCACGACTCGTCGCGGCCTGGCGAGCTGAGCGAGCTCGGCGGCAGCTTCGCGGCAGGAGTCCTCGCGCACGCCTCCGCGCTGAGCGCCGTGACCGCCCCGAGCCCGGTCTCGGGCGAGCGCCTGACGCCACACCGCTGGAGCGCGGGCGCCGTCTGCCTGGGCGAGCGCAACCGCGAGACGTTCCTGCGGATCCCGCCGCTGGCGACCCTCGGCGGCGCGAGCGCGGCGAGCCAGATGCGACTGGAGTACCGCGCCGCGGACGCCGCCGCGAACCCGCATCTTGCGCTGGGGGCGATCCTCGCCGCGGGGCTCGACGGCATCGCCGCCGGGATGCCGGCGCCGGAGATCCTCGACCGCGACCCCTCCTCGCTGGATGAGCAGGAGGCGGAGCGCTACGGCGTGGGCGCGCTCCCGGCGACGCTCGACCAGGCGCTCGCCGCGCTCGGCGAGGACGGCGTCCTGCGCGCCGCGCTCGGCGAGCCGCTGTACGACGCCTTCATCGCCCTGAAGCGCGCGGAGCTGGCGATGGTGACGGAACTGCCGGTCGAGCAGCGCTGCCTTCGTTACGCAGAGGTCTACTGACCGCCGTGCTCGACGCGCTGCTGGAGGCGCTCGAGGCAGAGCTGCCGGGAGCGATCGAGCTGCGCCGGCGCCTGCACGCCGACCCCGAGCTCGCGCACGCCGAGCACCGCACGGCCGCGGCGGTGGCGGCCGAGCTGCCGGTGAGAGCCGATCCCGTCGCGGGCACCGGCCTGCTCGCCCGCCTCGGCGAAGGCAGCGCCCCGGTCGCGGTCCGCGCCGAGCTCGACGGCCTGCCGATCGCCGAGCGCACCGGCGCTCCCTTCAGCGCGACGGGGGCGACCATGCACGCCTGCGGGCACGACGTGCACATCGCCGCCCTGGTCGCTCTGACGCGGGCCGCCGCGACGCTCGCCGAGCGCCTGCCGGCGCCGCTGCTGGCGATCTTCCAGCCCTCCGAGGAGGCCTATCCGTCCGGCGCGCAGATGGTCGCCGAGCAGGCGCTCGCGCAGGCGGCTCCACGGGCGGTGCTCGCCGCCCACGTGCATCCCGAGCTGCCGTGGGGTGCCGTGGCGGTTGACGCGGGCGCGGTGAACGCCTCTTGCGACGCGATCGAGATCCTCATCGAGGGGGAGCCCTCCCACGGCGCCTACCCGCACCTCGGCCGCGATCCGGTGCTCGCGCTCTGCGAGGCCGTGCTCGCGCTGCAGGCGGCGGCCGGCCGTCGCGTCGACCCGCTGCACGCCGCAACGATCACCGTCGGGGTGCTCGAAGCCGGGACCGCGGAGAACGTGATCCCGGCGCAGGCGCGGGCCCGCGGCGCGCTCCGCGCGCATCGCAGCGAGGAGCGTGAGGCACTGCGCGCACTCACCCAGGAGGTGGTCGAGGGCGTCGCGCGGGCCCACGGCTGCCGCGGCTCGGTGAGCTTGACCGCGGGCGAGCCGCCGCTGATGAACGATCCCGCGATCGCGGCCCGAGCCCGGCGCCTGCTGGCGCGCGCGGGCCTTCAGATCGCGCCCGAATGGCGCTCGTGCGGCTCGGATGACTTCTCGTTCTTCGGCGCTCACGCCCCGCTTGCGATGGCGTTCGTGGGGTTGGAGGGAGCGCCCGGCTTCGAGCCTCGCCCGCTTCACCATCCCGAGCTGCTGGTCCCCGACGAGGCCGTGGCCGTCGTGGCGCGGACGCAGGCGGTGCTCTACGCTGCGGCGAGCGCGAGTGGTGACGGCGACGGCGGAGAAGTGTCCGGCGATGCCGAGGGCGAGCGCTGAGGCGACCGGGACGCCGGTCGCGAAGACGGCCGGGACGCCGGCCGCGACAACGACAGGGGATGGAACCTGAATGGCGAGGCGTGAGCCGGTCCAGAAACGCAGCCGTGAGCGGGTCGAGGCGATCCTCCAGGGGGCCAACGAGCTGATCGCCGCCGAAGGCGTCGAGAACCTCTCCACGCGTTCCCTCGCGGCGCACACCGGCATCCCGGTGGCGACGATCTACCGCTACTTCGAGGACATGGACGCGATCATCGCCGCCTACCTCGACCAGGCGCTCGGGCAGATCGAAGACGCGGTCGAAGCCGCCGTGCTCGAGCTCGACTGGGTGACCTTCCGCGCGATGACCGAGGCGGTGGCGATGGCGCACCTGCGCCACCACCAGACCCACCCCGAGGGCGTGCCCGCGTGGTTCGGCACGCGCCTGAACGCCGCGGTCCAGGACCGCGTGCGCCAGCTCGACGCGCGCATGGCGGCCTCGCTGCACGCCGCCACGCGCGGCGCCGGCTTCATCGAGGAGGGCCCGCACTTCGGGGCGGGCCTGATCGTGCGGCTGTGGGACCGCACCTTCGAGCACATCTTCCGCATCGAGCGCAGCGCCGAGGAACAGGAGGAGATCGTGCGCGAGGTCTCCGACATGATCGCGACCTTCATGGAGCGCTACACGACGCGCGCGGGGCTGGACGGGATCTCGCCGCAGGAGTTCCTGAAGGCATACGGGCGCAGCGTCGGCGAACGCAGGCCGACCGCGAGCGCGGGGGCCGAGTCGTGGCGTCACGACGGGGGCTCACGGTCGGGGTAGGATCGAGCCGATGCCGAGCCGCCTCTACTTCACGGACTCCGACGAGGCCAACGAGCTGATCGCGAAGGATCCGATGGCGTTGCTGATCGGCTTCGCTCTGGATCAGCAGGTGTCGGTGCCCAAGGCTTTCAGCGGGCCGCTGGCGATCAAGGAGCGCGTCGGGACGCTCGACCCGAAGAAGCTCGCGAAGGCCGACCTCGACCCGGTGTTCCGCGCAGAAACCGGCGATCCATCGCTTCCCCGGGAAAATGGCCGAACGCGTACACGAACTCGCCGTTGCGGTACGCGACGATTACAAAGGCGACGCGGAGCGTGTCTGGAAGGACGCGAAGAACGGCGCCGAGCTGCGCTCGAACCTCGAAGGCCTGCCCGGCTTCGGCGAGATGAAGGTGAAGGCGCTCGGCTCGGTGCTGGCCAAGCGCTACAAGCTCGCCAAGGCCAAGAGCCTCGTGCCGAAGCATCCGACGCTCGGGGACGTGGACTCGCCGCAGGCGCTCATCGACTACCAGGCCGCCAAGAGGGCGCACAAGGCCGAGTGGTCGAAGATGAAGGCCTGAGCGCCCGCAGACCGCGAGCCGCCCCTAGGGGATGCTCAGGACGAAGTCCTGCCGCACGGTCCGGTCCGCTTCGACGACGACGGACTTCGTCTCGGTCGGGTGCGCGTCGTTGATCGTCGCGTCGAGGAAGGTCCCGCGGACCGTGTACGAGCCGGCCGGCAGCGGGACTTCAGCGAAGTGGCCGCGCGTCGAGGTCACTGTCGCAACGAGCGCACCGGAGGCATTCATGACTTCGACGGTGCCCGGGCCAGGGGAGGGTTCGGGTCGCTTGCAGTGCGGAGCCGAGAAGATTCCGAGGGGGCCGCCGTCGAGATAGAAGCCGCTGACGAGCTCGGTCGGGCCGAGCGTGACGCGAGGCTCGGGGATGCCCGGCCCGCTCGCCGCCGAGCCGCGGCAGACGGGGTTCACCCACACTTCCACGCTCCGCGAGGGGTGACCGGCCGCTGGCGACTGCCGCTCGACGGTCTGGATCGAGGCGACTTGGAGCGGTTCCCCCTTGATGATGAGCCTGCAACGCGCGCGAGCCGCCCGGCGTCTGGCTTCGGCGACCGTCAGGCCGGCAAGGCGCGGGGCCTCGCAGCGGCGGCCGGATCGGTGCGGTGAGGCTGGCGCAGCTCCCGCGACCCCCGCCGCGAGCGTCGCGGCGATCGAGAGGACGGCTAGCAGCAGGAGTCGATGATCCGACCTTCGGAATCGAGTCACGCGCCGAGACTACCGCCTCTCCGACGTCCGGCGCACGGCCTCTCAGCGTTCCTGGCTGCCTGGCCAGTCGCCCGTCCGCGACGCGCGTGTTCGCATACCCTCCCCCGCCCCATGGGCGTGCCTCCACCACCCGCCTCCGAGCCGCCCGAGCCGCGCAGGCTGGGGCCGGTCACGCTGCACCCCGGGGTGTGGGCGTCTGCCGGGCTGTTCGCGACCGCGCTGCTCTGCTTCGTCTCGATCGGGGCGACGCTGCCCGTGTTGCCGACCTACGTGCGCGGGCCGCTTGGAGCCGGCGACCTCGCGGTCGGGATCGTGGTTGGGTCGTTCGCCGTCACCTCCGTCGTGTGCAGGCCGTTCGCGGGGCGCCAGTCCGACCGGCGCGGGCGACGCATCGTGCTCGTCGCAGGCGCCTCCGCGATGGCGCTAGGCGGGGTTCTCTACCTGATCTCTGACAGCGTGCCGACGCTGGTCCTCGCGAGGTTCGTCGTGGGCGCCGGCGAGGGTTCGGTGTACACCGCCGGCGCGACCTGGGCGGTCGACCTCGCGCCCGAGGACAGACGCGGCCTCGCGCTCGGGCTGTTCGGGCTCGCTGTCTGGGGCGGGCTCTCGCTGGGTCCGGTCACCGGTGAGCTGCTGCGCTCGGGAGCGGGCTACGACGCCGTGTTCATCCTGACGGCGATCCTGCCCGCGACCGCCGCGCTGATCGCCTCGCGCCTGCCCGAGCCGGTGGACCGGAGCACGCTGCCGCCGCCACCGCACACGGCGCTGTTCCCTCACGCGGCGCGGCGGCCGGGCGTCGCGCTGGCGCTCGCCAACTTCGGCTACGCGGCGCTCGCGGGCTTCGTCGTGCTGGCGCTGAAATCGCGCGGGGTGGAAGGCGGCGCCGCGGTCTTCACGGCGTTCGCCGTGGCCGTGTTCGCGAGCCGTGTCGCGCTCAGCCACGTTCCCGACCGCGCCGGGCCGAGGCCGACCGCCACGGCGGCGGCGCTGCTCGAGGCAACCGGCCTCACGGTGATCGCTGCGGCACACTCGCTGCAGCTCGCGCTGCTGGGGGCGCTGATCGTGGGTGTGGGCTTCTCGATGTTGTTCCCGTCGCTCGCGCTGATGGTCGTCGGCGACATCGACGAGGAACGGCGCGGGGCCGCGTTCGGCGCCTTCACGGCGTTCTTCGACATCGGCGTGGGGCTCGGCGGTCCGATCGCCGGGGCCACCGCCGCGCTCGCGGGCTACGCCGCGGTGTTCTACATCTCGGCTGCGGCGGCGCTCGGCACGGCCGCGCTCGCCGCCACTTACGGTGGTGCGCCCGCCTCGGTCGTCGAGGGGCGCCCGCCGATCTAGCTCACGGGCGGAGGTTCGCTCTCGGCCGTCGCCGCCAGCGTCCCGTCCCAGCCGCACACGAGGCAGGCGTGGCGGAAGGCCGAGCGCGCGAAGGCCACCGCAGTCGCCAGCGGGTCGGGGCTCGTGCAGACGTCGTCCCAGTCGAGCAGGTACTCGCCGAGCTCACCGTCCCAGCGCGCGGCCTGCGGCTCGAGCTCGGCGCTCGCGAAACCGTCCGGCGCAGGGTGGGCGTAGGCGTAGAACGCAGCGCGTTCGTAGCGCGCATCGCCCGGCCACCACCCGACGGCGACCTCCTGGGCGTCCATCGCGTTGCGCATGATGAAGTCCTGGGAGGGCGGGTCCGCCGGCTGCCCCGAGAACAGGTTCACGGCCAGGTCGAACGAGCCCCACCAGGCGTTGACCGGCGTCGAGCGGCCGCGGTAGGGGGCGCGGAAGGCCGCGAGCACGAGCGCGGCGCGGCTGGCCGCGTCGAAGTAGCGCTCGGCCTGCTCCGGCTCGTAGGTCGTGTGGGTTTCGTCTTCGTCGAGCGGCTCGCTCCAGGAGACCTCCTGAGGGGTGGTGTTGATCTCGAAGGGCCCGGCGAGCTCGCGCGCGGCGTCGAGCAGCTCACGCGTGACGGCGCCTACGGGGCGGCCGGGCAGGGCCACCCGCGAGGAGCGCCCGTCGGTGTGCTCGATGACGGCCTCGTGGGCGCGCAGGTCGAGGATCGCCGTGAAGGCGCCGGAGCCGTCGGGCGCCGGCAGCAGCAGCGTCTCCCAGCCCCGGGCGCTGAGGCGAAGCGCCGCGTGCTGCAGCTCGGGCTCGGGCGGCGCGAGGGCGACGGCGATCTTGCCGAGCACCTGGGTGTGCGCGTGGAGCGTGTCGCAGGTCTCGCGCCACTGCTCGAGGGGCAGCATCGGCCAGCCGGGCGCCATGTGCTCAGCCTAGAACAGTTTTTTGACCCCGCCAACGGCGGCGCTGCCGAGCACGATCTCGAGGATCACGCCGGCGATGCCTACCGCGACGCCGACGGCGACCACGATGATGTCTTCGAGCAGCACCCCCAGCGAGAGCAGCACCACGCCGAGCGCGGGCAGCGTGTCGAGGCCCGTGAAGGGCGGCGCGAAAAACGCGCCCGCCGAGCCCGCGATCACGAACAGCCCGAAGACGACGTTTGAGAGGCGGTGGTTGAACAGGAAGCGAAAGCGCGGCTTGGAGAAGCGCTCGAGTTTGCGGATCAGCTTCATCAGCCCTTCGAGGAACTTCTGCTGTTTCGGTCCTCCGATCTCCAGCTCGCACCAGCGCCGGGGCACCCAGATTTCGTGCCGCCCGACGACCAGCTGCGCGGCCAGCAGCACGGCGAGGATCTCGAACACGTGGGTGACACCGCCGGTCGGGAGGGGCAGCGCGGGAACGCCGAGCAGCAGCACGAACAGCAGCGCGAAGCTCTTCTCCTCGAAGAGTTCGATCAGCCCCCCGACCGTCTTGCGGCTGTCGCCCTGCAGCCAGCGTTCGAGCTCGTCGCTGACCTTCGGCGGGCCGTCCCCGTCCGCGGCCGGCGGCGCTGCGCCGGCCTCCGGCTCGGTCGCGCCCGCCAGGCCGGCGCCGGCTGCCGCCGGCGGCGGTGCGCCGGGCTCTGGCTCGGGTGCGCCCATCCGCGCCAACCATAGCCATGCCGCAATGCCATCATTCTCCGATGCGCCGAGGCACCTACTCGATCGTCGCGCGCGACGCGGCCAGCGGCGAGCTGGGCGTCGCGGTCCAGTCGCATTGGTTCTCGGTCGGCAGCGTGGTCTCGTGGGCGCGGCCCGGCGTCGGCGCGGTCGCGACGCAGTCGGTTGCCGAGGTCGCGCACGGCCCGAACGCCCTCGACCGGCTCGCGGCCGGACTCGACGCGGGCGCCGCGATCGCCGCCGTCCTGGCGGAGGACGAGCAAGCCGGTTACCGCCAACTCGGCGTCGTCGACGCCGGCGGCGGCTCTGCCGCGCACACGGGCGAGGGCTGCATCGACTTCGCGGGCGAGGTCGTCGGCGAGGGCTTCGCCTGCCAGGCGAACATGATGGCCCGCGACACCGTGCCTGCAGCGATGGCGAGCGCGTACCGCGCCGCCGACGGCGACCTCGCCGCCCGCCTGCTGGCGGCGCTGCTCGCGGCCGAGGACGAGGGCGGCGACGTCCGCGGGCGCCAGTCGGCGGCGCTGCTCGTGGTGCCGGCTGCCGGCGAGCCGTGGCGGACGCGCTTCGACGTGCGTGTCGAGGATCACGCCGACCCGCTCGGCGAGCTGCAGCGGCTCGTGCGGCTCGCGCGCGCTTACGAGATGGCCGGCGAGGGCGATGAGCTGAGCGCCGAGGGCGACCACGCGCGCGCGGCCGAGCTCTACGCCGCCGCGGCCGAGCTGGCGCCCGAAGCCGACGAGCTCACGTTCTGGGCCGGGCTCGGGGTCGCGGCAGAGGACGTGGAGCGCGGCGTCGAGCTGGTGCGGCGCGCGGCGGCGGTGAAGCCCTCGTGGCTGACGCTGCTCGAGCGGCTGCCCGAGGACCTCGCGCCCAGCGCGGCGGCTGTCCGGCAGGCACTCGGCGGTTGAGGCCGCGCGCCCGGCCGGCGCAGCGCAGGGGGCCCACACCACGCCGGCCGGCTGCCCCAGGCGAGGCCGGCCTTCTCAGGCGACGGCCTGCAGGTGCCGGGGCAGCGCCTGCTCGAGCAGGTTCGGGAGCACGACCTTGTAGTGGAACACGCGCTCGGCCACCTCGCGCGCGACCGCGGAATGGCGTGGCAGCTCGCGTGCGATGAGCTCCACGGATTCGACCGCGCCGTCGAGGTCGGCGAAGGTGAGCAGGCCGGTGCCGGTCGGCAGCCAGCAATCGAGATCGCCGTCGCCGACGACCAGCGGCCGCCCGGCCGCGAGGAAGGACGCGTCGTGCGCGCTGAACCAGACCCCATCGTCGGCCTCGCTATGGAAGCTCAGACACGCCTGCGAACCGATCAGCTGCGCCCGGTGCGCCGAGAGAGAAGCATCCACGGCGGCCTCGGCCCGCACACTCCAGCCGGCTCCGGAGAGCTGCTGCGCCAGCTCCGAGCCCTCGTCGGGGAGCGCCGTCCAGGGACGCGGCGTCAGCCGCTCGGGCAGCGCCAGCAGCTGCTCGAGGGCTGGGCCTTCGTCCCCGGCGGAGCCGAGGCCGCCCTGCGCTGTGCCGCGCCCGACGAGCACCTTGAGCGGCAGCTCGGCCCGCGCCGGCGGTCCGTACCAGAGACGCGGCACGACCGGCGGGATCGTCGGCAGCCACTCGGCCGCCGGCAGCTCGTCGGGCTCGCGGCGGTTCGAGAAGTAGTGGTCGTGGTCGGCCTGCCGCGCCGTCGGGCCGAGCGCGCGCAGGTCTCCCCGCGGCTCGATGTCGATCAGGGCGCGACGGCGCGGCAGCGAGCGCTCCTCCAGGAAGCAGTGCCCGCCGATGTCGAGCAGCAGGTCGGCCTCGCGCAGGCGGCGCCGGAGCTGCTGCCAGATCATCCCCCCGACGAGCCCCGCGTCGGCGTCCACCCAGACGACCGGGATGTCCACGCGGCAGCGGCGAAGCAGATCGCCCAGGAGCATGATCCCCTCGCGCGGCACGACGTGGCCGTCGCCTTCATGGGCCACCGGCAGCCCGCGGTCCTCGAGGTAGGCGACCTGGTGGCCCAGCTTGCGCAGCCCGATCAGGTACTGCAGATGCGCGGCCAGATTGCCACCGCGCGGGCGCCGCAGGACGTCTCCCGAGACCACGATCGAGGCCATGCCCATAAAACGCCGCGCGAGGGCAAAAGTTGGCACGAGGGACGGTGCGACGCGTTCACCGCGCCTGGCGGTGCGACGCGTCGTCGCCGGCTGCGCGGGGAAACCCCCGAATCAGAAAATCAGGCGGTCAGCTCCGCGGCCATTTCGTCGAATACCGCCACGTAGGCGTCGATCGCCTCGTCGGTGTGCGTCACCGACAGCGTCCACTCCTCCTCGCGGCCGGGCGTCATGAAGATGCCGCGGTTCATGTTGAACAGCCACGCGAGTTCGGTGACCTCGACGTCCTGGTTGGCCTTGAAGGTCTCGTAGTCGACGATCTTCGTCGGCGAGAAGGTGACGCAGCCCTTCGCGCCGATGCCGACCGCGTAGCCGGAGAGCCCGTAGCGGTCGATCACGCCCTGGCAGCCCGCCACGATGCGGTCGTTGAGCGCGTCCATGTGGGCGTAGGCCTCCGGCGTCAGCACCTCCGTGAGGCTCGCGCGGGCGGCCGCCATGCACAGCGGGTTGCCGTTGTAGGTGCCCACCTGGTAGACGGTGCCGTCCTCGACGACGCGCATCACCTCCTCGGTCCCGCCGACCGCCGCCGAGGGCAAGCCGCCGCCGAGCGTCTTGGCGAGCGTGACGAGGTCGGGCTTCACGCCGAAGCGCTCGGTCGCGCCGCCGGCCGCGATCGCCAGGCCGGTCTTGACCTCGTCGAAGATCAGCACGATCCCGTGGCGCTCGGTGAGCTCGCGCACCGCCTGCAGGTAGCCGTCCTCGGGCAGCACGACCCCGAGGTTCATCATCGCCGCCTCCATGATCACGCAGGCCGGCTTGCGGCCTTCGGCCTCGAGCTTCTCGATCCGCCGCTCCATCGCGCCGGCGTCGTTGAACGGGACCGGGATCGTGAGGTCGGCGACCTCCTTCGGGATCCCGGCGCCGTAGGGCAGCGAGGCGTAGTTCTCGCGGTCGCCGATCTTGTCGTATTCGACGCCGATCGAGACCATCACCCCGTCGTGGTGGCCGTGGTAGGAGCCGAAGATCTTCACGATCGTGTCGCGTCCCGTGTAGCCGCGGGCGATCCGGATCGCGTCCATCGTCGCCTCGGAGCCCGAGTTCAAGAAGCGCCAGCGTTCGAGGCCCCAGCGGCGCTGCAGCTCCTCGGCGACGAGCACGCCGTCCTCGGTGGTGGCGGCGAAGTGCGTGCCCTCCGCGACGCGCTCGCGCACCGCGCGGACGATCGCCGGGTGCGCGTGGCCCTGGACCATCGAGCCGAAGCCGTTGTGGAAGTCCCACATGCGGTTGCCGTCGACGTCGTGGACGACGGGCCCCTCACCGGTCGTCAGGTAGATCGGCCACGGGTCGCGGGCCTGGTAGCTGGAGGCGACGCCGCCGCTCAGCGACCGGCGGGCGCGCTCGTAGATCTCCGCGCTGCCGCGCGTGCGCTCGTCGAGCTGTGCGGCCTCGCGCTCGATCATGCTGCGCACGCGCTCGCGGTCGAGCTGCACGGTCGTCTCGGGGGCCATCGTTTCCTCCTTCGCTGAGAGCGGCCGGCGCGCGGCGCGCCTGCGTCCAGCTTAGGCGCCCGCAGCACGCCGCGACGGACAATCAGCCGCGGGGCGCTGCGCCTGAACGCTCGGCGCGCCCCGCGCGCGCCGGTCTATGGCGAGACCCGGATTCGAACCGGGGACACCACGATTTTCAGTCGTGTGCTCTACCAACTGAGCTATCTCGCCGCGAGGCCCGATGCTACCGAGTCGCCTCGTATCCGATCCCGCCGACACGGCGGCGAGAACGCTTGCTACCGGGCCTAGGAGCCTGCTCTTTCCCAGGCTTCCAGGTAGGGCAGCGGGTCGATCGGGTGCCCGCCCGCGGCCTGCCAGCCGCCGACCCACATCTCGAAGTGCAGGTGCGGGGCCGTCGCGTCGCCGGTCTGGCCGGCGAGGCAGATCTGCTGCCCGGCGGCGACCGCCTGGCCTTTGGCGACCGCGAACGAGCCCGCCTCGCAGTGGGCGAACATGAAGTCGAAGCCGATCAGCGTGTGCTCGACGACGTAGTAGCCGGCGCCTCCGGCCTGGTTCGCGGTCGTGACGATCGTCCCCGCCAGCGGCACCACGTCGGGCGTGCCTTCGGCGGTCAGCACGTCCTGGCCCTGGTGGATGTGGCCGGCGCGCGGCGCGCCGAAGCGGTTTTCCGGGCCGCCGAAGTTGTGGGCGCCCGCGCACCGGGAACACGGCGCCGTCGGCGACCGTCTGCGCGGGCGTCGGCACGCCGGCTTCGGGCGCCGGCGCCGGCGGCACGGGTGGGGCGGTGACCGTCAGCGTCGCCTCGCCCGAGATGCGGGCGTTGCGCAGGATGTTCCCGTTGTGCGCGTCGTGGGCGCTCACGGTGACCCGGTAGGTGCCCGGCGCCGAGGTGCGCGCCGTGCGGCCAGACGACGGCGAAGCGGTGCGACGTGCGCACCCAGCCCATCTGGGCCGTCAGGACGGTGCGGCGGCTGTGCAGGTCGATCACCAGCACGCGCAGGTAGACGCTCGCGGTATGGGGCTCGACGAGTTCGAGCACGATCCGCGGCGGGCGCCCGGCCGTCGCGGTCGAGGGCAGTGTCAGGTAGGAGAGCGCCGGGCGCGCGACGCTCGCGGGCACGCCGTACTGGCTGCCACCCGCCTGCGGCGAGACGGGGGCCGCGACGCCGCCCGGCTGGCCGGCAAGCGCGCCGGCGCGGGCCGGCGCTCAGCAGCAACGCTGCGCTCGTCAGGGCCGCGAGGACGGCCCCGCGCATCGGGGTCATGTGTTTGCCTCGGCGCGCGGCGGGGGCGCCCGCAGGGCTGGGCGGGCGCTTGCAGCCAGGTCCTCAGCCTGCGGCGAATTCCTCGCTCAGCGCGCGGTAGGTCATCGCGAGGCCCTCGTCGATGCCGACCTTCGGGCTCCACCCGAGCTCGTCCCGGCGCGCGAGATGTCGAGGCAGCTGTGCTGCAAGCTCCCCCGGGCGCAGATCGGCCAGCTCGGGCTCGATCTCGACGCCGGCGGTCGCCGACAGGCCGCGCCAGATCGTCATCACGTCGGTTTCGACGCCGGTCGCGACGTTGAAGACGCCGGCGGTGCCGCGTCGCCGCGAGCAGCGCCGCGACGACGTCGCCGACGTAGATGTAGTCGCGCGTCGGCTTGCCGTGCCCGTAGAGCGTCGGCACGCGGCCCTCGTTGATCGCGCCGGTGAAGATCGCCACGACCCCCGCCTCGCCGTGCGGGCTCTGGCGCGGGCCGTAGACGTTCCCGAGCCGCGTGACGGTGTGCGGGATCCCCGCCGACAGCGCCCAGGTGCGCACGTAGGCCTCGGCCGCCCACTTCGAGGCGCCGTAGGGCGAGAGTCGGCGCCGGGATCCGGTCCTCCGGCGTCGGCCGCGGCGCCGCGTCGCCGTAGAGCGCGCCGCCGGTCGAGGTGAACACGACCGGCGCGCCGTGGGCGCCGGCCGCCTCGAGCACGTTCAGCGTGCCGCGCACGTTGACGTCGCAGTCGCGCCCCGGGTCCTGCACGGAGGCGACGACGCTCGCCTGCGCGGCCAGGTGGTAGACGGCCTGCGGCGCGATGCGGTCGAAGACCTCGCGCAGCGCGCGCTCCTGCACGATGTCGAGCTCGACCAGCTCGGCCTGCGCGGGCACGCGCTCGGCGGCGCCCGAGGAGAGGTCGTCCACGACGTGCACCTCGTAGCCGTCGGCCAACAGCGCGTCGGCGACGTGCGAGCCGATGAAGCCGGCACCGCCGGTCACGATCGCGCGCTTGCTCACCGGCGCGACTCTAGCTCACGCGCCGCGCGCGCGCCGGTCTGGCGCCCCGCCCCGGAGAGTGTCCGGACCGCCTGTCGGCGATGCGCCGTGCGAGGCTCTGCGGCGCCGGCTAGGCGGCGGCAGCGGCAGCAGCGGTGAGGAGCTCTTCGACCGCCTCGACCGACTGGTCGATGCGCTCGAGCACGCGCATGCCGCCACGCTCACGCGGGAGACTGCCGCCGACAGCGGGGCCGGAGAGGACGATCGGCACGCCCGGGTGAGAAGAGCGGAGTTCGCGCAGCGCGGCGTCGAGCCCGTCCTCGCCGGCGGCGGTCGCGCCGAGGACGATGAGGTCCGGGCCTGCGGCTCTCGACCAGCTCGAGAAGGCGCCCGCCGTCGAGGTCGGTGTCGAAGACGGTCTGGTACCCGGCCGCGGCGAGCTGGTCGTGGACCATCTGCAGGCCGAGCGTGTGCTCGTCGCCCTTGAGGCCGGCGAGCAGGACCACGCTCGCGGGTCGGCTCGGTGCCGCCGGTCATGTAGCGGTAGAGGGTTGCCAGCACACGGCGCACGATCGTGTTCGCGCGATGCTCGGTGTCGGCTGAGAGTTCGCCGCCCGCGGAGAGCACGTCGAGCCTGCGCAGCGCAGGCCCGATCACCTCGGCGTGGAGCGTGGTCGGCGTGATGCCGTCCTCGATCGCGGTCGCGATCGCGCCCTCGGCCATCTCGGCGTCGCCGCGTTCGAGCGCGGTCGCGAAGGTCTCGAGCGTCGACTCGACCAGCGCTTCGGGGTCGTGGCGCAGCTCCTCGCGGGCGTCCGGACCGGAGCGGCCGAGCACTTCCATGAACGCGTCGAGCAGCACCGGGTCGAAGTGGCGGCCGCGCTGTTCGCGCATCATCTCGATCGCCTCATCGACCGAGAAGGCCTTGCGGTAGACGCGGTCGCTGGTGAGAGCGTCGAAGACGTCGGCCACGGCGACGATGCGGCCCTCGATCGGGATCGCCTCGCCCTTCAGGCCGCGCGGGTAGCCGCTGCCGTCCCACTTCTCCTGGTGGCTGAGGGCGATCGTGGCGGCCATGTCGAGGATCGAGGAGGACGAGCCGCGCACGAGGCGGTGTCCCTCCTCGGCGTGGGTCTCGACGATCGCGCGCTCCTCGGGCGTGAGCGGCCCCGGCTTCAGCAGGATCGCGTCGGGGATCGCCACCTTGCCGACGTCGTGCAGCGGCGCGGCGTGGCGCAGCCGCTCGCAGAAGTCCGCGTCCATGCCGATGTGCTCGGCCAGCAGCACCGAGAAGCGCCCGATGCGCTCGATGTGCGCGCCGGTGTCCTCGTCGCGGAACTCGACCGCCATCGAGAGTCGCTGCACCGTCTCGGCCTGGGCGATCTCGAGCTCGGAGAGGGCGCGTTTGAGCTCGCTGGTGCTGGTCTCGACTTCGGCTTCGAGCGAGGCCATGCCCCGCTCCCCGAAGCCCCAGCCGATCGCGAGCGCCCCGAGCCCGAGCGCGAAGGCACAGCCGGCCGCGACGGCGTCCGAGGAGCTCAGCGCGAGGCCGACGACCGCGGCGAGCGCGATCGCGACGCCGCCGAGCATCGCGGGGACGGCGCGGCGGCCCGGGCCGCCGAGGGGCGGCTTCGGCTCTGCCTGTGCGGGACCGCTAGACATCACTCCGCCCGTGCGGCGGCGCCGTCCGGGGGGCGGCAGGGGGTCGCCGTCCGGCCGGCCCTGGAGCCGCCGGACGAAGCTTTCCTGCATGACGCCGTTCACCGAGTACTCCCGCATGCTTGACCGACTCCAGGCTCGCCCCGCGTGTCACCGACGGACTCGACGCGCGCGCGAGCAGCCTTGATCCGGTCTCAGCGCTCGTAGACATACGGATGAATCGGCTGATCAGCCGCCTTTCTGAAGCGCGCCGATGTCGATTGCGTTCTTCGGCGCTTCCAGCGTGACCGGCTGATCCCAGCGCTGGAAGACGACCTTGCCGCCTTCGGCACCCGTTTTCGAGATCTGGAGCGGGTAGGGCTTGCCCGTCGCGGCGACGTAGAGCGAGCCACCTTTGGTGCTGTCCTTCAGTTCCACGGCCTTCTGGCCTTCGACGGTCGTGGTGCCGCCCTTGGTGACGGTGCCGTGGCCCGCGAGCGCGGTGTCGAGCAGCTTGCCGAGGTTCGTCAGCTCGGCGAGCGAGGCCAGTTCGCCGCTGTTGGCGGGGGCCTTCAGCCATTTGCCCTGCAGGAGCGCCGCCGCGGCCGAGCCCGAGACATGCTTGTAGAACGCGGCGCTGCCGTTGATGTAGACGGCGCCGCCGGTCTGCACGAGCTGGATCGTGAAGCCTTCTTGGGAGATCGTGCCCTTGCCGCCCTTGCCCGCGAGCAGTTCCATGTCGAGCGAGATCGGCTTGCCGCCGGTGACGATGCTGCCCTTGATGTGCACCGAGGTGGCGGTCGAGGCAGCGGTTTTGGTCGCTTCGAGGATCTCCTGCGGCGACTTCGATTCGATGCCGTTGCCCGACGAGGACGATCCGCCGCAGCCCGCCAGGGCGAGGGTCACTGCGAGCACGGACAGCGCAAGCAGGACAGTTCTCACGCGAGGCCTCATTGCGGAGAGACTCTAGCCACCGTCTCAGTCGCTTCGTTGCAGGGCTCAGCGCTTGGTGAGAGCGGCGATGATCGGGCTGTCGCTGCCGAGCGGGCCGGAGAGGCCGCAAGCGCGCGCCCCCGCGGTCGAAGGCAGTTCGTGTCCGGGCAACTTGTTGACCACACCCGCGTCGTCGTCGACGAGGGTGTCGAGCTCGACCAGGTAGTCGACACATTCGACCCCCGTCGACCCCTTCCCGGACGACGGGCTTTGGAACGTGAACTCGGGCCCGCTGAACGTGAAGGTCGGTCCGCCGAGGTTGGCGATGCTCACTCCTCCGCCATGCGCGAGGCTCGACGAGGCGATCGCCGTGAGCCCCTTGATTACCTCAAGGGCGGCTTTCTCAGAGAGCGACCCTGTCTCCTCGGCGAATTTCGCCACAGCGGCAATGGCTTCGGGAGTGCCTTTCAGGTCTTCGAGGAGCACCTTTGCGAGTTGGCGGTCGCTCGGATTCGAGCTGTGTTCGAGCTTGGTCACCAGCGTCGTGATCTGCGTTCGCTGTTCGACCGTGAGACTCTGCGTGATCGTGACGGGCTCCGTCTTCGTGGCCTTTTCCGCTTCGGATTCCTTCTTGCCCGCCCCCCCGGGACCGATCGCGAGCGCGGACGCGATCGCCAGCAGGATCAGGCCCGGGTAGATGACGCGATAGATCATCACCGGCTTGGCCGCCAACAGAAAGTCCCATTTCATCTTGATGCGGAGGTTCAGGAACAGGCCGAAGCGGTGGAAGCGGAGCTCTTGGCGGAAATCGCGCACGGCGTCTTCGTCGTCATCACCGCGACTCAGCGCGTTGTAGTAGGTCGAGATCACCTTCTCGCAGGCGCGAAGGTGCTTCGCGGCTTCTGCGTAGAGCCAGCCGTAGTAGCCGTCGACGACGGCGAACACCAACGCGACGACGGCGGCAAGCACCGCCAAGATCGTGAGGCTCTGCTGGAACGCGAAGCCGACGAGCGCCAGCCAGATCGTGATCGCAGATCCTCGGATCAGCGCGCCGGTGCCGACGACACCCTTGATGAACTCGTTCGTCGTTTCGTAGTCCGATTCGACGAGCCGGACCCGCTCCTTCTCGCTGTCGGCGAAGGTCACCATTTCATCTGCGAGATCGCGGCTTCGTAGACCGTGCGACTCTTCGCAATTTGCGCCGAGAGGGCCGTATGGCCGTCGGCCCCGGCCCACGCTTCGGCCTTGCCCAGCAACCGGCTGACGTACTGCCGATGGAAGACCCGATAGGTGATCTCAGACGCCGCGTAGGATCCCGCGACGACGTCGGCGTACATGTCGCAGAACTTTTCGAAGAGCGCGATGATCGCTCTGATCGGGGCCTTCGTCTGCTCGCCTTGGAGGTCCACGGCCAGTCCCGCCGCGGCGCGCTTCGCAACGGCGTCGAAGCCGTCGATCTCGACGTCGAGGACCTTCCCGAAGAACTGCACGAAGAAGCTCTGACAGAACACGATGACCTTCGAGTCGCCAGACAGCTTGTCGAGCGGCCCTGGGTCTCCGCCCTTAACCTGCGCCGCGAATTCGTCTATGAACGCGAAGAGACTGAGCTCGATCGGTTCCTGCCCAGCCGGATCAGGCGGCGGATCGACTCCCGGGCACATGCCACCTCCTCGTCGCAGCCCCTCGGTGTGAACGGAAGCTCAGGATCGCCGCGCCGGGTGACGCGCTCATGGAAGGGACGAAGCCGCGCCACCGCGTCGACCTCGCCGGCGAGGTCGGGACGATCGGCGCGCAGCCGGGCCATCGCCCGGTCCTGGTCGAACTCGAGCACGCGCTGTTCGGCCAGCACTGCGAACACCGACGTGCGCCCGATGCCGTACAGCTGCGCGAGCGGCATCAAGAAGTACCCGCCGAAGCGCCGCGGATCGTCGTAGTTCTCCAGATAGCGCAGTTGGACCTCGAGCTCGTACTCGGAGGAGACGGGTATGTCTGGGCCGAGCGCGCGGCGCAACCGGCCGTCACGGTCGTAGAGGATCCTGCCCTCCGTCCGTACGTGCGCGCCGAAGCGCGACCACGTGTGCAGGTATCGCTCGAGTGTGTCGGCCGTGTGGTAGGCGAGCATCACGCGGCCGTCGCCGAGCTCCGGCGGGAGGTGGGAACGGATCTGGGAAGGCGTGAGATCCGGGTCTCTGCCGAGGAGCAGCAGGTCGATATCGCTCCCCTCTCGCTCATCGCCCCGGGCGACCGAGCCGAAAAGGCATACGCCGTCGAGCCCTGGCAGCGACGCCACGAGGTGGTCGCTGACGGCGCGTGCCTGGTGTTGGAGACCGGCGCCCATTATCCCGACTGATGGTATTCCGATCAGCGGCGTGAAGAGCGGCCCGCGCTCCTTGGTTGTCGGCGCGTGCAAGCATTGAGCCCATGGAGCGGCTGCAGGTGCGGGGCAGCGACGGCCGCCGGCTCGATGTCGAGGTCGGCGGTCCCCCTGAGGGACGGCCGCTGCTGTTCCACCTGGGCACGCCTTCCGCCGGGCTGCTGTATCCGCCGCTCGTCGAGCTGGGCTCCGAGCGCGGCCTGCGCCACATCGCCTACTCGCGACCGGGGTACGGGCGCTCCGAGCGCCGCCCGGGGCGGCGCGTCGCCGACTGCGTTGCCGACGTGGAGACGGTCTGCGCCGAGTTGGGCGTCGAGCGCTTCCTGACCGTCGGCTGGTCGGGCGGCGGCCCGCACGCGCTGGCATGCGCCGCGCTGCTGGGAGAGCGCACGCTTGCCGCGGCGACGATCGCGGGCGTCGCCCCGCGCGACGCCGCAGGGCTGGACTGGCTGGGAGGCATGGGCGAGGAGAACCTCGCGGAGTTCGCCGCGGCCGAAGCGGGTGATAGCGAGCTGGAGGAGCTCCTGCGCGGCGAGCGAGAGGGCATCCTCGCGGCGGGCGGCCCGGAGATCGGGGCCTCGCTCGGGCAGCTGCTCCCGCCGATCGATCAGGACGCCGCGACGGGCGAGTTCGCCGAGTACCTCGCGGCGCTGTTCCACGGCGGTCTGGAAGAGGACATCTGGGGCTGGTTCGACGACGACCGGGCGTTCTTCAGCGGTTGGGGGTTCGCGCTCGCCGGGATCGAGCGCCCGGTCGCGGTCTGGCAGGGCTCCGAGGACCGGATGGTCCCCTACTCGCACGGCCGCTGGCTCGGCGCGAACGTCGCGGGCGCCCGCGCCCGGCTGCTCGACGGGGAGGGGCATCTGTCGATCCTGCTCGGCTCCTACGGCAGGCTGCTGGACGACCTGGTGGCCCTGGCGGGCTGAGCGCGCAAGGCGGCGCGAGGCCGGTGAGGACGCAGCTGCTGCGCTCGCGGCGCCGGGGGGTCCCAGGCGCCGCGGGCATTCGAGGTTCGCCTATTGATTCTGCGCGTGGATGCTGCCCCAGGCGGCGCAGAGAAGCGCGCACAGCAGCTCGTCGCGCTCCTCTTCGGTGCTGGCGTCGATTTCATCGACGGCGCGCACGACTGCTGATGCGAACACGGCGGGGTCCTGCGGGGGGGTGTCGCTTCCCATCGTCAGCTCACTTGAACTCGCGTTTAGACAGGGTGTACAACTGGTTTGGGGTCTAGAACACGGCGAGTTCGTCAATGATGCGACGTGTCTTTGGGATAGGGCGGACAAGGCTGCGGGCGGTCGTGGGACATTTCGGCCCAGGACGCCGTCAGGGGAGGTCCTGCTCCCAGCGCGAGATCGCATACGGCGCGCCGGGCTTGCCCCCGACCGCGAGGATCGAGGTGCCCTCGGCAGTCGCCCGCGCGCTTCGAATCAATGCCGGGTCGCGCACGAACACCAGGGTGCCGGCCGGAGCATCGATGCTCTCGCCGCCGACCGAGAACACGGCGTGCCCGCTCATCACGGCGAACAGCTCCTCGTGGCCGTCGGTCCGGTTGACCTCGTCGTCGGCCTCGTGGTGCGGCTCGACCATCTCGTCGCCGTCGCCCCCGGTGATCGCGTTGACGCCGAACGCGCGCACGTCGAAATGACGCCGGACGAGATGGAAGTCGCCGTCCGTCGCGTCCGGGTAGTCGGGGACGAGGTCGGTGGCGATCAGGACGTCGTCGATGTGGACTGCGCCGTATGGGTCCTTCGCAGGGTTGCTCATGGGGTGAGGATGCCAGGCGGTCGGCGCCCGGCGCCGGATCCTCAGAGCGAGATCGCCACGTACTTCGTCTCCAGGTACTCCTCGATCCCCTCGAACCCACCCTCGCGCCCGAACCCCGACTGCTTGACGCCGCCGAACGGCGCCGCGGGGTTCGAGACCACGCCCTGGTTGAGCCCGACCATCCCGGTCTCGAGGCCCTCGGCGACGCGCAGCGCCCGTTCCAGATCGCGCGTGTAGACGTAGGCGACCAGCCCGTACTCGGTGCGGTTGGCGGCCGCGAGCGCCTGCTCCTCGGTGGAGAAGGTCGCGACCGGCGCGACCGGGCCGAAGATCTCCTCCGAGAGGAGCCGGGCGTCGTCGGGCACGGCGGCGAGCACGGTCGGCTCGTAGAAGTAGCCGGGGCCGTCGCCGGGCTGCCCGCCGGCGAGCGTCTTCGCGCCGCGCTCGACCGCGTCGCTCACCAGCTCCTGGACCTTCTCGCGCTGGGTGGCGTCGATCAGCGGGCCGACGTCGACGCCGGGCTCGGTCCCGCGGCCGACCTTCAGCGCGCGCATCCGCTCGGCGAGCCGCTGTGAGAACTCCTCGGCGAGCGACTCGTGGACGTGGAAGCGGTTGGCCGCGGTGCAGGCCTCGCCGACGTTGCGCATCTTCGCGAGCATCGCGCCCTCGACCGCCGCGTCGAGGTCGGCGTCCTCGAAGACCAGGAACGGCGCGTTGCCGCCCAGCTCCATCGACATCCGCAGGATCTGGTCGGCGGACTGTTCGATCAGCCGCTTGCCGACCTCGGTCGAGCCGGTGAAGGACAGCTTGCGCGTGCGCGGGTCCTTCAGCAGCGGTTCGATCACCGCGCCCGAGCGCTTGGCGGTGATCACGTTCAGCACGCCGCCCGGCAGGCCCGACTCCTCGAGGATCTGCGCGAGCGCGAGCATCGACAGCGGCGTCTGCTGCGCCGGCTTGACGACCATCGTGCAGCCGGCCGCGACGGCGGGGGCGATCTTCCGGGTCCCCATCGCCGTCGGGAAGTTCCAGGGCGTCACGAACACGCAGGGGCCGACCGGCTGGCGCATGGTCATGATCCGGCCTTTGCCGGTCGTGTTGACCATGTAGCGGCCATGCACGCGCACGGCCTCCTCGGAGAACCAGCGGAAGAACTCGGCCGCGTAGGAGATCTCGGCCTTGGACTCGGTCACCGACTTGCCCATCTCGAGCGTCATCAGCAGCGCCAGCTCATCGGCCCGCGCGACGATCTTCTCGTACGCGGCGCGGAGGATCTCGCCGCGGTCGCGCGGCGCGCTCTGCGCCCACTCGGCCTGTGCGTCCGCGGCCGCCGCGAGCGCCTGCTTCGCGTCCTCGGGCGAAGCGTCCGCGACCTCGACGAGCTGCTCGCCTGTCGCCGGGTCCTCGACCCCGAGGCGGGCGCCGCCGTCTGCTTCGCGCCAGCTCCCGCCGATGAACAGCTGCTTGCGAACGGCGTCCAGGACCTCGCGTTCCCGCGGGTCCGCGCTCACCTCGACAGCCATCCTGCAGCCCTCAACGACGTGGTGGGTAGCGACGAGTGCAAACTCATGGAACCTCCGATCCTGA
Source organism: uncultured Solirubrobacteraceae bacterium (assembly GCA_963738815.1). Classification (GTDB taxonomy): domain Bacteria; phylum Actinomycetota; class Thermoleophilia; order Solirubrobacterales; family Solirubrobacteraceae; genus Palsa-744. The sequence continues at coordinate 414,006 of CAVTXW010000007.1, forward strand.
CCGCGCTTGCCTGCCCACGATCGTGTTCTCTAGTGAGCAGATGTCCCGCATGAGGCCAACCTACCACCGGCCGCCGGGCGTCCGGGGAGCCTCGCCTGGCGGCCGGCGCACCCTCCGGGCGCTCGCCGCGCTGCCGGCTGCGCTGCTCGCCGCCGCGACGCTCCAGGCGGGCACCGCCGCGGGCGCGAGCGCCCCCCCGTTGCCGTCGCAGACACTCGTGATCGAAGGCACCGGCAACGGCCACGGCGTCGGCATGAGCCAGGACGGCGCTCTGGGCTATGCGCGCCACGGCGCCGCCTACCAGCAGATCCTCGCCCACTACTACACCGGCACGGCGCTCGGCCTGGCCCCGGCGAAGGCCGTCGTCAGGGTGCTGATCGGCTCGCAGGTCAAGAAGGTCCCGCTCGAGCGCTACGTACGCGGGGTCATCGGCGCCGAGATGTCGCCGAGCTGGCCCGCCGCGGCGCTCCAGGCGCAGGCGGTCGCCAGCCGCACCTACGCGCTCACCGACCATGCCGGCGGCTCGCGCTTCGACGTCTACTCCGACACGCGCTCGCAGGTCTACCGCGGCGCGGCCGCCGAAACCGCGGCCACCAACGCGGCGGTCGCCGCGACCGCCCGGCAGATCGTCACCTACGGCGGCCATCCGGCGATCACCTACTTCTTCGCGAGCTCCGGGGGCATGACCGAGTCCATCCAGGACGGGTTCCCCGGCGCCGAAGCCGAGCCGTGGCTCACCGGCGTCACCGACAGCTACGAAGGGGAAGCCGCGCGGTGGAAAATCGAAATCCCCTTCGCGACCGCGGCCAAGCGGCTGCGCGGCCTCTACCGCGGCCGCTTCCACGGCGTCGAAGTCGTCAAGCGCGGCGTCTCGCCCCGCATCCTCACCGCACGCGTGCTCGGCACCGCTGCCGCCTCGATCGTGAGCGGACCGGCGCTCGCCGGCAGGCTCGGCCTCGACAGCACCTGGGAGTACTTCTACGTGCGCACCGGCACCGCGCTCGCGCCCGAGCCGGACCACAGCGGTCGCGCACGCCTGTTCGGCCCGCTCACCGGCAGCTCGCCGAACTCGCCGCCGGCGCCCAGCCCTTCGGGGGGCGTGGCGCCCGCCGGCGGCGGCGCCGCCTCCTCGTCGGGGGCCGGCGGCGGCACGCCCGCGGGCTGATCGCTCATCGGACGATCGTGAACGCGAGCGGGCCCGCGCTCGCGCGCAGGCTGCCCGTGCCAACCGTGTACTCGAACATCCGGCCAGCAGCGGGAGCCCGCGCTAAAGGCCTCGCGCGCCGCCGACGAAGGTTCCGCATGCGCCTGCGCGCGCCCAGCGCACTGCTCGCCGGTGTCCTCGCGGCGCTCGCGCTCGGCCCCGCGGCAGGGGCGCACTCGACCGGAACGCCGGCGCAGATCGCTTGGATACGGCGCGCGGCCGGCAACTTCATCGCCGCCGAGCTCCAGCGCGACGGCGCCGCGGCGTGCGGCGTCCTGGACGCTCGACTGCGCGGCCACGACTGCGCGCGCCACTGGGACTCGCGGCTGACCGCGCTCCTGCGCCGCCACGGAGCGCGCGAGGCCCTGCGTGCCGACCGTCGTGCCGTGCCGGCGGCGACCGTGTCCGTCATGGGCCGGAACGCGACGATCGACCTCCCGCACCCGCTCTACGAAGGCGACAGCCGCCTGACGTGGACGGAAATGTGCTGGATGGTCGAGCGCTGAACGCACACGCCCGCCGCCGCTGCGGGCGGCGACTCGGGAGCGACGCGCAACGGCTCGACAACGTCGGCCTGGCGCCGAAAAGCCCGCAAAATGCGACTGTTTCTACCGGCGCGCTTGATCCAATCGGATCAAACCTGGGCAAAGCTCCACAAGGCGGGCGCGCACAACGATGAGGCTCCGCGCGCACGCCGTCGCCGGCGGCGGTCCGGGGGCACCGCCCGCCGCCGGCCTACGGGTGACCGGCGCTCCCGTAGTGTGGGCGCGTGCCCGCGCCGCTGCTGCTCGCCGACACGCCCTGGCTGCTGTACCGCTCGTTCTTCGCGCTGCCGAAATCGATCGTGGACGGGGACGGCCGTCCCGTGAACGCCCTGCTCGGCACCGTCAACGCGCTGCTGACGCTGATCGATCCGCCGGCCGGCGCCGGCGCGGCCAGCCCACCCCGAGCCGTCGTCGCGTGCATGGGCGCCGAGGAGGCCGCCTACCGGGTCGCGCTGTACCCGCCCTACCACGCGCACCGCGACCCGATGCCGCCCGAGCTCGCCGAGCAGTGGCAGCGCGCGCCCGCGCTGCTCGCGAGCATGGGCTGGACCGTGGCCGACACCGACTCGCTGGAGGCAGACGACGTGATGTTCTCGCTGGCGCGGAGCGAGGAGGACGCGGGCGGGAGCGCCCTGCTCCTCACCGGCGACCGCGACCTCTACGGCGCCGTCAGCGAGCGCGTGTCTGTGGTGGAGATGCTGAAGGGCGGCCGCCACGGCCTGATCGGGCCCGAGCAGGTGCGCGAGCGCTACGGCGTGACCCCCGAGCTCGTGCCCGACTTCATCGCGTTGCGCGGCGACCCTTCCGACGGCCTCCCCGGCGCGCCAGGGATCGGCGCGAAGACCGCGGCCGAGCTGCTGCGCCGCTACGGTCCGCTCGAGGCGCTTCTCACCGCGGCTGCCGAGGCCGAGAACCGCGTGCGGCGCGACCGTGACGAGATGAGCCCGCGCACCGCCCAGACCCTGCGCGACCACGACGAGCTGCTGCGCACGTTCAAGGAGATCGCGACGCTCCAGAGCATCGAGGTGGCGCCCCCGGCCGACCGGCCGACCGACTTCGCCGGCGGCGCCGAGGCCGCCGCCGCCAACGGCATGCGCCGGCTCTCCGAGCGCCTCGCGAAGCTCAGCCTCTAGGGCGTGAACTTGACGGTGATCACGTCGCCGTCGGCCATCGTGTAGTCACGGCCCTCGATGCGCAGCGTGCCGCGGTCACGCGCCCCGGCGTAGCCCCCCGCATCGACCAGCTCCTGCCAGGAGATCACCTCGGCGCGCACGAAACCCCGCTGGATGTCGGTGTGGATCTCGCCCGCCGCGTGCCACACCGAGAGCCCGCTTCGCAGGTGCCAGGACTGCGCCGGCTTGGCCTCGCCGGCGGTGAAGAACGCGAGCAGCTCGAGCAGCGCGAACGCCTCCTGCACGACGCGTTCCAGCGGGGTCACGCCGCCCTCGCCGCCGGTGCTGAGCTCGGCGCGCATCGCCGCCGCCTCCTCGTCGTCGAGCTCGGAGAGCTCCGACTCGATCCGCGAGGAGACCGCGACGGCGCGGGCGCCCTGCGCGGCCGCGTGCTCGGCGATCGCGGCGGGAACCTCCTCGGAGCCCTCGTCGACGTTGGCTACGAACAGCACGGGCTTGGCGGTCAGCGAGCCGAGATCGCGGGCCGCGTGCGGTGCCTCCTCCGGCGCCGGCACCCCGCGCACGGGGCGACCGGACTGCAGCTCGGAGATCACCTCGCGGAGCCAGGCCTCCTCGGCGGCCGCCGCCTTGTCGCCGCCGCGCGCCTGTTTGGCGAGCCTCTCGACGCGGCGCTCGGCCTGCTCGAGGTCGGCCAGCACCAGCTCGGTCTCGATCGTCTCGATGTCGCGCAGCTCATCGACGCTGCCCTCGGGGTGGATCACGTTGTCGTCTCCGTGCGCCCGTACGACGTGGACGATCGCGTCCGTCTCGCGGATGTTCGCCAGGAACTTGTTGCCGAGCCCCTCGCCTTTGTGCGCGCCGGCGACGAGGCCGGCGATGTCGTGGAAGTCGATCGTGTCCCAGACGATCTCCGAGGCGCCGACGGTCGCAGCCACCTGCTCGAGCCGCCGGTCGCGGACCGGGACCACGGCGACGTTCGGCTCGATCGTCGTGAACGGGTAGTTGGCCGCCTCGGCGCCGGCTTTCGTGAGCGCGTTGAACAGCGAGGACTTGCCGGCGTTCGGCATGCCGACGATGCCGATGCGCGTGCTCATTCCGGGCCCGTGCTCGCGACCGCCGCGAGCGCGGTGCCGAGCACCGCGCCGGCGAGCACGTCGGAGGGGTAGTGCACGCCGAGGTAGACGCGCGAGGCCGCGATCGCCCCGGCCAGGCCGTAGAGCGGCGCGGCCGGCAGCCCGAGGCGGCTGTACGCGAGCGCGCCGGCGAAGGACGTGGCGGCGTGTGCGGAGGGGAAGCTCAGCCCGGTCGTCGTGCCCTGCAGCGGCGGCAGGCCCGCGATCCGCGGGCGCGGGCGCCGGACGGCGAACTTGATCGCGGTGTTGACCGCGTAGACGCCGAGCACGGTGCGCCGGGCGCGCCGCCACTGCGGCGCCGGTCGCGCTCGAGCAGGCCGCCGGCCGCGCCGATCGCGAGCCACACCGCGCTGTGCTCGCCGAGCCGGGAGAACAGCGCGACCGCGCGCTCGGCGGCAGGCGCGTGACCGCGCGTGCGCGCCAGCAGGAGCACGCGCTCCTCGGCGTTCAGGTCCTGGCGGAACACTCGTGAACTGAGGACCCGACCGCCCGGCTAGCCGAAGCCGACCTTCGGCTCCTCGGACTCCGAGGTCACGTAGACGACCTGCCCGAGGTCCAGACGCACGGGGCCGTCCTCGCTCTCGACCTCGTGCCAGCCCTGGGTGCCGAGGGCCTTCACCAGGTCTTTCAGCTGCGTGTCGGACAGCCTCACGGCGAGCACCTGGCCGCCCTGGAAGCCGATGCTCAGACGAGAGCTCGATGCCATCAGTGAACCTCCGCTGGTTGGACGATCTCGGTCAGCACGCCCGCCGGTCGAGCGCGGGTGCAGGAACGCGACGCGCGAGTTGCGAATGCCGGTGCGAGGCTGCTCGTCGATCAGACGCATACCCGCGGCCGAGAGTGCCCGCAGCGTCTCCTCGATGTCGCTCACCTGGTAGGCGACGTGGTGCAGCCCCGGGCCCTGGCGCGCGAGGAACTTCCCGACTGGCGTGTCGGGGCCGAGCGGCGCCAGCAGCTCGACGTGGTTCTCGCCGACGTCGAGCAGCACCGCCTCGACGCCCTGCTCGGCCACGACCTCACGGTGGACAGGCTCCAGCGAGAAGGCGTCGCGATAGGTCTCGAGCGCGGGCTCGAGCTCCTCGACGGCGACGCCGACGTGGTCGATGCGGCTGAGCACGAGCGGCAGTCTATAGCCGCTCGGCGCCGCCCTCGGCCGTTCCCTCACCCAGCGGGATGGCGCCCGGAGCGGGCGGCCCGGCGTGCGCCTCGGCCGCGGCGACGACGCGCAGGCCGATGCCGAGCTGGCGCTCCACGCGCGGCACCCCGCTCATGATCGTCTCGATCGCGTCTCTCTCCAGCACCTCGTGCTCGAGCAGCTCGCCGGCCAGAAGGTCGAGCTGGGTGCGGTGGGCGAGGATCAGCTTCTGCGCCGCGCGGCGTGATTCCTCGATCAGGTCCTGGCGCTCCTCGTCGCGGATCCGCAGCGTCGTCTCCGACAGCCGCACGTCGCCGTCGGGCGAGCGGCCCATCCCCGCGGTGCCCATCGCGTAGTCGTGGACCATCGAGTGGGCGATGTCCGCAACGCGCTTGAGGTCATCGGAGGCGCCGGTCGTGATCGCGCCGAACACGATCTGCTCCGCGACCCGTCCGCCGAGCAGGACCGTCATGTAATCGAGCAGCTCCTCGCGCGTCTTCAGGTAGCGGTCCTCGGCCGGGAGGTTCAGCGTGTAGCCCAGAGCGCGCCCGCGCGGCACGATCGAGATGCGGTGGACACGGTCCACCGAAGGCAGCAGCTCGCCGCAGAGGGCGTGTCCGGCCTCGTGGTAGGCGACGACGCGCTTCTCGCTCTTGTTCAGCACCCGCTTGGACTGGACCCCGGCGATCACGCGCTCGATCGCCCCGTCGAAGTCCCGTGCCTCGATCCGGGTGCTGCGCCTGCGCGCGGCGAAGATCGCGGCCTCGTTGCAGATGTTCGCCAGATCGGCGCCGGCCAGCCCGCTCGTCTGCTGGGCGATCAGCTCGAGGTCGACGTCGCCCATCGGCTTGTTGCGCGTGTGCACCTGCAGCACGCCGAGGCGTCCCCTCACGTCGGGAGGCACCACGAAGACCTGGCGGTCGAAGCGCCCCGGGCGCAGCAGCGCGGGGTCGAGCTTCTCCAGCAGGTTGGAGGCGGCGATCACGACCACGCGGCCGTTGGTGTCGAAGCCGTCCATCTCCACCAGGAGCTGGTTCAGCGTCTGGTCCTTCTCGCCGGAGATGTCCGCGCCGCGGCGGCCTCCGACTGCGTCGAGCTCGTCGATGAAGATGATCGAGGGTTCGTGCTGGCGCGCGACCGCGAACAGGCGTCTGATGCGGGCGGCGCCGAGCCCGGCGAACATCTCGACGAACGAAGCTGCGGACTGGGCGAAGAATTCGGCACCCGACTCGGCCGCGACGGCCTTCGCGAGCAACGTCTTGCCGGTGCCGGGCGGGCCGTGGAGCAGGATCCCCTTCGGCACCTTCGCGCCCAGCTTGTGGAACTCCTTCGGGTCGCGCAGGAAGTCGACGATCTCCTGCAGCTCGGCCTTGGCCTCGTCCACCCCCGCGATGTCGGCGAACGAGACCTGCTGCTTGGAGGCGGGCTTGATGCGCTGCGGCTTGATGCGCGGCATCACCTTCAGGGTGCGCCACATCACGGCGATCAGCGCGACGAAGAAGAGGATCGCCACAACCGGCTCCCAGTTCGTCGCGAATTCCTGGATCCGCGTCGTCAATGGGATGTGCGGGGTGGGCGTCTGCACCGTTGTCGTCGTGTGCGCGACCGCCTGGGCCTTGGTCGGCCCGGCGCGCTTGGCCGCCGCGACGCTGCTCGATGCGCCCGGGTGGGTCGCCGACGCGGCGCCGTGGGTGCCTGACGATCCACCGGCGGTGCTCGACGTCCCCCCGCCGGAGGTCTGCCCCACCGTGTTCGTAGCTTCCTTGCTCACTTGCCACCCTCCGAAGTTCGCACCATCCTTGGCATCAGAGTCCGATTATGCGGCCTTTCGGAGCGCGTGTCGAGGGGGTCTCTGAGGCGGCCCGACGAGGGTTGCGGGGCTTTGCGCAGCTTCGCCGGCGAAGTCTGTCAGCGGGCTGTCCGCTCGGCGCTCAGCCGAGGATGCTGCGCGCGAGGTCGCGGAACATCTCCGTCGCGAACGCGAGGTCGCGCACGTCGATGCGCTCGTCGGCGCCGTGGACGAGCGGAGCGCTGTCCAGCAGCCCCTGGTGGCGGTGGGGGAAGAACCCGTAGGCGACGCAGTCCGGGAACGCGACGCGGAAGTGGCGCGAGTCGGTGAAGCCGGGCAGCACCACCGGCACCGTCGCGGCGCCGGGATCGTGCTCGGCGATCCACCCCGAGATCGCGTCCATCAGGCCGCTCGCGACCGGCGAGCGGTTGCCGACCACCTGCTCGCTGAACTCGAGCCGCCACCCCTCTTCCGGACCGAGCACGGCAGCGACGTCCTCCCGGACCTCGGCCGCGCCGAGCCCGGGCGGGACGCGGCAGTCGACCTTCAGCTCCGCGCGGCTCGGGATCACGTTGATCTTCTCGGAGGCGCTGATCCGCGTCGGCGTGAACGTGACTCCCAGCATCGGCTCGAAGAACACCGCCAGCCGCGGATCGGCGGCGCGCAGGCGCGAGATCGAGCCGGCCGGGTCGGCGGGGTCCTCGCCGATGCCGGCGAGGAAGGCGAGGGGCTCATCTGTCGGCCGGTAATCAGGCTGGCGAGCGGCGAACCGATCCAGCAGCGGGCCCATCTTCAACAGCGCGTTCTCGCCCATCGCGGGCATCGAGGCGTGGCCGGCCACGCCCGCGGTCGAGATCGTGAAGCGGAACACGCCCTTCTCCGCGCAGCAGACCCCGTAGCAGCGCCTCCCGGCGTACTCGAAGACGGGGCCGCCGCCCTCGTTGATGAGCAGATCGCAGCGCGCCTTCTCGGGGTGGTTCTCCGTGAGCCACTGCGCCCCCAGTTCGCCGCCGGTCTCCTCGTCGACGACCGCTGCGATCAGCAGCTCGCCCCGCGCCGGGCGCCAGCCCGAGCGGGCGAGCGACGCGGCCGCGGCGATCTCGGCGGCGACCTGGGACTTCATGTCGAGGGCGCCGCGCCCCCACACGAAGCCGTCGGCGAGATCGCCCGACCACGGGTCGTGGGTCCACTCGCTCGCGTCGGCGAGCACGGTGTCGACGTGACCCAGGTAGCAGAGCGTCGGTCCCGGCGGGGCGCCCTCCGGCGCGCGCAGCCGCGCCAGCAGGTTCGGCCGCTGCGGCTCGGCGCCGAGCAGCTCACACTCGAGGCCGGCGGCGCTGAGATGGGCGGCGAGGTGCTCCTGGGCGGCGCGCTCGTTGCCGGGCGGGTTGACGGTGTCGAAGCGGATCAGGCTCTGGAGCAGCGCGGTCGCCTCGGCGCCCGGCTCGTTCTCGGTGGTGCCGTCGGCCGTCAATCTGCGGCGGGAGGCTCGGGGTCCTGCGGGCGTGTCGGCAGCCCGATCTCGGCCACTTCCTCGCTGGTGAGCGGGAAGTGGCACGCGGTGAGGACCCCGGTGGGCGGGGGCTTTTCTTCGAGGGGCGGATCGACGACCGAGCACAGCTCCTGCGCCTTCGGGCAGCGGGTGTGGAAGCGGCACGCCTTGGGCGGATCGGCCGGGCTCGGCACGTCGCCCGTGAGCAGGGGGCGCGCGCCGCCGTGACGCGTGGGGTCGGCGACCGGCACGGCCGAGAGCAGCGCGCCGGTGTAGGGGTGTCGCGGGAAGCTGTAGAGGTCGTCGGCGTCGCCGACCTCGACGAAGCGTCCGAGGTACATCACGGCGACCCGGTCGCACATGTGGCGCACGACCGACAGGTCGTGCGCGATGAAGATCAGCGTCAGCCCGAACTCGCGCTGCAGCTCGCGCAGCAGGTTGAGCACCTGGGCCTGGATCGAGACGTCCAGCGCCGAGACGGGCTCGTCGGCGACCAGCAGCTTCGGTTTCAGCGCCAGCGCGCGCGCGACGCCGATGCGCTGGCGCTGGCCGCCGGAGAACTCGTGCGGGTAGCGGTTGTAGTGCTCGGGGTTCAGACCGACGGTCTCGAGCAGCTCCTGGACCGCCTTGCGCCGCTCGCCCTTGCCCGGGAGCAGGCCGTGGATCGCGAACGGCTCGGCGACGATCGAGCCGATCGTCTTGCGCGGGTTCAGCGACGAGTAGGGATCCTGGAAGATCATCTGCATCTCCCGGCGGACCGCCTTCAGGCGCTTGCCCTTGATCTTCGTGATGTCCTGGCCGTCGAAGCGGATCTGCCCCGAGGTCGGCTCGAGCAGGCGCGTCACGAGCCGCGCGGTCGTGCTCTTGCCGGAGCCCGTCTCGCCGACGATCCCGAGCGTCTCGCCGCGGCGCACGTCGAAGCTCACGCCGTCCACCGCCTGCACGGCGCCAACCTGTCGCTGCATGAAGATCCCGCTCGTGATGGGGAAGTGCTTGACGAGGTCGCGGACCTGGACCAGCGCGCCGTCGTCGCCGACCCCAGCCGGGCCGGCGGACCCGCCCGCGACGGGCGCGACCTGGACGTTCGGATCGCCCATCAGCCCTTGTTCTCCTCGAGCCCGGCCGAGGCGATCGCCTCCTGCGGGGCGGCTCCCACCTGCAGCTCGGACCAGAGCTTGCGGCGCACCTCTCCTTCGAGCAGGCACGCGACGTAGTGGCTGGGGTCGCCCGCGACCGCCTCGAGCGACGGGTCGATGCGGGAGTGGTCCGGCTGAGCGTAGGCGCAGCGGGGGTGGAAGTGACAGCCCGAGGGCGGGCGGATCAGCGACGGCGGCGTGCCCGGGATCGGCACCAGCATCTCCGAGCGGTCGCTCTCCAGGCGCGGGATCGACTTCAGAAGGCCCCACGTGTACGGGTGCTCAGGGTTCGAGAAGAGCGCTTCGGCGGAAGCCGTCTCGACGATCCTGCCGGCGTACATCACGGCGATGTCGTCTGCCACCTCGGCGACGACGCCGAGGTCGTGCGTGATGATGATGATGGCCATCCCTAGCTCGCTCTGCAGCCGTTCCATCAGCGCCAGGATCTGCGCCTGGACGGTCACGTCCAGGGCGGTCGTCGGCTCGTCGGCGATCAGCAGCTTGGGCTCGTTGGCAAGGGCCATCGCGATCATCGCCCGCTGGCGCATGCCGCCCGAGTACTCGTGCGGGTAGGCGTCCACGCGGCGAGCCGGGTCGGGGATCCCGACCAGGCCGAGGAGCTCGATCGCGCGCGCCTTGGCCTGCTTCTTGGAGACGTCGCCGTGCGCCTGCATCGTCTCGATCAGCTGCTTGCCGACGCTGTACAGCGGGTGCAGAGCCGACAGCGGATCCTGGAAGATCATCGCGATGTCGTTGCCGCGGATCGCGCGCAGCTCGCCGTCGGAGAGCTTGACGAGGTCGCGGCCCTCGAACAGGATCCGGCCCGAGACATCGGCGCCCTGAAGGCGCGTGAGGCCGAGCGTCGTCAGCGACGAGACGGTCTTGCCCGAGCCGGACTCACCCACGATCCCGAGTGTCTTGCCCGGGAACACCTGATAGGTGATCCCGTCCACCGCGTGCACGACGCCATCTTCACTCGGGAATTCGACCCGCAGGTCCTCGACGCGCAGCAGCGGCTGGCCCGCGGCGGCCGGCTCTGGCGACGTCGTCGGCTCGACGGCGCTCACGAGTATCTGACCCTCGGGTCGAGATACGCGTATGCGATGTCCGCGACGATGTTGGCGATGATGATGAACATAGAGGCCAGCAGCACCGTGCCCTGGATCACTTCGAAGTCCGAGTGGACGATCGCGTTGTAGGCCAGGCGGCCGACTCCCGGGATGTTGAAGACCGTTTCAACGAGGATGGCGCCGCCCAGCAGCACGCCGATTTCGAGCGCAAGAAGAGTGACGATCGGGTTGATCGCGGCGCGGACCCCCTGGCGCACGACGCGCTGTTCGGTGAGTCCCTTCGCCCGCGCGGTTCGGATGTAGTCCTCTTTCATCGTCTCGATCAGGCTGCCGCGCATCAGCCGCGCGAACACGGCCGCGCTGCCTGCCGCGAGCACGAACCAGGGCATGATCAACGAGGTGAACCACCCCCACGGGTCCTGGCTGATCGGCACGTAGCTGCCGGCCCCAGGGAGGATCTTGAATTTGCCGATGTCTTCGGAGAACAGCAGCAGCGCGATCAGCGCGAGCCAGAATTCGGGCGCCGAGATCAGCACCAGCGCCGTGCCCATCGCGGTGCGGTCCCAGAGGCTGCGGGGTTTGAGCGCCGAGATGATCCCTACGGAGAGGCCCGCGACGACCCAGATCACAGCCGCGCCGATCGCCAGTGAGGCGGTGGCCGGGATCCGTTCCTTGATGAGCGTGATGACTGACTGCTGCGAGTAGTAGGAGTAGCCGAAGTTGAAGTGCAGGAAGACGCCCTTGACGTAATCCCAGAACTGGTTCGGGAGGGACTTGTCGAGCCCGAGCACCCGTTCGATTTCTTTGATCAGGTGGGGCTGGGGGTCACGTCCCGCGCGAAGCACGGCGGGGTTGCCGGTGGGCAGGACGCGGAAGAGGATGAACGTCAGCGCACAGACGATTACGAGCAGCGCGATGCCCCAGAGCACGCGCCTGATCACATAGGCCGTCATCGGCTCGTCTTCGCGGGTTCGGTGGCGGGACTCATCGGGAGACCGGTGGGTGCAGCTCCGTGCGTACGGAGGAGCGACCGGGCTCCGCCCCCCGGAGGGAGGCGGAGCCCGGTGTCGCTCAGCTCAGCTGCATCGCCCCTATTTCAGCGACGTCCAGCTGTAGTCCCAGGAGCCGACGTTCCACAGCTGGCCGACGCCGTGGACGGACTTGCCCTGGAGGTTCGCCTGCTTGTCCCAGTCGAACGGAACGGCGATGGCTTTTTCGACGAGTTTCGTGTCGATTTCGGCCCATGCCTTGGCGCGGTTGCCCTTCCCGTTCACGCTTTCGGCTTCATCCATCGCTTTGTTCAGTTCGGGGTTGTCCGCCTGACTCCAGTTGACGTTCCCCGTCGGCACGATCAACTTGCCGTTGAACGTGATGTTGAGAACCGTCTGCGGGTCGGCGAAGTCCGCGATCCATCCGATGTTCGGGCAGATCGTGATGTTTTCTTTCGGCACGTTGCAGAACTTCGCGTACATCGTCGACGTTTCGACAAGGGTGAACTTCGTGGTGAAGCCCAGGCTCTTGAGCGTCGAGTTGACGATTTCCGCATCCTGTTCAGCCGGCGCGCCCTTGGCTCCGACGACGGTGACGGTTTCGCTACCGGTGTACTTGCCCGACGGGTAGCCGCCCGCCTTCATGTACTTGGCAGCGATCGCCGCGTTGCCTTCGGGGTGTTCGTTGAAGTCAAATTTCGGCCCCTTCAGGCCGCCCGCGGCGTTGAAGCCGATGACTTCGTTCCAGGTGGGGTCGTTGGACGGGTACAGGAAATGGGTCATCACGTTCGTGACGAGCGTGCCGCCGCGGGCCTTGTCCATGGCGGAGCGGTCGAGCGCCGCCCACAGGGCCTTGCGGAGGTTTTCGTTCTTGAACGGTCCGACCTTGTTGTTGACGCCGATGTAGTGGCTGCCGGCGCCCGGCGAGATCATCATCTGTTCTTTGTATTTTTCGGCCGCCAGACGGATGTTCGCCTGTGTCGGCGGTTCGCTCTGCACGACGTTGTTGCCTTCCAGCACCTGGCGTCCGATCACCGAGTTGTTACCGCCGATCTTGATCTGAATTTCGTTCAGATAGCCGGGGCGGATGTCGGTGCTCGCGTTCCAGTTCGGGTTGCGAACCAGGGTGAGCGACTTGCCGGGGAAGTAACCGACGCTCAGGTTGTTGCCGGAGCTGTCGCTCTTGATCATGTAAGGCCCGGTCGCGACCTGGTGCGCCGAGTAGTCAGACGGCTTGTGCTGGTCGAACTTTTCGGCGTATTCCTTCGGCACCGCAGCCGCGATCGGCATCACGAGCGCGTTGGACACGAACTGCGCCTTCGGTTCGGTGAGTTTGAAGACGATCGTGTGCTTGTTGGGCGTCGTGATGCCCTTGATCGGCTTCTTGCCGCCTTCCTTTTCGGCTTCGGGCTCGCCTTCGACCGCTTTGAAGTAGGCCCCGACGTACGGGTTCGCGACGTTCGGGTTCGTCGCACGCTGGAACGCGTAGGCGACGTCTTCGGCTGTCACTTCGCGGTTCACCGGCGGGCTGAACTTCACGCCTTCGCGCAGGTGGACAGTGATCGTCTTGTTGTCAGATGAGATTTCGGGCGGTCCGGAAGCCATGTCCGGGCTTGCCGTCGAAGCCGTGTTGGGCTTGTTCGAGTACAGCGGCCGCTGCGTGGCGAAAACCACCATGTAGTCGACCGAGTAGTAGGCGATCCCGGGGTCGAGGTGTTCGAAGTCGCCTTCCTGCAGGACTTCGAGAGTTCCACCCTTCTTGCCGGACAGAGACTCCGTTGCCGGATTCTGGTATCCGCTGGTTTCGACGGTTTCCGAACCGCCCGAGCTACCGCTGCTCGAGCTGCTCGAGCCGCATGCTGACAGCAGAACCGCCAGCAGGGCTACGGCCGCAAGAGCAGCGGCCGTTCTGATCGACCTCATCGAGTCGCCTCCTGTTGTTGTGTGTCGAACGCCCTCATCGGGCGTTCCTCGGGTTCAGGGCATCTCGCAGCCCGTCGCCCAGAAGATTGAAAGCCAGCACCGTGATCAGCAGCGCGAGGCCGGGGAACACCATGTACCACCAGGCCGTGTTGAAGATCGGCGTCGCGGAGGCGATCATCTGACCCCAGCTCGCGGTCGGCGGGCGGATGCCGACGCCGAGGAACGACAGGGCCGCCTCGATCAGGATGTTGGTCGGGATCTGCAGCGTCGCGTAGACGATGATCGGCGCCGTCAGGTTGGGCAGGATCTCGCGCAGCATGATGCGTGAGTTGGACGCGCCGAGCCCCCGCGACGCTTCGACGAACTCGCGCTCGCGCAGCGACAGGACGAGCCCGCGCACGATCCTCGCCATGTAGGGCCAGGTGGCAAACGCGATCAGGAAGATGATCACGCCGATCCCGGGCTGGAGCGTCCCTCCCAGGCACCCCTTGACCGAGCACGCGGCGCCGATCCCGATGCCGAGCAGCAGAATCGGGATCGAGAGCACGACGTCGACGCTGCGTGAGAGGAGCGTGTCCACCCACCCCCGGAAGAAGCCCGCGATCAGGCCCACGCTGACCCCGATGAAGGTCGAGATCGCGGTGCCGATGATGCCCACCTCGAGCGACACGCGCGTCCCGTAGATGACGCGCGAAGCGACGTCCTCCCCCAGCTGATCCACCCCGAACGGGTGGGCCGTGCTCGGGCCCAGGGGCGAGCCGAACGAATCCGTCAGGTTGAGGTTCTCGACGTTGGGCCCCGGCAGGCCGAGGATCGTCAGCAGCAGGGGCGCGGCGATTGCGATCACGATCAGCGTTATGACGACTCCGCCGGCGACGACTGAAACACGGTCTCGGCGGAAGCGGCGCCAGAAGAGCTGAAGCGGCGAGCGCGCAGCGACGTCGCCCCCGGCCTCCAGGAAGTCCAGCGTCTCAGCAGCCGGCCTCGCCTCGGCGGTGGTGAAGCTCATCCCTCGCGGGACTCCTCATTGGCGATGTGCGTGATCCTCACCGTGCTCCTCGACTTGAGCTCCGAATCTACACCTTCGACGGGAGCATAAGTGCCACCTTCAGGCGGATTCCCGACGTCGGATCGCGCACATGGCGACATACTCAATCGCGTGGATACCCTCTTCGGCGACGAGGCCAATCCGCCTGCAAGCGGCGCCGGCGTCGCGGCGCAGCCACTCGCCGCGCGAATTCGCCCGCACAGTCTCGAGGAGTTCGTGGGCCAGACGCACCTCCTCCGCGAGGGCTCGGCGCTGCGCACGGCGATCGAGCAGGGCCGCCCCCATTCGATGGTCCTCTACGGCCCGCCCGGCTCCGGCAAGACGACGCTGGCTCGGATCGTCGCTGAAAGCTCCGGCGCCGCCTTCGAGGAGCTGAGCGCCGTCGCGGCGGGCCGGCCGGAGGTGCGCGCCGTGATCGAGCGCGCACGCCACCGACTCGACACCGGAGGCCCGGCGACGGTCCTCTTCCTCGATGAGATCCATCGCTTCAACAAGGCCCAGCAGGACGCACTGCTGCCGGCGGTCGAGGAGGGGCTCGTGACGCTGATCGGGGCAACGACCGAGAACCCCGCCTTCGAGATCAACGGCGCCCTGCTCTCCCGGCTGCGCGTGTACGCGCTGGCGCAGCTCACCCCGGAGGACGTCGAGCTCGTGCTCGCACGCGCGGCCGCCGCCAGCCCATCGGCACCGCCGGCCGCGGAGGACGCCCTGCGCTTCCTCGCCCTGCGCAGCGAAGGCGACGCCCGCACGGCGCTCAATGCGCTCGAGCTGGCGGGAGAGACCGCCGCTGAGAACGGCGAGCCGCAGGTCTCGCTCGCCCGCGTGGAGGACGCGCTGCAGCGCCGCGCGGTCCTCTACGACAAAAAGGGCGACCGCCACTACGACTACGCCTCGGCGTGGATCAAGGCGACCCGCGGGTCGGACCCGGACGCCTCCCTCTACTACCTCGCCGTGATGCTGGAGGGCGGCGAGGACCCGCGCTTCATCGTGCGGCGGATGGTGATCCTCGCCTCAGAGGACATCGGCAACGCCGATCCCGCCGCCCTGTCCGTCGCCACGGCAGCCGCCGACGCGGTCGAGCACGTCGGCCTCCCGGAGGCTCGCTACGCGCTGGCCCAGGCCGCCATCTACCTGTCCCTGGCGCCGAAGTCGGACGCGGCGGGCCGCGCGCTAGGCGCTGCCCAGGCTCACGTGCGCGAGCACGGCGCCCAGCCCGCGCCGGCGTGGCTGCGCTCAGGGCCGAGACCGGGCCAGGACCAGGGCGGCTACGAGAACCCGCACCGGCTCCCCGGGCACGTCGGCCCGCAGGAGCTCGCGCCGGCGGGCGTAGCCGGCGAGCGCTTCTACCGGCCAGACGAGGCCGAGGCCGAGCTCGCGGCGAGGCTGGAGCGGATTCGCCGGGAGCGGGGCCTCGAGGATGGATAATCGCTCCTCGATGGCCGGCACAAGCGAGCAGACCCGCCCCCGCCAGAGCGCTCTGAACCCGGCCACCGGCACGGAGCTGGGGAGCGTCCTCGTCACGCCGCCTCAGCGCGTGGACGGCGTCGTCGCGGCTGTCGCGAAGGTACAGCCGTTGTGGGCGCTGCTGCGCGTCGCCGACCGGGCGCGCTACATGCGGCGCATGGCCCAGGCGGTGATCGACGATTTCGACGAGCTAGCCGGCCTGCTCGTGGCCGAGCAGGGACGCCCGCGCGCCGAGGTCGCGGCGCTCGAGCTGCTGGCCGCGATCGACGCGCTCGCCTGGATCGCGGATGAGGGCGCCGGCGCCCTGGCGACGCGCGGGGTGCGCGTCAGCCGCACGCTGTCGCTCGCCAAGCGCGCTCAGATCGCGTACGAGCCCTACGGCGTCGTCGCCGTGATCGGCGCCGGCAGCGCTCCGTTCGCGCAGCCCCTCGGCCAGATCGCCGGGGCGCTGCTGGCGGGCAACGGCGTGATCTTCAAGCCCGCCGTGCGCGCCTCGCTCGCCGGCGAGCGGATCCTGCGCGTGCTCAACCGGGCAGGACTTCCGGAGGGCCTCGTGCGGATCGTCCACGGCGGCCCGGAGACCGGGATCGCGCTCGCCGAGTCGAGCGCGCGCAAGATCCTGTTCACCGGCTCGCCCGTCGTCGGGCGTGCGGTGGCGAGCGCGTGCGTCTCGCGCGAGAAGGAGGTCACGGTGGAGCTCGGGGGCAAGGACGCGATGCTCGTGCTCGCCGACGCCCATCTGCCTCGCGCCGTCGCCGGCGCGCTCTGGGCCGGCTGCGCCGGTGCCGGCCAGGCGCGTGGCTCGGTCGAGCGCATCTACGTGGTGCGTGAGCGCTACGAGCCGTTTCTCGCGGCGCTGGTTCGGGGCGCGCAGCGGCTGCGCGTCGGCGACCCGGCCGACGAGCGCACCCAGATCGGCCCACTCGCCTCCGAGGCGCGGCGGCGGCGCGTGCACGCATTGGTCGAGGACGCGGTCACGGCCGGGGCGCGCAGGCACTGCGGGGGACCGGTGGACGGTCCGATCGCCACCCACGGCGCGTTCTACGCCCCCACGATCCTGAGCGGCGTACCGGCGGGAGCACGGATCGAACGCGAGCCGATCGACGGCCCGGTGCTGTGCGTGCACGCCGTCGATTCCGAGGACGAGGCGATCGCGCGCGCGAACGACAGCGACTACAGCCTCGGCGCCTCGGTCTGGACGGCGGACCGCTACCGCGGCACGCGCATCGCCCGCGAGCTGCACGCCGGGATGGTGTGGATGAACGACCACCTGCCGGGACCGACCGTCTCGCGCGGACCCTGGGGCGCGGCCGCCGGCGGCGGGCTCGGGCGCACGCTCGGCGAGGCGGGGCTCCGCGCCTGCGCGCAGGAAAAGCTGATCGCGTGGGACCCGCCGCGCGCCCGCGGCCTGTGGTGGTCGCCCTACGACGCCACGACGGCGCGGGCGGCGAGCGCCGTCGCGCGGCTGCGCTCCGAGCGCGAGGCCGACCGCGAGCGCGCCTGGCGGGCAGGCATCGTGCCGCTCACCCGCCTGCTGGCGCGCGCTTTCGGGCGCGGGCTTCCCCATTAGCGCGGCTAACCTTCAAGCCATGCCCGCCCAGGCCTACGCCGGCAAGGAGTGCGTCTGCCAGCTCCGCAAGGGGATCTGCGACCAGAGCTGCGTCCAGGGGATGCTCGACACCCCCTTCTACATCGCCTGCCTGAAGCTGAGCGGCCGGCGCTGCGTGGTCGTCGGCGGCGGCGAGATCGGCCTCGAGAAGGTCGAGGGGCTGCTCGCGTGCGACGGCGAGGTGACGCTGATCGCGCCTGACGCCGAGCCGGCGCTGCAGGAGCTCGCGGCTGAGGGCTCGATCCGCTGGGAGCGGCGCGAGTACGCGGGCGCGGCGGACCTCGAGGGGGTCTTCATGGTGATCGCGGCGACCGACGACACCGACGTCAACATCTCCGTGTACGACGACGCGGAGCGCCGCGCGATGCTCGTGAACGTCGTCGACGTGCCGCCGCTGTGCAACTTCATCCTGCCCGCGATCGTGCGCACCGGGCCGCTCGCGATCGCGATCTCGACGGCCGGCGCCTCGCCGGCGCTGGCGAAGCGCATCAAGCGCGAGGTGCAGGAGCAGTTCGGCGAGCCCTACGCGCGCCTGGCGGTGCTTCTCAACGAGGTCCGCGGCTGGGCCAAGGGCACGCTGCCGACCTACCAGGACCGCAAGGAGTTCTTCGAGGGCATCGTCAACGGCGCGCCCGACCCGATCGAGCTGCTGCGGTCAGGGGATGAGCCGGCCGTCCGCGAGCTGATCGCCGCGGCGCAGCGCGCCCACGAGCCTGCGCTCAGCTAGGCGCTCAGCGGGTGCCGGCGGGCGGCGGTTCGCGCCGCGGCTCGTGGGCTCGGTCTAGGCTTCGCAGGTGAGCTTCGCGCCTGAGACGGCCGCCCTGGAGCTGAGCGGCGTCGTGCGCCGCTACGGCGAACGCGACGCGCTCGGCGGCGTCGATGTGTCGCTCGCCGCAGGGCGCACGCTGGTCGTGTTCGGCCCCAACGGCGCCGGCAAGACGACCCTTCTGCGCGTGCTGGCGACGCTGCTGCGCCAGCACGAAGGGAGCGTCACGGTGCTCGGGCGATCGCTGCCTGACGAGGCGTGGGCGGTTCGCGGGCGGATCGGGTTGCTCGCGCACGAGCCGCTGCTCTACCGGGAGCTCACGGCCCGCGAGAACCTGCGCTACCACGCACGGCTGCACGGCACCGATGAGGAGCGGGTCGGAGAGCTGCTCGACTCTGTCCACATGTCGCGGCGCGCCGACGAGCCTCTGCGCACCCTGTCGAGGGGGATGGTGCAGCGGGTCGCGATCGCGCGCACGGTGCTCCACGAGCCCGAGCTGCTCCTGCTCGATGAGCCCTACGCCAACCTCGACCCTGCCGCGGTCGAGCTCGTCGCGCCGCTGATCGGCCCCGGGGCCGGCCGGACGCGCGTGGTCTGCAGCCACGACCCCGGCGGCGGGCTGGCCGAGGCTGACCTCGTGCTGGGCCTGCGCGGCGGGCGCCCGGTGCTGCTCGCGGAGGCCTCCGCGCTCGCTCCGGGCGAGATCACGGAGCTGTACCGGTGAGCGCGGCGATCGGCGAGAGCCCGGCGAGCGCGCAGCGGACGCCGCCCCCCGACCCGCGCCAGGTGCGGCTCGGGCGCACCGTCGGCGCCCTCCTGCGCAAGGAGCTGCTCGTCGAGCTGCGCACGCTCGAGTCGGTGCCGGGGATGTCGCTGTTCGCGCTCAGCACCTTCGTGGTGTTCCACTTCGCGCTCAACCGTGGCAGCGTCGAAGGGGATCTCGCCGCCGGGATCCTGTGGGTGACGCTGCTGTTCGCAGCGATTCTCGGCGTCAACCGCCTGTTCGTCGCCGACGCCGAGCAGGGCGGCTTCGACGGCTTCCTGCTGGCACCCGTGGACCGCAGCGCGATGCTGATCGCGAAGACGCTCACGCTGCTCGCCTATCTCATCGTGCTCGAGCTGATCGCCGTGCCCGCGTTCTCGATCCTGCTGCTGGGCCCGCCGATCGGCCCGGCCCTGCCGGGGCTGATCGCGACGCTCGCGCTCGCCGACGTGGGCGTGGCGGTGATCGGCACGCTCGTCGGGGCGCTGGCGGTTCAGACCCGGGCGCGCGATCTCCTCGGACCGCTGCTGGCACTGCCGCTGTTCGTGCCGATCGTGATCGGCGCCGCCCGCGCCACCGAGCCGCTGCTCGTGAGCGCCCACCGCGGGGGCGCCGGTGCCCGCTGGCTGGCGACGCTCGGGGTCTATGATCTGTTGTTCGGGCTGATCGCCTTCGCCCTGTTCGACTTCCTTCTCGAGGACTAGCACCATGTACGGCAAAGGCCTGCGCGCGCTCAGCATTTCGACCGTCGTGGCAACGACCGCGGCGCTGACGCTCGTCTTCTTCTACGCGCCGCTCGAAGCCGAACAGGGCTTCCTGCAGAAGATCTTCTACGTCCATGTCCCGCTCGCGATCGTCTCGCTCTGCGGGTTCGTGCTCGGCGGCATCCTCGCGATCGCTCACCTGCGCACGCGCGACCCGCGCTGGGACTTCCGCTCCTACGTCGCGATCCACATGGCCCTGATCTTCGGCCTGGCCACGCTGATCACCGGCTCGATCTGGGCGAAGGGGTCCTGGGGCCACTGGTGGGTGTGGGATGAGCCCACGCTGGTCTCGTTCCTGATCGTGTTCCTGCTCTACGCCACCTACCAGCCGCTGCGCTTCGCGATCGAGGACCCCGAGCGCCAGGCGCGCTACGCGTCGGTCTTCGCGATCACGGCGGGGGCGTTCGTACCGCTCAACTTCATCGCCGTGCGCATGTCGACGGCGTTCCTGCACCCGCGGGTGCTCGGGAGCACCTCCAACCTGCCGGGCTCGATGGCGCTGACGTTCCTGGTCTCGCTCGTGGCGATCTCGCTGCTCTACGCGACGCTGTGCAAATACGAGCTGACCGCCAAGCACACCCGCGCACAGGTGCGGGCGCTCCGCCGCCGGCTGGCCGGCGAGGAGGAAGGCGGGCGCCCGCCGGCCCGCAGCGCCGCCCCCTCGGCTGCGCACGTCGGCCGTCGCGCCCCCGCGAGGACGGCCGGATGACCGCGCTGCTCGCCGAGAGCCCCGCGCTGCCGCTGCACGAGGCCGGCAAGTACGTCGCCGGCGCCTACATCGTCCTGCTCGCGCTCGTGCTCGTCTACGTGGCGATCATGGCGGTGCGCATGAGCCGCACCGAGCGAGAGCTCGGCGAGCTGCTGGCAGAGCTGGACCGCAAAGAAGCCGCCGAGTCCGGCGCGCGCGATCAGGAGCCCGCTCAGGCATGAGGGGACACGGCCGATGAGCGAGCTGCTGGCGCTCGGGATCTCGCACAAGACGGCTCCCGTCTCCCTGCGCGAACGGCTCGCCTTCAGCGAGAGCGAGGCCGGCGAGTTCGCCCACGTCGCCGTCTCGACGCCGGAGGTGCGCGAGGCGGTCGTGATCTCGACCTGCAACCGCACCGAGGTCTACCTCGTCGTCGGCGACGCCGTCCACGCCGAGTCCGAAGTGCTCGGGCTGCTCGCGCGCCGCGCGGGCATCCGCCCGACCGAGCTTGCCGACGCGATCTACTCGCCGCGCAACTGCGACGCCGCGCGCCAGCTCTACAAGGTCACCGCGGGGCTCGAGTCGATGATCGTCGGCGAGGCCGAGATCCAGGGCCAGGTCCGCCGCGCGCACGAGGCCGCGATCAAGGCGGGTGCCACGGGGCCGCTGACCAACCGGCTGTTCGCCGCCGCGCTCCGGACGGGCAAGCGGGTGCGCTCGGAGACGACGATCGGAGCCAGCCGCGTGAGCGTGCCGTCGGTCGCCGTCGATCTCGCGCAGAGCGTCCTCGGCGAGCTGAAGGCGCGCCACGTGGTGATCCTCGGCGCCGGCGAGACGAGCGAGCTGACCGCCCGCGCGCTGGCCGAGCAGGGGGCCGGAACGATCTTCGTCGCCAACCGCCACGCGGACCGCGCGCTGAGCCTGGCCGAGCGCTTCGGCGGCACGGTCGTGGGGCTCGAGAAACTGCCCGACCAGCTGCTCGCGGCCGACATCGTGCTGTCGTCCACCGCGTCGCCCCACCCGATCGTCGGGCGCGACGAGCTCGAGTTGGTGATGTCCCAACGGGAGGGTCGGCCGCTGCTGCTGATCGACATCGCCGTCCCGCGCGACGTCGACCCGGCCTGCGCCGAGCTGGAAGGCGTCACGCTCTACGACATCGACGACCTGCAGGCGGTCGTGGCGCGCAACCTGTCGCTGCGCGCCGAGGAGGTGCCGCGCGCCCACGAGATCGTCGAGGAGGAGATCCACCGCTTCGCGCGCTGGCTCGGCCAGCTCGACGCGCTGCCGACGATCTCGGCGCTGCGCGAGCACGGCAACGACATCGTCGAGCAGGTGCTGGCGGAGAACGCGGGGCGCTGGGAGGGCGCCACCGCACGTGACGTCGTGCGCATCGAGGCGATCGCGCGCGCCGTGATGGCGCGGCTGCTGCACGAGCCGACGATCCGCCTGCGCGGCCTCGAGGACGATCGTGGCGGCGCCGGAGGACACGCGAGCCTCGAGCTCGTGCGCGAGCTGTTCGGTCTCCGCGAGGACGCCGAGCAGGGCGAGGGCGCAGCGCGCGAGCAGGCGGGCGGGCTGGCCGAGGTCCACGACCTCGAGCGCCGCCGCTCGGCGCCCTCCCGGCGCAACTAGATGCGCGGGCTCCGTCCCGGCGTCCCCGGCTGATGCGGCTCGGAACCCGCCGCAGCGCCCTCGCGCTCGCGCAGGCGGAGCTGGTCGCGGCGATGCTCGGCGACGTGGAGATCGTCCCGCTCTCGACCGGGGGCGACGCGGGGGCGAGCGCCGCGGACAAGTCGCGCTGGGTGGACGGCCTCGAGCGCGCCCTCCTCGACGGGGAGATCGACCTCGCCGTGCACTCGGCGAAGGACCTGCCGGGCGACCCGGCCCCGGGTCTGGCGCTGCTCGGAGCCCCCGGGCGCGCCGCGGCCGAGGATGCGCTCTGCGGCGCCGCCGGCCTCGAGACGCTGGCCCCCGGGGCTCGAGTCGGCACGAGCAGCCTGCGGCGCGTCGCACAGCTTCGCAGCGCCCGCCCCGACCTCGACGTCGTGCCTGTGCGCGGCAACGTCGACACACGGCTCGCCAAGCTCGGCTCCGAGTCCGAGGGGCTCGACGCGATCGTGCTCGCGCGCGCGGGCCTGCAGCGGCTCGGGCGCGAGCACGAGGCGGGCGCGCTGCTGGACGCGGCGCGGTTCGTACCCGCTCCCGGGCAGGGCGCGCTCGCGCTCGAGGGACGCGACGACGACGACGACGCGCGGCGGGCCGCCGAGCGCATCACCGACGCGGCGGCGCTGGCCGCGCTGCGCGCCGAGCGGGCGCTCGCGCGCGCCCTCGACGCCGACTGCAACACCCCGCTCGGCGCACACGCCCAGGTGCTCCAGGACGGCCTGCAGTTGCGCGGGTGGGTCGGGCTGCCCGACGGCTCGGCCTGGGCGCTCGACGAGCAGTCCGGCGAGGCCGAGGCGCCGGAGGCGCTCGGCCAACGCGTCGCGGCGCGCCTGCGCGCGGTCGGCGCCGAGGAGCTCCTGGGTCGGGCGCGCGAGATGGCGGCCGGTGTCCACGATGTCTCCTGAAGCCGGCGGGCCGGGGCAGGTGTACCTCGTCGGCGCCGGCCCTGGAGATCCGGGACTGCTGAGCGCCCGCGCGCTCGAGGCGATCGCGGCGGCCGACGTGATCCTGTATGACCGGCTGGTGGGCCCGGGGGCGCTGGACGGCGCCCGCGCCGACGCCGAGCTGGTGTTCGTCGGCAAGGAGGGCGGGGGGGAGCAGGTCCCCCAGGCCGACACCGAAGCGCTGCTTCTCCGGCACGCCCTCGCCGGCAGGACGGTCGTGCGGCTGAAGGGCGGTGACCCGTTCGTGTTCGGCCGCGGCGGCGAGGAGGCACTGGCGCTGCGCGCGGCGGGGGTGCCGTTCGAGATCGTGCCCGGCATGACGGCGGGGCTCGCGGCGCCGGCCTACGCCGGGATCCCGGTGACACACCGTGGCCTCTCGACGGCCGTGGCGCTCGTCACGGGTCACACCCGCGACGGGGACGGCGAGGACACGGCGATCGACTGGCAGGCGCTCGCCGCGTTCCCGGGCACGCTCGTCTTCTACATGGGCGTCTCGGCGCTGCCGGCGATCGCCGCCGGGCTGCTCGAGGCCGGCCGCGGCGGCGAGGAGCCCGCCGCCGTGATCGAAGCCGGGACGCTGCCGGGGCAGCGCACTGTCACGGCCACGCTCGCCACGATCGCCGGCGCCGCGCGCGAGGCCGGCGTGCGCCCACCGTCGGTGACGGTGATCGGCGCGGTGGCCTCGCTGTCGGCGGAGCTGTCGTGGCTCCCGCCGCGCCCGCTCGCTGGCAGGACGGTGGCGGTGACGAGAGCGCGAGCGCAGGCGAGCGGGCTGGCGCGCTCCCTTGCGGAGCTGGGCGCGCGCGTCGTGCAAGCGCCGGCGATCGCCGTGCGGCCGCTGCCGGGCCCGGAGCTCGACCCCGCTCCCTACGACCTGATCTTCCTCACCAGCGCCAACGGGGTGCGGGGCCTGTTCGAGCGACTCGCCGCGTCGGAGCCCCCGCGCGATGCGCGCGCGCTCGCCGGGACGCGCATCGCCGCCATCGGCGAGAGCACCGCCGAGGCGCTCGGCGAGCACGGGATCCGCGCCGACATCGTCCCCGCACGAGCCGTCGCCGAGGGCCTGGTCGAGCTGCTCGACGCCGAGCTCACCGAGCATCCGGCGCGGCGAGCGTTGATCGCGCGAGGCGCACAAGGCCGCGACGTCCTGCCCGCGGCGCTCGCCGAGCGGGGCGTCCCCGCGGATGTCCTGGAGCTCTACGAGACCGTCCCCGAGGCGGTCGCCCCAGGGGTGCTGGAGGCGGCCGTGACAGCCGACTACATCACGTTCACCTCCTCCTCGACCGTGCGCTTCTTCCTGGAGGCCGCCGGCGGGCCACAGGCGATCTCGCCTCATGCACGGCTGGTCTCGATCGGCCCCGTGACGAGCGCCTCGCTGCGCGAGGCGGGTCTCGAGCCGCACGTCGAGGCCGAGCGCCACGACGTCCCGGGGCTGGTGGAGGCGCTGCTGGCCGACGCTGCTGATAAGCAGTCAGATCCGTGACATCCCCGGTCATCACGTTTCTCTCCGACTACGGTCTCGGCAACGAGTTCGTCGGCGTCTGCCACGCGGTGATCGCTCGTCGCTGCGCCGACGCGCGTGTCATCGACCTCACGCACTCGCTCCCCCGCCACGACGTCCATACGGGCGCGATCGTGCTGCGCGCGACGCTGCCCTACCTGCCCGACGCGATCATCCTGGCGGTCGTCGACCCCGGCGTGGGTACGAGCGGCGCGCGGGGGCGGCGCGCGATCGCCGTGCGCACGGTCGAGCAGCAGCGGCTGCTGGTCGGCCCGGACAACGGCCTGCTGATGCCGGTCTGCGAACGGCTCGGCGGCATCGCCGAGGCGGTCGACGTCGAGGGCTCGCCCGAGCGCCTCGAGCCGGTGTCGCCCACCTTCCACGGGCGCGACATCTTCGCGCCGGTCGCCGGCGCGCTGGCGGCGGGGGTGCCGCTCGCGTCCCTGGGCGAGCCGCTCGACCCTGGCAGCCTGCGGCGTTTGCACATCTCCGTCGCCGTGATGACCGACGCCGGCTTGGAGCTGCACGTGCTGCACTCGGACACCTTCGGCAACCTGATCCTCGACGGGCAGACCGAGCAGGTCGCAGAGCTCGGGCTGGCGCTGGGCGACGAGGTGTGGGTGCAGACGGGCGGCCGCAGGCACCATGCGACCTTCGCGCGGACCTTCGCCGACGTCCACCCGGGCGGGCTCCTGCTCTACAAAGACGGCCTCGGGATGCTCGCGCTGGCGGTGAACCGGGGCTCCGCCGCCGAGGTGCTCGGCGCCGGGCGCCTCGACGAGGTTCTGGTCGCCCCCGGTGAGCCCCTCGCCTGAGTCCACGATGGACCGAGAGCTCGGGACGCCCCGGCTGCATCTCAGGCTGACCGATTCGACCAACGAGCGCGCCCGCGAGCTCGCCGCGGGCGGTGCCCCGCACGGATCGCTCGTGACCGCCTCCGAGCAGAGCGCCGGGCGCGGGCGCCAGGGGCGGCGCTGGTCGGCTCCGCCCGGCAGCTCGCTGCTCGCCTCCCTGATCCTGCGGCCGGCGCCGCGCCTGCTGCCGCTTTCCTGCGCGGTCGCGGTCTGCGAGGCGCTCGACGCCGCGCCCGGCGCCGAGCAGCGTCCCCGCGCGCTCATCAAGTGGCCGAACGACATCGTCCTGGAGCGGGGCGGGGGCCTCGCCAAGCTCGCCGGGATCCTGATCGAGGCGCGGGTCGGCGCCCGCCAGGAGAACTGGGCGGTGCTCGGGATCGGGCTGAACGTCGCGGTGCGCCTGGATCAGCTGCCGGCCGAGCTGCAGGACACCGCCGCGACGCTCGGCCTCGGCGTGGAAGACGTCGAGCCGCTGCTCGCCGGGCTGCTGCGCGCGCTCGAATGGCGGATCGAGGAGGAGCCCGGCGCGACGCTCGGCGCGTGGGCGGAGCGCGACGCGCTGAAGGGAAGGCGGATCGCCTGGGGACCGCCGGGCGAGCCTGGTGACGCGCCCGA
Organism: uncultured Solirubrobacteraceae bacterium; assembly: GCA_963738815.1. Classification (GTDB taxonomy): domain Bacteria; phylum Actinomycetota; class Thermoleophilia; order Solirubrobacterales; family Solirubrobacteraceae; genus Palsa-744. Next base: position 440,236 of record CAVTXW010000007.1, read on the forward strand.
AGGGACGGGGGTCGCACAGGGGATCGACGGCGACGGCCGGCTCGTGGTCGCGATCGACGGAGGCGGGCGCACCGCGCTCGGCTCCGGCGAGGTGCACCTGCGGTCTGCAGGCTGACCACGCGCAGGGCGGCGGCGCGGGAGAATCCGGGACGCGATCAACCCGGGAGGCAGGGCGGTCGATGAGTGAACCGATGGCGAGCGTGCTCCCGATCCGGCACATCTACGACCTCGTGGTGGCCGACCACGGCCGCCAGCACGCGTTCGTGTGCCTGACCGCGATGCTGATCGCGTTCCTGGCGATCCGCACGAGCGCCCGCATGACGCGCCGGTTCACCTGGTGGCCCGGCGGGGTCGAGACCTCCGACGGGATGCACCTTCACCACTTCGTGTGGGGGATCTTCCTGATGCTGGGCGCCGGCTTCCTCGGCCTCGGCCTGCACCTGGGCGAGCCCTGGGACGGCATCGTCGCCGCCGTCTTCGGCGTGGGCGCGGGGCTCACTCTGGACGAGTTCGCGCTGTGGACGCGGATGGAAGACGTCTACTGGCGCGATGAGGGCCGCAGCTCGCTGGAGGCCGTGGCGGTGGTCGCGACCGTCGGCGCGCTGGTCGTGATCGGCGTGCGCCCGTTCGAACTCGACGACCCCGGCTCGGCCGTCACGGTGAGCGCCGTGATCGCCCTGTCGCTGACCGCGGCGATCGTCGCGATCCTGAAGGGGCGGATCGTGCTCGGCGCCGTCGGCGTGTTCCTGCTGCCGGTGGGGCTGCTCGGAGCGGCCCGGCTCGCCCGGCCCGGCTCGCCGTGGGCGCGGCGGCGCTACCCGGACGGCGGCGAGCAGATGAGCAGAGCGCGCCGGCGCTACGAACGCGAGTCGCGGCTCTCCCGGCGCCTGTCCGACGCGATCGGCGGCGCCCCCAGCGAGGGCTAGCTCTCGCCCGCGGAGCGTGTCCGCGGGGGTCGCCTAGGCGACCTGCCGCTCCGCGGCGTCGTCCTCGTCGCCGCGCCCGCCGGAGCGCTTGCGCCGCGGACGCTTGCCCGCGCCGTTGCCGTCGCCGGAACGCTTGCCGTTGCCGTCACCGCCCGCAGCCGCGCGGTCCTGCTTCTCGCCGCGTGGCGCAGCGCCGTTCTCCTGCGCGGTCGTCTCGGCCGGCGCGCTGCCGTTGGCGGGCGCCTCGGCGGCCCGCCCTCCTGCCTGGGGCGCGCCCTCGACGGCTTTGGCACCCTTGCGCCGCCGGCGCGCGCCGCGCGCGCGGCGCTTGGGGAAGTTGCGAAGCAGTTCGCGCGCCAGCGCGGGCGGCTTTCGCGCCATGCGGGTGCGGGCGCCGCGGAGCGCCTCCTCGGCCTCCGGCGTGTGGGCGAGGGCGGCAGCGAGCAGCGCCGCCGCGAGCCGGCGGTCCTGCTTGCGAGCCGCGTGGATCAGCCGGCGCGCGTTGCGGGCGTGCGCGCCGCCGGCTGAGTTGACGAGCAGGCCGAGCAGGCGCTTGGTCTCCGGCCAGCGCTGCACCGCGTACTCCTCGTGCACGTCGCGCGTGTACTCGGCGAGCCGCCAGATCCACGCGTTCGCCTGGTCGCGGCGGCCGATCCGCCGCTCGACCAGGGCGCGCAGCATGATCTTCGTCGCCTCCTTGCGCTCCTCGCGCGGCCAGGTGCCGATGATGTCGATCGCCTCGTCGAAGGCGTCGGGGTCGCGCAGCGCGGCGATGTCCGCGAGCGCGCGCAGGCGCAGCTGCGGGTTCTTGTTGCGCTTGACTGCGGTGATCAGGAAGCGGCCCTTGAGCTCGCCCGAGCGGTCGAAGTGCAGCATCGCCCGCGCCCGGCGCCAGCCGTTCGGCGCGACGCGTGCGCCGGCCAGCGCGGCCCACAGGTGCTGCTCGCCGTAGTCGAGGTGCTCGACGGCGATCCGCCACAGCTCGCGCTCGAAGACCGCGAACCGGCGCTCCTCCTCCGCGCAGACCGGGAGCACCCTGCGCTCGACGCGCATGCGCCGCCCGCGCCCGCGGCGCACCGGGCCGACGACGATCGCGCCGCCGCGGTAGACGTCGCGGTCGAGCAGCGAGTGCAGCGTGACGACCGGGTCGTCGTGCTTGGTGGCGGGGTGGACGAAGTCGACCACCAGCCCCGCCTCCTTGCCGGGGTGCCGGCGCGTGACGCGCCCGACGCGCTGCTGGTAGATGCGCTTGGAGGCGGTCGGGGCGAGGTGCACGCAGACGGTCGCGCGCGGGCTGTTCCATCCCTCGGCGAGCAGCTGGGCGTTTATCAGCACGTCGATGTCGCCGCGCTCGTAGCGGGCGAGGATGTCCACGAGTTCTTTCTTCGGGGTCTCGCCCGAGACCGCCTGGGCCTTCATGTTCTCCGCGCGGAACGCTTCGGCGAGGTTGTAGGCGTGACGCACGCCGGCCGCGTAGACGACGCCGGGGACGCCGTTGAAGCGGGTCTTGTAGAGGTTCGCCACAGCCATGTTGAACGGCTGCTGGTCGAGCAGTTTCGCCAGCTCGTCCTGGTCGAACTCGGTGTCGATCTCGCCGCGCCTGAGCGGCACCTTGGCGATCGTCCGCACGCCGACGCCCGGCGAGATGCGCACGCAGCGCAGTGGCGCGATCACGCCGCGACGGGCTGCGAGCGCGAGGTCGAAGCGCGAGGTCTGCGTCGGGAACAGGTCGGTGACGTGGCGCGCGATCAACGCGCCGGTCGCCGTCATGCCGATGAAGATCGGGCCGGTCCACTCGCGGATCGCGGCGCTCGTCTTCTCACCCAACGCGGTGTGCGCCTCGTCGCAGATCACGATCGTGTAGGCGCTCGAGATCTTGCCTGCGTTGCGCACGAACCACTGGTAGGTCTCGACGGTCACCGGCCCTTTGCCGGGGTCCTCGCCCTGGAGCAGCGGTTTGCTGATTCGTTTGGAGTAGCCGCGGTCGCGCAGCTCGCCGAGGAACTGGTCGACGAGGTTGCGGCGGTGGGTCAGGATCAGCACGCCGCCGGTCTGCGTGGCCTCGACGAAGCCGAGCGCGGCGACGGTCTTGCCGGCGCCGGTGGCGTGCTCGAACCAGAACCGCTTCGCCGCGTTCGGGTCCTCGGGCTGCTCGCCGAGCGTCTCCTCCTCGTCGTCCTCGTCCACCCAGTCGCGTGGCTCCTCGTCGGATTCGGCTGCCGCCTCCTCCGCCGCCGCCTCGGCGTCGTCGTCGGCCTCGAGCTCGTCGTCCTCGTCGTCCTCCTCGTCGTCCTCGTCCTCGTCCGGAGCGGCGCGGGTCACGGGGCCAAGCTCGTCGTCCTCCTCGTCCTCCTCGTCGTCCTCGAGGTCGTCCTCCTCGTCCTCGGGCTCGTCCTCGTCCTCGGCGGCTGCAGCGGCAGCGGCAGCGGGCGGCTCGGCAGCGGGCGGCTCGTCGGGGCCGAGGATGTCCGCCGAGGCGAGCAGCTCGGGCGAGGCGGAGGCGGCCACCTTGCCGTTCGGCGCCGTGCGCTGCGCCTCGGCGAGCAGCGCTGCCAGCGTGCCCGACAGCGCGTCGACCTGGTGGGCGGAGAGCACCGTGCCGTCGGCGAGCTTCGGCTCCTCGTCGGAGAGCAGGCGTTCGAGCCCGAGCAGCAGCGAGAACTCGCGCCGCCACGCGGTCGAGGGCTGTTTCGCCTTGGGGTCCTCGGCCAGCTCCGCGAGCGCGGAGTCGAGCGCGCCGCGGCGGGGGGTGCCGGGCGCGAGCACGACCGCGGGATCCTCGCCGTCGTGGAGGAAGGCCTCGCGCACGAACTTCTCAGCTCGCGCGATGCTCGCGGAACTCGGGATGGTCGTGGCTGCGAGGGCCACTGAGGTGGACTCGGCCATAGGAGGCTCTGGACTTCGAGACAGAGCCGCTCGGAAGGTAACTTCGACGCGGCCCGAAGGAAACTGCGCCCGTGTGGCGCATTCGCCGGAGACCCTCTGCGCCCCGGCTCTCTACGTGAGTCCAGGATATAGCACGGCGAGGCGCGATCCAAGGTCGCCGGCCGGGTGGAAGGACGGATGCCCGAGTGCGGCGGAGGCGGACGGGTCATCTGCGAGGCTTTGCGCCGTGACGCCGACGCGCCTGGCATTGCTCGCCGCGACAGCGGGTCTCGCCGCGCTCCTGATCGTGGGGCTGCTCGAGCTGGGAGGCAGCTCCGGCGGAGCGCCTTCGCGGCTCACGCCCGCGGCGATGCAGGCCCGCCTGCAGGGCTCGCCGCCGCAGCTCGCGGCGCTCCACGCCCAGGGGGCCGAGCTGCTGCCCGGCGGCCTGCGTTCGCTGCGCGCGCGGCTCGCGGCCCTGCGCGGCACGCCGGTCGTCATCAACAAGTGGGCGTCGTGGTGCGCGCCGTGCCGGGCCGAGTTCGGCGCCTTCCAGCAGGCGGCGGTGCGCCAGGGCCGGGCGGTGGCGTTCATCGGCATCGACTCGGGCGACACCTCGAAGGGGGCCGCCGAATCGTTCCTGCACTCGTTCCCTGTGCCCTACCCGAGCTACTACGACGCGAGCGGCCAAGCGGGCGCGGCGATCACCGACTCGAGCTTCACGCCGGTGACCGTGTTCATCGGCCCGCGGGGGAGTCTCTACATCCACCAGGGGCCGTATCCCGACGCCGCCAAGCTCGAACGCGACGTGCGGCGCTACGCGACGGCCGGCTGAGGCGATGCCGGAACTCCGTATCGACCCGCTCAGCGGGCACCGCACGATCGTGGCCGGCGAGCGCAGCCGCCGCCCCGGCGGCGAGCCGCGCTGCGAGCCCGCCGAGCCGATCGACCCCGGCCAGGACCCGTTCGCCGAGGGTCACGAGGACCGCACGCCCCCCGAGCTGTACGCGGTGCGTCCCGGAGGGGGTGCGCCGAACTCGCCGGGCTGGACGGTGCGCGTGGTGCCGAACCTCTACCCGGCGCTCGACGCCCGCACCGGCCCGCCGGGCGATGCCGCCGAGCCGCTCCCGCCGGCCCGCGGGGCCGGTGAGCTGTTCGTCACGCTCCCGGCCACCGGCGCGCACGAGGTCGTCATCAACGGACCGCAGCCGGTCCTCTCACTGGCGGACCTGCCCGCCGCGCAGGCGGTCGCGGCGGTGGATGTCTGGCGCGAGCGGATGCGCGCGCACGCCGACAGCTCCTATGTGCAGCTGATCGTCAACGAGCGCCGCGAGGCAGGGGCGTCGCTGCCGCACACCCACGCCCAGCTCTACGCGCTGGATTTCGTCCCGGGCGCCGTCGCGCGCGAGCGCGAGCGCTCGGCCGCCTACACGACACGGACCATGGGGCAGAGCCTGCTCGGAGACCTCGTGGCGGAAGAGGTGAGGCTCGGCGAGCGGATCGTCGCGATCGACGATGAGGCGGTTCTCCTGGCTCCGTTCGCCTCGCGGCTGCCGTTCCAGCTGATGCTGGCGCCGCGCGTGCCGCGCCCGCGCTTCGAGGAGGAGGGACCGACGGGCGCGGCGCTCCTGCACGAGGGCCTGCAGCGGCTGGCGCGCCGTCTCGGCGCGAACCCGCCGCTGAACATGTGGGTCAGGACCGCCCCCCGCGGCGCGGATCAGTTCTGCTGGCGCATCGACGTGATGCCCAGGCTGACCCACCTCGCCGGCCTCGAGCTCTCGACCGACCTCAACCTCAACATCGTCGCGCCCGAGGACGCCGCGCGGCTGCTCCGCGACGCTTAGGCTCCCAGCCGATGCCACCCGAGGACCGACTCGTCCCCCGCTTCGCAGCCGAGCCGCCGCAGGACACGCTCCCGTACGGCCGTTGGGAGCAACGCCTGCGCGAGGAGTTCCTGGCGGCGGCGCTGGCGCTCGACGGCGCCCCCGAGGACATCGGCCAGCCGGAAGGCCTGTCCTGGTTCCCCGACCGAACCTGGCACGGGCGCACCTACGTCCCGGCGACCGCTCCGACCAGCGGCGGCTATGAGCTGTTCGGCTACGTCCGCTACCTGCCGGGCGGCGAGGAAGGCGAGCCCAGCGACTTCGTCGCCTACGTCGACTTCACCGACGACACGGCGGAGCGCAACCCCGACTGGCGGCTGGATCTCTGCGACGAGGTGATCGGGAGCTGGCGCGGCGAGAACGGCGCGGTGGCGGCGATGACGCTCGTGTGGGGCCGCCCGCTGGTGTCCGGCGGCGTGACGGTCACCGCCGAGCTCGCCGGCCTCGCGGTCGACCAGTCCGCCCTCGTCGACGAGCGCTTCACGCTGATCGCGCCCGACGATTACCGCCAGGATCTGCTCGAGATCAAGCTTTACGACGGCGGCGGCCGCGAGCTCGCGGGCGAGTCGCTGTATGACCCGGATGACGACGCCGAGGGCGCCGAGGAGGACGACGGCTAGCCGCTCCCGCAGGCCGTTGCAAGCTGACGCCTGTTCGGTTACGGTCTGAGGCGGTGTCCGGGCGCACGCGCCCGGGAGGGAGAGAGCTGAGGAGGGGACACGGATGCAAGCGTTCGGAACGCGCGCTGGACGTCTCGGCCTGGTGGCGACGCTGGCGCTTGGAGCCTGCGCGCTCTGGACCGGCGGGGCGTCGGCGGCGGTGCAGGTCAAGCGGATTTGGATGCCGGCGCCGACAGCGCCGGAAACGCCCAACTCGATCACGTTGAAAGGCACGCGGCTCCGGCACGGCCTCAACCTGAACCAGGTCGGCGTCATCAAGATCGGATCGCGACGGGCCAAGAACGTGCTCGTGTTCGAGCCGGGCACCTCCGCGGGCGCCGCCTACATCGTGCCGTTCGCCAAGTCGCTGGTCGAAAAGATGCCCGGCTGGCAGGTGTGGTCGGTCGAACGGCGCGAGAACCTGCTGGAGGACCAGTCGTTCATCGCGAAGGCGAAGCACGGCACCGCGACGCCCCAGGAACTGTTCCACTACTACCTCGGCTACCTCGCCGAAAGCCCAGAGAAAGCTCCGCACATCGGCAACGTGAGCGGCGAAGAAGTCGCGTTCGCAAGGAAATGGGGCATGAACGTGGCGGTCGAAGACCTGCACACGGTGATCTCCGCCGCCAAAGGGCTCGGCGGCAAGGTCGTCCTCGCCGGCCACTCGCTCGGCGGCTCGGTCGTCACGGCTTACGCGACCTGGGACTTCGCGGGCTCGCCCGGCGCCGACGGCCTCTCCGGCCTCGTCTACGACGACGGCGGCAGCGGCCCGACTCCGATCTCCAAAGCGCAGGCCGAAGAATCGCTGACGAAACTCCAGGGCAAGTCGCCGTGGCTCGCGTTCGGGGGCATCCCCTCGCCGCTGCTGGGCCTGTTCTCGACGCTCGGCGCCATGGGGGTCATCACGAGCCCCGAAGAAGCGTCGCTGGCCGAGGCCTTCCCGCTGCTGCCGTCGAACCTGAAGCCGACGAACGAAAAAGGCGAAACGATCCCTGTCACAAACGAAGCCGAGTTCGGCTTCGGGACGAACGTCGGCACATCGCCGCCGAACCTCGCGGCCGCGCAGGTCCACGCCGGCGCGGGCATCAGCGAAACGGCCAACGAAAACGGTCTTCGCACGTGGAACGGCACCGGCGCGCTCTCGCCGCTGCGCCGCTACGCGGAAATGCTCTCCGGCACCGGCTTCGCCAGGGCCGACGGCGATGAGTGGTACTTCCCGGAAAGGCTCACGATCGACACCGGCGCGGTGGCAGACGGCAACGCGAACCCGGCGCAGGAAGTGCTGGGCGAGCACGCGATCCACGGGCACGAACTGCCCACGTCGCTGAAGATCCTCGCGATCAGCAGCGAACTGGACAAACTGTTCGGCGGCGGCAGCGTCCTGACGGCGGCCGAAGTGCTGGCCGAACAGTCGGGCATCCCGGCCGGGAACCTGACGCTGATCGACAAGGAATCGGAATACGCCCACAACGACCCGGCCGCAGCGGAGCCGGGCGGGAACATCGAAGGCAACGCTTTCTACGCGGCGCTGGTGCCGTACCTGGAAGGCATCGAATAGAGCGCTGATGCAGTTCGGGCGGGCGCATGCGCCCGCCCGCGGAGGGCCGCATGCGGCCCTCCGTAGGGGCGGCACATGTGCCGCCCCTCGAGCCGGCGCATGCGCCGGCTCTGGCCGCTCCGCGGCCGTCCTGCTACAGCCTGGCTACATCACTTGCGGCAGGCCGCGAGCGCTGTTTCCTTCGCTGTGCTCGGCAGCGACGTGGCCTTCTGGACCACTTCTTCGCAGACTTCCCGCGCGGCCGTCTTGACGGCTTGGGTGTCGCCTTTGCCCGCCTTGTCGCAGGCTTCCGAGAGCTTTGCTTTCGAGCTCGAGGAGAGCGCTTTCTGCGCTTCGATCAGGTGGTGGCATTCCGCGACCGCCTTCTGGAGGTTCGCCGGGACGCCGCTCGATGTGGCCGTCGCCGCCGGCGTGGATTTGGCAGTGGAGCTCGAGCTCCCGCCGCCGCATCCCGCCAATGCCACGACGCCGGCGACCGCCAGCAGTGCCGTGAGCCGTCGGTTCATGCTCTTTCCCGTCCTCGCGGCGGGCGCCCTGCGCCCCCGCCTGCTCTCCGGAACCCTACAGCCGGAGCTGGGGCGCGGGAGACCGGCGTTGAGCGCCGGCCTCCCCCCACCTTCGATGGACCTGCTCAGCCCTTGACCGAGTGGAACGCGCCCAGCGTGCCCGGGAGCGTCGGGTTGAACGGCTGGAACTTGTAGGGCTTGGTCGCGTCGAAGCCCGCTTTTTCGGCGGCCTTCGGTTCCGCGAACGGCAGCAGCGCTTCGACCGCCTGGCCGATGTTCTTCAGGCCGAGCGTCCGCTCGTAGCCGTTGTTGTTGGGCGGGTCCACCGACTCGGCCTGCTTCTGGATCCCGGTGATCGCCTCGATCGGACCGCCGTCTGATTTCGCGACGCCCGGCGCCACGACCCGGGCAAGCGTGCGGTGGTCGGACTCGATGCCCATGATCCGCGCCGCCGTCACGCGAAGGTCGGCGGTGCTGAACTCGCGCACGCCGACGAGGTAGGCGGCGATGAACGCGTCCTCCAGCGTGACCAGTGTGTTCAGCGTCGTCTGGGCGTCGGCGAACATGTTCTTCGGGTAGTAGAAGGTCGTGAACCCGCTGGGCTTGTGGGTCAGGCTTTCCTCGAGCAGGAAGTGGGACATCTCCTCCTGCAGGGCGGCCTTCAGATAGCCCTGGTCGTCTGATTCGAGGTTCTTGAAGAACGGTGCCGTGTTGATGATGTTGGAGTAGGTCGTGACTGCCAGCGCCTCGGCGATCTGCGCGGCCTTCAGGATTTCGACGTCGCCCTTGGTCGGTCCGTGCGGGCGCTTCTTCGCAAAGGCGGCCGCAGGTCCGAGTGCGGCCATGCCCGCTGCCCCGGCTCCGGCCGTCGCGGCGCCCTTCAGGAAGCCGAGGCGGGTGCTCCCCTCGGTGTGCTCGTCGATGCGCCCGCCTGCCTCGGCGTGCGCGCTCTGCGTCGTGCTCATCACTGTCCCCTTCTGTCGGGTTCTGTCGCTGTCAATCCATCCGGCCGCTTACTACGAGGCAGGGGCCGGAACGGATCACCGCGGGTGCTCGAAACGGCACCCCACGCGTGTGCGAAGATCGGCCGGCGATGGCCACGGAGGAGTCCCCCACAGACCTGCACCCGCTCGTGGGCGGCTTCTCCGACGCCGCCGGCTACGACCGTGCGCGCCCGCGCTATGACGCGCTGGTGGCGGACGTGCTCGTCGAGCAGCTCAGCCTCGACGCCGCCGCGCCGGTGCTCGAGTTGGGCGCGGGAACCGGACAGCTCTCAGAGGCGCTGCTGGCGGCCGGTCTCGACCTGATCGCCGTCGAGCCGCTCGCGGCGACCCGTGCGCTGCTCGCCGCCGCGATCGGGCCGGAGCGCGTACGCGCCGGACGCGCGGAGGAGATCCCGCTGGCGAACGCGAGCGTGCGCGCCGTGTTCGCGGCTGACGCCTTCCACTGGTTCGACGAGCGTCTCGCGATGCCGGAGATCAAGCGCGTGCTGCAAGTGGGCGGCGGCGTGGCGATCCTGCGCACGGCCCCGGTGATCGACGAGCCCTGGAGCCGCGAGCTCGGCGAGGTCATCAACGAGATGCGCCCTGAGCACCCGGCCTTCAACGCGCGCGGGCCCGCGGCCGCGCTCGAGGAGGACCCCGACTTCGGCCCGGTGCGCGAGACGAAGGTGACCTCGCGGCGCGAGCTGGACCGCGACGCGCTGGTCGCGCTGGTGGCGAGCTTCAGCTGGGTCGCGACGCTGCCGGACGCCGATCGCGAGCGCATGCTCGCGCGCGTCGGCGCGGTGCTCGACGCGCACGGCTTCGAGCGCGAGAGCTACGACGTGCTGCACCAGGTCTGGCTCGCGCGGCTGCGCTGAGGCGAGCAGCTACTGCGAGTCGGCGACCGACGGGTCGCCCATGGCGGTGATCGGGGCCGGCGCTGCGGCCGCGGGGAGGGCGAACAGGCCGCCGACGCCCTCTGCGGCGACTGGTTCGCCGAGGAAGAAGCCCTGGGCCATCGTGCAGCCCATCGACTGGAGCGCGTCCACCTGGTCCTGGCTCTCGACGCCCTTCGCGATCACGGTCAGCGAGAGGTCGCGCCCGAATACGAGGATCGCCTCGAGCAGCCAGCTCCGGTAGTCCTCGTCTTCGCCCGCGTCGAGCGAGCCGCGGTCCACCTTCAGGAAGTCGATCGGCATCTTCTGAAGGTCCGCGCGGTAGGCGTAGCCGCTGCCGAAGTCGTCGATCGCGATGCGCACCCCGAGCGCCTTCAGCGCGTCGAGGCGGGCGGCCGCGGCCTCCTTGTCCTCCATCACCGTGCTCTCGGCGATCTCGAGCGCCAGCAGCGAGGGCTCGAGCCCCGACTGCTGCAGAGCGCGCAGGACGTCGGTCGCAAAGCCCTCGCGGTTGAGCTGCTTGGCGGAGACCTTGACGGCGACCGCGACGCGGTGGCCGGCGACGTTCCAGGCGGCGGCCTGCACGCAGGCCTGTTCGAGCGCCCACCTGCCGATCGGGACGATCAGGCCGCTGTCCTCGGCGAGCGGGATGAACTCGGAGGGGGACACCTCGCCCTTGGTCGGGTGATCCCAGCGCAGCAGCGCCTCGAGCGCGACGACGCGCCGCGAGGACAGCTCGTAGACCGGCTGGTAGAGCAGCGAGAACTGGTCGTCCTGGAGCGCGGTGTTGAGCTCGACCTCCAGCACGCCGCGGCCCTCGATGATCGAGCGCATGTTGGCGTTGAAGAGCGTGTAGCGGTCCTTGCCGGCCGCCTTGGCCGCGAACAGCGCCATGTGGGCGTCGCGAAGCAGGTCGTCGGGCGTCGCGTAGCGGCCGAAGGCGACGCCGATGCTGGCCGTGAGGAAGAAGCTGGGGCCGAAGCCCTCGATCTCGACCGGCTTGTGGAGCGCCTCGATGATGCGCCGTGCGAGGCCGTCCAGGCGCATGCCGCGGACCGGCGATTCGACGATGATGACGAACTCGTCGCCGCCGTAGCGACCGACGGTGTCGTGCGTGCGGACTGTCGTCTGGAGGCGCTCGGCGACGATCTTCAGGAGCTGGTCGCCGGCCTCCTGGCCGAGCTTCTCGTTGACGTCCTTGAACCAGTCGATGTCGACGAACAGCGCGCCGACCATGATCGAGGAGTTGCGCCCCGCGCGAGCGAGCATGCGCTCGGCGCGGTCCATCGTCAGGCCGCGGTTGGGCACGCCGGTCAGGGCGTCGTAGAGGTCTTCGCGCGGCGCGGGCGGGGCCGCCTCGGGGACGGAGACCGGCGCCTCCTGGATGCCGGGGCGGCGCAGGCCGAGCACGAGCGCGCCGGCGAGGACGCTGGCGAGCAGCCCGGTGATCAGCAGCGCGATCGCGTCGCCGTGATCGCCGACCGCCTCGGACGGGGTCGGGGCGAAGGTCTTCAGGGACCAGCCGCCGTGGAAGGAGGTGGTGGTGACGATCGGTTCCGCGGGCGGGGTGCCGTAGGTGTACACGTCGTTCTGGCCGCCGGCGTGGTGGCGGAGCCGCGCGGCGCCTTCGGGCAGACCGCTCATCGACTCCGACAGGAGCACGGTCGGCGCGAGCACCTCGCGGACCCATCCGGCGAAGGCCGCGCGGCGGCCGAAGTCGGTGCGCGGGAGCACGTTGCTGCGGTAGATCGGGGTGAGGATTTCGAGCGCCTGGCCGCCGCCGGCCGCCGCGACGCCGTTGTAGAGGCTCAGGCCGGTGTCGCGCGTCGACAGCAGGGCGTGGTTCGAAGCGCACACATCGAAGCTCCCCGCGGGCTGCGAGGCGGCGGTGCGCCCGACCGTCCCGATCGGAAGGCATTCGAAGCTGCGGCCGTTCGGCGTCAGCTTCGGGGCCGCCGGGGCCGTGGCGGTCCTCGCACCCGTCGCGGAGGCCGTGGCGGTGGCCGCGGGCGGCTTGTAGGGCACGCCGGCGACGTGGGCGTGGAAGGCGGCGAGTTCGGGGGCCCGGACGAGCGCGATCAGGCTCAGCGCTTCGAGCTCCGGGTGGTTGTGCATGAGGCGCGCCCAGCCCGACCAGTTCTTGAATTCGGCGGCGCTGCCCTGGGGGTTCTTGGAGAGGTAGGTGCCCGAGGCCGTGAGGACTCCGTCCTGGTGGGCAAGCGCGAGCTTGACGGCGCCCGAGGTGCCGGTCGAGGCGTGCTGGAAGGCGGTGCGGGCGCTGTCGGCGTTCGAGCGCGCGACGGCGCGGGCACCGAGCACGCTCGCCACGGCGCCGGCCGCGAGCACGAGCAGAGCGATCGCCAGGCGCGGCCAGGAGATGTTCGAGAGCGACCAGCGCGAGGGCCGGCCGTCCGACTCCTCGGGGAGGGTGGCGGGCTGCTGCGACGCGGCGGGCCCGGCGCCGTTGCCCTCGGCTGCGGCCAGAGCGTGGATGTGGATCGGCTGCTCGGCGGGGTTGCCGCCTGCGGCGGGCTCGGGCGCGGCGTCTGGGGTGTCGGGCATGGTGTCTTCGAGGCTCCCTGCGCGCATGCGTGAAGCGCGCTTCTGCGGCCCCTATCGATCTGTGCGCGCCCTAACTTGAGCGGTGCACCTACCGGGCCTGGACGCACGGCGGTGCGCGGCGCTCGCAAGGGCCGGGGCGCCTAGGCTGTGCAGATGCCACTCCGGTGGTTTTCGAGCCGTCGCGGCAAGCGCGAGCCGGCAGTGTCGATCGCGGACCCGCGCCTCGAGGACTGGGAGACCGTCACCACCTTCGAGGAGCAGACGACCGCGGTGGCATGGCGCGACCACTTGCGCGGCGCCGGCCTCGATGCGGCATGTGCCGCCGACCACCCCCTCGACCGTTTCGGCCGCGGCGACATCTACCTCGTGGTGCCGCCGGGGCAGTGGTCGCGCGCGAACGAGATCGTCGAGAACCTCGACTGACGCAGCGCCGGACCGCCCACCACTTCAGACCCCGCCGCGGCGTGAGGCGCTCCCGAGTGCCCCCGCCAGGAGTCGAACCTGGATCTACCGCTTAGGAGGCGGTCGTCTTATCCATTGGACTACGAGGGCGCCGCGCCGCTCGCGGCGGCTGGCTGAGAAGGCTACCGGCGCGGTGCGGCGGCGAGCCGGCGGCGCCTCGGCCGCCAGGCGCGCGAGGTCCTCGCCGACGAGACGGTGCGTGATCCACTCGTCCATCGCCTGCGCGCCGAGCCCGCGGTAGAAGCCGAGCGCGAGCTCGTTCCAGTCCAGCGCGGCCCATTCCAGACGCTCCCCGCCGCCCTCGCGCAGCCTCGCCGCAACGGCCGCCAGCAGCGCTTTGCCGGCGCCGCCCTTGCGGTGCTCCGGGCGCACGTAGAGATCCTCGAGCCAGATCCCCTGAATCGCCAGGAACGTCGAGAACGTGCGGAAGTACAGGGCGTACCCGATCGGCTCGCCGCCGCGTTCGGCGATCAGCGCCTCGGCGGACGGCACCTCGCCGAAGAGCGCGCGATCGAGGAGCTGCTCGGTCGCACGAACCTGATCGGCGAGCCGCTCGTACTCGGCGAGCTCGCCGATCATCGTCATCAGCAGGCCCACGTCGGCCGGCGTCGCCGCGCGAACCACGACCGGTGCGTCCTCGCCCTCGCTCACGCGGCTGCGCCCCCCCGATCCGGGCGGCCGGGGTAGATGTCGTCGATCGTCGTCAGCGCGCGGTAGGGCGCCGCAGCGGCTGCCTCGATCGCCTCGGCGGCTCCGGCGAGCCGGTCGAGCACCGTGACGACGCCGCAGATGCGCCGGCCCTCCTCTTGCAGCGCGGCGATCGCGGCGAGGGCCGAGCCGCCGGTGGTGGTCACGTCCTCGACGACGACGCAGCGATCGGACTCGTCGAGGAACGGCCCCTCGACTCGCCGCTGGAGCCCGTGTGTCTTGGCGTCCTTGCGCACGAAGAACGCCTTCCCGTCCGGGGCCCACGAGGACGCGAAGGCAAGCGCGGCACACGCGACGGGATCCGCGCCCATCGTCATCCCGCCGACCGCCGTCGCGTCCCACTCCGCGAGCTGTGCGCCGAGCAGCGCGCCGAGCGCTGCGAACCCGGCCGGGCGCAGGATCGCGCGCTTGGCGTCCACGTAGTACTCCGCCTCCAGCCCGCTGGTGAGGGTGACGCGGCCGAGCACGAGCGCGTGCTCGCGCAGCTCGGAGACCAGGCGCTCCTGCGCGGCCTCCAGATCGTTCGTATGTGCGTCCAGCACGCTCACCGGCGCCCCTAATCTACCGTCGCCGGAAAGCCGATCCCTATTGGGCCGTGAGCCGTTTTGCCGTCACCACGATCCGCACGGTCTCGATCGGCGTCTGCCTGGTCGCGGCCCTGTCCTTCCTGCTGTTCGCGGTCAACCAGACGAGCACCGCCTCCGGCAAGCAGCAGGAAGCGCTGTCGGGGACCTCCGCGCAGGCGGAAGCCAAGGCTGCGCACAAGCCCGCCGGCGAGCGCGGCTTCCGCCGCACGATCGACGAAATCTCCGAAGAAGTCAGCGCGCCCGTCGCCGGCATCAGCTCCAGCCAGTGGGGCGAGCGGACCCTCCGCCTGCTGTTCGTGCTGCTCGTGTTCGGCTTCGCGCTGGGCTATCTGGCGCGGCTGATCCGTATCCGCACCTGATCGGCCAGGGTGTAGGCCGGCGAAGCTAGGGCCCGGCGTTGCCGCGCACGTGCGTGCTGCCGCCGCCGCCTTCGTTGTAGACGTCGACGGGCGTGCCGTACTGCACCCAGGAGTAGATCGCCGACGCGTTCGGGATCGGCACGCGCAGGCAGCCGTGGCTGGCGGCATACGTCGGGACTTCGGCGTAGCCGTGGATCGCGTAGCCGCGGATGAAGTAGTTGGAGTCGACCATGCCCTCGGTGTTCGTGCCGGGCGTCTTGGAGTAGACGCTGAAGCGCCCGATCACGGTGGGCGTGGACGGCTTGCCCGAGCTCATCGTGTAGATCGCGTGCACGCGGCCTCCGGGTTCGATCTCCGCGAGCACCTGTTTGGTCAGGTTGGCCTCGACGTGGCGGCCGTCGTGGCGGTAGGCCACGTGAAAGGTGCCGAGGCCGTGGCTCAGCCGCGAGAACACTTCGTTGCCGGAGTAGGCGATCCGGTTCAGGTTGTTCATCTTGCGATAGGCGATCAGAGCGCGGCCCGTCGCTTCGTCGAAGATGCCGTTCAGCGGCACGACGTAGTGGAGGTTCCACAGCTCCGATTGCAGCGTTCGCACCGACGGCCCCGAGGCGCCCGGGCCCAGGTTCGGGTTGACGACTCTGACGCTGCGCGAGACGCCGCTGAAGGCGGCCTGCTGCGGCGTCGCGTAGTGGGCCGCGCGCGCCTGGACGAGCCCGGAGAAGTGACTGGTGAAGGAGATGTGGAACTGACCGGCGCCGTTGCCGACCGGCAGCACGGAGACCGTCTGCACGCCGGCCTTGCGGCCTTCGCGGTAGAAGCTGACCTTGACCTTCTGGCCGGCGGCGTAGGGGATCACGATCCCGCGTACGACGAAGTGCTTGCCGGCGACCGCGAACAGCGGGCTGCCGCCGACTTTCTGGAGCACGAGCTGGATCTTGCCCGCGGCTTGGCCGGGGACCGGAGCGGGTGCGGGTGCAACCGGCCCGGGCACGGTCGGAGTCGGCGGGACCGTCCCTTTGGCCGCGGCGGCGCTGGGCAGGGCGGGAAGCGCGGCGAGAGCGGCGCACACGGCGGCGGAGCGGCAGATGGTTCTCATGGCCACGATCCTACGCTGCGGGGCGGGGAAGTCCTGCAGCAGCCGCCTGGCGCTGTATGCCCGGCACGATCAGGCCCGCGCGCTTGAAGGCCGCGATCACAGCCGTCACGCCGGCCAGCGACGCGACGATCAACGCCACGCCGCCGAGCCAGCTCCAGCCTGCGAGGCTCGCGAACGCGAGACAGTTGTTCAGTGAGTGGGCGCCCATCCCGGGGTAGAGCGAGCCGCTGTAGCGGTAGAGCAGGCAGAGCCCGAACCCGAGCGCGGCGAGCGGCAGCAGGTCGAGCGCGGGCGCGGACGTGGCATGCACGCCACCGAACAGCAGCCCGTCGGCGATCGCCGCCGCCAGCAGTCCCCAGCTCCGCAGCGCGGTGAAGATGTAGCCGCGGAACAAGAACTCCTCGCACATCGGCGCGACCACGCACGTCAGGCCCGCGCTGAGCACCAGCAGGAGCGTGCTTTCTTTGGTGCCGAGCTGTTCGAGCAGCTTCTCTTTGCCGGGGTTCACGAGCTGCGACCAGCCCGCGTTGAGCACGAGGAACGCGATCACCAGCCCCAGCACCATCACGGCCGCCCACCCCCAGCCGACCCCGGGGGCGCGCAGGCCGAACTGCCAGGCGCGCACGGCACGGCCGAACCAGTGGGCGCAGATCAAGGGCGCCGCGACGAACGCCAGGTCCTGCACGAACGTGTCGGCGATCGTCAGGCCCGGCGGCGTGTGCGAGCTCGTGATTTCGACCCCGAAGGCGACGGCGGGGAGATCCACGGCGAGCGCGCCGACGGCCGTCAGCACGAACGCGCCGAGCAGCGCGACCAGCGCCGACCACCACGGCCAGCCGGGCAGCGGCGAGGCCGACCGGTCTCCCTCCAGCGGCTCGGCGGGCTCCGGCTTCGCCGCAGCCGGCGGGGCGGCGGGCGCGGTCGCCTGCTCGAGGCCCCCGCCGGGGCCGGGCGGCGGACTCGGCGGGCTCATCCTCAAGCGACCCAGTGCCAGGTCGCGAACTGGGCGCCGAACACGACCATCAGCGCAGCCGAGGCGCCCAGCACCGGCAGCGCCGCCCGCCGGTGCTCCGCGAGCCACGCCCCCAGCGCGAGCTGCAGCGGGAACAGCACCAGCAAGAAGCGCGGGAGCGACATCAGCGGCTGGCCCGCGACCGGATAGGAGAGCGGCAGCGCAAGCGCCGCGACCACGTAGAGGCCGTAGGCGAGGGGCAGCCGGCGCAGGACGAGCACCACCAGGGGGACGGCCGCCAGCAGGAAGGCGAGCAGCATCAGGTTGTGCGAGGCGGCCACGCTCGGGCTCCCCGGCGCCGCCGGGAAGTAGACGTGCGCGCGCTGGAAGGAGAGCAGCTGGCGGGCGCCCTCGAAGGCCGCACGGAGGCCGTCCCACACCGCCACGTACGGGCCCGCGAAGTGCCGCCCCCAGATCTGCTGCGAGCGGAAGGGCGCCAGCGCGTCGCCGCCCGAGAGCCCCAGCCAGAGCGAGAACAGCGCGACCGCCGCCGGGATCAGTGCCAGCCACAGCGCGTCGGCGCGCAGCCGATAGCGCGGTGAGAGCCGGCGTGCCCCGGGGCGGTCCGGCGCACGGTCCCGCCGCGGCCCGTAGAGGTAGAGCGCGAGCACTGGCAGCAGGAGCACGAGGCCCGTGCTGCGCGTCGCGGCCGCAAGCCCGCCGAGCACTCCGGCCAGCGCCCAGCGCCCTTCGCGCGCGCTCCAGAAGACCCCCACCGAGAGCGCGAGGTAGAGCGACTCGGAGTAGACGGCGGAAAGGAAGAACGCCATCGGCGCGAAAGCCGTCATGAGCACCGCGAGTCGCGCCGCCTCGAGCGAGCCGAGCTCGAGCGCCGCCAGGCGGTGGATGCCGTAGAGGGCCAGGGCCAGGGCGCCCAGCGAGACCAGCACACCGGCGAGCACCGGCGGGCTCCCGAGCGAGGCGATCCCGCGCAGCGCCAGGGGGTAGAGGGGGAAGAACGCCGTGCGGGAAGCGGTGAAGTGGCCGAGGTCGGGGCGGTAGCCGTAGCGGGCGATCACGAGGTACCAGGCCGAGTCCCAGCGCGCGGCCGGCGCCGCCAGCAGGTCTCCCAGCCAGCCGAAGCCGCGCGTCATGCCCGGCGGGTTGAACGCTTTGCGGGCGGGGCCGAAGCCGAACGCGAGCACAGTGCCGACGCCCGTCGCCCACACGAGCAGCCGCGAGCTCCACAGCGCGCGCCAGCTGTCGCGCACCGCAGCCGCTCGCCAGGGGTCGGCTCTGAGCCGCCCGAGCGCCTCGCGGCCCGCGCCCGGGAACGGCGAGCGAGGAGCGCGCGCCCGCGGCGACACGGGCGCGTCGGCGCCGGGATGGGTGCCGCCCGGCCCGGGGACCGCGATCTCAGCCGTGTCGGTCTTCATGCTGGGTTCGAGCCTAGATGGGGTCGCCTGCAAGTGCGCAACCACCGGGCGGAGGCACGGTAACCTCGGAGCTGGCCCGATGTCCCGACAAGCACGACAGCGCCGGAGCCGTCATCAAGGCAGCGGCGGCGCACGCTTCGCCCTGATCGCGGGCGGCACGGTCATCACCGCCGTGATCGTAGCCACGATCGTGGCTGTCGCCTACGTCCTGAACGTCGCCGCCTCGGCGACGCCGCCGCGGCGGCTGCACCCGCTCGTCACCGGCGGCTCCTCGCAGGTCTTCGCCTCCGACGGCACCCGGCTCGGGTTCATCCAGTCCGACGAGCTGCGCACGCCCGTCGGCTGGAAGTCGATCCCGACCGTTCTCAAGAACGCAACCGTTGCGATCGAGGACCAGCGCTTCTACAAACACGACGGCGTGGACGTGACTGGGATCTTCCGCGCCGCGGTCAAGGACGCCCTCAGCGGCGAAACGCTCCAGGGCGCCTCCACGATCACGATGCAGCTGATGCGCAACCTCTACCTCGGCAGCGACAAGCACACGCTGAGGCAGAAGATCATCGAGGCGAAGATGGCGCTCGACTACGAGAAAGAACACGGCAAGCGCTTCATCCTCACCGAATACCTCAACAGCGTCCCTTACGGGACCGTCGGCGGGCAGACCGCCGTCGGCGTGCAGGCGGCCGCGCGGATCTTCTTCAACAAACCGGCTTCCCAGCTGAACCTGCAGCAGGCGGCGCTGCTGGCCGGGCTGCCGCAGGCGCCCTCGCAGTACAACCCGTTCGGCAACCCGCGGGAAGCCCGCAGGCGGCGCAACGAGGTGCTCTCCAAGATGGCCGAGCTGCACTACATCTCGCGGTCGCAGGCCAGCCAGGCCGAACGGGCGCCGCTGGAGGTCGAACACGGGACCTTCTACTCACAGCGCCGCGAGGACTTCTTCTTCGAATACGTCCACCAGCTGCTCGACCGGCGCTACGGCCGGGAGACGGTCGCGCAGGGTGGGCTGAGGGTCTACACGACGATCGACCTCAACATGCAGCGGCTCGCCCGCAAGGCGATCTCCGAAGTCCTCAACCAGCCCGAAGACCCGGCGTCGGCGATCGTCACGATCAACCCCGCCAACGGCGACATCGAGGCGATGGCGGAGTCCGAGAGCTATGAGAAGTCGCAGTACAACCTCGCCGCCGACGGCCATCGCCAGCCGGGGTCGACGTTCAAGGCGATCGTGCTCGCCGACGCGCTCTCCCGCGGCGTCGACCCCAGCAGCACGATCTACGACTCGCACACGCTCGCGCCGGGCTGGCTGCCGCAGTACCCGACCTACGAAGTCAAAACATTCGGCGGCGAGCAGAACGGGGCGATCAACCTCGTCTCGGCGACGCTCAAATCCGACAACACGGTCTACGCGCAGCTGGCCGCCGACCTCGGCGAGAACACCGTCACCGAAATGGCGCACAAGATGGGCGTCGTCAGCCCGCTGGAAAGCTTCGCCGCCGAGGCGCTCGGCGGGCTCAAACTCGGCGTGACCCCGCTGGAGATGGCCAACGTCTACGCGACGATCGCCGACGGCGGCTGGCGCAACAGCCCGATCGCCATCACCAAGGTCGTGTTCCCGAACGGGCGGGTCGACACGAGCTGGGGCAAACCGCACCGGGTCAAGGTCCTGAGCGAAGGGGTGACCGGCGAAGAGACGCGGATCCTTCACGAGAACGTCCAGAGCGGCACGGCGGCGCGCTCGGCGATCAACTGCTCGACCGCCGCCAAGACCGGCACCACGAGCGAACTCATCGACGCGTGGCTCGACGGCTTCAACAGCGAATACTCGACCGTCGTCTGGATGGGCTACCCGAACCGCCGGGTGTCGATGACCGACGTTCACGGCGAGCCGCAGCAGGGCGGCTACCTGCCCGCGGAAATCTGGCACGCCTACATGGCCGGCGTCACCGAAGGGCACGCGTGCGCGGCGCTGCACGAAGACAGCAACGGAATCGAATTCAAGCCCTTCTACGGCAAATACGCGACGACCGGGCAGGCGCTCGCGAGACAGAACGAAGCTTCTGAATCGGCCAAGCCGGCCAAGCCGAAGCATCAGAAGGGCTCGAAGCCGTCGCCGCAGGCGGCGCCGAAAGGCCCTGCCACGCCGCCCGAAGAAACCCCTGCGATCGAAAAGACGGGCGGCGCCGTCCCGAAATAGAAGGGGTCGGCCGGTGCTCCGTCCCGGCCTCCGTGCCCGCCGCGCAGTCGGCGCGCTGGTAGTTTGATGAGCGTGAAGAGCGAGCTGCAGGCCCGCGCCCGAGTGCGCGCGGCCGGATAGGGACGGAGCGTGGCCAAGGAGGACAAGGTCGAATTCGAGGGCGAGGTGATCGAGGCCCTGCCGAACGCGATGTTCCGCGTGAAGCTCGACAACGATCACGTCGTACTCGGGCACGTGGCCGGCAAGATGCGGCGCTTCCGCATCCGGATCCTGCCGGGCGACCGCGTGCGCTGCGAGCTGTCTCCGTACGACCTGGACCGCGCGCGGATCGTCTACCGGCATCGCTGAGCGCTCCCTGATCGAGGCGATCGCGGCTGCGCTGCGCAGCCCCGGGGCCTCCTCGCGGCTGCTGCTTGGGATCGGGGACGACGCGGCGGTCGTGAAAGCGGGCGGCGAGTTCTGTGCGAGCTCGATCGACACGATGGTCGAGGGGGTGCACTTCCGGCTCGGCGACGGCTGGGCGAGCCCCGAGGAGGTCGGCCATCGTGCCCTCGCCGGCGCGCTGTCGGACCTCGCCGCGGTCGGGGCGGCGCCGGGCGAGGCGTTCCTGTCGCTCGGCCTGCCGCCGGGCTTTGCCGAGCGCGACGCCCTGGCGCTTGCGCTCGGGGCCGACGCGCTGGCGCTCGAGACGGGGACGGCGATCGCGGGCGGCGACGTCTCGGCCTCACCGGCGCTGTTCGTCGCGGTTGCCGTGACCGGCTGGCTCGCCGCGGGCGAGCGCCCGCTCGCCCGCGAAGGGGCGCACGCGGGCGATCTCGTCGGGGTGACCGGAGAGCTGGGCGCCGCGGCGGCGGCGCTTGCCGTGATGGACGGCCGGGCGCCGCTCGTAGGCGAGTTCGCGGCGGGGATCGAGCGCGCGCGGCGGCCGCTCCCGCGCCTCGCAGAGGGCAGGGCGCTCGCTCGCGCCGGCGCGAGCGCCGCGATCGACGTCTCGGACGGGCTCGCCGCTGACGCCGCCGCGCTCGGCATCGCCGGCGGCGTCTCGCTTGCGCTGCAGGCAGACCTGCTCCCGCTCGCTCCCGGCGTCGCGGCGGTCGCCGAACGCCTCGGCGTGAGCGCCCCCGCGCTCGCCGCCGCCGGCGGGGAAGACTACGAGCTGTGCTTCTGCGCGCCGCCCGCGCGGCGCACGCAGATCGAGGCCGCACTCGCTGACGCAGGCGGTGCCGGCGTCAGCTGGATCGGCGAGGCGCGCGAGGGGCTGGGAGGAGCGCGGCTGCTAGACGGCCGGGGCGACGTAGTACGGGCCGAGGGATACGAGCACCGGTGGTAGCTGGTGCTGCGAGCCCGGGTGCAGCGGGTAGAGCAGCGGCCGGCTGACCTGACCGTCTGTCAGGTAGCGCCCGGCGCCGAGCGGTTCGGCACGTGTGAGCCGCCCGAAGACGAGCAGGCGTTTGGCGGCGGAGAAGAGGGGCGTGCAGGCTGAGAGGACGACGCGGCTGTAGCCGACGTCGGCGGTCGCCGCGCTGACGTTCGTCGGCGCGACGACGCGGTGCCCGACGACCGTGTACACGAAGCGCCCGTAGGGCATCTCGAGCCGGATCTGCTGCCCGGGACGCAGCGAGTCGATGTGACGGAACGGCGCGAGGTAGGTCGTCCTGTGCCCCGCGATCAGGGTCGTGCCGGCGATGCCCGGGAACGTGGTCGCACGGTAGAGGCCGGGGCCGCCCTCCAGGTCCGAGGTGTCGGTGCCGTTGACCACCACGAAGCGGGCCCCGATGCTCGGGATCGAGATCTTGCCGACCGGGCTGCCGTTGCCGGCTTCGCGCTGCAGCGCCGCCGCCAGGTAGGCGATCCGCTCGCGCTCGTCGACGATGCCCGCCAGCGCCCGTTGCTCGGCAGGCTTCGGCGGCGCCGCCTCGACACGGGCCAGCTCGCCTTTGAGGTGGTCCTGGCGGAGTTTCGCGATCAGCGCCGATATCGGCTCCTGCCAGACGAGGGTCACGATCCCGTCGGCGATCGCGAGCGCGCCCGCGACGATCAGCAGCACGGCGAGCGCCCGGAACGCCCGCGAGGAGCGCGAGCGGCGCACGGTCAGGCGCCCCTGGGGCGGCGCGGAGGTGATCGGGAACTCGCTCACCGCCCCCCTATCGTCGCAGAGCCGACTCCGTACCCCCGAGCGAGCCCGGCCCGGCGTAGCTGAGCGGGCCCCGGATCGTGATCTCGACCCGCTCGTCCGGTTCGACGAGGCCGGGCTCCTGCCGCGCGCGGGCCGCGACCAGCGCGACCGCCGCGGCGCACCCGAATGCGACGCTCCACAGAACGGCCGAGCCGAACCCGATGTGCCCGCCCGCGACAAGCTGGACGGCCTCCCAGGCGGCGCGGCCCGGGCCGTAGCCGAGCTGATGCGCGTAGAAGGCGATCAGCAGCACGAGCGGCGCCAGCCCGAGCGCGACGAGCCCGAGCGCGATGCTGCGGCGCGGACGCAGCTCGGGAGCGGCGATCAACAGCCAGGCGTGGAGCGCGACGACCATCAGCAGCGCCGTATACGGGTTCCCCACCCACACCGCGCACGCGAGCCCCGAGAGCATCAGCACGGGCGGCAGGCCAGCCGTCTCGCCGTCCGGCCTGAACACCGGCTCGGCGATGCCGAGCCGGCGCAGCAGGGCGCCGAGCAACAGCCACGAGAGCACGAACGTCAGCCCGACCGCCACGAGCGCGGTGACGGCGGCCACGTTCAGCGGCAGGGCGCCGTCGGGGACCGGGACCGAGGGCGCGGCGCCGATGATCCCGAGCGCGCCGAGCAGCCAGCAGAAGACTGCGCAGCAGAGGAACGGCAGGCTGCAGCCCAGCGCCCAGAGCGTCCATGCGCCGACGCGCCGGCGGCGGCGGCGCAGCCGCGCGAGGCCGTCGGCGGCGGCCACGAGCGGCGGCAGCAGAAGCGTCCCGATCAGCAGCCGCAGCGCCCACGCCGGCATCGTCTTGTGCTGGATCACGACCCCGGTCTGCAGGCCGGTCGGGAGATCGGGAGCGACGTCGAGCGCGTCCACCGCGCTCAGCACGCCCCGCCCCAGCCCTTCGAGACGGTTCGCCGCGACACGCTCGGACGGCGCCGGGCCGCGTTCGCCGCTCGCCTGCACCAGAACGGAGGGCAGGCCCTGGTCGTTCAGCACGCCCTGTTCCCCCGCCGCCAGCGGGAACGCGAGGTGGGCCAGCTGGCCGAGCGCGCTCGGGGCGCCGGGGTCCCAGCCCGACTCGCGGTGGATCGTGTCCGAGACGGTCCGCGAGAGCTCCAGGGGCGCGGCGCCCAGGCCGTCGGAGTAGGGCACGACGACCGGCTTGCGAAGGCTCGCGGCCGCGAGGTCTCCGAGCACGATCGCGCCGTCGAAGGGGCCGTGCACGCCGGCGGCTTCGAGGTCCGAGAGCAGGCTCTGCGCGCCGGCGTCGCCGCCGCTGCCGCCGCTCGTGGACACGAGCACGATCGTGCGCTTCGTCTCACGGGCGGCGAACACGCGCGCGAGCTCCAGCAGCGCCGCCGTGGCCGACATCTCGCCCTCGGAGCCGGCCTTGGCGGCGTCGCGATGGGCGACGATCACGATCGGCGCCTCCGGCGTCGATCCCGGGCGCGCGGCGACGACCGTCTCCAGCCGGCGCTCGCCGTCGATCGTCTGGCCTTCTGTGTGGAGCACGTGCACCGTGAAGCCACCGCCGGCGGTGCTGCCCAGACCACGGAAGGTGCCGGCCACGTAGCGCGCGAGGCCAACGTCGCCGGGGCTCCCCGGGCGGCGTTCGCCGAACCGCTGCGCGAGGCTCTGCGCTTCCGAGAACGCGCGCGTGCCTTCGAACGCGTCCGGCGCGAGCGTGGTCGTCCGCGGCATCGGCTGGCTGCCCAGCGCGAAGGCGGCGACGGCCAGTGCGAGCAGGAACGGCAGGAAGGCAGCACGGTACAAGCGCCCGTTCAGCATGCGGGACAACCTTAGAGCGGCGCGCGGCCCGCGTCGACAGCAACGCGCGCCGAGTCCCGGAGTTTGCCGCTACGCGTTGAGATATTGTGCCGCCGCGTGCTCCAGCCCGTCGCCGTAGCCAACAAGACGCTCGCGGACTACACGCACATCTGCGGGCGGGAGCTGATCGCCGAGATCCGCGAGCTGGCCGAGCCCCTGGAGGGCAAGCGCGTCGTGCACGTCTCCGCGACGGCGTTCGGCGGCGGCGTCTCGGAGATCCTCTACACGCTCGTGCCGCTGATGCGCGACGTGGGCCTGGACTGCGAGTGGCATGTGATCTACGGTCGGGAAGAGTTCTTCAACGCGACCAAGCTGATGCACAACGCCCTACAGGGGGCGCCCCAGGACCTCGACTCCGAGCAGTGGGCCACCTGGCGGCGCTTCAACGAGATGAACGCCCGCGAGCTCAGCGACGGGTGGGACGTCTGCCTCGTGCACGACCCGCAGCCCGCGGGCCTCTACAAGCTCGTGCCGGAGAAGGCGAAGGGCTGGGTCTGGCGCTGCCACATCGACCTCTCGACGCCGAACCCGGACACGATCTCCCAGCTCCTGCCCTACATCGAGGACTACCCCGAGTCGCTGTTCCACACCCCGCAGTACGTGCCGCACGGGATGAAGGGGCACGTGAACGTCGTGCCGCCGGCGATCGACCCGCTCACGCCGAAGAACATGGCGCTCTCGCCCGAGGACGCGGCGTTCGTGTGCGGGCAGTTCGGGATCGACGTGGACCGGCCGCTGATGTGCCAGGTCTCGCGCTTCGACCCCTGGAAGGACCCGCTCGGCGTGATCGACGCCTACCGCCAGGTCAAGGAGCAGATGCCCGAGGTCCAGCTCGCGCTCGTCGGCTCGATGGCCAGCGACGACCCCGAGGGATGGGATTTCTTCAACGCGACGATCGCCCACGCGGACGGCGACCCGGACGTGCACATCCTCAACAACTTCAACAACGTCGGAGCGATCGAGGTCAACGCCTTCCAGTCGTTCTCCGACGTGGTGATCCAGAAGTCCACCCGCGAGGGCTTCGGGCTGACGGTCTCAGAGGCGATCTGGAAGGGGCGCCCCTTCATCGGCGGCGACGTCGGCGGCATCCCGCTGCAGATCGAGGACGGCGTGTCGGGCTTCCTCGTCTCGAGCGTCGAGCAGTGCGCGGAGCGCGCGCTGGAGATAATGCGCGACCCGGAGCTCGGGCGCACGCTCGGGCGCACCGGCAAGGAGTACGTGCGCAAGCACTTCCTGACGCCTCGCTACCTGCGCGACTACCTGCGGATCTTCAACAGCCTGCTGGAGTCCTGACCGCGATGCCGGCACAGCGGACTCCGCTTGTGCTGGTCAGCAACCGCGGCCCTGTCACCTTCCAAGCCGGAGGCGAGGTGCAGCGCGGCTCCGGAGGCCTCGTCACGGCCCTCACCGGGCTCGCCTCCCACCGCCAGGTGATCTGGATCGCCTCGGCGATGAACGAGTACGACGCCGAGGTCTCGAACAGCAACGGCGGCCGTGCGTTCCCGGTCCGCTCCCCGGCCGGCGGCGAATACCAGGTGCGCCTGGTGGTCAGCGACGCCGACGCGTACGACCGCTTCTACAACGTGTTCGCGAACCCGATGCTGTGGTTCATCCAGCACTACCTGTGGGACCTGTCGAACGCGCCGGACATCCGCCGCGAGGAGATCGAGGCCTTCGAGTTCGGCTACAACGTCGTCAACGAGGACCTCGCGCGGGCCGTGGTGGAGGAGATCGACGGCGACGAGGAGCCGGTCGTGATGGTTCACGACTACCACCTCTACACGCTCCCCGACCTCGTCAGGCGCGCGCGTCCCGACGCCTTCCTGCACCACTTCATCCACATCCCGTGGACCCAGCCCGACGCGTGGCGCGTGCTGCCCGCGCGGATCCGCGAGGAGATCTTCGCCGGCCTGCTGGCGAACGACATCATCGGCTTCCACACGCGCTCCTACCGCCACAACTTCCTGCAGTGCTGCCGGGATCTGATGGACCTCGAGGTGGACTTCGACCAAGGCGTGGTGCATTTCGCCGACCGCGAGGTGTGGGTCCGGGCATACCCGCTGCCGATCGACCACGAGGCGACGAAGCAGATCGCCGCGCGCGAGCGGGTCGCCGAGTTCGAGCGCGCGCTGCTCCAGCGCCGCCGTGACTTCCTGATCCTGCGCGTGGACCGCGCCGACCTCTCGAAGAACGTGCTGCGCGGCTTCTCCGCCTTCGACCTGTTCCTGGAGCAGCACCCCGAGTTCGCCGAGCGCGTCACCTTCATCGCGCAGCTGATGCCCTCGCGCACGGACGTGCCTCAGTACGCGGAGTACCTGGAGCGGATCGAGGCGCTCGTCGCGGTGGTCAACCACCGCCACGGGACGCCGGACTGGATGCCGATCCAGCTGAAGCTGCGCGACGACCTCGACGAGGCGGTGGCCGCCTACAAGAACTACGACGTGCTGCTCGTCAACGCGATGTTCGACGGCATGAACCTGGTCGCCAAGGAGGGCCCGATCGTCAACGAGCGCGAGGGCGTCTCGATCCTCTCCGAGAACACCGGCGCACACGAGGAGCTCGGCGAGTACTCGCTGTCGGTGAACCCGTTCGACATCCAGGAGCTGGCCGACTCGATCCACGCCGCTTTGACCATGAGCATCGACGAGCGGCGCCGGAGGCGCACCGGCCTCGTGGAGATCGTGACCTCGCGCGACCCCGGCGACTGGATCGACGACCAGCTCGCTGACATCCGCGCGAAGGGCCGCTCGCGGGCCTCGGCGTGAGGAGCGGGGCGCGCCGCGCGGCAGCGGCCGCCGCGGTGACGCTCCTCGCATCGGCTGCGATCGCGGCCGGGTGCGGCTCCGGAGGCTCGGTCACGAAAGCGCAGGCGCTCTCCTACGCCGAGCAGGCCGGCCTGCAGCCCGGGGACGTCCCGTCCGACCGCGCGATCGGGCGCGCCGGCCCGTTCGACGGGGTCGCGCTCGGTGGCGTGCTGAACCGCTGCGGGGCCGCGTTGCCGCAGAGCAGCGAGCGCGCCGTCGCCATCTCCCCCACCTTCGTCCGGGTCGCGCCGGGCGCCGGCCTCTACCCGGCGTACCAGAAGGCTCGTCTCTACTCCGTGGTGTACGTGCTCGACAGCGAAGCGACGGCGAAGCGCGCGATCGGCGCCCTCTCGGCGCCCCGCACTCCGACCTGCGTGGCGGCCGTGTACCGGTCGTCGCATCCGAGGGGTGTCGCGGGGCTGTCGGTCACGCATGTCGCGCTCCACCTCCCCGCCGGCACCGCCGAGGGCATCCGCGAGACCGGGGCGGTCGCCCTCAGCAGCCGGCCCGGGACGCCGCGCAGCCACTTCGTGGTCGACACCTTCGCGTTCCAGACCGGCGCCGCCGTCGTCCGCCTCACCGCGTCGGGGAGCCTCGGCGCCTCCACGGCCGAGGAGCGGCAGCTGATCGAACTTCTGCTTCGCCGCTCCCGCCGGCTTCGGCTCTGACCCCCGCCCCGACCGCCGGCGGGCGCGACGGCAACCCGCTACCCTTGTCCGCTGCGCATGACGCTGCCCGCACCCACATACGACCTGATGCTGCTGCTCGACCCGCAGGCCGAGGAGTCGGACCGCGCGAAGATCGTGGCCGACGCGGTCGCGGCGATCAACGCGCAGGGCGAGCTCGTCCGCCAGGACGACTGGGGCGAGCGCGCGCTGGCCTATCCGATCGACCGCAAGGCCAGCGCCAACTACCACCTGCTGCAGTTCCACGTCGGCCAGACAGGCCTGCTCGACGGCCTGGACCGGACGCTGCGGATCACCGACGGGGTGATCCGCCACCGCATCGTCAAGCTCGCGCCCGGGACGCCCGACCCGCCGGAGATGACGGCCCAGCGGCGCGCCGAGGCGCCAGAGGCCGACGCCGGGACGGCGGCGCCCGCCGAGGCCGCCGCGCCGGCGCCCGCCGAGAGCGCGCCCGCCGAGGCCGCACCGGCTGAGAGCGCCCCCGCCGAGCCCGCGGCCGCCGAGGCGCCCGCCGCTGAGGCCGAGGCGACTCCCGCGCCCACCGAGAGCGACTGACGTCCTCCCCGCGGAGGCGTGCTCACGGTGGCGCGCCGCACCCCCTGACCGGGCCGCGGTCGTAATAACATCTGCGCGCAGATGGACTGGCAGGAGGACATGAACGACGGGACGGTCAGGCGCACCGACGTCCTGCGCGCCTCCCCGCCGATGTTCGAGTCCCGTGTTCTCGACGCGCTCTCACGGGTGCACCCCGCGGTCCCGATCCTGATCTTCCTGCCGGCGATCGCGCTGCTGTTCGCGTGGGGGCTGTCGCTTACGAGCCTGCCGCTGGCGATCGGGCTGTTCGCACTCGGCTACGGGCTGTGGACGCTGTTCGAGTACTGGCTGCACCGGATCGTGTTCCACTTCGAGCCCGAGGACGGGCTCGGCGCGCGCTTCCACTGGATCATCCACGGCGTCCACCACGACCACCCCAACGACCCGATGCGGCTCGTGATGCCGCCCGCGGTCAGCATCCCTCTGGCGGCCGCGGTGTTCGGGCTGATCTGGCTGATCGCCGGGCACGACTACGCGCCGGGGATCGGCGCCGGCTTCTTCGCGGGCTACCTGGTCTACGACATGATGCACTACTACCTGCACCACTTCCGCCCGCACGGCAGGCTCGGCCGGATGCTGCGCGAGCGGCACATGCGCCACCACTTCCAGGACGACACAAAGGGCTTCGGGATCAGCGCGCCGTACTGGGACGAGGTGTTCCGCACCTCGCCGCGCTCGCGCCGTTCCCCGCAATGAGCGGGATCCGGCGGGCGGCGCCGCCCGCTCTCGGCCCCTTGCCGAGTGCCGCCGCCTCTAGACTCGCAGGCCTCAGAGCAACGAAAGGAACGGAGCCGTGGCCGGCACCAACATCAACCGGGTCATCCTGACCGGAAACCTCACGACCGACCCCGAACTGCGCTCGCTCCCGAGCGGCACGTCGGTGTGCGAGCTGCGCGTCGCCGTCAACTCGCGACGCAAGGACCAGAGCACGGGCGACTGGGTCGACAAGCCCAACTACTTCAACGTCAAGGTGTGGGGCGCGCAGGGCGAGAACGCGGCGCGCTACCTCTCGAAGGGACGCCCCGTCGCGATCGACGGCCGACTCGACTGGCGAGAGTGGGAGACGCAGGACGGCGCGAAACGGCAGACGATCGATATCATTGCCGACTCGGTGCAGTTCCTGGGTGGTCGTGATGAAGGCTCCAGCGGAGGCGGATTCACGGGCAACGGGGGCTCCCGGGGCAGCGACATCCCCGTCGACGAAGGGGATTTCCAGACCGCACCGGCCGGAGGCGCCGCCTCCGACGAGGACATTCCCTTTTAGAGCAGCTAGGAGCACCTTTGTCTGAAAGCACGGAGCAGTTCGATGGCTAAGGCACGTGGACGCGGCAAGCCTGTCCGCCGGCGCGACAAGCGGAGCGGGCCGGGAGGCGGGCGCCGCAAGCCCTGCCAGCACTGCCGCGACAAGGTCGACCAGGTCGACTACAAGGATGTCGCGTCGCTGCGGAAGTTCATCTCCGAGAAGGGCAAGATCCGCTCGCGCCGGATCACCGGCTCGTGCCGGCGCCACCAGGTCCAGATCGCGCGCGCGGTGAAGCGCGCGCGGGAGCTGGCGCTGCTTCCCTACGTCAACGAGGGCGGCCGCGACGACGGCCCGCGCGGTCGCGGACGCGACCGCGACCGCGACTAGCGGCGCACCCCGAGCGAGCGAGCAATGCCCGAGGCGATACTGCTGAAAGACGTCGAGGAGCTCGGCGAGCGCGGCGCCGTGATCGACGTCTCGAAGGGCTACCTGCGCAACTTCCTGATCCCGCGCAAGCTGGCCCAGCCCGCCACCAAGGGCGCGATCGAGACCGTCCGCCAGCGCCAGGCCGCCGAGGAGCGGGCCGCGCGCGAGGCGGTCGAGAAAGCGCAGGAGAACGTCAACCTGCTGAACCGCACCGTGCTGACGATCCCCCAGCAGGCCGGCGCCGACGGGCGCCTGTTCGGCTCGGTGACCGCGCAGGACATCGCGAGCGCGATCCGCGAAGCGCGCGGCCTGCGGATCGACAAACGGGGCGTGCACCTCCCCGAGCCGATCAAGAACGTCGGCACCTACATGGTCGTCGTGGACGTCGTGGACGGCGTGCAGGCCACGGTCAAGACCATGGTCGTCGCCAAGAAATAGGCGAGGTTCGCCGGCTGCTGGCCGGCCTCCGCAGCGACGGCCGCGCCTGCATGACCGGCCTTCGATGCATCGAACGGCTCTCAGGACGGGCGCGCCGGCCGCCATCGTGACGTCATGCACAGGTGCGAACATGCGTTCGTGCCCATGCCCTGCGATCTTTCGTCCCGCATTTGCGGAAACGACCTCCGGACGCTCGCGGCGGCGACCCTAAACTCGCCCGACGGATGAGCGCGGTATCGACAGCGAACGGCACTGCCGGCCCGCCCGCGGGCGTCGTCACGCCGCCCCACAACCTCGACGCGGAGCAGTCGGTGCTCGGCGCGATCCTGCTCTCGGACCGCTCGCTGTACGCGCTCGTGATCGAGGAGGGGCTGCGCGCCGAGGACTTCTATCGCGAGCGCCATGCCGTCATCTACGAGGCGATGCTCGCGCTCTACAACGAGAGCGAGCCCGTGGATGTGCTGACGGTCACCGACCGGCTGCGCCGGATGGGCCGGCTCGAGGACATCGGCGGCCAGGCTTCCGTCGACGAACTCTCCGGTGTCGTGCCGGCGGCCGGACACGCCCGGCGCTACGCGCAGATCGTGCGCGAGAACGCCCTGCTGCGACGGCTGCTCAACAGCACCTACGTGATCCAGGAGAGCGTGCTCGGGAACGAGGCCGCGCCACGCGAGCTGGTCGAGCAGGCGGAGAAGGCGATGCTCGAGGTCGCCCGCGACGACCGCCAGCAGGACTTCCGCGCGATCGAGGACGTGCTGCACGACGAGCTCGACAAGCTGCACCGCCTCTCGCTCGAAGGCACGTCGCTCACGGGGACGCCTTCGGGCTTCAAGGACCTGGACGAGATCACGGGCGGCTTCCAGCCCGGCAACCTCATCATCATCGCCGCGCGTCCGGCGATGGGCAAGAGCGCGCTCGTCTGCAACATCGCCGAGAACGCCGCTGTCGAGCACAACCGGCCGGTCGCGCTGTTCTCGCTGGAGATGGCCGAGGCCGAGCTCGCCCAGCGCTTCGTCGCCTCGCAGGCGCGCATCAAGGGCGAGGAGCTGCGCAAGGGGCGCGTCGCCGAGCAGCGCTGGCCGAAGATCCTGAGCGCCTCGCAGCGGCTCGCGGACGCACCCCTGTGGGTCGATGACTCCTCCGACGTGGGGCTGCTGGAGATCCGCGCGAAGGCGCGGCGCCTGCACAGCCAGTGCGAGGGCGGGCTCGGGCTCATCATCATCGACTACCTGCAGCTGATGCGCACGGACAGCCGTTACGACAGCCGCGTGACGGCCGTCGGCGAGCTGAGCCGTGGCCTGAAGATCCTCGCCCGCGAGCTTGGCGTTCCTGTGATCGCGCTCTCGCAGCTCAGCCGCGCAGTCGAGAGCCGGCCCGACAAGAAGCCGATGCTCTCGGATCTGCGCGAGTCCGGGAACCTCGAGCAGGACTCCGACCTCGTGATGTTCATCTACCGCGAGGAGTACTACGCGAAAGAGGAGAGCGAGCGCCCCGGCGAGGCCGACCTGCTGATCGCCAAGCACCGCAACGGCGCCGTCGGCGACGTCACGCTCACCTTCCAGAAGGAGTACCCGAAGTTCATGAACTACGCCGGCGAGCGCTACGCGCAGTGAGCGGTCCCCCGTTCGAGAGCTTCCCGGATGAGTCCCCCGCCGTCCAGGACCTCCGCGGCGAGCACCACTCGCGCTCCCGCGCGGCAGCCGGCGAGCCCCGCTGCCCGCTCGGCGTCTGCGACGGCAGCGGCTTCCTGGTCGACGAGGCGACGAACACCGCGCGCGACTGCGAGTGCCGCGGCGCGCGGATCGCGGCGGCGCGCACGCGCAGCCTCGAGGGCCGGATCCCGCGCCGCTACCGCGGCGTCTCCTTCGAGCGGCCCCCGATCAGCGACCTCGCCCGCACGGCGACCGACCAGATCCAGAAGGTGCGCCGCTACACGCGCTCGATCGCGAAGGAGCTCGAGGCCGGTCGCGGGCTGTGGATCGTCGGCGACGTCGGCACCGGCAAGACCTCCCTGGCGATGCTCGTGTCGAAGACCGCGCTCGACGCGGGGCGCTCCGTGGCGATCTACTCGCTGCCGCGCCTTCTCAACCTGCTGCGGGAGTCGCTGGAGTCGCCGGGCGGCCTGATCGACCTCCTCGACCGCCTCGCGGCGGTGGACCTCCTGCACATCGACGACCTCGGCGCCGAGAACCAGACTGACTGGGTGCTCGAGCAGCTCTACTCGATCGTCAACTCGCGCTACGAGTCCGAGCGGGCGATCGTGACCACGAGCAACCTGATGCCCGATGACCTCAGCGACCGGCTCGGCGCGCGCACGGTCTCCCGGCTGGAGGAGATCTGCGGCGAGCCGATCCCGCTGTTCGGCGAGGACCTGCGCCAGATCCGCTTCGAGGACAGGAACGCCGGCGCGGATGCCTCGGCTGAGCCGAGCGCCCCGGGCCTGCTCGACTGAGCGTCCGCCACGCCCGCGGCAGGCAGGGCGGAGCGGGCCCCGTCCCTAAACTGCACTGCCTATGCCGGGCATTGTCATAGTCGGCGCCCAGTGGGGCGATGAGGGCAAGGGGAAGATCACCGACCTGCTCGCCGAGCACGGCGACGCCGTCGTGCGCTTCCAGGGGGGCAACAACGCCGGGCACACGATCGTGCGCGGCGAGGAGGAGTGGAAGCTCCACCTGATCCCTTCCGGGATCCTCTATCCCGGCAAGCGCTGCGTGATCGGCAACGGCGTCGTGATCGATCCGCGCGTCCTGATCGAGGAGCTCGACGGCCTGCGGGCGAAGCGGGTGGACGTCAGCGGCCTGCGGATCTCGGCCAACGCGCACCTCATCATGCCCTACCACCTGGCGCTCGACGAAGCGGGCGAGGCCAAGCTCGGAAGCCTGCAGATCGGTACCACGCGACGCGGCATCGGCCCCTGCTACGCGGACAAGGCTGCTCGTCTGGGGATCAGGGTCCAGGACCTGCTCGACGAGAAGATCCTCAAGAAGAAGATCGTGGCCGCGATGGAGCCCAAGCGCCTGTCGCTGCGCCCCTTCGAGAAGGACCCCGCCCTCGACCTGCGCCAGATGACCGAGGACTACCTGGTCTACGGACACCGTCTCGAGCAGCACATCGCCGACACGAGCAAGCTGATGTGGGAGATGCTCGACGAGGGCCAGACGGTGATCCTCGAGGGCGCTCAGGGCGCGATGCTCGACATCGACCACGGCACCTATCCGTTCGTCACCTCCTCGAACCCGCTCTCCGGCGCCGCGTGCGTCGGCACCGGCATCGGCCCCAAAGCGATCGACGAGGTGTGGGGGATCTCAAAGGCCTACACCACGCGCGTGGGCGCGGGTCCGTTCCCGAGCGAGCTCCACGATGAGATGGGCGAGACGATCCGCGCCCGTGGCGGCGAGTTCGGCACGACCACGGGACGGCCACGGCGCACCGGCTGGCTCGACCTCGTCGCGCTTCGCTACGCCGTGCGCCTGAACACGATGGACGCGCTCGTGATAACGAAGCTGGACGTGCTCTCGGGGCTCGACAGCGTCAAGGTCTGCACCGGCTACCGGGGCTCCGACGGCGCCGAGTTCGTGGACTTCCCCTACCACCAGACCGTGCTGCACCACACCGAGGCCGAGCTCACGGAGCTGCCCGGCTGGAAGGAGGACCTCGGCGAATGCCGCTCGCTGTCGGACCTCCCCCAGGCGGCGCGCGACTACCTCGATTTCGTCGCCGAGCAGAGCGGCGCGCCCGTGGCCCTGATCGGCGTCGGGCCGGGCCGCGAGCAGGTGATCTGGACCGAGGCGGGCCAGCAGACCCTGATCGGCGGCGTCGCAGCCCCGTCCGCCTCGGCCTGAGCGCGGCCCCTCGGCCGCCGCCATAGCCTCTACGGCGCGGCGACGTCGCCGTAGACCGACTTCAGCCAGATCTCCAGCAGGACGTCCATGACGGCGTCATCCGGGAGCGAGGGCGGCTCGGCGGCGAACGTCGCGTACTGGACACGTTCGTTCATCGAGACGAGCGCGATCGCGAGCTGGCGCGCCTCCACCCCGGCGGGAGCGGCACCGCGGGCACGCTCGGCTTCGATCGCGCCGGTGGCGTAGCCGACCCATTTCTCCATCACGCTCGACCACAGCTCGCGGGCCTCGGCGTTGACAGCCCTCAACTCCGCGCCGGCGCGCACCACGGCGCGATGCGCACCGAAGGTGTCGAAGAAGATCTGCAGCCCTTCGCGCCAGCGCGTCGCGGGGTCCTCGTGGATTCTGTCGATCACCTCGCGGCCGCCCTCCGCCTGCTCGACGAGGCGGTCGATCAGCGTCAGGAACACAGCCTCCTTGGAGGGGAAGTAGAAGTAGAAGCTCGGACGCGAGATCCCGGCGCCGCGCGCCAGCTCGTCCACCGAGATGTCGTGCACGGAGCGCTCCTCGAGCAGGCGCTCCGCGGTCTCCAGGATCGCCGCCTCGCGCTCCTGGGCGCTGATGCGCGAGCCCCGCCGGCCGCGGGCCGGTGCTGTGCCGGGTGAGGGTTGTGCGGCCATGGACAGCGCGACTATAGCTCCGCCGGACGCGCCGATCAACTATGTGTTGACAGATTCGACAGTGTGTTGATAAGGTCGCGGTCGTGGCCAGCGCCGAGACCGACAGGCACCTGCATCCCGTCGCGGAGCACGTCGACGTCCTGATCGTCGGAGGCGGGCTGTCGGGCATCGGCGCGGCATGCCACCTGCAGCGCAACCGGCCCGAGCAGAGCTTCCTGATCGTCGAGGCCCGCGAGGCCCTCGGTGGGACCTGGGACCTGTTCCGCTACCCCGGCATCCGCTCGGACTCCGACATGTTCACGCTCGGCTACTCCTTCAAGCCCTGGGAACAGCCGAAGGCGATCGCCGACGGCCCTTCGATTCGCGACTACATCAACGAGGCCGCGGCCGAGGGCAAACTCGCCGACCGGATCCGCCTTCGCACGAAGGTGCTGCGCGCCGATTGGTCCTCGGAGCGCTCGCAGTGGAGCGTCGAGCTCGAGGGCGCCGGCGGCGCCCGCAGCACCGTGACCTGCTCGTTCCTCTACGGCTGCACGGGCTACTACCGCTACGACGAGCCCTACACGCCGCGCTTCGAGGGTGTCGAGCGCTTCGCGGGCACGGTCGTGCACCCGCAGCAGTGGCCGGAGGATCTCGACTACGCCGGCAAGCGCGTGATCGTGATCGGCAGCGGCGCCACCGCCGTCACGCTGGTCCCGGCGATGGCCGGCACGGCGGCGCACGTGACCATGCTCCAGCGCTCGCCGAGCTACGTGCTGTCGCTGCCCAACCGTGACCCGCTGGCCGAGCTGGTGCGCCGCTGGCTGCCCCCGCGCCTCGCCTACGGGCTCGTGCGCTGGAAGAACGCGCTGATCGCGCTGGGCATCTTCAACCTCAGCCGCAGGCGCCCGGAGCTCGTCAAGCGGATGCTGCGCCGGGCGGCCCGCCGCCAGCTCCCGGCGGGATATGACGTCGACACGCACTTCAACCCGACCTACAACCCGTGGGACCAGCGCATGTGCCTGGTGCCCGACGGCGACCTGTTCGCCGCGATCTCCTCGGGCGATGCCTCTGTCGTGACGGGCGCGATCGAGACCTTCACCGAGAGCGGCATCGAGCTCGCTGACGGACGGCGCCTGGACGCCGACATCGTGATCACCGCGACGGGCCTCAACCTTCTCGCACTGGGTGGCATGGAGCTCGCCGTCGACGGGCGCTCGGTGGACCTCGCGGAGACCGTCGGCTACAAGGGCATGATGCTGAGCGGCGTGCCGAACTTCGCGTTCGCCGTGGGCTACACGAACGCCTCGTGGACCCTGAAGGCCGACCTCGTCAGCGAATACGTCTGCCGTGTGCTCGGGCACATGCGCGCCCGCGGCTATGACACCGTCACGCCGCTCGCGCCCGACCCCTCGCAGCCGACCCAGCCGTTCCTCGACCTCGCCTCAGGCTACGTGCAGCGCGCGATGGACGACTTCCCCCGCCAGGGCACGGTCACGCCGTGGCGGCTGAACCAGAACTACCCGCGCGACGTGCGGCTGCTGCGCCATGGGCCGCTCGAAGATGCCGGCGTGCGGTTCTCACACGGGCGCGGGCGCGCCGCCTCTCAGCCCGAGCGCGCACTCGCCGCCTGACGGCTACTGCGGGTGGAGCGTCTCCCCCGCCTCGAGCATGCGGACGTACTCGGCGAGGCGCCGGGAGCGCGTGTCTGCGCGGCGCGCCTGGTCGAGCCGGTAGAGGATCGCGTAGCGGTTCTGGGAGCTCAGCGCTGAGAACGCGGCGGCCGCCGCGGGGCGCGCGTCAAGCTCGCGCTGCAGGTCCTCGGGCACGGCTGCGGTGCGCTGCGATGCGTAGGCCCGCTCCCAGCGGCCGTCGTCCTTAGCTCGGCGCACCTCGTCGAGACCTGCCGGCGCCATCCGCCCCTCCGCGGCCAGGCGCTCGGCCTTCTCACGGTTGATCTTCGACCACGGGCTACGCGGGCGCCGCGGCGTGAAGCGCTGAAGGAAGCGCGCCTCGTCGAGCCGCTCGCGCCGCCCGTCGATCCAGCCGAAGCAGATCGCGTGCTCGAGCACCTCCGGGTAGCGCACGCTGTCGATGCCGCTCCCCTTCTTCGCGATCGAGATCCAGACGCCGGCTGCGCTCGCGTGGTTCTCCTGCAGCCAGGCAAGCCACTCGGCCTCCGATGCGAAGGAGTGGACAGGCAGTCCGTCGGCGCCCTGCATGTCGCGAGCCTAGCCGGGAGGCGCGCTTCCTTCGCCGCGCGAGGGCCGGCATGGGCGGCTCGTCTATGTGCCGGGGCCCAGGGGGGCTACGCCGCCCGGGCGTCGCTGAGCGCGAGTTGCACGCCCTGCGCGTGCCCGGCCGCCATCACGGCGCCGCGGCGCCGCCTGCTCATCAGGTTCACCCCCATCGCCTCCGCGCTCGCGGCGTCCGGGTTCACCGTCTGCACGCTCGCCCCGCGATGACGGAGCGCCAGCGCCTCGGAGGTGGCCGCCGAGCGCGAAAGCGGGCCGAAGGCGCCCGCGATGGACTGACGGCCCGGGCGCAGCGAGCCGGTCGGGTTCAGGCACAGCACACGATCGCCGCGCTCCACTGCAAGCGCGTCCATGTTGGTCGGGCTCCATGCGCCCCCGTCGACGTAGCGTCGCCCGCCGATCTCGATCGGGGCGAAGAAGCCGGGGATCGCACACGATGCCATCACGGCCTGCGCAACGGTGGCGCGTGGCGCGTCGGGAGCGCCGAAGATGACCCGGCGCCCGCTCTCGAGATCCACCGCGGACACGAGCAGGCGCTCGTCGAATCCGGAGGACGCGACCGCGATGATCCGGCCCAGATCGGCGAGCGAGCGAGTGCCGTCGGGTACGCGCCGGAGCATCGCCCGGCGCACGGCCGCTCCGCCGCCGCTCGTCGTGCTGAGGGCGAGCGAGGCGAGTGGCGCCGCGGCCGAGCCGCCGAGGTTCAACGCCGCCGCGAGTGGACCCGCGATCCAGGCGCGCTCCGCCTCCTCCCCGGCGACCGGCCACTCCGATCCGGCGGATGCCTCCGCCGGGGCGCCGTCTAGCTCCAAGCGGCTGGCAGGGTCGATCCCGGCGGTCAGCGAGGCCGCGACGATCGAGCCGGCAGAGGTGCCGAGGAGGCGTCCGGCGCGACGCGCATCGAAGCCACCACCGGCCGCGACCCCCGCGAGCACCGCCGTCATCCAGGCCTCGCCGAGCACGCCGCCGCCGCCCAGGACGAGCGCGTCGGGCGGGTCTGTCCGGGCCGCGGCCACGGCCCCAGCGTAGCCGTACGGCCCGCAGCGCCAAGGCGCAGAGCCGCCCGGAACGGCCTGTACTGTCGCGGGACCCTGATGTCCAGCCGTTGGGACACCAGCCGCACCGAGGCCTTCAGCGACGGCGTCTTCGCGATCGCCGTCACCCTGCTCGTCCTCGACCTGACGGTGCCCCAGGACGAAGTCCAGAAGCACCTCGCGCACGGGATCCTCCACGAGTGGCCCGGCTACCTGGGCTATGTGACGTCCTTCGTCGTCGTCGGCGGCCTGTGGCTGGCCCACCACGGCATCTTCGGGCGACTGCGATTCGTCAACAGCCGCGTGATGCGGATCAACCTCCTGCTCCTGCTGCTCGTCTCCTTCCTGCCGTTCCCGACGAGGCTGATGGCGCAGGCGATCCGCGACGCGAACGCGGAGCGCACGGCGGTGATCTTCTACGGCCTGACCCTGACCGCCGTGTCGCTGACGATCACGGCGCTGTGGACCTCGGTTCTCCGCGACCGGCGGCTGCTCAAGCCGGAGATCACCGAGCAGGAGGTCAGCGCGGTCACACGCGCCACGGCGCCCAATCTCGGCCTGCAGCTCGGCGCGACCGCGCTCGCGGTCCCGTTCCCGCGCGCCGCGGCCTTCTCATATCTGGTGATCGCCGTGATCGTCGTGTTCCGCGCGCGCCCGGACGAAGATCCGCAGGACGAAGCCGCCCCCGCCCAGGCCGCCGGCGGACCGGGACGGGAGTCGGGCTGAGCGCAATTCGGGGGCCGGAGCTGGCCCGCGTCGGTAGAGAACCCCGCAGCAATGGCGGTCACTCCGTCTTTGGGCTCTGCAGCTGCTCCAAAACGGTTCGCTCGTCTGAGCGAACGAACTCCTCGACGAGCCTGCCGTCGTCGTCCATGCGGAAGATGTTGATGAGGTCGAAGACGATCCGGCGACCGTTCGGCGGCAACGAGCCCACCGGAGACTGCGTGAACTCCCGGGTGAAGGTTCCTTCGATCCACGTCTGGCACGCGATCGTGTTGCCCTCGGCGACGATGATGCCGCGGCGGATCGAGCGATCGTCGAAAGCGTTGCGCAGCGACTCGAAGTAGGCCGCGAGTCCGGCATAGTCCGATTCGCGACCGCCCGGGCCGTGGAAGATGAATCCGGGCGCGAAGTAGTCGCCGACCTCCTCGGGATGCTCGCCCGACACCTCGAGCTCACCGGCGCGCACGAGGCGCGCCACGAGCTCGTCGCGACCGTATCTCTGTGCCATCGCCATCTCCTCCTCCGTCGGCAGTTCGTGGCGACGCCCTCGCACGATCGGCTCGGGCGAGACGCCTCCCAAGACACCGTAGCCCGGCCATGCGCCAGCTCCATCCCCACCCTCTCCTCCTGGCAGACGGTCTGCAGGCCCCTGCCTGCAGACCTCATCGCTCCACGGCGGAGGGCCCGGGTTCGGTCAAGGCCGGGCCGTCAGGCCCCGGCCGGAACTACACGCCATGACCATCCCCGCGGCCCCACACAGACTCTGTCCGACGCAAGGCGGCCAGGCCTGCGGGGCAGGCCCGCTACCGTGTTTGCGCAGCTCATGAACGACCGCCTCAGGCTCACTTCCAGCGTGAACGGCACGGCTCGGTGACCGCCCTCGGCCTGGTTGCCGGGACGTGCACGACCCTCAGCTTCCTGCCGCAGGTCATCCGGACCCTGCGGAGCCGCCACGCCCGCGACCTCTCGGCTGCCTGGCTTTTGATCTTCGGGGTGGGCACCGCGATGTGGCTGGCCTACGGCGTCCTGCGTTCCGATGTCGCCGTCGCGGCCGCTAACGGTGTGACCGCCGTCCTCGTGCTGGTTCTGATCGCGGCCAAGTACACGATCGAACCGGTGGACACTTCGAGTTCTGAGGACCCGCTCTGATCAACGCCAGACGGGCGCGCCCACCCTTTGCGCTCCCGTCGCACTTCCGCGGGCAGAAGGTCTGCAGGCCCGTGCCTGCGGACCTCATCGCCCTTCAGCGGAGGGCCCGGGTTCTATCAAGGCCGGGCCGTCAGGCCCCACTGCAGGCAGCCCCGAAGGGGCGCGGCCTTGACAGGTTCCGGGGCCCGAGAGGCCCGCGCAAACATCGAAACCACTCCTCCACCATCCCCCGGATGAAGCGGATGGGGCGGGCGAGCCGCACGCACGGCAGCCGGCCGGTGCCGACCGGGTACCCGGTGTAGCTAGAGGGCTGCCGGGTCGTAGTACGTGAGCGCGAAGCTCTTGCGGGCGGCCATGCGTTCGAACCAGCCGTTGAGCGCCGCGAGCGGGGCGAGCAGCTCGGGAGCCTTCTCGCGAGCGTTCGAGACCTGGGGCGCGAGGTAGAGATCTGCCAGCGTGACCTCGGCACCGACGAGGAAGGGCCCGGGGCCGACCAGGGTGTCGAGGCGCTGAAGAACCGTCCCGGCGGCAGAGAGCTCCTCGTCGGTCGGCGTCCGGGTGCGCGGAAGAGTGCGGACCACGTCTCGAAACCCGTAGTCGGCGCATCGGCTCATCCATTCGCGCATCCGGGTACGGCCGTCGAGGTCGAGGGGCTGAAGGGTGCGACCGTCGAAGGCCTCGTCGATGTAGCTCGTGATCGCGAGGCCCTCGGTGACGATCAGGCCGTCGTGCTCGAGGATCGGCATGCGGCTGAACGGGTGCATCGCCTCGTGGGCGGCACTGCCGCGAGCAAGGGGGACCAGCTCGTACTCGACGCCCTTCTCGACACAGGTCATGCACGCCGTTCGGGTCCACGTCGAGACCAGATATCCGTGTATGCGGAGAGTCGTCATCGCCCACCCATGAACGCGCCGGGCTCAATTACGTCGCTTCGAAAGGCGCCCAGCTCGGGACAATGGCTGGCGGCCTGGCCCATCTCCGTCGTCAATGCGGTGCCCATGCGGGGCGACGTTACCAACGGAGCGTCGAGCCCCGACGGAGACCTTCGCCTCAGGCATCCGATCGGGAAGCCTCGATCAGCGCGTCTCCAGTCCGTCGATCGCGGCGACGCGGAGCAGCGTGACGTGCGCGTCCACCGTCGAGTCGGCGTCGCAGGCGGCAATATCGTTGGCGCCGGAGGGCCGCGTCAGCGGCCCGTAAGCCAGTCCTCGAGTACCTCACCCAGCTCCGAGCCGGTCCGGGACGCAAGGACCTGGTGCTCGTCCTCGGGTGCACGTTCCGCCGCTGCACGTTCGACGTGGATGTGGACGCGTCACAGCTGCTCGGAGCCTGAGAGACCAGCGAGGCCGGCGGCATGGATCGGGCGTGGATCACCGCAGGCGCCGCCTACTCGACGCCCGTCACGACGCCGACGATCCAGGCCGCCGGCACCGGACCCCAGAACCGGCTGTCGTCCGATTCGCCGCGGTTGTCGCCGAGCAGGAACCACTGTCCGGGCGGGATCGTGATCGGTGTCGTCAGGTTGCACACCACGCCGACCCCGGCCGCACAGGGGTTGATGTAGGTCTCAGCCTGGCGCGTGAAAGTGGTCTGCCCCGCGGGCTTGCGGTAGACGTGCCCTTCCTTGATGTAGATCGAGTCGCCCGGCCCGGCGACGATCCGCTTGATGAAGCTGATGCCGGTGTCCTCCTGAGCGGCTGCGGCGTCGCAGGCGGCGGTCATCGGGTGCGGCTCCCCGCACCGGGATTCCACGGCTCCTTCTGGCGGGTGGAAGATCACGACGGCACCCACCTGCGGCGCGCCCTGTTGCACGAGCACTCGCGCCCCCACCCCGTACGTCGGCTCCATAGAGCCGGACGGCACGCGGTACACCCGCGTCGGCCCGTTCGTCGGCGCGCCCACGACCACGGTCGTGTTGTTCGTGGTGCCACCCTTCCCGCTCCCGCAGCCCGTCGCGACGGCGACCGCGCACAGCAATACGAGGGCGGCCGTG
Source organism: uncultured Solirubrobacteraceae bacterium (assembly GCA_963738815.1). Taxonomy (GTDB): domain Bacteria; phylum Actinomycetota; class Thermoleophilia; order Solirubrobacterales; family Solirubrobacteraceae; genus Palsa-744. The sequence continues at coordinate 482,715 of CAVTXW010000007.1, forward strand.
GCGGGGCGAACCATCGCGCGCCACCCTACATCCGCCGGGACCTATCCGGGACCCGACTACGTTTCGTAACCGGGCGGCGCTACGGGGAACCGCCCTGTAATGCGGGTTCCTGGATGGGCCGTCCGGGAATCGAACCCGGAACCTTGGGCTTAAGAGGCCCCTGCTCTGCCGGTTGAGCTAACGGCCCACGAAGGGGTCGAGCGGCCGCTCACCTGGGCGAGCACCGCTCGGGCCCAAGAGTCTAGCCGTCCGCAGCCGCCACGGCGCCCGCGGCCTCTCCTGCGAGATCAGAACACGACGGTCCGGCGGCCGTCCACCAGCACGCGGTCTTCGAGATGGCGCGCGACGGCTCGCGAGAGCACCAGGCGCTCGACGTCGCGCCCCATGCGCGCGAGCTCCTGCGCGGAGGAGCGGTGGTCGACCCGCAGGACGTCCTGGTCGATGATCGGCCCGTCGTCGAGCTCCTCGGTGACGTAGTGCGCGGTCGCGCCGATCAGCTTGACGCCGCGATCGTGGGCGCGCCGGTAGGGGTCGGCACCGGCGAACGCCGGAAGGAACGAGTGGTGGATGTTGATCGCGGGCATGCCGACACGGGCCAGGAAGGAGCCGCTGAGGATCTGCATGTAGCGCGCCAGCACGAGCAGATCCGCCCGCCCCGCCAGCAGCTCCAGCATCCGATCCTCGGCCTGCTGCTTGGCGCCGTCGGGGACGGGCACGTGGTGGAACGGGATCCCCGCCGCGGCGACCTCGGGCTCGAGGTCCGCGTGATTGGAGACGACAGCGACGAACTCTGTCTCGAGCTCGCCGCGGCGCCGGCGCCAGATCAGGTCGAGCAGGCAGTGATCCTCGCGCGAGACGAGGATCGCTGTCCGCTGGCGCTCGCCCCACCAGCGCAGCTGCCAGTCCATCGCGAACCGCTCAGCGACCCGGTCCGCGAACGCGTCGGCGAGCGAGGCGCGGTCTTCGCCGGGCGCCAGGAAGAACTCGGTGCGCATGAAGAAGCGGCCACCGCTCGGGTCCGAGGAGTACTGGTGCGAGGAGACGATGTTCGCCTCGCGCTCGAAGAGGAAGCCGGAGACCGCCGCCACGATCCCGGGACGGTCCGGGCAGGCGATCAGGAGTCGTGCCGTGTACTCGGCCTCGCCGCCCGCCGCGGACGCGCGCGCCTCCACGCCCGGCGTCCTATTTGCCGGTCTTGGTGCCGGTCGTCGTGCCGGTGGTGGTGCCCGTCGTGGTGCCGGTCGTCGGGATCGGCGTCGGGGTGCCGACCTGGGTGTAACCACCGCTCGGCGCTTTGCGGATTTTGTAGACCTTGCCGTTCGTGGTGGTCGTGTAGACCTGCCCGCCGTGCGGGAACTTCTTGACTTCCGCGAGCTCCGTCGTCAGCCGCGCGCGTTCCGCCGCAGGCGCGAGCTTCACGGCCTTCGCCGAGGCGAGGTCGCCGAGCCGTGTGTTGCCCGCTTTGTAGGCGTACTCGGCGAGCTGCGCGAAGTACGAGGCGGTTTCGCGCTTGACGACGATGATGTTGAGCGCCTGGACCGCCTTGCTCGGTTCGTTCAGGCCTTCTTCGCCGTAGATGCCGTAGACGAGCTGCGCGAGTTCGGCGTTCGGCGGGTGAGGGTTGAGCGCCAGATAGGAGATCCAGGCCTGGGAGGCGCGCCGGTACAGTTCCTTGCCCTTCGCGTTCGGGGCGCCCGTGCTCGTGAGGTTGCCTTCGTTGCCGGCTTCGTGGAGCAGGTTCTTGGCGAGGTTTTCCCAGGCCGCGACGTTGCTCGGTTCCTTCTTGGTGATCTTTTCGTATTTCGCGATCTTGCTCGAGAAGCTCGCTCCGCCGGAGCCTTCGCTGTTGCCCGCCGAGCTGAGGATGCCGCCGCCGCCGAAGCCGCCGCCCACGCCGAAGCCGACGAGGCCGACGCCGATCAGGACAGCGAGCCCGATGTAGATCACGCGCACCGTGTTGCGGCGGCCGCGCCCTCGCAGGTCGAACAGCATCAGCTCAGAGTGTCGTCGGTGTGGTCGATGATCTGCTGCACGGTCGGCTCCCCAGGATCCTCCGGCGCGGGCGCGGGCTCGCCCGCGGTCTCTCTCTCGTCCCCGTTGCCGGCTGCGCGCTCTCGACGACGCTGTTTGCGGTCGAGTCCCGCTGCAAGCAGGATACTCACCTCGTAGAGCAGATACAGCGGTGCCGTCTCGAGCAGCAGCGTGATGAAGTCGCCCGGCAGGAACGCCGCGACCGCCGCGCATCCGACGAGCGCATAGCGCCGCCAGTGGCGCAGCTGGGCGACCGTCACGATCTCCATTCGGGTCAGGCTGATGACGACCACCGGCACCTGGAAGACGACGCCCATCGCGAGCAGGATCGTGGCGGCGAATTTGTAGAACTGGTTCGCCTGCACGAGGTTGTTGAACTGCCCTGCGTTGAAGTTGACGAAGAAGCGCACCGCCGCCGGCAGCACGATGAAGTAGCCGAACAGGACCCCCGCGACGAACAGCCCCGGGATCGCGAGCAGCAGGGGTATCACCGCACGGCGCTCGACCGGGCTCATCGCGGGCAGCACGAACGCGAACAGCTCGTAGAGGATCACCGGCAGCGCGAGCACGAACGCGAAGTAGAACGCGACGGTGATCGTGGTCGTGAACGGTTCCCCGACGGACAGCGTGACGGGCTTGTCGCCTTCGGCTTTCTTCGGCAGCCGCGCGATGTCGCGGCGCAGCTGGGCGCTCAGCGGTGCGAGCTGCGCGCGCGTGTGAGCTGGCAGGCCGCTGGCAGGCACGGCAAGGACTTCGAGCGCGCGGCTCGTGTCGCGCGCGACGGCCTTGATCGCCTGCTGGGCGAGCACGGCCTGACCGACCGTCCCCTCGCCTTTCGCAACCTGTTTGCGCGTCTGGGTGATGAGCGGTTTGTTGATGATGCGCAGCAGTTCGTGGTTCTGCCAGAAGCAGAACGCGAACGCAACCGCGAGAACCCCAGCGCAGATGAACAGACGCGTGCGGAGCTCATCGAGGTGGTCTACGAGGCTCAGCCGATCCTCGTGGCCGATCGGACGGAGCGATCTCGGCATGGGACTGGTGAACCTACCACCGCGCCGAAGCTCGAACGCAGGCTAAAGGCCGTCGGCTCAGGGGTCGATGGGGACAGGGAAACCACATGGACTCCGAGAAAGAACCCGATATCCAAGAGCGCCTGGCGCTCCCGGCCTCCGATCAGGTCGAGGTCGTCTCGGGTGAGCAGGGCCAGGCTTCTCAGGCCGCGAGCGCACCGGGCCAGCTGCACGTCTGCTTCCACTGCGCCGGCGAGCTGGTCTACCCGCTCGACTGGTCCGAGGAAGGACCGAGGCACTGGCGGATCGTGCTGCGCTGCCCGGAGTGCGAGTCGCGCCGCGAGGGCGTCTTCGACCAGGTGGCCGTGGAACGGCTCGACGACGAGCTCGACCGCGGATCGAGCGCGCTGCTCGGTGACCTGCGCCGGATGACGCACGCGAACATGTCAGAGGAAATCGAGTTCTTCGCGCGCGCCCTCGAGGCGGACCTGATCCTCCCGAGCGACTTCTAGTCGCCCCCGCCTCTCAGCTGTATCGCTCGACGACCGCGTCAGCGACCAGCTCGAGCAGCTCCGAGCGACCCTCCGGCAGGATCGCCGGCAACGACGCCTTCGCTTCGGCCACGAGCCCCAGCGCGCGCTCGCGCGCCTCGTCGAGCGCGCCCGTCGCGGCGATGCGCTCGCAGAGCCCCTCGGCCTCGCGCGGGCCGTCGAGCCGGTCGAGGCGCACCTCCGCGAGGCTCCGGTCACGCTCGCGGGCGAGGATGAAGGGCAGCGTGACGGTCCCGTCGAGCAGGTCGGTGCCGCGCGCCTTGCCTGTGCGCTCGACCGGTCCGGACACGTCGAGCACGTCGTCGAGCAGCTGGAAGGCGAGTCCGATCTGGCGCGCGAAGCCGCCGAGAGCCCCGGCCAGCGCGGCCGAGCCGCGCGCTGCCGTGAGCGCTCCGAGCCGGCAGGCAGCCTCGAACAGCGCCGCGGTCTTCAGCTCACAGCGGCGCAGGTAGCGCTCCACCGCGACATGCGCGGCATAGGCGTCCTCGCGCTGCAGGAGCTCCCCTTCGGCGAGCGCCGAGCTGGCCTGCGAGAGCGCCTGCAGCTGGGAGGCGTCGTCGTTGCGGGCGAGCTCGGCGAACGCGCGTGAGAACAGCAGGTCCCCGGTCGCAACGGCCGCGCCACGGCCCGCCGCGGCGGCGACGGTGGGGCGCCCGCGCCGCAGCTGCGCGCCGTCGATCACATCGTCGTGGACGAGCGTCGCGGAGTGGACGAGCTCGACCGCGACAGCCGCCCTGACGAGGCGCTCCTCGCCGTCCGGCACGGGCGCAGGCCCGCCCGCGGACTGGGCCGCGAGCACGACGAGCAACGGCCGCAGGCGCTTGCCGCCCGCCGCGACCGTCGCGTTGGCGTACGCCGCCAGCGGCGCCCCGGCCTCGGCGGTGACGCGCTCGAGATGGTGCTCGGTGCGCGCCATGAGCGCACGCAGCGGCGCGCCCCCGCGCTCGAGGATCGCTCCGACCCCGTCGCCCCCCTCCAGCCGCGCCCCCGCGGCCGGCTCGCCGACGACGCTCATGCGACCGTCCCCGAGTGGATCGCGACGATGCCTCCGGCAGTCAGCACGTAGCGGACATCGATGAGGCCGGCCCCGGCGAGCTCGCCGGCCAGCTCGAAGGGGCCGGGGAAGCGCTTGACCGAGTTCGGCAGATAGGTGTAGGCGTCGGCGATGCCGCCCGCCGCAGAGCTCTCGCCCCCGCGGACCCGCGCCGCCAGACGCTCGGCGCCGGCCGCCGCCGCCCCCAGCACGGGCACCAGGCGGTCGAACCAGAGGCCGTAGAACTGCGCGAGCGGAGGCCTTGTCGGTGTCGTGATCTCGAGCACGACGACCTTCCCGCCCGGCCGCACGACCCGCGCCATCTCCCGCAGCCCGCGGCCGAGATCCTCGAAGTTGCGCGCGCCGAAGCCGACCGTCGCGGCGTCGAAGGCACCATCGTCGTAGGGCAACGCCATCGCGTCGGCCCACTCGAAGCGGACCCGGGCGGGCAGGACGCCGTCTCGCGCGGCCGCCTTGGTACGTGCGCGGTCGAGCATCGCCTCGGAGAAGTCGCAGCCGAGCACCTCCCCGCCGGGGGAGACCCGGGCCGCGAGCGCGAGCGCCAGGTCGCCGGTCCCGCACGCCACGTCCAGCGCGCTGTCGCCGGGGCCGAGCCGGGCGAGCTCTGCGGCGCGGGCACGCCAGCGGTGGTGGAGCCCGACCGTCATGGCCGAGTTCATCAGGTCGTAGACGCCGGCGATGCGATCGAACATCGCGCGTACCTGACCCGCCTGAAGGGTCCCGCTGCCGTCTTTGAGACGGGCGGCCATGGACGCCCTACTTGAGCTGCGAGAGGAAGGCGACGATGTGATTGAACTTTTCCGGCGGCAGGTTCTTGAACGAGGGCATCGGCGCCGTCGGGTTCACGAGCGTACGTGCGATCGCCTGGCGCGGCAGCCGGTCGCCGATCTTCGTCAGGTTCGGTCCCGGCCCGGCGTTGCCGTTGTCGCCGATCTTGTGGCACGCCAGGCAGCCGGACTGGGCAACGCCCTTCTTGCCGGCTTCGTATTCGGCCAGCGTCGCGCCGCCCGCCGCGATGATGCGCGGTGGCGTCTTCAGTTCGATCGCCGTCGGGGAGCCGGCGCTCGCCCCCTGGTAGGTCAGGAACGCCATCGCGCCGATCACGAAGAGGCCGGTGATGGTGGCGACCGGCCGGCGCTCGGGCCGGCGCTCGGGGCCGCGGTCGTAGAACGGCAGCAGGAACAGCAGGATCATGCAGATCGTCGGGACGCCGATCGTCGCGAGCTGGACCAGCGCGGGCGGTTTGATGACGCGCAGCAGCTCGAAGAGGAAGAAGAAGTACCACTCCGGCCGCGGCACGTATGTGGTCGTGGTCGGGTTCGCCTTCGAGCCGAGCTCGGCCCCCAGCACGAGGGAGAGCGTGATGATGACGGCGAGCACGATGCACGCCATCGCGCCGTCCTTGGCGACCGCATACGGGAAGAACGGCTTGCCTTTCGACTTCAGGATCGCGTACTCGCGGAGGTACTCCTCCTTCTCGCGCTGGTTCATGGCATCACACCTCCTCCTCGCGCAGAGACTCGGGCGCCTCGGCTTTCTGCCAGGGCGGGGCCGTGGTCCCGAGCTTCGTGACGAGGTACAGGTGCGCGCCGATCAGCGCGATGATCGCGCCGGGCACGAGCAGCATGTGGATCGCGTAGAAGCGCGAGAGCGTGGTCGCGCCGAATTCCGACCCTCCGCGCAGGAAGTCGCTCAGATAAGGCCCGACCAGGGGGCCGGTGCCGTTGATGTTGACGCCGACGATCGTCGCCCAGTAGGCGCGCTGGTCGAACGGGAGCAGGTACCCGGTGAAGCCCATCACGAGCGTGAGGATCAGCAGCACGACGCCGATCACCCAGTTGAGCTCGCGGGGGTACTTGTAGGCGCCGAAGAAGAAGGTGCGCCCCATGTGCAGGAACACGAGGACGACCATCACGCTGGCTCCCCATTTGTGCATCCCGCGCACGAACTGGCCGAGGAACACGTCGTTGGTCACGTAGCGGATCGATTCGTAGGCGCCGCCCGAGGGATCGGGGCGGTAGTACATCGCCAGGAACACGCCGGTGATGGCCTGCGAGAGGAACGCGAACAACGTCGCCGAGCCGAGCGTGTAGAACCAGTTGGTCCCCTGCGGGACCTTGCGGAACATGAGCCAGCGGGCGGGGCCCGTCAGCGACGTGCGCTCGTCCACCCAGTCGACGGCGGTGATGCCGGCCTCGGCCGCGTGGTCCAGCGGCGTGCGCTTGCCGTTCTCGTCGCCCGGCCGCGGCGGCGGTCCCTTGAGGGCCTGCGGGACGGGTGGGGCGGGAAGTTTCGGCATCGGCGGCGGCTCCTACAGTTTCTGCGCGCCGGGGCGGGACGGGTAGAGGTACTGGCCGATGCCGTCCAGCGGCTCGCCCGGGTCGCGCGGCGAGAAACGGCGCAGCTCGCTGTTGACGCTGAAGCGCGGGCCGAGTTCGACGTTGCCTTCGCTGTTCACGCGCGTGTAGAAGCGGTCGAGCGGCCTGACCGGCGGCCCGCCGACGGGGCGGCCGAGCAGGTCGTAGACGCCGCCGTGGCACGGGCAGATGAAGCGCTCGGCGGCGTCGACCCAGCGCACCGGACAGCCGAGATGGGCGCAGCGCGAGGAGATCGCGATGATCGCCGTGTCTTTGTCGTAGGCGTCGGTGTCGATCGCGGCGTTGTACTTGCGGACGTAGACGGTCGTCTTGCCGGCCTCGCCGATCGTGGGGTTGACGGTCAGCACCACCGGGACGTAGTTGAACTCGGTGAACATCGACTGCGGGCCGACGGCTTCCCAGCGGACCGGGGTGCTCTTGAAGATCGGGCCGATCGCGAAGCCCAGCGCCGGCAGCACGATCGCCCCGGTCGCAACCGCGCCCGCGGCGTTGGCTCCGCCCACCATGAAGCGGCGCCTTGTGATCGTCTCCCCCTCGAATGCGCCGGGAATGCCGCGGTCGAGGGTGTATTTGGACTTGTGCTTGAGGCGCCTGTCAGCCACTGCCGGGAGAACAATATCGAGGCGCGTTTCAGGGCGGCACCGGGAGGCTGCGCACGCATGTGCGCATCGCATCAAGCGCGCCCGGATCCTCGTCGAGCAGCATCTCCTTGGCGCGGCGGTGCTCGGGCGTTGGGCCCCACCCCACCGCGGTTGCGCCCGCCTCCCACGCGGCGGCGGCGAGCTCGGGGCGCCCCGAGCCATGGGCGAGCGCGCTGAGCGTGATCGTGTCGGCGAGCTCGGCCACAGCGACCGTGTCGCCGAGCTCCACGAGACGGGCGAGGCCGATCGCGTACAGCCGGTCCCCCGCCAGCAGCCCCAGGTCGGCCTCCGGCGCCTCGATCAGGCGCGGGCGCCCGTAATGCAGCAGGTAGCCCTCGTAGATCGCCTCGACGAGCAGCTCGTATTCCTCGCGCCGGCCGGCGGCGCGGGGTCCCGCAGCCGCGAGCGCGGCCGGGCCTCCGGCGCCGTTGGAACCGTCCAGCGGGGCCTCGCCGAGCAGCTCGCTCATCAGTCCACCGCCGTTGCGCAGCAGCTCTCGCAGCCGCGCGACCCCCCCGCCGCTCAGACGCACCACGTCCGCCTGCGACACCTCATGCATCCCTCCGCTCCGCGACCGCGGCGAACGCTGCCTCGGCGGCGAGCAGCGTGCGCTCGAGCTGCTCCTCGCCGTGCGCGAGCGAGGGGAACCAGGCCTCGAACTGCGACGGCGGCGGGTAGACGCCGCGTCCGAGCAACTCGCGGCACCAGGCCCCGTACGCGAGCAGGTCGCTGCGGGTGGCTCCTCCGAAGTTCGCGATCGGCTCATCGCTGAAGAACACCGTCAGCAGGCCCGGAGCGCTTTGCACCTGAATCGCCGGCCCGCCTGCCCGCTCGGCGGCCTCGCGCAAGCCCGCCGCGAGCCGCTCGGTGTACCCCGCGAGCCGAAGGTAGGCCGTCTCGTCGAGCTGTGCGAGCGTCGCCAGGCCGGCCGCGACCGCGAGCGGGTTCCCCGAGAGCGTGCCGGCCTGGTAGACCTCGCCGGCCGGCGCGAGCATCCGCATCAGCTCCGCGCGCCCGCCGAGCGCCGCAGCCGGGAGCCCGCCCCCGATCACCTTGCCCATGATCGTGATGTCCGCGGCGACACCCGTCAGCTCCTGCGCCCCGCCACGCGCGACGCGGAAGCCCGAGATCACCTCGTCCAGGATCAGCAGGGCGCCGCTGTCCGAGGCCTGCTCGCGCAGCAGCTCGAGGAAGCCGAGGCCGGCGGGGACGAGACCCATGTTGGCCGGCATCGGCTCCGCGAGGATCGCGGCGGGGGAATGCTCGGCTACGGCCGCGCGCAGCGCGTCCGGGTCGTTCCACGGCACCACGACGGTGTCGCCGGCCGCGGCGGCCGTGACGCCGGGGCTGGCCGGCAGCGCCTGTGTCGCCAGGCCGGAGCCGGCCTCGGCGAGCAGCCCGTCGGAGTGCCCGTGGTAGGCGCCCGCGAACTTCACGATCTTCTCGCGGCCCGTGGCCGCCCGGGCCAGCCGAACCGCCGTCATCGCGGCCTCGGTGCCCGACGAGGTCATGCGGAGCATCTCGACCGACGCGAAGCGCGCGCAGACCTCCTCGGCCAGGTCGACCTCGCCGGCCGTCGGAGCGCCGAAGCTCGTGCCGCGGGCGGCCGCCGCGTCGATCGCCTCGACGACGGCCGGGTGAGCATGACCGAGGATCAGCGGACCCCACGAGCAGACGTAGTCGACGAAGCGGTTGCCGTCGACGTCGATCAGCTCCGCACCCTCGCCGCGCTCGATGAACAGCGGATCGCGGCCGATCGCGCGCATCGCGCGCACGGGCGAGTTGACCCCGCCGGGCAGGCGCGCGAGCGCTCGCCTGTACAGCTCGGCCGACCGGCTGTCGGTGAGCGAGGCCATCACCAGCGCCCGCTCAGGCGTGCGTGCGCTCCCAGTCCTTGAACTCGTCCGTGAAGTAGAGCAGCCGGATCTTCTTGAACTCGGTCGAGGAGTAGAGCGTCGCGCGCTCGGAGATCCCCGTCTGCTCGGCGATCGCGGCAAGGACCGCGTCGCACTCCTCCTTCGAGCGGCCGTGGGCCATCGTGAAGACGGAGTAGGGCCAGTCGGGATAGGTCGGGCGCTGGTAGCAGTGCGAGATCCCGCGCACGGCGGCCATCCGGCAGCCGATGTCGAAGATCTGCTCCTCGGGCACCTTCCAGACGCCCATGCCGTTCGCCGAGAAACCGGCGCGGCGGTGGTACAGGATCGCGGCGACGCGGCGCAGCAGCCCGCGCTCCTGCATCGCGGCGAGCCGGTCGAGCAGCTCTCCCTGGTCGAGCCCGAGCTCCGCGGCGGCCGGCGCGTACGGTTCCTCAACGACCGGCATGTCCCCCTGCAACGCGCGGATCACGGCGATGTCGCGCTCGTCGTAGGGCTGCGGCTCGAGCTCGACCGGCTCGGTCACCGCGGCCGCGCTGGCAAGGGCGTCGGTACCGGCCTCCATCTCCAGGTCCATGCGGATCTTGAACAGCTTGAGCGTCGGCAGCTCGCGCACCGACTCGGCACCGGACTCGCGCGCGAGCACCTCGAGCGTGCCGTCGAGCCCCAACTGCGAGTCGGGCTCGGTGGCGATCGTGAACCAGAGGTTGAACTCGTGGTTGCGCAGGTAGTTGTGCGAGACCCCCGGGTGGGCGTTGATGACCTGCGCCGCGCGGTGGGGGTGCTCAGGGTCGACCTTCGCCGCCACCAGCATCGAGGAGTAGCCGAGCGCCCGCGTGTCGAAGATCGGGGTGACCTGGCGGATGATGCGCTTCTCGAGCAACCGCTTCACCCGCGCCATCGCCTCCTGCTCGGGGATCTCCGCGAGCGAGGCGACGTGCTGGTAGGGCCGCGGCGCGATCGGGAAGCTGCCCTGCATCAGGTTCAACAGGCGCCGGTCGACGTCGTCGAGCGGGACCGCCGCGCCGTCCTTGCGGGAGCGGATCTTCGGGGTCGCCGCCGCCGCGCGGCGAGCGTCCGCGTCCTCGCTGATCAGTTCTCCTCGGCCAGCCATCCCGCGGCGTCCTTTGCGTGGTAGGTGATGATCGTGTCCGCCCCGGCCCGGCGCAGCGAGGTGAGGATCTCGAGCACCGTCGCGCGCTCGTCGATGTGACCGGCGGCCGCGGCGGCCTTGACCATCGCATACTCGCCGCTGACGTTGTAGGCCGCCACCGGCATCCCGGTCGCTGCCTTGACCGCGCTGATGAGGTCGCCGTAGGCGAGGGCGGGCTTGACCATCACCATGTCGGCGCCCTCCTGCACGTCCAGCAGCGCCTCGCGCACGGCCTCGCGGCCGTTGGCCGGATCCATCTGGTAGGAGCGCCGGTCCCCGAACGCCGGAGCCGAGCCGGCCGCCTCGCGGAAGGGGCCGTAGAAGGCGGAGGCGAACTTGGCCGAGTAAGCGAGGATCGGCACGTCGGAGAAGCCCTCGCCGTCGAGCTCCGCACGGATCGCCCCCACGCGCCCGTCCATCATGTCCGAGGGGGCGACGATGTCGGCGCCGGCGCGGGCGTGGCTGACGGCGGCGCGGGCGAGCAGCTCGAGCGTCGCGTCGTTGTCGATCTGGGGCGGGTGGGTATCAGTTCGGATCACCCCGCAGTGGCCGTGGGTGGTGTACTCGCACAGGCAGACATCGGTGAGGACCAGCAGCTGCGGCAGCTCGCGCTTGATCGCGCCGGCCGCGAGCTGGACCGCGCCCTCCTCGTCCCAGGCGCCTGAGCCCTGCTCGTCCTTCTCGGCCGGGATGCCGAACAGCATCACGCCGGCGACGCCCAGCTCCGCGGCGCGGCGGGCCTCCTGCACGGCCTCGCCGACCGTCAGCCGCTCGACGCCGGGCATGGCCGCGATCGGCCCGCGGTCCGACTCGGACTCGACGACGAACAGCGGCAGGATCAGGGCACCGGCGCGCAGGTCGGTCTCGCGCACGAGGCCCCGCAGCCCGGCGCTCGCGCGCAGCCTGCGCATGCGGGTCTGTGGGAAGGCCATCTCCCCAGGGTAGAGGGGGGAGGGTGCCGCCCGCCGCTCCACGCCGGCCGCCGGAGCCTCAGAGCGCGCGACGGAGCCCCGCGCGTGCCAGCACGCCGAACACGGCGCTCAGCACGAGCAGGTGCGCCACGGGGCCGCCGAGCGACGGCGAGGCCCCGTTGACGGCCGCGTCCAGCGCCTGCAGAGCGGCCTTGAACGGGAACACGAACGAGATCACCGAGATCACGTCGTAGAAGCCATGGCCGACGGCGCCCGCCGGCACGAGGGCGAGGAAGACCAGCGGCAGCAGGATCAGGAACGCCACGATCGACGCCGCCTGCGCGTCGCGCGCCAGCGATCCGATCGCCGTGCCCAGCGCCGCGAACGCGAGCGCGCCGCACGCCAGCGCGAGCAGCCACTGCGGGAAGCGTCCCCAGTCGAGCGATACGAAGACCCCCACCCCGGCCAGCATCGCCAGGGCGACCAGGAACGAGCACGCCGCCGCGAGGCCCACCTTCTCGGTCAGCAGCACGCCGCGCGAGACGAGGCCGCGTACGAGCCGTGCGAGCACGTGCTCCTGGCGCTCGAGCGCGATCCCGCCCGCGGCCAGGAGGACGCCGAGGAACATCAGCGAGACCGCGACCGCGACCACGACGGCGAAGCTGTCGAGCGGCGTCCGGCGCCCGTGCACGAGCTCGGTGTGGATCGCGATCGGCTGCCCGACGCTTGCGAGCACGCGCTTGCTCACCCCGAGGTTGGCCGCGGCGAAGTCGGCGAAGCGGGCGATCCGTTCGAGCGCTTCACGGTCGTGGCCGGGCGGGGTGCGGGCGATCACCCGGCGCAGTTCGCCGGGGATCTGCTCCAGGCCGATCAGGTTCGCCGGCGCCCCGAGCGTGCCGAGGCTGCCGCCGCGGACGAGCGCGTCGATCGCCTCAGCGGCAGCCTGCTGGATCTGCTTTGAGAAACCGAGGTTCGCTTCGGCCAGTGCCGAGCGCAGCTGGGCACGCACGAGCGACTGCTCGAGCGCATCGCCGTTGTAGAGGACTTCGATCTGTCCCTGCGAGGTCCCGGAAGACACGCGAGCCGCGATGTCGGGGGGGATCACCACGGCCGCCAGGACCTTGCCGTCGGAGACCTGGCGCCGCGCCTCCGCGCGCGAGCTCACGGGAACCGGCTCGACGTTGCTGAACAGCTGGTGGGCATATTCGTCCACCGCCACGCGGTGCCCGCCGACCTGGACCGTCTCGCCGGGGGCCGTTTCGTCCACGATCGCCACCCGCGGGCGCGAGGGCGCGCGCGAGATCGCGAAGCCGATCAGCAGCGCGATCGCGACGGGGTACAGGACGAGCACTGCGACGAGCAGCCGCGAGCGCGCGAGGATCACGAGGTCCTTGCGCAGCAGCGCCCTCACGCGGCCGCCTCCTGCTCGCGCGCGAGGAAGGAGACCAGGGCGCTCTCGAGGTCACTTTCGCCCGTGCCGGCGCGGGCGAGCATCTCGCCGCTCGTGCCCTCGAAGCGCAGCCGTCCGTCGTCGAGCACGAGCAGCCGATCGGCGTGGCGCTGAGCCTCGGCGGGGTTGTGGGTCGAGAAGATCACGGCCCTCCCCGCAGCCGTGAGGCCCTTCACGAACGTCCAGAGCCGCTCTCGCTGAGCCGGGTCGAGCGACGCGGAGGGCTCGTCGAGGGCCAGGACGGGCGGGTCGCCGAGCAGGCCCGCGGCGACGTTCACGCGCTGGCGGTTGCCGCCGGAGAGCCGTGCGAGCTGCTCGCCGGCGCGGGCCGTCAGACCGGTCTGCTCCAGCATCGCCGCCGCGGCCGCGCGCGGATCGGCCACGCGCTCCAGGCGCGCGAACAGCTCGAGGTTCTCAGCGACCGTCAGCTTGCCGTACAGCGCGGTCTGCTGCGGAGCCCAGCCGACCTCGCGCGGAGACAGGCTGACGGAACCGCTCGACGGGTGCTGGACGCCTGCGATCACCGAGAGCAGCGTCGTCTTGCCGGCGCCGTTGGGACCGAGGACAGCCAGCAGCTCGCCCGCGGCGAGCTCGAACGTCACATCCTCGAGCGCCACCAGCGCGCCGAAGCGCTTGCCCAGCGCCTCGACGCGGAGCGCGGCGCTCACAGCAGCTCGCGCTTGCCCTCAGCCCAGGGCTCGAACGTGACGTGGCGCCGGAGGTAGACAGCGGTCTCCCGCAGGACCGACAGGATCGGCAACGCGACCAGGGCGCCGATGATCCCGTGCACCTCGAGGCCGAACAGGAGCGCGAAGATCACCAGCAGCGGGTTGATGCGCAGCGTGTGGCCGAACACCTGCGGGGCCACGACGTGCCCCTCCACCTGCTGCAGCCCGATGAACAGGAGCACGACCCAGAGGGCGCTGATCGGTTCCGTGAACAGGGCCACGAGCACGGCCGGGATCGCGCCCAGGATCGGGCCGATGTAGGGGATCAGCTCCGCGAAGCCGTAGAACACGCCGAACACAACGGCGTACTTGCGCCCATCGGGGAAGATCCCCAGGACCCCGAAGATGTAGAGCGACAGGCCGGCCGAAAGCCCCATGATGACGCTGAACAGGAGCTGCCCGCCGACGTAGCGCGACACCGCCCTCTGCACGAGCACCGGGTAGTCGTCGGCCTTCGAGCCGTCCCCGGTGGGCATGAGTCTTCGCACCAGCGCTCCGATCTCGGGTCCGTAGATGAGCATGTAGACCGACAGCACGAAGATCAGCACGAGGTTGAAGATCGCGCCTGCGATTTCGGTCGCCAGCGCCGTCCCGAACGAGGCGAATTTGCCGGCGCTTTTGCCGAATTTGGCGAACACGCTCTGGACCGCTGTTTTGCCGGGTTTGACGATCTTGACGTGCAGCCCGCTTTCGTTGAGCTGCTTTTCGACGCTGAGGAGCTGTTTGTTGGCTTCCCGTTCGAGTTTCGGCAGGTTGTTCGTGAACCTCTGCACCTGATGGGAGATAGGGTTCGCGAGCAGGAACCCGATGCCCGCGAGCGCCAGGAAGAATGCGAGATACACCGCCAGGACGGCGAGCCCGCGTGGCATGCGCTCCCGATGCATCAGCGCCACCGCGGGATTGAGGATCAGCGCGATGAGCCCGGCGATGACGAACAGCAGCAGGACTTTGCCGGCCGCTTTCGCGAGCGCCCAGACGGCGACGATCGCGATCGGCAGCAGCACGAGCTGGACCCAGCGCGGGATCACGGCGCGCGGCGGCTCGACCGGGGCCTCGTCCTCGGCGCCGGCCAGGCGCTCCTCCTCGGGCTCGGGCGGCGCCGACTCCGGGCGCCCGCCCTTCACCTCACGGGCTCTCCGGGGGAGCCACCTCACCTCCCAGCCACCATCGCCAGAGTATGGCTGAGGCCCAGGCGGCCGAATCCGGCTACGCCGCTGCGCCTGCGCCTGCGCGGATCCTGTTCGTGGGGGACATCGTGGGGGGCATCGGGCGCGACACGCTGCTCGACTGCCTGCCCGTGCTGCGCGAGCGCCACGACCCGACCTTCGTGGTCGTCAACGGCGAGAACGCGGCCGGCGGCCTGGGCATCACGCCCAAGAACGCCGACCAGCTGTTCGCGGCCGGCGTCGACGCGATCACGCTCGGGAACCACACGTACCACCGACGTGAGATCTACCCGTACCTGGACAGCAACGACCGCATCGTCAGGCCGGCCAACTTCCTGCGCAGCCAGCCGGGCCGCGGCACGACGGTCGTCGAGCACGATGGGCTGCGGCTCGGCGTGGTCAACATCAGCGGCAACCTCTACCTGCGCGCGGGACGCTCGGCCTTCACCGAGATCGAGGCGGCCCTCGGGGCACTCGGCGAGGTCGACCACGTGCTCGTCGACGTCCACGCCGAGGCGACCTCGGAGAAGGTGGCGATGGGGTGGCACCTCGACGGCCGCGTGACCGCCGTCGTCGGCACCCACACCCACGTGCCGACTGCCGACGCGCGCGTGCTGCCCGGCGGGACGGCCTACATCACCGACGTCGGGATGACCGGCCCGCGCGGCGGTGTGATCGGGGTCAAACGCGAGCAGGCGATCGAGTCGCTGCTCACCCAGATGCCCGTCCGCTTCGAGACCTCGCAGGAGGACCCGTGGCTGATGGGGGTGCTGATCAGCTGCTCAACACGGCTTCGGGCCGACTCGATCGAGCAGCTGTTGATGCCACGTCCTGCCTCGCCCTGACGGGGGCCGTCGCGTACCGCCCGAGCAGGGCGACCATCACGACCGGGAAGAACCAGGGGATGTACAGGTAGAACCAGTGTTCGACGGCGAGCTGCACGCCGATCAGGATCGCTGCGCACCCAGCCGCGAGCCCGACCAGGTCGTTGCGCCTCGGCACGAGCGCGAGCACGATCGCCAGCCCCAGGGCCGCTCCCTCGACGACGTGGTGCGCGGCCGTCCATCCGTACAGGCCCCAGACGGAGAACGGGGAGCCGCGGTTCGACTGGTATTCGATCGTCCGCTCCCAGATCGTCCTGACCGAGTCGTGCGCGAGGGCGGGCCACACCGACAGCGCGCCCGCAGCCAGGAAGCCGGCCAGGAACACCACGAGCACGAGCGGGCGCCGGCGGCGGGGAGCGTGACGGAGCGCGTCCGTTGCCAAGATCGGCGCGATCGCCAGCGGCGCGAACTTCGTCAGCCCCGCGAGCGCCGCGCTCGCGCCGCGGATCCCGACGGCGAAGGTCGAGCGGTAGGTGGCTGCCAGCAGCGCCGCCAGGACGAGCGCGCCGACGAGCGTGTCGTTGCTGTTGCTCTCCAGAGCGAAGAGGGTGAAGGGGTAGGAGACCCACGCGTATGCCAGCGCGACCCCGAGCGTCGGGCCCCGCAATCGGCGCCCGATCAGGAACAGCAGCGCGACCGAGAGCAGGTCGAAGAAGATCGCGGCGGCGTGAGCGGCGGGCAGGTCATCCCAGGTACCGCTCCAGCCGAAGGTCTGCTGGAAGGGGACGTAGACCTCGTAGTTGACCGGTCCGTAGGTGTCGCCGTGTTCGTTGTCGCTCGGCCAGCCTCCGTACATCGGCTTGCCGTCGACGGTGCGCGAAGCCCCGATCACACCCGCGTAGCCGACATCGACCACGTTCGAGTCGGTGACGTTGAGCGCGACACGGAACCCGATCAGGAACACGACCGCGACCGCGAGCCAGGGCAGCGGGACGAGGAGGTGCAGCCGCGGGCCGCCGCCGGGTCCGCCGCCGGTCGCTCGCGGTCTTCGCATCAACGCCAGCATCCGCGCCAGCAGGTACAGCAGCGGCGGGTAGACGAGCGGCACCGAGCCGTAGATGTGAGCGTGGTTGAACAGCGCCAGCGAGATCGAGAACGAGAGCAGCACCAGGAGGTCGAGGTGCAGCAGCGAGAAGGGGCGGCGGAAGTTGAAGAACGGCGCGAAGAACAGCACGCACAGGGGCAGCCACACATACAGCGCGTTGACGTGCCGGCCGAAGGCGCCCGGGTAGCCGCGGGCCATCGTCCACGCGACCTGGAACCCGGTCCACTGTTCGAGCACGCGCCCGGACAGGTCGTCGATCTGGACCTGCGCGATCTCCTTCTTGCCGTCCTTGGAGAAGTAGCTGACCTGCCAGTGGAACGCCGGCTTCAGATACGCGCCCCCGTATGAGCCGGGGTATTCGGCGCGAGCCGCCCGGACCTTCGGGAGCCGTTCCGCGATCGCGATCACCTGGTTGGCCGACAGCCGGCGGCCCGCCGGGGGCACGTTCGAGCGCGACACCGGGATCGGCGCTTCGGGGTTCGGGGTGGAAGCGCTGCGGCTGGTGGAATCCGACCGCACAGATGCGGAGGAGCTGGTCGAATAGGCCGTATCGGTGCGCGCGGGCGCCCCGAGCGCCCCGGCCGCGTTGAGCGTCGTGCTCCCGGGCGCGTTGAGCGCGGCAGCCGCGGTCGGAGCAGGGCTCGCCGCGGTGGCGGGCGCCGACGTCTGTGCCCGCGCGGCGGCCGGAGCCAGACAGCAGGCCAGGCAGACGACCACGGACGTCGCGCGGCGCATCGCCCGAATGTACGGGACGCTCTGGCGGCGCGCGCCCCTCCGCGCCGGCACGCGGGCGCTGGCAGCCGTCAAGCGGCCGCCGCCGGAAGCCCGAAATGGGAGAGGGCGACAGCGGCCACATCGCGGATCGCCCACTGCGCGGGCAGCGGGTCGGGGAGCTCGGCTCCGGCGATCACCAGCGCGCCGAGCGAGTCGCTCGCGTGCAGCGAGCCGTGGCTGCCTCCTCCGACGTGCGCCTGGCGCCCCCAATCGGCGAACTCCCACCCGGGCGTCGCCGACAGCAGCACCTCGCCGGAGGTCGGGCACATCAGTGCCGACCAGACGCGCGTCAGCGCGTCCGGGTACTCGGCGCTGAGCAGCACGCCGTCTCGGACCTCGGCGCCCAGCACCGCCAACTCGCCGCCCACGTGCCAGGCCGCGCCGCGCGGGTCGCGCACCGGACCGCCGGGGGCGAAGCGCAGCTCGCCCCGCTCCGGGCTGGCGAGGACCGCCTCGCGCGGGCGATCGTGGGCGTCGCGCTCGAGCCACATCACGAGATCCACGCCGTCGATCGCCATCGCCAGCGCGACCACCGAGGCCCGCATCGCGTCGCGCTCGGCCTCGTGCAGCGCGTAGACCATGGCGGCGCGCTGGGAGGGGCAGACGGCGATCCGCGGCTCGACCGCCTCCGCGCGCGCCGCCGCCCGCTCGCCGCGGGCCGGGCGGGACGGCCCGAGCACGCCCAGCTCCGCCAGTGCGTCCTGCAGCCAGATCACCTCCTCGACCGGCGCCTGCGAGTGGTCTGCCATGACGATCAGCGCGTGGTCCTCGAGGAAGCGGTCGAGGCCGCCGGCGGCGTTGGCGACCCGCGCGAGCTGAAGATCGGCCTGCGCGAGCGACTGGAGCTGACCCTCGGGGCCGCGCTTGTGCGACGCCCAGTCGTTGTCGGGGAGCGAGAGCAGCAGGAAGTCGAACAGGTCGTGCTCGACCATGTACTCGGAGACGCACCCGGAGTGGCGGTCACGGATGCCGGGCATCCCGAGGCCCGACCGGCACGGGGTGCGCCGGGAGGCGAAGATGTCGGCGTAGAAGAGCTCGCGCGGGCCCATCACCGCGTGCGGCATCAGCGCGGCGGCCACGCGCGAGAGCGCGCTGTCGCGAACCGGCTCGTGACGGTGGCGCCCTCTGTACATGAGGTAGGTGGTCCCGGCGGTGCGGACGTCGGCGTCGTCGAGCGACTCGAACACCGTCGGCGTGTCCGCCGAGAGGTGCGCGCGGTTCATGTTGTAGACGGTGTCGGTGAGCTGCCTGGTGATGCCGAAACGCTGTGCGGCACGGAAGCTCGACCCGTACTCGACGTAGCGCGCCTCCTCGCGGTGGTACCAGTTCATGGCCGGGATCCGGTGACGGTCCTGGCCGCAGCCGGTGACGATCGACGCCGCGCAGACCGGCGTCACGGACGGGAAGGCGGCGACGCAGTCGGGCACGTAGGTCCCGTCGCGGACGAGGCGCTCGAGCACGGGCGCGGTACCGGCTGCGATCGTGCGCTCGAGCATCTCCGGCGCCATCGCGTCGATCACGCACAGCACCAGCTTGGGCGGCTTGACGGGCACTAACGACCGAGGATGCGCAGGCCCGCGTACTTCTCGCCGCCGCGCGAACGAGCCCGGAGCAGGGACCAGAGCAGGACCGCGATCGCAACGTAGCCGAGCGGGTGCAGCGCCGCGACGACGGCCGCCACGAGCAGCGCCGCCCCATCGAGGTAGAGCGTGAGCGATTCGCGGGCGGGCCGGTCGCTGAGCCGCCCGCGGGCGCCCCAGATGACGGGTGCCGAGACCCGCTGCGCGAGGGCGACGATCACGAGCCCGCCGAGCACGCCTGCCCACGGAGCGTCGCCATGGGCGGCGAGCGTGCCCGCGAACAGGACGGCGCCACCGCCGTAGGCCATGCCGGTGAGCGCGGCCGCGAGGGGGTCGCGGCGCGGCTGGCGCTTCACGGGGTCGTACACCGGCGAGAGCCCGAACAGCAGCTGCACCGCCCACGCGAGCGCGAACGTGACCGCTACGACGAGCAGCCACCAGCTCGACTCGAGGAAGTGGTAGCTGCCGGCCGGGAAGTCGACCCCGAGCGCGTTCGCGGAACCCAGCGCGCCCGCCAGCAGCACGGGCAGGAACGGTCGCAGCCCGCAGGCAGCGGCCAGTCCGGCGCCGAGGCCGATGTAGAAGAACAGGCCGTTCATCGCGTTTCGCCCATGTGGTTGCGCTACCGTCCCGGTGCCGGCCACCGGATCGGCAGGACGATAGACGACTGCCCCGGGAGGACGGTTGCCATCCCAGGTGGCAGCCGTCGGGCGGCGAATGGAGCACTTGGGAAATGGAGCGATCTGGCACCCCCGGCGGGCGCGGCACGCGCCCCACTGCGCACGAGCTGGCGCGCTACGAGGCGCTGTTCGCAACCCGCACGCGCGGCATGAAGAGCTCGGCGATGCGCGAGATGATGGCGCTGACCGAGCGGCCGGACGTGATCTCGCTCGCGGGCGGCCTGCCCGACACCTCGACCTTCCCGCCGGAGCTCTACGAGCGGCTGATGGCCGAGGTCTCCCGAGACACGGCGAGGGCCCTGCAGTACGGCCCGACCGAGGGAATGGCCGCGACCGCCGAATGTGTCGCGGAGGTGATGGCCGCGGAGGGGACCACGATCGACCCGGGCGATGTCATCGTCACCACGGGCGGCCAGCAGGTCATCGACCTTGTCTGCAAGACGCTGATCGACCCCGGCGACGTGATCGTCGCCGAGGCGCCGACCTACCCGGGCGCGGTGCCCAGCTTCAGCGCGTACGAGGCCGACGTCGTGCAGATCGAGATCGACGCAGACGGGATGCCCATCGACGCGCTCGAGGAGACCCTGGACCGCCTCGCGGGCGAAGGGCGCCAGCCCAAGTTCATCTACACCATCCCCAACTTCCAGAACCCGGGCGGCGTGACGATGTCGCTCCCGCGGCGCCGGCGGCTGGTCGAGGTGGCGCGCGAGCGTGAGCTGCTGGTGCTCGAGGACAACCCC
This sequence comes from uncultured Solirubrobacteraceae bacterium, assembly GCA_963738815.1. GTDB lineage: Bacteria > Actinomycetota > Thermoleophilia > Solirubrobacterales > Solirubrobacteraceae > Palsa-744. Next base: position 503,365 of record CAVTXW010000007.1, read on the forward strand.
TACGGCATGCTCCGCTACGAGGGGGAGCCGCTGCCGACCCTGTACTCGCTGGACGCGGCTGCCGTCGGCCGCGACAGCGCCTCGGATCTGGTCATCTACCTGGGGACGTTCTCGAAGATCCTCTCACCCGGCCTGCGCCTGGGCTGGGCGGTGGCCCCGCGTCCGGTGCTCGAGAAGCTGAACCTCTGCAAACAGGGCGCGGACCTGTGCGCGTCCCCGGTGACGCAGATGTTCGTCGCCGCCTACTTCGCCGAGGACGGGGCCTGGCTGCGGCACGTCGAACGGCTGCGCGATCTCTACAGAGAGCGGCGCGATGTGATGATCGAGTCGCTCGCCACACATTTCGGCGCCAGCGCGGAGTGGACGCATCCCGAGGGCGGGCTCTTCGTCTGGGCGACGCTCGACGAGCGCATCGACACCACCGACCTGCTCGCGCTCGCCCGCACCGAGGGCGTCGCGTTCGTGCCCGGCCGCGCGGCGTACATGGACGGGCACAGCGGGGCCTCCTCGATGCGTCTGAACTTCGCCGGGATCCCCGAGCCGGAAATCCGCGAGGGCATCTCCCGGATCGGCCGGGCGATCTCGCGCCAGGTCGACCTGCTGGGATCGCTCACCCCCGGCTCGGCCGCTCCGAGCGCCGCGAAGCCGGCCGTCCGCGAGGACGCGGAGGGGCTCGCCGACGTGCTCGAGCTGCCGCGCCGGGAAGACGGCGGGAGGGGACGCCGCACCCAGGATCGATGACGGCGTCCCGCCGGGTCGCCGTGCTGAAGGGAGGCAGCTCGCTGGAGCGCTCCGTCTCGCTGCGCTCGGGCGCGCAGGTCGAGGACGCCCTGCAGGGTCTCGGCCACGAGGTCTCGGGCATCGACGTCGGTGCTGACCTCGTCGAGAGGCTGCTGGAGCTGCGCCCGGAGGCGGTGTTCATCGCGCTCCACGGCCCGCAGGGCGAGGACGGCACGGTCCAGTCGCTGATGGAGGCGCTGGGGCTCCCCTACACGGGATCGCCGCCCGCCGCCTGCGCGCGCGGCACCGACAAGGTGCTCGCCAAGCAGCTGATGCGTGAGGCCGGGATCCCCACCCCCGAGTTCCAGTCGCTGCGCCAGAGCGCGGTCCGCGACCTGGGCGCGGGAGCGGCGGTTCCGAACATCGAGCGTCAGCTCGGTTTCCCGATGGTGGTGAAGCCCGCACGCGGAGGATCCGCGCTCGGCGTGAAGTTCGCGAGCTCGAGCTCCGAGCTGCCGGGGGCGATGGTGGGAGCGTTCTCCTACGACGGCACGGTGCTGCTCGAGCGTCACGTGCGCAGGCCGCGACCTGGCTGTCTCGGTGCTCGGAGCGGGGGCAACGCACGAGCGCCCCCGTGCGCTGCCGATCGTCGAGGCGGTGCCGCGGGAAGAAGGCTTCTACGACTACGAGTCGCGCTACGGGATCGGCATGACGACGTTCGTCTGCCCCGCGGAACTGCCCACCGAGATCACGCACCGCGCGCACGAGCTCGCGGTCGATGTGTACGAGCTGCTCGGCTGCCACGGCTTCGCCCGCATCGATCTGATGGTCGACCACGAGACATCGGAGCTGTGGGTGCTGGAGGCGAACGTCGTGCCGGGAATGACCGAGACGAGCCTGCTCCCGCAGGCCGCCGACGCCACAGGGATCTCGTTCGACGAGCTGGTCGGGCTGATGCTCGAGAGCGCGTTTACGCGCGACAGGGCGCCCGCCGCGGGCTGAGAGGTCCGACGGCGCGCGCGAGAGGCGCGCCAAGCGTCTGAGCGGCGCGTAGGCCAAGCTGGCCAATGGAGCTGAAGGAGCGAGTTGAGCGGCGCGGAGGCCAAGCGGCCGAGGACGCGAGAAGTCGGCCGGCCGGACGCGGCGAGTCTGAGCGGCGCGTAGGCCAAGCTGGCCAAGGAGTGAGGGAGCGAAGTGTGCTGAAGCACACGAGCGACCGAAGGACGCCGGCCAGCGCCGGCATACGCGCCGCTCGAGGAGTCGCCGGCGGCGAAGTCCTCGGGCGACACCTGATCCAGGAACTCCTTGAACTTCTCGACGACGTCCTCGGACTCCTCGACGTCGTGCTCGAACTCGATCGCCGACTCCGAGATGACCTCCTCGGCGGCGTAGATCGGGGCGCCCGAGCGGACGGCGAGGGCGATCGCGTCGCTGGGGCGGGAGTCGATCTCGAGCTCGCGCCCCGCCACGCTCAGCGTGATCGAGGCGAAGAACGTGTTCTCGCGCAGCTCGGTGACGGACACCTGGGTGCACTTCACATCCAGCTCGCCCAGGATGTCGCACAGGAGGTCGTGCGTCATCGGGCGAGGCGTGCCCGCGCCCTGGAGCTTCATCAGGATCGAGGCGGCCTCGGGATGGCCGATCCAGATCGGCAGGAACTTGTTTCCGTCGACAGTCTTCAAGAGCACGATCGGCTGCTTGCCAACCATGTCGAAGCTGACGCCGTAGATCACCATCTCCTGCACGAGGATCCTCCGGAAGGGGCCGAGGTCAGAGTATAGGTCTGGATCATCGGGCCCTCTCGGGCCGCCGGGACGCGCGAGCGGTAGCCCACGGCCGGCTTCAGGGGCGAGCCTTGAAGCTCCAGAGCTTGTTGCCGAGGAAGCTGAGGGGAGTCGCCGCGGCCACGGCGATCGCCTGGGCCGGGACCTTCGTCAGCCCACCGGCCTCGACGAGCACGGTGAGCAGAGCGAGGCTGATCACCTCGGTCACGATGCTGACGAGCAGGAAGCGCATCGCCTGGTGGTGCGCGACGCCCTCGCGAGCGTCGAACGTCCAGTGCCGGTTCCACACGAAGTTGTTCGCGACCGCCACGATCCAGGCGAACACCGAGGCGACGCGGTAGTCGATCCCCGCGCCGTGGACGAAGAGGGTGTAGACGGCGAGGTTGACGACGAAGCCGAGCCCGCCGACCAGCCCGAACCGCACGAGCTGCATCCAGTTCGCGGGCCGGCGCATGCCGTGGATCAGGCGGACGTGTGGCCTCAGCTCCACCGCGCTGGCGTCCTCAGGCATCGCAACAGGTTAGCGGCAGTTCCGCCCGCTTGCGAACGCTAGCCTGTCCGCAATGACGGCTCTCGGCAGAGCGTGCGCGCCGGTGGCGGCGATGATCGCGTGCTTGGCGCTGGCCGCGTGCGGCGCCGGGAAGGGCGGCGAAACGACCGGTCACGCGGTGACCGGCGGCGGCATCCAGGCCGGTCCCAAGGTGGGCACGGGGGCGAGCGCGCGCCCGGCTGCCAACAAGCTGGTCGCCGACCCGCAGGAAGCCCAGAGCTTCCCGGCGCCGGCGTCCGCCCATCACGCCGCCGCGGCGGCACCGGTCAAGGCGGGCGAAGCCGTCGTTGCCGCGGGCGCGCCGTCGGACGCGGAAGTGAAGGCGGAGCTCCAGCAGATGCAGGCCGTCGAACAGTCGGCCAAGAAGGCTCGTCACGCGAGCCTGACGCCGGTGCCCGGCGGGGAGTCGATCGGTGGCGACGGCACGATCCCGATCCCGACGAACGTCCCCGAAGCGGTCCAGAAGGTGGTCGCGGGGGCGAATGAGATCGCGGACTTCCCCTATGTGTTCGGTGGTGGCCACGCCTCGTTCATCGACAACGCCTACGACTGCTCGGGCTCGGTCAGCTACGCGCTCGCGGCGGGGGGGCTGATCGGCCAGCCCGAGACCTCGGGTGAACTCGAGAGCTGGGGCGCACCGGGACCCGGGCGCTACATCACCGTGTTCGCGAACGCGGGTCACACCTACATGTACGTGGACGGCATCCTGTTCGACACGGCCGGCCGTAGCGGCGTCTACGCCTCCCGCTGGCTGGTCACCGGCGTCGACAACAGCGGCTTCGTCGAGCGCCACTGGCCCGGCCTCTGACGCTGCGATGGCGCACCTGACCGGCCTGCTGCTTGCGTTGCCGGCGCTGGACGGCGAATCGGCGGCTCCGAACAACACGGCCATCGCGGTGATCTCCGTCGTCTCGATCGTGTTCGGCTACGCGCTGCTCGCAGCGCTGTGGCACTTCGTGTTCAGTGCCAAGGCGCGCAGGCGCCGGGGAGAAAAGGACCCGCCGCCGTGAGCCGGCCGCACGGCTGCTAGCCGACCAGCGTCGCGGCGCTGATGACCGTCGTGCTCTGCGGCGTCGAGGCGGCGTTGCGCACCACGAGCCTGAGCATCAGCGAGGCTTTGTGGGCGTGGCGCAGGTGCCTCGAGGCGCTCTTCGAGAGCATCACGTGCACGACGCTGTGACCACCCTTGGTCGTGACGAGGATCGCTTTCCCGATCACGAGCTGGGCGGGCGTGCCGGCGGGCAGTCCGGTCGCGGGGGTGCCTGCGATCTTCAGCTTCTTCGCCAGCGAGCGCGCGATCAGCACCTCGAAGCGGCCGGTGACCTGCTCGTTCACCGAGTAGGCGACGGCGACGCCCTTCGTGACCGCCGTTTTCAGGGAATGCGAGACGACCGAGGCCGAGGCGACCGGTTTGCCGGGCTGCGCGCCTGCGCCTTTGCCGGAGCCCGAGCCGGTGGAGCCGGGAGCCGTTGTCGTGGGGCTTCCGGGCGCGCCGGAGATCCCCGGCGCCGGGGCGGGGCCGTTCACGGTCAGTTGCTCGGTCACGCTGTTCTTGTTACCGGCGATGTCGGTGATCGTGAGCGTGACGTTGTACGCCCCGCCGCTGGCGTAGGTGTGGAAGACGCTCCCGGCACAGGGGCTGAGCCAGGGGGCTTCGCAGGTGGGCGAGCCGGGCGCAAAGCCTTTGGCTTCGGTGCCGTCGCCGAAGTTCCAGGTGTAGGTCGCGTAGGTGGGTGTGGGGGGGCCGCTGGGGCCGTACGCGAGCGTTTCGAGCAGGCCGACGGTCGAACCCATGCCGTCGAAGCCGACGATTTCGCCGACGTTCACGGCGTTCGGAGCGGTGAAGCGCGGGACGAAGCCCACCCCGCCCTCGCAGTGGCGGCTGGAGAGGCTGTAGACGTTGTTCAGGTAGTACCGGCTGCCGTCGACGGTCTCGTTGGACATGAAACCGGCTTCGCTTTCGGGGTCGGCGACGCCGCTGCCTTCGATCCCGCCGTTGATCGTGTTCCCGTAGATGTCACGGCAGAGATCGGTGACCTCGTAGCCGCTGGGGTCCTTCCAGCTTTCGAGCAGCGGGTCCGTGACGATGTTGGCCTGCTCGAGCGCGATCTGGTTGATCGTCACGTCAGCGAGCCCGGCACTGTAGTCGCCGGCTTCGCCTTTCCCTTCCTGGTTGGGCTCCTGGATGTGCGGGTCTTCGAGGCGCCGGCGCCTTTCGACTTCGGCTTTTTCTTTGGGCGTGCCCTTTGCCCCACTGAGGATTTCTTCTTCTTCTTTGCTGGGCGCCTTCGCGGCCTCGCGGACGAGTTTGCCGTTTTCGAACATCCAGCCGCCGTCCTGGCAGTCGAAGGCGTTGTCGTAGTAGAAGCTGCCCGAGGTGAAGTACCCGGAGCCCTCGGCGCCGGCTGTCCACGGGATCGCGCCGTAGAGGATCGTGCTGCCGTCGCCCTGCGCGGCTTTGGTCGGGTTGATCGCGCCGTGGTAGCTGCAGAAGCTGTTTTTCCAGCTCGTGCTGTTTCGTTCGCCGCTTTCTTCTTCGAGCACCGAGGCAGTGAAGTCAGAGCAGTGCGTACCGGCTTCGTCGAGGCAGGCCGTCACACCGGGAGGCGTGACCAGGTAGTAGACCGTGTGCATCCCGGTGGGGAGCGCGTGACCGGCGATGAACGACTGCAGCTGCGCGCGCAGCTGCGCGTCGGTGAGGCAGGTGATCGCCCCCGCTGCGAGAGCGTTCGGGTCGGTGCAGCCGGCGGCGGGATATTTCGTGAAGTCGTGGTAGGCGCCCTTGAACGCGATCGCGTCGGCGGCGCCGGTGTTCGAGCGGTCGCGGTACTGGACCAGCGAGGCGAAGATCTGTTCGAGGTTGCCACTGGAGGCGCCCATCGCCTGCATGAAGCGTTCGGTCTGCGTCATCCATTCGTGGTGCACGTGGAAGAGGTCTTCCGGGTCCCAGTAGATCTCGAAGACGTTCGTGCCGTGCAGCACGGTGTTGCCTGTCGTGTTGGCGAAGCTCGACGGCGTGCCTTCGCCTTTGCCGCCGGCGTTGCGCGGCTGAAGCCCGACGGTCGCTTCACCCAGGGTGGCCACCTTGGCGCTCGCAGGCGTGGCGAGGAACGCCGGCACCGTCCAGGCCAGCGCGCTGAGAAGGAGCACGACGGTCGCGCCTGCGCGCGAGCGGGCGCCGGCGGAAGCCAGCGAGCGGGCGAAGTTGGTCACGAGCCCCTCATCGGCAGCGCCACCCACATCCCTTAGCGCCGGTGGACGGCCCTCCGGCGACCGTCCGTGCGAGCGCTCTGGCGCGTCGAAGGTCGGCCGCTCGGACCTATACTTCGCGGCCGCGGCCACCCGGCCGGTTCATTCTCTGGAGGAGGTTCGTTTCCATGATCAGTCACCTCGCCCGCGTAGGCGCGGCGGTGCTGGCGGTCCTCGCGATCGCGGGGTGCGGCAGCAGCAGTTCAACCACGAGCTCGTCTACGACGACGCCCACGACGAGCGCGTCCGGCCCGACCGGGACGGTTGCAGCGATCGCCGCGAAGGTCCCGGCGTCGATCAAATCCAAGGGCACGCTGGTCGTCGGCACCGAAGCCCAGTACGCCCCGAACGAGTTCCTCGCCTCCGACGGGCACACGATCATCGGCATGGATCCCGACCTCGTGACGGCACTGGCCGAAACGATGGGCCTGAAAGCGAAGTTCAGCGACGCCCAGTTCGAAGCGATCATCCCCGGCATCCAGGCCGGGCGCTATGACCTCGGCGCCTCGTCGTTCACCGACACGAAGGAACGTCAGAAGAAGGTCGACTTCGTGACCTACTACAACGCCGGCATCTCCTTCTACGCGAAGTCGGGCACGAACCCCGGCGTCGAAAGCCTCAAGGACATCTGCGGCAAGACCGTGGGCGTCGAGAAGGGCACGGTCGAGCAGGAAGAATCCGAAGCCCAGAGCAAGACCTGCACCAAAGAAGGCAAGAAGGCCGTGACGGTGCTGAGCTTCCCGGGCCAGAACCAGGTGAACCTCGCGATCGCCAGCGGCCGGGCCGCCGTCGGCCTCGCCGACTCTCCGGTCGTCGCCTACCAGATCAAGCAGAACAAAGGCCAGTTCGTGCTCGTCGGCAAGACCTACGCCTTCGCCCCGTACGGGCTGGCGGTGCCCAAGAACAGCGGGCTCGCGCAGCCCATGCTCGAAGCGCTCAAACAGCTGATGAGCAGCGGCAAGTACAAGGAAATCCTCGAAAAGTGGGGGATCCAGGAAGGCGCCATCAGCAACCCGCAGATCAACGGCGCGACCAGCTAGGCAACAGAGGTGTCCTCTGCCAGGGACACCGGTGCAGAGGGACGGCCCGGGGACATCCGGGCCGTCCCGGTGCGACGACCGGGACGGTGGATCGCCGCGGCGATCGTACTTGTCGTGGCCGTCGCGGTCGTCCGTTCGATCGCGACCAACCCGCGCTTCGAATGGAGCGTCGTCGGCGAATACCTGTTCGACGAACGGATCCTCGAAGGGCTCCGGATCACCCTCGAGCTGACGGTGATCGCGATGGCGGTCGGCGTCGTGCTCGGCGTCCTGCTCGCGGTGATGCGGCTGTCGCTGAACCCGCTCGTCGCGGGCGCGAGCTGGCTCTACATCTGGTTCTTCCGGGGCACGCCGGTCCTCGTCCAGATCATCTTCTGGTACTTCATCTCGGCGCTCTATCCGAAAATCGACATCGGGATCCCGTTCGGGCCGGCGTTGATCCACGGCAACGCCAACACCCTGATCCACGCCTTCACGGCGGCCGTCCTCGCCCTCGGGCTGAACGAGGGCGCCTACATGGCCGAGATCGTGCGCGCCGGGATCATCTCGGTCGATGAGGGCCAAGCCGACGCGGCTCAATCCCTCGGCATGACGCGCCTGCAGACCCTGCGCCGGATCGTGCTGCCGCAGGCGATGCGCGTGATCATCCCGCCGACCGGCAACGAGACGATCTCGATGCTCAAGACGACCTCGCTCGTGAGCGTGATCGCGGTCCCCGAGCTGCTCTACGCCGCACAGGCGATCTACGCGGTGAACTTCAAGACGATTCCGCTTCTGATCACCGTGAGCATCTGGTACCTCGTCTGCACGAGCGTGCTCTACGTCGGCCAGTACTACCTCGAACGCCACTACGGTCGCGGCGCGACGCGCGAACAGGCGGCGACGCCGCTGCAGCGCCTGCGCGCGGCGCTCACGTTCCGCGGCACGGGCGCCCGTCCCGCCGGCGGAGAGCACCGATGAGCGGGGCCGCACCGATGGTCAAGGCGGAGGGCGTGCACAAGCGCTTCGGACGCAACGAGGTCCTGCGCGGCATCGACCTGGAGGTGAAGCCGGGCGAGGTGCTGTGCCTGCTCGGCCCTTCGGGCTCGGGCAAGTCGACCTTCCTGCGCTGCATCAACCACCTGGAGAAGATCAACGCCGGGCGACTCTCCGTCGACGGGGAGCTGGTCGGGTACCGCGAAGTCGGGGACAAGCTGCACGAGCTGCGGGAATCCGAGGTCGCGCGCAAGCGGGCCGAGATCGGGATGGTCTTCCAGCACTTCAACCTCTTCGGCAACATGACGGCGCTCGAGAACGTGACGTGCGCGCCGATCCGCGTGAAGCGCGAATCGCGGGACAACGCACGTGAGCGTGGCCGGCAGCTGCTCGCCAGCGTCGGCCTCGAGGACAAGCTCGACGTCTACCCGTCGCAGCTCTCGGGCGGGCAGAAGCAGCGCGTGGCGATCGCGCGCGCGCTCGCGATGCAACCGAAGCTGATGCTCTTCGACGAGCCGACCTCGGCGCTCGACCCGGAGCTCGTCGGCGAGGTGCTCGAGGTGATGCGCGCGCTCGCGGCGGACGGCATGACGATGGTCGTCGTCACACACGAGATGGGCTTCGCGCGCGAGGTCGCCGACATCGTGACCTTCATGGACGACGGAGTCGTGGTCGAGGAAGGGCCGCCCGCAGAGCTGCTCTCGAACCCGCGCCACGAGCGCACGCGCGCGTTCCTCTCGAAGGTGCTCTGAGCTCAGTCGCTCTGATCGTCCCCGGCGGGGACGATCAGCACTGGAACGCCGCCGTGGTGCAGCACGTGATGGCTGACGCTGCCGAGCAGCGCCGAGCCGACGGCGCCGCGCCCGCGCGAGCCCATGACCACGAGGTCGTGACCGCCGGACTCGATCTGCTTGACGAGCGCGGGGCGCACAGGGGCGTCGGTGACGACGCTCGTGACGCCGACCGTGTCGGGCACGCGCTCCAGCGCGTCGTGCACGATCGTCTCGGTCTCCGTGCGCGCGTGTTCGGCGATCTCGGCGAGAGCCGACGCACCGGGAGTCGCGTATGTGAAGGCCGGCGGCGCCGGCACGGCGGCGAAGATCGTCAGGCGCGCGTTCGCGCACTCGGCTAGATCGATCGCGTGGCCGAGCGCACGGTCGGCATCGGCCGAGCCGTCGATCGCGACGAGGATGTTGCGGAACACGCTCCGAGCCTTCCCTTCTCGCACCGCAAGCTAGCGGGCTTCGCGCGCGATGTGCTGCTCCAGGCGGGCGAGCGCCTCGTCGAGGCCGGCGCGCCCATAGCCCATCCGGAGGTGCTGCGGCTCGGCGTAGACGTATCCCGGAAGCAGCAGGACCCCGGACTCCTCCGCGACCTGTTCGCACCACGCGCGGACGTCGCGCCCGTCCCGCACGCGCGGGAAGCCGATCGGCCCGGCCGCGGGCGCCACCCACTCGAGCAGATCGTCGTGGCGTGCAAGGAACGCGGCCAGCGCGGGGAGGTTGCCGAGCACGCGGGCGCGGGCTTCGCCGATCAGGCGCTCGGAGTGGCGCAGCGCCAGCGCCACGAGCAGTTCGCTCGGGGCGCTCGAGCAGATCGACGTGTAGAGCTTCAGCTCGCGAAGCTTCTCCAGCAGCGAGCGATCGCGGCAAGCGAGCCAGCCGACGCGCAGGCCGGGCAGGCCGTAGGACTTCGACACCGTGTTCAGCGACAGCGCCCGCTCGTAGAGCTCGCATGCCGCCGGCAGCCGCGCGCTCTCGTCGTGCTCCAGACCGCGGTAGACCTCGTCGCTGAGAAGGACGGCCCCGCGCTCGGCGACCAGCTCGACCAGGCGCCGCTGCTCGGAGGGGGTCATCTGGCTGCCCGTCGGGTTGTGCGGGCTGTTGACGTAGACGAAGCGGGTGTCGGGGCGCAGGGCTTCCTCGAGACCGTCGAGGTCATACGCCCAGCCGTCCGCGTAGCGGCGCTGCCACGGCGTCACCTCAGCTCCGGTGCTGCGCGCGAGGTTCAGCGCCGAGCCGTAGGAGGGCACCTCGACGACCGCGTGCTCGCCCGGGCCGAGCAGCGCGTGGTAGGCGATGAAGATCCCCTCCTCAGCCGCGGCCAGGCTCAGCACGTCATCCGCTTCGATGCCCGTGTAGGTCCCTGCGATCGACTCGCGCAGCTCCGGCGAGCCGGGCACTTCGGTGTAGCCGAGGTGCAGCGAGCGCAGACGCTCCTCGGCGCCGGGCTCGAGCTGCAGCAGCGCCGCCACCTCGCGCGACTCGCAGTCGCTGCTGGACAGCATCAGCTCGGCGCGGAACTCCCAGCGCTCATAGAAGCGCTCGATCTCGAACGGCTCGATCTGCACGGCGGCCGATGGTATGCGAGCCCGGAGCATCCGGCGGCCCGCGCGCGCATATGGTGTCCCCATGTCCGCCCCGGGCGAGCAGGTCGCGATCGTCGGCGGCGGGGTGGTCGGCTGCGCCCTCGCTTACGAGCTGGCCGCACGCGGCGTGCCCTCGCTGCTGCTCGAGGCCGACGACGAGCTGGCGCTGGGGGCGAGCGGCGGAAACTCCGGGATCCTGCACACGGGCTTCGACTCCAAGCCCGGCGAGCTCGAGACCGAGCTGATCCTCCGCGCCGCCCGGTTGCGCGAGGAGTGGCTGACCGGCCTCGGCGTGCCACTCGTGCGTTGCGGCGCGCGTCTGCGGGCGCAGGGGCCCGAGCAGCGGGCCGCGCTCGCACAGCTCGCGGACAACGCCGCCGGCAACGGCGTCGAAGCGACGCTCCCCAGCCCTGAGGAGCTGCACGTTCCCGGGGAGGCGGTGACCGACCCCGCCGTGTTCGCGCGCGCGCTCGCCACGCGTGCCGTGGCCGGCGGCGCGACCGTGCGAACCGGCGCGCGTGTCGCCGCCCTCTCTTCCGATCCGGCCGGCGGCGTCGCCCTCGAGCTCGCGGGCGGCGAGCGGCTGCAGGCCCGCGCGGTGGCGAACTGCGCCGGGGTCCGCGCAGACGAGGTCGCGGCGCTCGCAGGGGAGCAGCCGTTCGCGCTCTATCCGCGCAAGGGCGAGTTCCTCGTCTTCGAGCAACCCGGCGCAGCGCCGCTGCGGGAGATCCTGCTGCCGCTGCCGTCGGCTGCCGGGAAGGGGGTGCTCGTCTTCCCCACAGTGGACGGCCACGTGATCGCAGGCCCGACCGCCCGCGATCGCACCGACAAGGCGGACCGCTCCGTCGAGGCCGATGCGGCCGAGCTGATCCTCGAGCGGGCGCAACGGGCCTTCCCGCCGCTGGAGGGCGCCGAGCCGATCGCGGCCTACGCCGGGCTCCGGCCTGCCGGGCTCGGCGGCGCGAACTACGTCCTCGCGCGCTCCGCGACGATGCCGCTCGTCCACGCAGGCGGCGATCCGCTCGACCGGGCTCTCGGCCGCGCCGGCCATCGCCGAGCGCCTCGCCCGCATGCTCGCCGAGACGGGTGCGATCACGCTCGGGGAGCCCCGCGCGCTCCCCGCCGCGGAGCCCTCCGGGGACCTCGAGCCATGGTGGCAGCGGGCGGCACGGCTCTCACGGGCGGCGACGCGGCCGTGAGCGAGCCGCTGCTGCTCGGCATCGACGAGGGCACGACCGCGGTCAAGGCCGCCCTCTTCGACACCCGCCTGCAGCCGATCGCCGAGGCGCGGCGTCCAGTGGCGAGCACGCACCCGTCGCCCGGCTGGGTCGAGCAGGACCCGCTGGAGGTGCTCGCCGCCGTCGTGGAGGCCGTCGCCGAGGTGCTCGCGAGCTCCGATGCGAGCACTCCGGTGCTGGCCGGTCTCGCCCACCAGGGCGAGTCGGTGCTGGCCTGGGAGGCGCCGGAGGCCACGCCGCTGACGCCGATCGTCGTGTGGCAGGACAAGCGCCAGCAGCAGCTGCTGGAGGGGGTGGACGCGGACGCGGTCGCGCGCTCGGGCCTGCCGCTCGACCCGTACTTCTCCGCCGGCAAGCTCGCGTGGCTGCTCGCCAACGACGAGGCCGTCGCCGCGCGCCGCGGATCGCGGCACGCTGCGCATGGGGACCGTCGACGCGTTCCTGACCGATCGGCTCGGCGGCCGCTTTGCGACCGACCTCTCGACCGCGTCGCGCACCCAGCTGCTGGCCCTGGGCGGTCGCGACTGGGACGAGCAGCTGCTCCGAGCCTTCGCGCTGAGAAGGTCGTGGCTCCCCGCTCTCGGCCCCACCTACGGCGCGCTCGGCGAGCTCCGCAGCCCGCGCCTGGCCGCGGCCCGTGCGGCTCCACGCGCAGCTCGTCGATCAGCAGGCCGCGCTCGCCGGTGCCGGCGCGATCGCCCCCGGCCTCGCGAAGGCGACCTACGGCACCGGGGTGTTCGTGCTCGCGCGCACGGACGGACCACGCAGCGTGCCGGGGCTGCTGCCGACGGTCGCTTGGGCCGGCGCGCGACGGCACCGTCGCTCACGCACTCGACGGCGGCGTGTTCGCGGCCGGAGCCCTGCTCGAGTGGCTGGCGGGCGGCCTCGGCCTGGCGCCGGACCCGGTCCGGCTGGCCGCGGAGGCGGCGCAGGTGCCCGACAGCGCGGGCGTGACGCTGCTGCCGGCGATCGCCGGGCTCGGCTCCCCCTGGTGGCAGCCGAACGCGCGCGGGGTGATCGCCGGCCTGCACGGCGGCGTGAGGCCCGCGCACATCGCGAGGGCCGCGCTGGAGGCGATCGCTCACCGGGTCGCAGATGTCGTCGAGGCGATGGCGTGCGAGGTCCCGATCGCGCGGCTGCTGGTCGACGGCGGCCTGACCAACGACGAGGGCCTGCTCCAGATCCAGGCCGACACGCTCGGGATCGACGCTCTCGGTGCGACGAGCCGACACGACCGTGCTCGGCGCCGCGCTGCTCGCGGGCGTGGGCGCCGGCGTGCTCGGATCGCTGGAGCAGGCCGCCGCCCTGCTGCCGGCGGGAAGACGTGTCGGCCCGCGGGCGAGCGACGCCGAGCGTGGAGCCGAGCGCGAGCGCTGGCAGCGCTTCGTCGCGACGGCAGCCGGCCTCTAGCTCAGCCCAGCCGCGCCTCGTAGGAGCGTGCCGCGAGTGCGGCGAGCACCTCGTCGGTGTGCCCCGGCCCCCGCGTCTCGAGCGTCAGCTCGACTGCCGTCTCGCGCGGGTGCAGCGGAACGGTTTCGCGGCGATGCTCGATGCTGAGGACGTTGGCTCGCAGCGACGCGATCAGAGCCAGCAGTTCGGCGAGGCCGCCGGGCCGGTCGGGCACTCGCGTGTGTATCCGCACGCGACGTCCTTCCTCGGCTTCGTGGCGGAGCAGCAGCGACGCGAGCAGCCCGCTGTCGACGTTGCCGCCCGAGACGATCGCGACGGTCGGCCCGTCCACCGGTGGGAGCGACGCGGAGAGCAGAGCCGCTACGGCGACGGCCCCGGCGCCCTCCGCGACGAGCTTCGCGCGCTCGGCGAGGAACACCATCGCGTCTGCGATCTGGTCCTCGCTGACGGTCGTCACGCCCGCGAGCAGCGCGCGCAGCAGCGGCATCGTCAGCCGCCCGGGCCGCTTGACGGCGACCCCGTCGGCGATCGTCGTCTCACTGAGGACCGCCGCCCCCCGCGCGGCGCCGGCACCGGGCTCGGAGAGCGCCTCGGCAAACGGCGCGCACAGCGCCGCCTGGACGCCGAGCAGCTCCGCCTCGACGCCGGCGCGCCGGAGCGCGATCCCGATCCCGCTCGCCAGCCCGCCGCCGCCCACCGGGACGATGACGCGGGCGAGGCCGGGGACGTCCTCGGCCAGCTCGAGTCCGAGCGTCGCCTGGCCGGCGATCACGTCGGCGTCGTCGAACGGGTGCACGAACGCCGCGCCGGACTCGGCCGCGAGGACCTGCGCCTGTTCGAGCGCCTCGTCGACCGTCTCGCCCGCGAGCCTGCACCCGGGCGCCGAGCCCTTCGACCGCGGCGACCTTCGACACGGGCGCGTCGCGCGGCATCACGACCTCGCACCCGATCCCCTTCGCACGCGCGGCGTGCGCCACGGCTCGCGCGTGGTTGCCGGCGCTGGCTGTGACGAGGCCGGCGGAGGCGGCGGGGCCGAGCGCCGCGATCCGGTTCAGCGCCCCGCGGATCTTGAACGAGCCGGCGGTTTGGAGGCACTCTGCCTTGAGCAGCACAGGCGCGCCGGCGAGCTCAGAGAGCTCGGGACAGGGCACGACGGGCGTGCGCAGCGCGAGCTCGGCAACCGCCCTGCGCGCCGCATCGAGGTCGGCGCGGGCGATCATCTCACCGGGCTCCTCGCCGGGGCTTGGGCGATCGACCCGATCGAGGCCGGTCATGGCTTCAGAAGGTATAGGTTGTGAGCCTTATCGGGCAACGGGGGAGTGGAGCGGTGGAGGAGCTGAAGAGCATCGTGCACGACCTCGAGCCCGAGCTCGGGCCGGCCGAAGCGGAGCCGGCTCCGCTGGAGGGCGGAATCACCAACCGTAACTACCGCGTGCGGCTCGGTGGGACGGACTACGTCGTGCGGCTGCACGGCAAGGACACGAACCTGCTCGGGATCAGCCGCGAGGCAGAGCAGGCGGCCAACGAGGCCGCCGCGGCGCTCGGCATCGCGCCCGCGCTCGCGGCGAGCTTCGCGGGCGGGATGGTGACCCGCTACGTGCCCTGCGAGACGCTCACGTCGCTCGAGGTCGCCGCACGCGCCGAGGAGATCGCGGTGGCGTTGCGCAGCTTCCACGACGCCGACGTCACGCTTCCATCTCCGTTCTGGGTGCCCGACCTGATCGCGGCCTACGAGCACACCCTGCGTGCCCGCGGCGGCACGCCCCCGCCGGAGCTGCTCGAGGCCGGCGAGCTCGCGGCGCGAATCGCCGCAGCGCTGCCGACGGGCGAGCGGCGGCCGTGTCACAACGACCTGCTGCCCGGAAACGTGATCTCCGAGGCGGACAGCGGACGCGTGATGATCGTCGACTGGGAGTACGCCGGGATGGGAGACCCCTGGTTCGACCTCGGCAACCTGTCGGTCAACAACGACTTCGGCGCGGCTGACGACGAGCGGCTGCTGGAGGCCTACAACGGCCGGGCG
Organism: uncultured Solirubrobacteraceae bacterium; assembly: GCA_963738815.1. GTDB lineage: Bacteria > Actinomycetota > Thermoleophilia > Solirubrobacterales > Solirubrobacteraceae > Palsa-744. Next base: position 518,722 of record CAVTXW010000007.1, read on the forward strand.
CCCTCGCGTGCCGAGCGCGCGCGGCTGAAGCTGATGCGCCTGATGTCGGATGTCAGAGAGGCGGCCTGGGGCGTCGTGCAAGGGAGCCTCTCAGACCTCGACTTCGACTTCGCAGGCTATGCCGAGCGGCATTTCGCCCGGCTGCGGTCGGCGGCCGGCGGCGGTGAGCTGGAGCGGCTCCTGACGGCGGCGGCGGCTTAGCGGTGGTCCGGCCCCGCGAGCTGCCGTCGCGAGCGCGGATCGTGATCGTCGGCGGCGGCGTCGGCGGCGCGGCGATCGCCTACCACCTCGCCCAGCTCGGCGAGCGCGACGTCGTGCTGCTCGACCGCAACGAGCTGACCAGCGGCTCGACCTTCCACTCGGCGGGGCTCGTCGGCCAGCTCCGTTCGAGCCTGCCGCTGACGAGCATGATGATGGACTCGGTCGAGCTCTACCGGCAGCTCGACTGCGGCTGGGTGGAGTGCGGCGGCATCCGCCTCGCCTGCACGCCGGAGCGCGAGGAGGAGGTGCTCCGGCAGGTGGCGTGGGCGCGGACCTTCGGCCTTCCCCTGGAGCTGATCTCCCCGGGCGAGGCGCAGGAGCTGTTCCCCCTGATGGACACCGAGGGCGTGCGCTGCGGCTCGTACCTCGCGACCGACGGCTACCTCGACCCGTCGCTGCTCACGACGGCGCTCGCGGACGGCGCGCGGGCGGGCGGCGCGCAGATCTTCACGCACAGCCGGGTGACCGCGATCGACGTCGAGGAGGACGCGCGCGGCGGGCGCCACGTGCGCGGCGTGCAGACCGAGTGGGGGCCGGTCGAGGCCGAGGTCGTCGTGAACGCGGGCGGCATGTTCGCGGCGGAGATCGGGCGCATGGCGGGGGTGCGCGTCCCGATCGTCCCGTTCGCGCACGAGTACCTCGTGACACAGCCCTTCCGTGAGCGCGGCACCCCGGGGCAGATCGTGCACCTTCCGACGCTCCGCGACCCCGACCTCCTGATCTACTTCCGCGAGGAGGGCGGGGGTCTCGTGATGGGCGGCTACGAGCGGGCTTCGGCGCCGTGGGCGCTCGACGACCGCGGCCTCGACGCGATCCCGCAGGACTTCAACGGGCGGCTCCTGGAAGAGGACTGGCCCCGCTTCGAGGAGATCGCCGTCAACTCGCGCAAGCGCGTTCCGGTGATGGACGAGATCACGGTCACGAGGCTCATCAACGGACCGGAGGCGTTCACGCCCGACAACGAGTTCTGCCTCGGCGAGAGCGAGGTCCGCGGCTTCTACGTGGCGGCCGGCTTCTGCGCGCACGGCCTGGCGGGCGCCGGCGGGATCGGCAAGGCGATGGCGGAGTGGATCCTCGCGGGAGAGCCGGCGAGCGACCTGTGGGAGATGGACATCAGGCGGTTCGGGCCGCAGTACCGCGCGCCGTCCTACACGCTCAAGCGCACGCGCGAGGTCTACGAGACCTACTACGACATCCGCTACCCCGGCCACGAGCGCCAGGCGGGGCGCCCGCTGCGGACGTCGAGCGCCTACCCGTGGCACGCCGGGCACGGCGCCGCCTTCGGCGAGAAGTCCGGCTGGGAGCGCGTCAACTGGTACGAGGCGAACGCGGCGCACGGAGACGAGGCGCTGCGCCCGCGCGGCTGGGCCGGCATGCACTGGTCGCCGGCGATCGGCGCCGAGCACCTGGCGACGCGTGAGCGGGCAGGGCTGTTCGACGAGTCCTCTTTCGCCAAGCTCGAGGTGGCCGGGCCGGGCGCGGGCGAGTTCCTGGAACGGCTCTGCGACAACGAGGTGGCCCGCGGGGTCGGCGCGATCACCTACACGCAGATGCTCAACAGCCGCGGCGGGATCGAGTGCGACTTCACCGTCACGAGGGTCGAGGAGGAGCTGTTCTCGATCGTCACCGGCACGGCCTTCGGCAACCACGACCTGAGCTGGATCCGCCGCCACGCGCCGGCCGACGGAAGCGTGCGATGCAGCGACGTCACCGCGCGCTGGGCATGCTTCGCGCTGTGGGGTCCGAAGGCGGGAGAGATCCTCGCGCCGCTCACGCCCGACGCGCTCGACTTCCCCTACATGACCATGCGCGAGCTGACCGTCGGCGACGTCCCGGCGCGCGCTCTGCGCGTCACGTTCGTCGGCGAGCTGGGCTGGGAGCTCTACTGCCCGACCGAGTACGGCGCGGGGCTGTGGCGCGCGCTCTGGGAGGCGGGCGCCGAGCACGGGCTCGTGGCGGGCGGCTACCGGGCGATCGACTCGATGCGCCTCGAGAAGGGTTACCGCGTCTGGGCCGCCGACATCACGCCCGACGAGACGCCGCTGGAGGGGGGCCTGAAGTTCTGTGTGAAGGACGGCGGCGGCTTCATCGGGGCCGAGGCGCTGGCCGAGCGCGGCCAGCCGGCGCGCAGACTGCGCTGCCTGGTGCTCGACGATCCGCGCTCGGTCGCACTCGGCAACGAGCCCGTGCGGGTCGAGGGCGAGATCGCGGGAAGGGTGACGAGCGGCGGGTACGGATACAGCGTCGAGCGCTCGATCGCCTACGCCTACCTGCCTGCAGAGGTGGAGATCGGCGCGCGTGTCGATCTGGACATCTTCGGCCGCTGGATTCCGGGCGAGGTGGCCCGTGAGCCGCTGTTCGACCCCAAAGGGCAGCGCGTCAGGGACTGGCGCTGAGCTTCACAAGTCGTTACAGTCGCTTCACAGGCGGGGGGCCTGATCTGAGGGAACCTGGTCTGAACGGCCGGGATCGGGGCTCCACCGGCCCCCCGGAGGGACTGCGCGACTAGGAGGGAAGCAAGGATGGAGTCAAAGCTCACGCGCCGCCAGGTGCTTCAGGCGGGGGTCGCGGCGGGTGCCGTGGCGCTCGGCAGCGACCCGCTGGTGCAACTCGCGAGCGCGGCCAAAACGCCGCCGCCGCTCGGGACGCTCAACGACATCGACCACGTCATCATCCTGATCCAGGAGAACCGGTCGTTCGATCACTACTTCGGCACCTACAGCGGCGTCGAGGGCTTTGCCAACGCCTCGAAATCGGTGATCGAACAGGAAGGCTACGAAGCGGAAGGCTTCGAAGGCAAGCTGCTGCCCTTCCCGCTCAACACCGGCGGCGTGGCGCAGTGCTTCCCCGACATCACCCACAGCTGGCAGCCCCAGCACAAAGCGTGGGACGGCGGCGCGATGGACAACATCCTGCGCACCCACCTGCAATCCGACGGCGTCGAAGCCGGCGTGGCGACGATGGGCTACTACGAGCAGAGCGACATCCCGTTCTACCGGGCGCTGGCGAACGCGTACACGATCTGCGACCACTACCACTGCTCGGTGCTCGGGCCGACAGACCCGAACCGCCTGTACTCGATGAGCGCGACGATCGACCCGGACGGGAAAAACGGCGGGCCGCTCGTCCAGACGATCGAGAAGCAGGCGTCCAACGAAAAAGGCCGCTTCACGTGGCAGACCATGCCCGAGGCGCTGACCGCTGCGGGCATCAGCTGGAAGATCTACAACGGCGAAATCCTCGGCCTCGAGGACAACGAGCTCCTGCTCTTCAAAAACTACGAAACGGACGCGGAACTCAAACATCTCGCGTTCGACGCGAAGTGGCCGCGGGACTTCAAGCGAGACCTTCACCACGGCCTGCCCCAGGTGACCTGGATCAACACGAGCGCCTTCGAAACCGAGCACCCCGGCAACTCCTCCGCGAAGGCCGGCGAGAAGGTCGTCGCCGACCTGCTCCACATGCTCATCAAAACGAGGAAAACGTGGGAAAAAACCGCGCTCTTCATCACCTGGGACGAGAACGGCGGCTTCTTCGACCACCTCGCCCCGCCGGTCGCGCCTCCGGGCACGCCGGGCGAGTACCTCACGGTGCCTGACATCACGAATGACGCCGGCGGCATCGAGGGTCCGATCGGGCTCGGCTTCCGCGTCCCGACGATCGTCGTCTCACCGTTCACGCGCGGGGGCCTCGTCTGCAAAGACACCTTCGACCACACCTCGCTTCTCCGCTTCCTCGAGACGCGCTGGGGGGTCGAGGTGCCGAACCTCAGCGAATGGCGCCGCGAAACCACGGGCGACCTGACGAGCGCGTTCAACTTCGGCGCGCCGCCGAACCGCAAGAAGCCGGTTCTCCCCGCGGTGACGGTCGCGCCGAGCGAAGAAAAATGCACCTCGGCCGACCCGGTCAAACCGCCGCCGAACTCCTACCCGGTCCAGGAACCCGGTACGCGCGGGACCCCGAGCGGCATCGTCTGATCGAAGGAGCGCACGCGGGCCTCTCCGGTGCGGAGGGGCCCCGCGGCGCGTCGCGGGCCTGGCGCGTCGCGAAGCCTCTCGTGTGCGGAGGCGCCCGCGGCGCGCGTGGCACGCGCCGTCTCAGCCGGCGTCGACGAGCCCGCGCGCCGGGTCCAACCGCCGCGTCGCGGCGACCGTGTGGAACAGCGCGTCGGGGGGTTCGCCGAGGAGCCCGGGCAGCTCGCCCATGAACGCACCGGTGTGGGCTTGGCGGAAGTGGGCCTGCAGCGCGTCATCGTCGCGCCACTCCTCGATGAAGACATAGCGGCCGGGCTGCTCGGCGTCCTCGTAGACGCGGTAGCCGACGCAGCCGTCGTCCGCGCGCGAGGCGCGGCACATCGTCGTCGCGATCTCGAGAAAGCGATCGCGATGTTCGGCGGGGATCTGCACGCGCCCGGTGACGACGATCACGTGCGCGAGCTTACCGCGCGGGCCGGAAAACTCCTGAAAGTGGATAGGCTACAAGGGAATTTGCGCCCGCCCCCGGCGCGGCGCTGAGGGCACGACGACAGGAGCAATTGCAGATGGCCCTATACATCAACGACACGGCCCCCGACTTCGAAGCCCAGACGACGGATGGGCCGATCAAATTCCACGACTGGATCGGCGACTCCTGGGCGGTTCTGTTCTCGCATCCGAAGGACTTCACCCCGGTCTGCACCACCGAGCTCGGCTACATGGCTTCGATCAAGCCGGAGTTCGACCGGCGCGGCGTGAAGATCATCGGCCTCTCGGTCGATGGGGTCGACAAGCACGGCGACTGGGCGAAGGACATCGAGGAGACGCAGGGCACTGCGCCCAACTACCCGATCATCGCCGACAGCGATTTCAACGTCTCGAAGCTGTACGGGATGCTGCCCGCGGACACCGCGGGCGACTCCGCCGCGCGCACGCCGGCCGACAACCAGACCGTCCGCAACGTGTTCGTGATCGGCCCCGACAAGAAGATCAAGCTGATCCTCGTCTACCCGATGACGACCGGCCGCAACTTCGACGAGGTGCTGCGCGTGATCGACTCGCTCCAGCTCACGGCGAAGCACAAGGTCGCGACCCCGGCGCAGTGGAACAACGGCGACGACGTCATCATCGCCGGCTCGGTCTCCGACGACGAGGCCAAAGAGACCTACCCCGACGGCTGGGAGTCTCCGCGCCCGTACATCAGGATCGTCAAGCAGCCGGCCTGACCGGTTTCGGCGGAGCGGCGGCCCCTGTGACCGGGGGCCGCCGGCCGCCCGTGTTCGCGATCTGACTGGCCATCGGGGGGCTCCGTCCCGTCTGATCCCTGACCGGGCTTAGCTGCCCGTGGCGAGGGGTAGCCAATGAAGCAGCCCCTCGGAAGTCCCGGGGGCGTGTTGGCAGGCCCGATCGAAGGACGGTGAGCGATGAGACTGCTCCGACGCAGCGCCCGAACCGAAGCACCTGCGGCCGAAGGCGCGGGCACGACGACGGCTGTGCCGCGAGCGGGGGAAGCTCCTTCGGCGGTGGCTGAACGCGGCCCGAGCGGCGGAGCGGGCGAAGTCGGCCCGGCCACCGAGCCGGCCCGTGTGCAGCGCGAAGCAGGCCCGGCAGCCGCGCGAACGCGCGCGCATGCGTGGCGCTGCAGAGCCGTCCGCCGGGCGGCGCGGGGCCTTGGGCCGCACGCGCGAAGCCGGCGCGGCCACCGCGGGCGCCGTCGGGTCGGGAGTGCTGGTGCTTGCGCGCCTGGTGATGGCGGTGGCGGTCCTGATCGCGCTGCTGATCGGGCTGGCGATCGTGCTCTACGACGTCGACGCGAACGCGCGCAACTCGATCGTCAAAGGCATCCACGAAGGCGCGAACTTCTTCGCCGGCTCCTTCACCGGACTGATCACGTTCAACGCGCACACGAAGCGGGAACTCACCGTCGACTGGGGTATCGCGCTGCTCGCCTACCTGATCGTCGGAGCCGTCCTGGCGCGACTGATCGCCCGCGTCGGCTACGGCGGCGTGCGGTTCGAGCGCCGCCACCGCGCCGTCTCCGCCCACTGAGGCCCGCCGCGCTCGAGGTCCCGCGCGAACCGCGCCGGTGTAGGCTCAGCCGGTGCGGCTCTCGCCCGATCGCCCGCTCGGACTCGCGCCCGCGACGCCGCGGGACTACCGGGAGCTGGCGCGCCGCCGGCTCCCGCGCCAGCTGTTCGACTACATCGACGGCGGCGCCTACGAGGAGGCGACGATGCGCTCGAACGTCGGCGACCTCGAGCGCCTGCTGCTGCGACAGGTGGTCCTGCGCGACGTCTCGCGGCGCGAGCAGGCGACCGAGGTCGCCGGCCAGAGCCTGTCGATGCCGGTGATCCTCGCCCCGGTCGGCCTGTGCGGGATGTTCGCGAAGCGCGCCGAGGCGCAGGCGGCGCGCGCCGCCGCCGCCGCCGGGATCCCGTTCGTCGAGTCGACGGTCTCGATCTGCGGGATCGAGGAGGTCGCCGCGGCCAGCCCCAACCCGCCCTGGTTCCAGCTCTACGTGATGCGCGACCGCGGCTACGCCGAGGAACTGATGGCGCGCGCGACGGCCGTCGGCTCCCCGGTCCTGGTGCTGACGATCGACCTGGCCGTGGTCGGAGCCCGCCACCGCGACACCCGCAACGGGATCGAAGGCGCGGGCAGTGCCTGGACACGGTTGCGCCGCGGAGCTCGATCTGCTCTCCCACCCGCGCTGGGTGCGCGACGTCGGCATCGGCGGCAAGCCGCTGACGTTCGGCAACCTCGAGAACGCCGTGCCCGACGCGAGCACGCCGGATGCCTTCAAGGAGTGGGTCGACGCGCAGTTCGACCCCAGCGTGACCTGGGACGACATCGCCTGGGTCCGCGAGCACTGGGGCGGACGCCTGCTGGTGAAGGGCGTGCTCGATCCCGCAGGACGCGCGGCGGGCCGTCGAGGCAGGCGTCGACGGGATCGTGGTGTCCAACCACGGCGGGCGCCAGCTCGACTCGGTGCCCTCGACGGTGCGCGCGCTGCCCGAGGTCGTCGACGCGGTCGCCGGCGAGGCCGAGGTGCTCGTGGACGGCGGGGTGCGAACCGGGCTCGACGTCGTGAAGATGCTGGCGCTCGGCGCCCGCGCGGTGCTGGTCGGCCGCGCGTGGGCGTGGGCCGTGGCGGCGCAGGGCGAGGCCGGCGTGCGGCGCATGCTCGAGACGTTCCGGGCCGACATCGACGTCGCGCTCGCGCTGACCGGGAACACGTCGGTGGCGGATCTGGACCGCGAGCGCGCTGTACGGAGAGGGCGTGCCGAGCTCGGCCGGTAGGGCGAGGCGCTCCACCTGCCCGCGCGGTCGTGCGTGCCCCTTCGGCACGGAGCCCCGGTCGTGCCATGCCGCGGCGGGTCGTGCCGCGCGGCTTGCCGGCTGCGCGCACGGCCCGCGCCGAGAGTGGGCGATCCTGGACTCGAACCAGGGACCTCTTCCTTATCAGAGAAGCGCTCTAACCGACTGAGCTAATCGCCCGGGGAACGGTCATCCTAGCGCCGGCGCGCGCTCGCCGGGCGGCTCGCGGACGCGGCGCGATGCCGCGTGATCGCTCCCGCGGCGAAATCCCGGAAATCCGAATTCGCCGGCGTCCGCGCTACGCCACCGCCCGCGGCCTGATCCGCCGCGCCAGCTCGATCGCCTCCTCCGGCGAGGCGAACGCGAGCTCGGCGCGGTAGCCGCCGCGCGAGGCGCGAACCCGGACCTCGGCGCCGAGCGCGCCGCTCAGCGCCTGGGCGATCTCGTCGCGCCGCCTGCTCCTGGTCGGGGTGGGCGCCGCGGCGCGCGCGGGACGCTCGGCGGCGGGCTCGTTGCTCGCCCGCGCGCGCTCTTCGGTCGCGCGCACCGACCAGCCGCGCCCGGCCGCTTCGCGCGCGAGCGCGCGCCGCGCGCCGTGATCCTCGGCCAGCAGCAGCGCCCGGCCGTGGCCCTCGCGTGAGCGCTCCGCTCTGCAGCAGGTCGATCACCTCGTCGGGCAGGTCGAGCAGCCGCACGAGGTTGCTCACCGCCACGCGGCTGCGGCCGACGCGCCGGCCGATCTCCTGCCGCGTCAGCCCGAGCTCCTCGACGAGCGCCGCGCAGGCGCGCGCCTCCTCGATCGGGTTCAGGTCCTCGCGCGCCATGTTCTCGATCAGCGCTGCTTCGATCGCGGCCGCGTCCTCGCGCTCGCGGACGAGCGCCGGGATCCGCTCGAGGCCGGCCAGCCGCGCGGCGCGCCAGCGCCGCTCGCCCGCGACGAGCTCGTAGGTGCCGCCCGGCGCGCGGCCGGACGAGGACGGGCTGCAGCACCCCCTGCTCGCCGAACGAGCCCGCCAGCGCCTGCAGCGCCTCCGGGTCGAACTCGCGGCGCGGCTGGCGCGGGTTCGGGACGATCAGGTCGAGGGACAGCTCCCGCAGCTCCTCGGCGGGCTCCTCGTCCTCGGTCACCGACAGGATCGCGCTCAGTCCCCGGCCCATGCCGGGCGCCGGCCTAGCCACGTGCAGCCACCTCCTTGGCGAGTTCGAAGTACGCCTCTGCCCCGGCGCTGTGGGGGTCGTGATGCGTGACGGGCAGCCCATGGCTGGGCGCCTCGCCGACCCTCACGTTCCTCGGGATCACGGTGTCGAAGACGAGGTCGGGGAAGTGCGTCGCGGACCTCGCGCTCGACGTCCTGGCCGAGCCTCGTGCGGCCGTCGTGCATCGTCAGCAGCATCCCCGCGATCGTCAGCCGCGGGTTGAGCTCGCGCTGCACGAGCGCGAGCGTCTCGAGCAGGCCCGCGAGGCCCTCGAGCGCGAAGTACTCGGTCTGCACGGGCACGATCACCTTGTCGGCGGCCACGAGCGCGCAGACCGTCAGCGGGCCGAGCGACGGCGGGCAGTCCAGCAGCATGTACTCGAAGCGCTCGCGCAGCGGGCCGAGCGCGTCGCGCAGGCGCTGCTCGAAGCCGTCGATGCGCGGCAGCTCGATGTTCGCGCCCGCGAGCCCGGGGCCGGCGGGGATCGCGCGCAGCCCGGCGACCGGGGTCGCGACCAGCGCATCCGCCGGCCGCGGCCTCACCCGCCAGCACCTCGTAGACGCCCGGGCGCCTGGCGCCGGTCGATGCCGAGGCCGACGGTCGCGTTGGCCTGCGGGTCGACGTCGACGAGCAGCGTCTCGTAGCCCGCCTCGGCGATGCAGGCGGCGACGTTGACCGCGGTCGTCGTCTTGCCGACGCCGCCCTTCTGGTTCGCGATCGCGTAGACCGTTGCTCATCAGCCCGAGACGCTAGCGACGTACGGGGACGGCCGACGAGGGCGCCGCCGCAAAGTGCGGGCGACTCCGGGCTCAGCCGCCGAGCGGGCGCCGGGCCGCAACGCCCTCACGGCGAGGAAACCGGTCGGGGGTCGCGCGTCACCTTCTCGTACGACGTGCAGGTGGCGCGAGCGCGCGGCGGGGAACGGGGTCACCGGCGCGGACCTCCACAGGCCGGAGCCCGAGCTCCTGCGGCTGCGCGGGCGGCCCGCGCCTCCTCGTCGCGATCGCGGGCTCCCCGCCATTCCACGACGTTGCCACCGACGGCCAGCAGCGGCGCAGCGTACTCGAGCACGACCGGCTGCGGGCCGAGAGCGCGCGCCACGACGAGATCGTTCATCCCGAGCCCCTCCGCCCACGACTCGGCGCGCCGGCAGACGACGCGCGCGTTGCCGAGCTCCATCGCGGCGACGAGCCCTGCGATGTAGGAGCACTTGCTCTGCTGGGCCTCCACGAGGCTCACCTGGAGCCCCGGGAGGGCGGCGGCCAGGACGAGGCCCGGAAGCCCGGCCCCGGAGCCCAGGTCGGCAGCCAGCCTCGCGCGCCGCACCGCGGGCAGCTCGAGTCCGGCGAGCGAGTCCGCGAGGTGGAGGTCGAGCGCATCGCCGGCGCCCGAGATGCTCGTTGGGGCGCGTTCATCGGCGACGAGTCGCCCCAGGAGCGTCGCTAGCGCGCGTTCCGTGGAAATGCCGAGGCGGTAGCGCTCCACCAACCGCGCCAGGCCGTCCGCCGGGTTGATCGACCCACGATCCACAGGCTCAAGTCGAGCGTGAGGTTTTCACGTGAAACGCTTCGCGCCCCACCGTTTCACGTGAAACGGTCCGGTGGCGGCTATTCGCTGCCGCGCGAGACGGGCGAGACGATGAGGTAGCGATCGGGTTCGTCGCCCTCGCTGTGCGTTTCGACATCGTCACGTTCCCGCAGATATTCGTGGACGATACGACGCTCGGAGGCGGGCAGCGGGTCGAGCTCGACCGAGCGCCCGGTGCTGATCGCCTGGTCCGCGGCGTCGTCCGCCTCGCCACGCAGCGCCTCGGCTCGACGCTCGCGATAGCCGTTCGCGTCGATCACAACCCGCACGGGCGACGGCCCCTCCGGGAAGACGATCCGCTGCGCCAGGTGCTGCACGGCGTCGATCGTCTGGCCGTGGCGGCCGATGAACAGTCCCGACGTTCTCGCCGTCGAGGCGTCCGGTCAGCACGCCGTCGCGCTCCTCGACCTCGACGTTCGCATCAAGTTGCAGGTCCTCGACGATCTCTTCGAGCAGGTCCTCGAGCGCCTCCACGGGCTCCAGCTCGCCGTCGTGTGAGTCCTCGGTCATCGCCGCCTCCCAGAGCGTTTCTTCTTCTTACGCGGGGGTCGTGGCGGTGGCGCCGAGCCGGCACGTGCGGACCCGGGCGAGGAGCCGGTGGCCGCGGCCGCCGCCACGGGCTCGGGCTTGGGCGGCGGAACCGGCTTCTTCCCGGCCTTCCCGTTCTCGCTCCCCGGTGGCGCCTCGCTGTCCGGTTTCGCCGGCACTCCCATGTGGCGTTTGATGAGGTACTGCTGGCCGATCGTCCACAGGTTGGTGGTGATCCAGTAGACCAGGAGGCCGGCCGGGTACCGGTAGAGGATCACGACGAACACGATCGGCAGCAGCAGCATCAGCCGCCGCTGGTTGGCATCCGCGGTCGCGGTGGCGATGAGCGTCGAGGCCAGCTGGGAGCCGACGTAGAGGGCGATCAGCACGATCAGCGCGATGCCGGTCGCCTTGTTCGTGATGTCCGGGATGAAGAGGAATTTCGCCGACCCCGGGGCCACCTTCTGGCAGGGCGTCGATTCGATGAACTTGATGGGCAGCTGCGCGACTTTTGCCGTCGGGACGTGGCCGTGGTACTTCAGCGCTTCGGCAGGGTGCCGGTTGAACCATTCGACGAGCTGGTCGCCGCAGATGTGCTTCTTCAGGTCGGTGCGCAGCATGTAGAACAGCGAGACGAAGACCGGGAGTTGCAGCAGCAGCGGCAGGCACGATGCCAAAGGATTGATTTTGTTCTCTTGGTAGAATTTCATCAGCTCCTGCTGCTGGCGCTGTTTGTCGTCCTTGTACTTCTCTTTCAGCACGTTGATCTGCGGAGCCAGGCGCTGCATCTCCTGCATCGACTTCAGCTGCCGGAACGTCAGCGGCACGAGCACGGCGCGCACGAGGATCGTGAGCCCGACGATCGCCATCCCCCAACTGCTCGTGAAGATGTATTCATGGATGAACACCATGATTTTTTCGAACAGCGTGATGAGCGGCGAGAAGGCGCTCTCGATCACATTGGCGATGGGTGGCATGCTCTAGCGGTCTCGACTCGGTTTTCGCATGGGCCGGGCGGCCATCGCCGCGCGGCGGTGGACGCCTCGTGCGCCCGGCTCAGCTGTTCCCGTGGGAATGGGTCCTGAACACTCGCTGAGCCTCGACCGGATCGTATCCGCCGTAACTCCAGGGGTTGCACCTGAGCAGGCGCCACCCCGCGAGCACCAGTCCTCTAAGTATGCCGTACTCCCGCACAGCGTCGACCGCGTATCGGGAGCACGTGGGCTCGTACTTGCAGCGCCGCGGGATCGCCGGCGAGATCAGGCGCTGGTAGACGATGATCGGCGCCAGCACGACCGCGCGGGCACCACGGCGCACGAGCTCCAACGGGCCGTGCGCGCCCTCCCCGGCAGGGGCCTGGGCGCTCATCCGCCTGTCTCCTCCAGCGCGCTCGCCTCCGTATCGTGGCCGGCCCCGTCCTCCGCAGACTGCTCGCTGAGGCCGGCGCGGCCGAGCAGTTCGGCGAGCGCGGCGTCGAGGCCGGCGAGCCCCTCGCGTTCGGCGAGCTCGAGGGCGTCGGGGCGCGCTACGACGACGACGTCGTGCCCGGCGCGGAGTCCCGGCTCGCTGCGCGCGAAGGCCTCGCGCAGGAGGCGCTTGACCTTGTTGCGCTGCACGGCGCCGCCGACCTTGCGCGAGACCGACAGACCGACGCGCGGGCGCTCCGCGGCGGGATTCGGGAAGCTGTAGAGGACGAGCTGGCGGTTCGCTGTCGAGCGGCCGTGGCGGTAGACGCGCTCGAACTCCGCGCTACGTGAGAGGCGGCCGCCGCGGCTTGCTCGCGCCGGTCTCATCCGCCGTCCATCGTCACGCCGAGAGCCGCTTGCGTCCCTTGTCGCGACGGCGCTTCAGCGTCATGCGGCCGGCTCGCGAGCTCATCCGGGAACGGAACCCGTGCACGCGTGCACGCTTGCGCTTCTTCGGCTGGTAGGTGCGCTTCATCCAAGTCTCTCCATGAAGGCCGCGGCTCGGCGCCCGGCTCGGTTTCGGGATGCCGCCGCCGCGCCGGGCGGCTCTTGGCGCAAGTCAGTATAGGCGCGCCGCCGCGCACCCGAATTTTCTCGCCAATTGCGAGACCCCCGGAAGCCGCTCGGGGCCCGTTGGATATAGTCGCGCGACCGGGCCCGCGGGTGGCAGGGGCCCCCTCTTCGATAGTCCACGACACACCCTGGGAGGGGCGAATCGACGCTGCCGTGAGCCTCGAGCTCGAGCACATATGGTCGCGCGTGCAGGCGCAGCTCGCCACTGCCGTGGATGAGCCCACGTACCGCCTCTGGCTGAGCGAGCTCCGGCCCGTGGAGATCGTCGGCGAGCGGCTCGCCGTCGAGGCTCCCCCCCAGACCTGTCGCTGGATCCGCGGGCGCTTCGGGCGCGTGATCGAAGACGCCGTCGAGCTCGTGCTCGGGCCGCATGCCACTGTCGAGCTGCGCCCGGCGGGAGCAGCACCGGCGCCGTCCGGATCGCGCGCCTCGACGCTGCGCGAGCCGACTCCGTCTCCGCGCCCGGCGGCACGCCCCCCGCGAGAGGGGCCGCTCGGCAACCCCAAGCTGACCTTCGACCAGTTCGTGATCGGGGACTCCAACCGGCTCGCGCACGCCGCCGCCCTCACCGTCGCCGAGATGCCGGGGCAGGCGTACAACCCCCTCTTCATCTGCGGTCCCCCCGGCGTCGGCAAGACGCATCTGCTCTCGTCGATCGCCAACCTCCTGCTCGCGCACAACCCGGAGATCGTCGTGCGGGTCACCACCGGCGAGGCCTTCACGAACGAGTTCCTCGGCGCCCTTGGCGAGCGCAACACCGAGTCCTTCAAGGCACGCTTCCGCGACGTCGACGTACTGCTCCTCGACGACGTCCAGTTCCTCGAGCGCAAGACCCGCACCGAGGAGGAGTTCTTCCACACCTTCAACGCCCTCCACGACGGCGGGCGCCAGGTCGTCCTCACATCGGACCGCCCACCGCGCGACCTGCAGGCCCTGGAGGACCGCCTGCGCGAGCGCTTCGAGGCCGGTCTCGTCGCCGACATCGGCCCGCCCGACATCACCACTCGCCTGGCGATCCTCCGCAAGCGCGCGCAGCACGACGGCATCGAGCTCGCCGAGGAGTCCGCACTCGAGACGATCGCCGAGCACGTCCAGAGCAACGTGCGCACCCTCGAGGGCGCCCTGATCCGCGTCGTCGCCTTCAGCTCGCTCACCGGCCGCCCGCTCACCGCCGATCTGGCGGCCGAGGTGCTGGGCAACCTCTACCCGCGCACCCCAGCTCCAGGCGCCTCACGCCACACCATCAGTGAGATCCAGGCGGCCACCTGCACGCATTTCGGCATCTCGGCCGACGAGCTCCTCTCCAGCGGACGCTCTGCGCGGATCGCCTGGCCGCGACAGCTCGCCATGTACCTGGCCCGCGAGCTCACCGGAGCCTCCCTGCCGGCGATCGGACGCGAGTTCGGCGGGCGCGATCACACCACGGTGCTGCATGCGTGCCGACGGGCAAGCACGCGCATCTCCGCGGACGCAACCTCCCGCGAGGCTGTGGACAAGCTGTTCACCGCCCTGGGAGAGAAGCGCTCGTGAGCGCGTCTCGCCGCGCCCGACCGCATCGCCTGAGAGACTTCCACACTCCGCTCCACAGCGCTTTCCACCGCCCCTGCCGCGAAACGCCCGCGGGCCATGACGATCCACATGTCCACAGCCCCTACTCACCACTCTTCTAAGAAGGCAGACGGATGAAGATCTCGTTGTCGTCCTCGGAGCTGCTGAACCAGCTGCAGACAGCGTCGCGCGTAGCGTCGACGCGGAGCGCGGTTCAAGCGCTCTCCGGCGTGATGATCTCCGCCCCCGCAGACGGCACGCCTGAGCTCCTCGCGACAGACATGGAGATCGGGCTGCGCACGCCGCTGAACGCGGAGGTGGCGCGGCCCGGCGCCGCCGTGCTGCCGGCGCGGCTGCTGCTCGACGTCGCTCGCTCCCTGTCGGCGGAGGAGGTGACAATGGAGCTGCGCACCGCCGAGCAGGACGTGGAGCTGATCTGCGGCCCGACGACGTTCCATCTGCGCACGCTGCGCGCCGAGGACTTCCCCTCGTTGCCGGAGCCCGGCGGCGACTCGCGTGTGAAGCTGCCTGCGGGCGCGTTCGTCGAGACGATCTCGCGAGTCGCGCGCTCCGCCTCGCGCGATGAGACGCGGCCGGTCCTCACGGGCATCCTGATCTCGGCGTCCGGCAGCGAGCTGCGCATGGTTGCGACCGACTCCTACCGCCTGTCCGTGAAGGAGACGGCGCTCGAGCCGCCCCTGGAGGGGAGTCTGGAGGCGAACGTGCCGGCCCGCGCGCTTCAGGAGCTCGCGCGGATCGAGCAGCAGAGCGGCGCCGAGGAGATCGCCGTGAGCGTCGGGCAGAACCAGGCGATCTTCGAGGTCGGGGGGATCGTGCTGTCCTCGCGCTTGATCGACGGGCAGTTCCCGAACTACCGCCAGCTCCTTCCCGACTCCGTCGAGCACGAACTGCGCCTGTCCAGCGTCGAGCTCGCCGACGTCGTGCGCCGGATCAGCCTCCTGGCCCAGAAGAACGCCCCGCTCCGGCTGAGCTTCAGCGAGGGCACGCTCGCGATCTCGGCCCAGACACCGGACGTGGGCGAGGCGCGCGAGGAGATCCCGGTGCCCTACCACGGCGAGCTGTTCGAGATCGGCTTCAACCCCGAGTTCCTCCGCGACGGGCTCGAGAGCGTGGACACGGACGAGCTGGTGCTGAAGCTCATCAGCCCGCTTCGCCCGGGGTTGATCGAATCGCCGGAAACCGGCGATTTCGTGTACCTCATCATGCCCATCCGGCTGAACGTGTGAGCCCATGGCCGGCGCTGGACGGTTCGGGGATGCTGGCCGGCTCGTGGCGGCGCCCGAGGGGCGCGTCACACGGCCCGGTGCAGACGAGCGTCAACCCGCTCGTCTGCGCCCCCGGTGAGAAGTGCTCGTCCTCGGCGTGCAGATGCGGGACTTCCGCACCTACGCACGCGCGCACGCCCGGCTCGGCTCAGGGCTGACGGTCGTCCACGGCCCCAACGGGGCCGGCAAGTCGAACCTGCTCGAGGCGATCTACTTCGGCTGCACCGGTCGCTCTCCGCGTACGCGCAGCGACCGTGAGCTCCCCCGTTTCGGCACCCAGGCCACGAGGGTCGAGGTCGCGCTCGAAGACGAGGGGCGCGATCACACGCTGGCCGTCGGCTACGCCTCGCCCGCGCCGGGGCGGCCGGCCGAGAAGCGGATGACCTGCGACGGCGCGCCCGTCGAGCGCCTGCTCGACGTACCGGTACGGCCGCTGATCAGCGTGTTCGTTCCGGAGCGACTCGAGCTGCTCAAGGGTCCCCCCGCCGTTCGCAGGGGCCACCTGGATCAGTTCGTCGCGGCCCTCTGGCCGGCGCGGTCCGAGACGCGACGACGCTACTCGCGCGTGCTTGCCCAGCGCAACGCGTTGCTCGCCAGGATCCGCGCCGGGCACAGCGCGGCCTCGGCCCTGGCGACGTGGGATCGCGAGCTCGCCTCCGCCGCGCTGGCGCTGTGTGCCGATCGTGCAGCCGCGACGGCACTGCTCGCGGACCCGTTCACGAAGCGCGGCGAGGATCTCGGTCTGACCGGAACCCTGACGCTCGACTACAGGCCGAGGTCTGAGGCCGCCACCGTGGAGCAGTTCGTCGCTGAGCTGGAGTCGAGGCTCGACAGCGACCTGGAGCGCGGCTTCTCGGGGCACGGGCCGCACCGCGACGAGCTGGCGCTTCTCCGCGATGGACGCGAGCTGCGCGTGTACGGCTCGCAGGGCGAGCAGCGTCTCGCCCTTCTGGCCCTCTTGCTGGCCGAGCGCGCCGTGCTCGGCTCCGAGCGCGGGGCGATGCCGCTGATGCTCCTGGACGACGTCATGAGCGAGCTCGACTCCACTCGCCGTGAGCTGCTCGCCGGCGAGCTCTCGAGCGGAGGACAGAGCGTGATCGCCACGACCGACCTGGCGCACGTGCCGGGCGGAACCGGCGCGGCCGTGACCCGGATCGCGGTCGTGCCGGGTGGCGTGCTGCAGGAAGCCGCGGCGGCGTGAGCCGGATCGCGCCGAGACCGCTCGCCCGGGCCCTCTCGCAGCTCACCGCCGGGCTCGCGCCGAGCACGCCACTGGCGCGCGTGCAGGAGGTTTGGCCGCAGGCAGCGGGCCCTGCGATCGCAGCCGCGGCCCGGCCCGTGGCCGAGCGCGAGGGCGTGCTCACGGTCGCCTGCGAGGCCGCTGTCTGGGCCGCCGAGCTCGAGCTTCTCGCCGGCGAGGTGATCCCGCGGCTGAACGATCTGCTCGGGGCTGAGATCGTCCGCGAGCTGCGCTGCCGCACCGGCTGATCGCGGGCTGCCGGGCCGAGGCCCCAGATCCCCCGTCTTTACGGGGATTTTGCAGGGATTTAGACCGATTTCGGGGCCAGATCCGACCCCTCGCCCTGCTATCCTTACAAGCGTATTCAAACCGCCCCACGCCGTGGTCGTAGCGCCCCGGAATCCGGGGCGTTTCCACGCCATCGGAGGGCCATTGGCAACAGGTAGCGACAGCCCCGACAAGGGCTCCCGCAAACGCGACACGCAGGCCGCGGCAAACGGATCAGCCGCCGGATCAGCCGACTACGACGCGCAGGACATCACCGTCCTCGAGGGACTCGAGGCGGTGCGCAAGAGGCCGGGCATGTACATCGGCTCGACCGGCGTCATGGGCCTCCACCACCTCGTCTACGAGGTCGTCGACAACTCTGTCGACGAGGCGCTGGCCGGCTTCTGCGGCGAGGTCTCCGTCACGATCCACCCGGACAACTCGGTCACGGTCGCCGACGACGGCCGCGGCATCCCGGTCGCGATCATGGAGAAGGAGGGCAAACCGGCCGTCGAAGTCGTGCTCACGGTCCTGCACTCCGGCGGCAAGTTCGGCGAGGGCGGCGGCTACAAGGTCTCCGGCGGCCTCCACGGCGTCGGCGTTTCGGTCGTCAACGCGCTCTCCGAGCACCTCGCGGTGGAGATCCGCCGCGACGGCTACGTGTGGACGCAGGAGTACTCGCGCGGCGCGCCGCTCGGGCCGCTGGTGAAGGGCGCGAAGCTCGGAAAGGACGAGGGCACGGCGAACATCGTCACGTTCCTCCCCGACGCGGACATCTTCGAGTCGCTCGACTTCGACTTCACGACCCTCGAGGAGCGGCTGCGCGAGACGGCGTTCCTCACCCGTGGCTTGAAGATCTCGATCATCGACGAGCGCGGCGAAGGCCACTCGGCGACCTTCCAGTACGACGGCGGGATCGAGGACTTCGTCGTCTACCTCAACGAGAACAAGGACACCGTCCACCGCAAGGTGATCTTCTTCGAAGGCGACTCCGAGGAGGGCGCGGCCGAGGTCGCGATGCAGTGGAACTCCTCCTACCAGGAATCGGTCCACTCGTTCGCCAACAACATCAGCACGCGCGAGGGCGGCGCCCACCTCAGCGGCTTCCGCTCCGCGCTCACCCGCACGCTCAACAAGTACGCGCGCGACCACGGCCTGCTCAAGGAGAAAGAGGACAACCTCTCGGGGGAGGACGTGCGCGAGGGGCTCACGGCCGTCGTCTCGGTGAAGCTCTCAGACCCGCAGTTCGAGGGTCAGACCAAGACGAAGCTCGGCAACCCGGGCATGGCCGGCTTCGTGGAGACGATCGTCAACAACGGCCTCTCGGAGTTCCTCGAGGAGAACCCGGCCGAGGCGCGGGCGGTCATCAACAAGGCCGTGCAGGCGCAGCGTGCCCGCGAGGCGGCGCGGAAGGCCCGCGACCTGACCCGCCGCAAGTCGGCGCTCGAGAACTCGACGCTCCCCGGCAAGCTCGCCGACTGCTCGGTCAAGGACCCGGCGCTGGCCGAGCTGTTCGTGGTCGAGGGCGACTCCGCCGGCGGCTCGGCCAAGCAGGGCCGCGACCGCAACACCCAGGCCGTGCTGCCGCTTCGCGGCAAGATCCTCAACGTCGAGAAGTCGCGCATCGACAAGGTGCTGCAGAACGTCGAGATCCAGGCGCTCATCACCGCGATCGGGACGGGCGTGCGCGACGAGTTCAACATCGAGAACGCCCGCTACCACAAGGTGATCCTGATGACGGACGCCGACGTCGACGGCGCGCACATCCGCACGCTTGCCCTGACGCTCCTGTTCAGGGAGATGAAAGAGCTGATCGAGGAGGGCTATGTGTACATCGCCAAGCCCCCGCTCTACAAGCTCAAGCAGGGCTCGCGCGAGCGCTACATCGAGAAGGACTCCGAATTGGAAGAGCTCCTGCTCACCGACAAGTGGGAGAAGATCACGATCTTCGACCGTTACGGCACGCAGTTCAAGCTGACCGACACGCGCTGGCAGCGCTTCACGCGGCTGCTGAAGCAGTACGAAGGCTGGGCGCTCACGCTTCGCGGTCACTACGGGCACGACGTGGTGCAGTTCCTGGAGGAGTCCTCGCTGCTGGGCGAGCAGGTCACGAACGTCGAGGACGCGATCAAGCTGCTGACCCGCAAGGGCGCCGAGGGTGAGACGCACGAGACGACGCTCGTCGACGAGGGCCCGCTCGAGATCCGCGTCAAGGCGGTCGAGGCGACCACGGGCTTCGCGCGCACCCACCGCATCAAGCGCGCCCTGTTCGAGTCCCACGAGTACCGCCAGCTCGTGAAGGTGCACGTCCAGCTCATCGAGCTGGCCGGGACCCCGGCCTTCGAGGTCAGCCTCGGCGACGCCTCGGAGACCGCCCTGTCGTTCGAGGGCCTGCACGAAGCGGTCATGGCCGTCGCTCGCAAAGGCGCGAACGTCCAGCGGTTCAAGGGCCTCGGCGAGATGAACGCCGACCAGCTCGGCGAAACCACGATGGCCCCGTCCACGCGCGTACTCGCGCAGGTCACGCTCGAGGACGCTGCCGTCGCGGACCGGATCTTCTCGAAGCTGATGGGCGACCAGGTCGAGCCGCGCCGCGAGTTCATCGAAGAAAACGCGCGCGCGGTCGCGAACCTCGACGTATAAGGAGGGAGGTGACGCATGGCATCGGCTGACGTCATAGGCGGGGGGCACATCGAACCCCGCGCCCTCGAGGAGGAGATGCGCACCGCGTACCTCGACTACGCGATGTCGGTCATCGTCGGGCGCGCGCTGCCCGATGTCCGCGACGGGCTGAAGCCCGTGCACCGGCGGGTGCTGTACGCGATGAACGAGCTCGGCCTCGGGCCGACCCGCTCTTACTCCAAGTGCGCCCTGATCGTCGGCGAGGTGATGGGCAAGTACCACCCGCACGGTGACTCGGCGATCTACGACACGCTCGTGCGGATGGCACAGGACTTCTCGATGCGCAGCCCGCTGGTGGACGGGCAGGGCAACTTCGGCTCGATCGACGACGACCCGGCTGCCGCCATGCGCTACACCGAGGCCCGCCTGGCCCGCCTGGCCACCGAGATGCTCCGCGACCTCGACATGGACACCGTCGACTTCGCGGCGAACTACGACGGCAAAAAGCAGGAACCGCTGGTTCTGCCCGCACGGTTCCCGAACCTGCTCGTCAACGGCTCATCGGGCATCGCGGTCGGGATGGCGACGAACATCCCGCCCCACAACCTGCGCGAGGTGATCGCCGCGACGATCGCCTACATCGACGACCCTGAGCTCGGCGTCGACGGGCTGATGAAGCACATCAAGGGCCCCGACTTCCCGACCGGCGGCGTGATCCTCGGGCGCGCCGGCATCCGCGACGCCTACGAGACGGGGCGCGGGCGCGTTCGTCTCCAGGCGCGGGCGCACATCGAGCCGCTGAAGCAGGGCAAAGAGGCGATCATCGTCACCGAGCTGCCGTTCATGGTCAAGAAGGGCGGCGACGGCGGCTTGATCCAGAAGATCGCCGACCTGGTCAAAGACGGGCGCATCACGGAGATCGCCAACATCGAGGACCACTCGGACAAGCGCGGGATGCGCCTGGTGATCGAGCTGAAGCGCGACGCGATCCCGAAGGTCGTGCTCAACAAGCTCTACAAGCACACGCCGATGCAGACCACCTTCGGCGTGAACATGGTCGCGCTCGTGGACAACGTGCCCCGCACGCTGGACCTGCGCGCCGTGATCCACAACTACGTCGCGCACCAGCGCGAAGTGATCGTCCGGCGCACCAAGCACGAGCTCTCCGAAAAGGAGGCGCGCGCCCACATCCTCGAGGGCCTGCTCATCGCGCTCGAGCACCTCGACGCGATCATCGAACTGATCCGCGGCTCGCGCGACCGCGACGCCGCCCGCGAGCAGCTCGTCGAGCGGTTCGAGTTGAGCGTGATCCAGGCGAGCGCGATCCTCGACCTGCGCCTCTCGCAGCTGACCGCGCTCGAGGCCGACGGGATCAAACAGGAGCACGCCGATGTGACCGAGCGGATCGCCGAGCTGCGCGCGATCCTCGGCGACGAGTCGCGTGTGCTGGCCGTGATCAAGGAGGAGCTCTCGGAGATCGGCGAGCGCTTCGGCGACGAGCGGCGCACGGAGATCAGCCACTCCGAGGACGAGATCGACATCGAGGACCTGATCGCCGACCAGCAGATGGTCATCACGATCACGCAGAGCGGCTACATCAAGTCGCTGCCCCTGGCCACGTACCGCCAGCAGCAGCGCGGCGGCCGCGGCGTCACCGGCATGGACATGAAGGACGGGGACTTCATCGAGCACCTCTTCGTGACCTCGTCGCACGACTACCTGCTCTTCTTCTCCAACCGCGGCAAGGTCTACCGCTCGAAGGTCTACGAGCTGCCCGAGGCGCAGCGCACCGCGAAGGGCCGCGCGCTCGTCAACATCCTGCCGCTGCGCGAGGGTGAGCGGATCCAGGCGGTCGTCTCCACGCGCGACTTCTCAGAGACCAAGTACGTCGTGTTCGCGACCCGCAACGGGACCGTCAAGAAGACGGAGCTGGCGGCCTACAACACGCCGATCAAAGCCGACGGCATCATCGCGATCAACATCCGCGACGACGACGAGCTGCTCGCCGTGCGGGCCGTCGATCCAGAGGAGGAGATCATCATGGTCTCCAAGGCCGGCCTGACGGTGCGCTTCGCGGAGTCCGACGCCCGCGCGATGGGGCGCGACACGACCGGCGTGCGCGGGATGGACGTCGGCAAGGACGGCGAGGTGATCGCGATGGACGTCGCGCGCGACGACATGGACCTGCTGGTCGTGACCGAGAACGGCTACGGCAAGCGCACTCGGATCGACCAGTACCGCAAGACCAACCGCGGCGCCAAAGGCGTGAAGACGATCGGGCTGACCGAGAAAAAGGGCGCGCTCGCCGGCGCGCTCGTGGTGCGCGAGCACCAGGAGCTGGTCTTCATCAGCGTCGGCGGCATGGTGCAGCGCACGGCCGCGGGGGGCATCTCCCAGCAGGGCCGCTCCGCGACAGGCGTGCGTGTGATGAACCTGAAGGACGACGACCTCGTGAGCGCCGTCGCGCTGGTCGTGGACACCGGCGAGGAGGGCGAGGACGCCGAGCCCGCCGCCTCGCCCGACGGCGCCTCCTGACAGGCCCGTCGCAGCCTGCCGGCCGCGGTCCGCGGCCTGACGATCTCAAAGCGTCCAGTTTCGTCCCTCGGACTCAGACAGCCGCAACGTGCGACCGAAAGCGGGAGGGTGCGCGAACTCCCCAAGCTGCTCCTAGCGACCCTCACAACCCTCACTCTCGCCCTCGGGCCCGCCGCCGGCCCGGCCGCCGCCCGCCAGGGCACCGGGCCCACCCAGAGCGAACGTCATCTACACGCCTCCGAGCGCCACGCCGCTCGCCAGCAAGCACGCGCCAAACGGCGCGCGGCCCGCGAGCAGGCCCGTGCGAACCGCCGCGTCGCGCGCCAGCAGGCGCGGGCGAACCGGATCGCCGCCCGCGAACGCGAACGCGAACAGCGGCTGGCGAGCCGCAAAGCGGGCAGCGCCTCCCCCTCCGCGGCCACGATCGCAGCCGTGCTCGCGACGCAGTGCCAGGACACCGGCCTAGATCCGACGCCGGAAGACCAGGCCCGCATCCGCGCCTCGGTGCTCTGCCTGATCAACCGCGTCCGGGCCGAACACTCCCTGCAGCCGCTCGCTCCCAACCCGCAGCTCGAAGCCGCGGCCGAAGGCCACTGCTCGGAACTCGTTGCCGACGACTACTTCGCTCACGTCTCGCCGAGCGGCGAGACCCCGGTCGACCGCATCAAGGCCACGGGCTACATCCCGGACTCGACGGTCGGCTACGTGATCGGGGAGAACCTCGCGTGGGGCACCTACTCGCTCTCGACGCCGCAGGCGATCGTCGAAGCGTGGGTCGCCTCGCCGGGCCACCTCGCGAACATCCTCGAATCGCGCTACACGGAAACCGGGATCGGCGTGACGCCCGCCGTGCCCGAGTCGCTCGGCGAAGGGAACCCCGGCGGGACCTACGCCGAGGAGTTCGGGGTCATCGTCCACTAGGGATAGGTGGGGTCGGCCGGCGCTCGGTGCCGGCCTCCCACGTGGCAGCCGCGCACCGACGGTCCCCCGCGGCCCTTGGCCCCCGTCACCCACGTCCGCTACTCTGGCCAGACCAGAGAAAGGAGGTGGTCCAAACGTCGTCTGAACGTATTTGCGGGACCCTGGAGGTGACCGGCCGGTAGGTCGGTAGGCTGGTCCGCCTAGCGGAATCCAACCCGGGACACCCCGAGACGGCTGCCGGAACTGGTCCCTCCGGCCTTGACCTGGCCGTCCTCGGTCTTTCCAGTCAGAGCAGTAGGCGAAGGGCGCCCCGCGAAGGCGCCCTTCGTCGTTTTTCGCGTCCGGCGCGCCATGCGGCCGACGCATGGTCTGCGGCCGCCGCCGGCGGCCTCTCCGCCCCGCCGCGGGCCTTGTCTTCCCTGTAGCCGCGGAACCCGGCGGCGCGTCCGGCGCGCGGCCTCTAGGCCGCTTGCGGCAGGTACTGGAGCCAGGCCTGCGGGATCGTCGGGCTGGCGACGTGGATGAAGATCTCCGCCCGCGGCGTGCGTGGGGGACGGCGCGGGTGCATCCCGGCCTGGCGCGGCAGCCGGTCGGCCTTGCGGCGGTTGCACGGCGCGCACGAGGCGACGATGTTCTCCCAGCTCGAAGAGCCGCCCTTGGAGCGGGGGATGACGTGGTCGACCGTGAGGTTGGATCGCGATCCGCAGTACTGGCAGGTCCAGCTGTCGCGCGCGAACACGGCACGCCGCGTGATCTTGCGGCGGTGGGCGTCGCGCGGAACCTTCACGTAGGTGACCAGCCGGATCACGACGGGCCGCGCGAGCGTCGAGCTCTCCGAGTGGAGCTGCCACGCGCCGCGCTCGATCAGCTCGGCCTTCTCCTTCAGGAGCAGCACCACGGCGCGGCGCACGGTGCAGACGTTGATCGGCTCGAACGTCGCGTTCAGGACGAGCACCCTCCCGCCCATCGCCGCGCGCGGCGAGGACTCAGGTCCGTGCCGCTGGTGCTCACTTGGCGACACGGACCCCACCGGCTCTGGTGGGACTGCGCTCTCCATGATTCCGCGCCGCAGTGTAGCGGGCGCAGGCGCTCTGAGGCGCCAAAACGGCGGGCTCGAAGCCCGCTCAGCGCGCCCCCGGCGGCACCGCCGAGGCGGCCTGCTGCGGCACGGCCCTGCCGGGCGCCGTCCGGTAGGAGCCGAGCACGAGGACGCGTTCGCAGAGGGCGCGCAGCCCGTCGAGCGCGGCCGCGACCGGCTCGTCGGACTCGTCGCCGGCGAGCTCGAGGAAGAACATGTAGTCGCCGGGCTGCGCGCGCCGCGGGCGCGACTCGATCTTGTGGAGGTTGATGTCCCGGGCGGCGAACTCGTCGAGGCATCTGACGAGCCAGCCGGCGTGCCTCGCTCCGGCCCCCCAGAACACGATCGCCGACCTCGGTTCGCCGCCGGAGGGCTCGCGGAGCGGCGGGGCGTCCCCGTCCTCGCCGGCGCGGACCAGCCACACGAACCGTGTCTGGTTGTCCTCGCGGTCCTCGACCCCGTCGCGCAGCACGACGCCGCCGTAGATCTCGGCGGCGAGCGCGGTGCCGAGCGCTGCGCTCGCGCCGTCGTCCGCCGCCACGACGCTCCGCACCGCCTCCGCGGTCGAGGCGGCGGCCTGGATGCTCGCCTGCGCCAGCTCCGAGCGCAGGAAACGCGCGCACTGCCCCGGCACCTGCGGGTGCGAGACGACGGTCTCGATCGCCTCGAGCTCGATGTCACGCGCCGCGATCAGGCAGTGACGGACGCGCAGCACCGACTCGGCAGCGATCCGCACTGCGCCGGCCTGCTCGGCCAGCAGGTCGAGCGTCACGTTGATCGATCCCTCGAGGGAGTTCTCGATCGGAGCCAGCGCCAGCTCGACCTGGCCGGAGCTCAGCGCCGCCACAGCCTCCGGGATGCTCGGGACCGGCACCGGCTCGACGGCGTCCTCGGCGGCGCCGCTCAGCAGCGCCTCCTCGCTGAAGGTTCCGGCCGGCCCCAGGAAGGCGACGCGCCTCCGCCGGCTGCCCTCACCCTCCCCGCTCACGTGCTCGTCCTCCGATCTGAGGAGTGCCCGCCTCTGCCTGGAGCGGGCTGTCGCCGCTCCCCGACCCGGTCAGGGCCACGCGGACCGCCTCGGCCTCCTCGGGCGAGAGCTCCAGTTCGCCGCGGCCCTCGAGTACGCGCTTGCCGTAGACGCGCGCCTGGTCGCGGTGGTGGATGCACGAGAGCACGATCCCGGAGCGTTCGTCGTCGAGCAGCGCTATCGACATCGACTGCTGCCCCGAGAGCTCGTTGTAGGCGTCATAGCGGACCAGCGCGCGGTGGGAGATCGTGCGCCGCAGCTCGGCCTCGGCCGAAGCAAGCCGGCCGTCCAGCCGCAGCGCCGTCTCCTCGACGTAGTCGCGCAGGCTTTCAAACGCCTCCTGCATGCTCGCGGCGTGCGCCACGATGTCCTCTTCGCCGGTGGCGCCGATGAGCATGCGCTGGGCCTGGCGCAGGCGCCGAAGGCGGATCGCCAGAAGGCCGCAGGCGATGATCGCGATGATCGCCACCGCGCCCGCCGCGATCGCGATGATCCCCTGGGTGTCGGTGACCGATGCGGCCATCGCCACAAGTTAGCCGCTGGCGAGGGCGCTATTCGCCGAAGATCGCCAGGTAGGTGCTCTTGTTGTTTTCGGTGTTCGTCTCGCCCGGCACCCCTTCGACGTTCACCTGCACCTTCGATGCGACATTGAGCGGGACGCCGCTGATGGGAATTTCGACGTTCGCCTTGCTCCCCGGCGAAGTCGAGTTGATGATGTGCGAGCCCGACAGCTGCTTGCCGGCGGAAGTCACCGTCAAGCTCACCTTCACGTTCGTCTCTTTGTTTTCGCCGGTGTTTTCGACCGTGACGGTGAACGTGGGGCTGCCGCCGCCCGGGACGTGGTTCAGCGTCGGTTCGGGCTGCAGGGCCGTCGTGCCGACGGCCGTTCCGACGAGCGAGCTGCCATGTGTGCCGGGAGCGACGCCGGCGTTTTCGCCGCCCGTTGTCGACTTGCCGCCCAGCCGCGCTTCGACGGTGGCCGGTTCGAGCCAGCCGAGGTTCGGCAGGAAGCGCGACGCTTCGGTGCTCTGGTGGATCCCGTTCGAGCTCAGCGCCTGCTGGATCAGCGGGGCCACGCGCTGGGAGTAGACCACGTCCGAGGCGAGGAAGATCTCCATGTCGCCCGCGATCCGCGGGTCCACCGATTTGCCCTGGCCGCCGAGCGCGGCCGGGAGCAGCGCGGCGATCTTCGTGATCCCTTCGACGCGGAAGTTCATCGTCAGCAGCAGGTTCTGCTGGGCCCCCGACATTTCGCCCGGCACGCTCAGGCCTTTGGCGCGGGAGGCGAGCTTCTCGGCTTCTTCACGGAGCTGGTTGACCTGGACCTGGACGTCGATCGCCGACTTGCCCGCTGCGCCCGACAGCGCCGTGAAGAACGGCTTTGAGACCTTCGTGTCCGATTCGCGGGCGATTTCGCTGACCGCGTGGTTGTAGTCCTTGAGCGACTGCTGCTTCTGGGATTTCAGGCAGCCGTTGATGATCAGGACGATGATGATCAGGAGCACGACCGCGACGCCGGCGGCGACGCGCCGGCGCACCATCAGGGCGTGCTGGTCATATCCGGAGGGCCCGCCGGAGCTGCGCCGCGGTCGCGGACGCCTCGGAGCTCCGCTACCAGCGCTTCCGCCGCCTCGCGGCCGCGGTGCTCGTGTTGATGGCCGAGGAGCCGTGTCCTCGCCATCGTCGAAGAACGACAAAAGCCTTCGCTCCTTTTACAAGGGCCTGTGAAGGGCCTCAGTATGACTGCAGGCCTGGACTGCTGGACTCCTCCCGACCATCCTGCAACTTCTCCCTCATCGCCTCTGTTCCTGCCTCGGCGGCGCAGGAGCGCGCCCCGCGGCGGCGAACGCGGGAGCCGGTGGAGTCGCCGCGCACCCTTCTGAAGAGCTCTGACGCACGAGCCGAACCGGCCGCCGAACCGGCGCGCCGCGATCGGATCGTCGCGCGCCGGGGCGCGCCGGGCGAGCTCCGCGACGCTCCTGCCGCCGAGACCGACGAGCAGCTCCTGCTGGGCCGCTACCGGCTGATCGACCGTCTCGGGGCCGGCGGCTTCGGGGTCGTCTGGCGCGCGCACGACGAGCTGCTTCAGCGCGACGTCGCGGTCAAGCGCATCTGGCTGGGGCCCGACGGCGACGGCGAACGCGCCACGCGAGAGGCGCACGCGACCGCCCGCCTCTCGCACCCGGCGATCGTGGCGCTCTATGAGGCGTGCCCCCTCGGGGAGGCGTTCTACCTGATCTCCGAGCTGGTTCCCGGATGCACGCTCGGCGAGCTGATCCGCTCGGATGAGCTCGACGACGAGCGCACGCTCGGCATCGGCGTGGCACTGGCGGACGCGCTCGAGCACGCCCACGAGCGCGGCGTGATCCACCGCGACATCAAGCCCCAGAACGTGCTCGTCCCGGAAGGCGAGGGTGGGCCGGGCCCGGCCGCCAAGCTCACGGACTTCGGCGGCGCGAGCATCGCCGAGGAGGACGCCCTCACGCGCACCGGCGACGTGCTCGGGACGCTCGCCTACATGGCTCCCGAGCAGAGCGAGGGACGCGACGTCGGTGAGCCGGCGGATCTCTACGCGCTCGCGCTCGTGCTGTACGAGGCCCTGTCCGGCGTCAACCCTGTGCGCGGCGCGACCCCGGCTGCGACGGCGCGGCGGATCGGCACGCGGCTCGAACCGCTCGCCAGGCGCAGGCGCGACCTGCCACGCGACCTCACGGCCGCCATCGACGCCGCGCTCGCGCCCGACCCGCGCGATCGCGGCGGGCTGAGCGACCTTCGCGAAGCGCTCCAGGGCGCGCTGGAGCACGCGCCCGCGGACACCCTGCCCCAGCCTGCGCGACGTGGCGCACGCCGGCTCCCCCGGCGCGCCACACCGGTTGCGGCTGCGCTCGAGCCGGCCGCGGAGGCCGTCCTCGAACCCCCGGCTCTGCCGGGTGAGTCGCCGGGCCTACCCCGCACGCTCTGGGCAGCGCTCGCGCTGGCCGCGATGGCCTGGCTGTGCGCGACGGGCCGCGCCGGCTTCGCGGTCGTCCTCGCCGCAGCCCTGGTGCCGCTGGCCGCGATCCCCTCTGAGCGGCTGTCGGGGCACGTGCCGGCAGCGTTCCTGGCGGCCCTGCTCGCGCCGGTCCTGGGCCTCGCGGGCCTCGCGGCGTCCTTCCCGGCGCTCGCCGGCCAGTTGCGTCACTGGAGCCGGCGCTTCGCGCTCGGCGCCCTGGGCTACTGGTGGCTGCTGCTCGCCGAGCCCGTGCTGGCGCGCCGGCTGTGGCTCGGGGCGCCGGCAGGGTTACCGGCGCGGTCGGTCTGGGAAGGTTCGATCACGGCGGCAGCGTCACACGTCGTCGGGCCGCTGCTGAGCCCGGGCGCGGTCCTCGGGGCGCTGCTCTGGGGCGTCGGGGCCGCGGTGCTGCCCTGGATCGTGCGCGGGTCGCACGCCGCGGTCGATGCCGCCGCCGCCGCCGTCTGGGCCGCTGCGCTGACGATCGGCGCCCCCGCCCTCGACGCAGGACTGTCGGCCGGGGGGCACCCGCTGCCGCGAGGCGCCGTGCTCGGCGCCGTCGTGGGCGGCCTGATCGCGGTCGGCTCGCGCGCCCTGCGAGGCCCCGTCTAAGCTCTCGTCCCTGCCTGTCCGAGCGCTCGACGCGGCCTCCCGCGATCGCGCCGCCCGCCGCGCCCGCCGGGCGCGACTGCCCGCCCACCCGCGTAGCATGAGCCTCAGGTCCGGCCTCGCCGCGGCCCGCCACCACTTGCCGATGAACCTGTTCAAGAGCGTCGAGAACACGATCGCGAGACTCGTGGAGGGCTCGTTCGGCCGCGCGTTCCGCTCGGAGGTTCGCCCCATGGAACTCGCGCGCAAGCTGGCCCGGGAGATGGACGCGCACCGGACCGTCTCGGTCTCGCGCACCTACGCGCCGAACGAGTACGTGGTCTGGCTCTCGCCGGAGGACCGCGAACGCTACGACGGGGTGGAAGCGGAGGTGATCGACGAGCTGTGCGGCTACCTGCTCGAGCACGCGCGCCGCGAGAACCTGATCCTCGCCGGAGGCGTACGCATCTCCTTCAGCACCGACGAGCGTCTCTCGCTGGGTGAGTTCGGGATCCAGGCGAAGTTGGTCCGCCCCGAGGGTCAGAGTGGGGGCGAGGCCCACGAGGGCGGCGCGCGAGCAGCCGCCGAGGCCGACGACCAGCACGGCAAGACGATGATCTACAGCACCTCCGACCGCGTCGGCGGGCCGCTCGAGGCGGCGCCGCTCGCGCGCCCGCGACGGGCGCTTCTCGCCGTCGGCACCCGGCGGCTGCTCCTGCCCCCGGGGGGCGGGACCATCGGGCGCAGCCGCGACTGCGACGTCGTGCTCGACGACAGCGGCATCTCGCGCCGCCACGCGGAGATCCGCCCCACTCCCGACGGCTGGGAGGTCGAAGACCTCGGCTCCACCAACGGCGTTCTGGTCAACGGGCTGGCCGTGCACGGCCGCGAGCCCCTGCACGGCGGCGAGCGGATCGAGTTCGGCTCGACCGAGGCCACCTTCGAGCTTTCATGAACAGCCTCGACCCGGTATCGGTCGCGCTCAAGTTCGGCTTCCTGGTCGTGCTCTACCTCTTCTTGCTGTGGGTCGCCCGCAGCGCGCGGCGGGACCTCGGCGGCTCGGCCGGCTCCCAGCACGCGCTGGCGCCACCGGCTCCCGACGCCACCGGGATGTACTCCGCCTCGACGCTCGGCGCGGTCGACTTCGTCTCGCGCGCGCCGCGCCTGGTCGTCGAGCGCGCCCCCGGCCACGAATCCGGGATGATCTACGACCTCGACGGCGACCTGATCCTGGGCCGCGGGGACGCTGCCGAGATCCGCCTCGAGGATCCCTTTGCCTCCTCGCGGCACGCCCGCATCTACGAGCAGGGCAACAGCGTCGTCGTCGAAGACCTCGGCTCCACCAACGGCACGTACCTCAACGAGGAGCTGCTGCAGACGCCCCGTCCGCTGCATCCCGGCGATCGCGTGCGCATCGGCGACAGCGAATTCGCGTTCGAGGTGGACTGAAGATGATGCTGCGGGTCGCGGAGCAGTACTCCGGCAGTGACACCGGCCGCCAGCGCCGCGCCAACGAGGACGCGCTGATGGTCCGCTCGCCGCTGTTCGTCGTCGCCGACGGGATGGGCGGCGCGCAGGCCGGCGAGGTGGCCTCAAAGCTGGCGGTGGAAGCCTTCCAGGGCGGCCTGCCGGACGGCGGCGAGCCGGAGCTGGCGCTGGCCGGGCTCGCGCAGGCGGCGAACAACCGCATCCACGAGCTCTCGCACGCGAACGCCGAGCAGGCGGGGATGGGCACGACGCTCACGGCGGTCTACGTCGGCGAGAGCGACGTGGCCATCGCCCACGTCGGCGACAGCCGCGCGTACTGCCTGCGCGAAGGGCAGCTGCTGCGGCTCACCGATGACCACTCGCTGGTGGACGAGCTGATGCGCCAGGGCCGGCTCACGCCGGAGGAAGCCGTGGAGCACCCGCAGCGCTCGGTGATCACCCGCGCGCTCGGCATCGAGGGCACGGTCGAGGTCGACACCCGTTCGTTCAAAGGGCGCGCGGGGGACCTCTACCTCATCTGCAGCGACGGGCTCACGACGATGGTCCCGGAGGAGCGGATCGCCGAGATCCTGAATGCGACGCCGCGCCTCCGCGACGCCGGCGAGTTGCTGATCGCCGAGGCGAACCGCGCGGGCGGTCGCGACAACATCACCGTCGTCCTCCTGCGCCTCGAGGAGGTCGGCGCCGAGACGCGCGCGGCCACGGACTCCGAGGAACCGACCCTGACCGGCATCCCGGCCGTCGAGGCGCCGGCGCTCCAGGGCGCGCCGGTCGCCCAGCGCCGGCCGCGAAGCCCGGCCCCGGCGGGCCGTCGGCGACGCTTCCCCGCGCGCCGCGCCGCCTTCGCGGTCGCGGTGCTCGCGGTGCTCGCCCTGATCGTCGCCGGTGGGCTCCTGGCGCTGCAGTCGGTGTACTTCATCGGCACCAACAAAAGGGGCCTCGTCACGCTCTACCAGGGGGTGCCGTTCACGCTGCCGGGCAACGTGGACCTCTACAGCAGCCGCTACGTCTCGGGCGTCAGCGCCTCCACGCTGAACCCGCACCAGCGCAGCACGCTCCTCGACCACACCCTGCGCTCGGAAGCGAAGGCTGCGTCCTTGATCCGCAGCCTCGAACTCGACCAGCTCGAATGAGTGACAGGGCAAGGACAACATGAACCGCCCGATCATCCGGCTCTACGGGCTCGTGGTCGTGCTGTTCGCGCTGCTGGTCGCGTTCACGTCGCGGTGGACGATCTTCGAAGCCTCCTCGCTGCGCGACAACGCGCTGAACAAGCGCCAGGTGCTCGAGCAGCAGCACATCGACCGTGGCCCGATCGTGGCCGCCGACGGGACGGTGCTCGCGCGCAGCGTGCGCCACGCGGAAGGCGTCTACGAACGCACGTATCCGACCGGCAGCCTGTTCGCGAACACGGTCGGCTACTACTTCACGAACCTGGGCAGCACCGGGGTCGAGCGCTTCCGCTCGAGCGCGCTGAATGGCCAGACCGACACCGGCCTGCAGGCGATCCTCGACCAGCTTCAGGGACACCGGCCGCGGGGACAGAAGGTCGTCACCTCCCTGGACCCCAAGGCGCAGCGGGTGGCGGTGCAGGCGCTGGGCGAACACAAGGGTGCCGTCGTCGCGCTGGAACCCCGGACCGGCGCGGTCACCGTGATGGCCTCCTCGCCGAGCTTCAACCCCAACCAGCTCAAGACCAACGCCGGCTACGAACGTCTCACACACGACAACGCCGCGCCGCTCATCAACCGTGCCACGCAGTTCGGCTACGCGCCCGGCTCGACCTTCAAGGTCGTGACCGCGACGGCGGCGATCGACAGCGGCAAGTTCACGCCGCAGTCCGTCGTCTCGGGTCGCAACGACGTCGTGATCTCGGGCGTGCCGCTGCAGAACGACGAAAACGAGAGCCTGGGCGAAATCACGTTGACCGCAGCGCTCGCGAAGTCGGTCAACACCGTGTGGGCGCAGGTCGGTGTGAAGGTCGGCCGGGCCACGATGACCAAGTACATGAACCGCTTCGGCTTCGACCGGCGGCCGCAGCTCGACTACCCGGCGGGCGAAATGTCGATCAGCGGCTCCTACGAAGGCGAACGGCTGGTCTCGCCGCTGAGCCCCAAAGTGGACCTCGGCCGGATGTCGATCGGCCAGGACAAACTCGAGGTCGTCCCGCTCCAGATGGCGGAGGTGGCGGCGGCCGTCGGCAACGGCGGGACGCTGATGACGCCGCACATCGCGAGCCGCATCGTCAACTCCGAAGGCCAGACGGTGACGCAGATCAAGCCGAGCGTCCAGTCGGTCGTGATGAAACGCTCAACGGCCTCCGACGTGCGGACGATGATGGAAGCGGTGGTCAACGAAGGCACCGGCACGAGCGCGCAGATCCCCGGTGTCCAGATCGCCGGCAAGACCGGTACCGCCGAGACCCAGATCGGAACCGCGATCAACAACGTGTGGTTCATCGCGTTCGCCCCCGCCTCGAACCCGAAGGTCGCGATCGCCGTGACGCTCAAGGGCGTGCCCGGCCAGGGCGCCGCCTTCGCCGCGCCGGTGGCCCGCCAGGTGATGGAACAGCTGCTTCGTGATTGAGCCCGAGACACTCATAGACGGCCGCTATCGCGTGCTCTCCCGTCTCGGCTCGGGCGGGATGGCCGACGTCTACCTGGCGCACGACCAGCTGCTCGGCCGCGAGGTGGCGGTCAAGGTGCTGCACCACCACTTCGCCGAAGACCAGGAGTTCGTCGAGCGCTTCAAGCGCGAGGCGTCCAGCGCCGCCGCCCTGTCGCATCCGAACATCGTCGGCATCTTCGACCGCGGCGAGTGGAACGGCACCTACTACATCGCGATGGAGTACGTGGCGGGCCGTTCGCTGAAGTCGATCGTCAGGGAAGCCGGACCGCTGGATCCGGCGCTCGCGATCGACACGGTGATCCAGATCCTGCGCGCGGCGCGCTTCGCGCACCGGCGCGGCGTCATCCACCGTGACCTGAAGCCGCACAACGTGATCCTCGACGAAGAGGGCCGCGCCCGCGTGACCGACTTCGGCATCGCCCGCGCGGGTGCGTCGGACATGACGCTGACCGGCTCGATCATGGGGACCGCGCAGTACCTGTCACCCGAGCAGGCACAGGGCTACGCGGTCAGCGCAGCCTCCGACATCTACTCGGTCGGGGTGATCCTCTACGAGCTGCTCACCGGCGTCGTTCCGTTCGAGGGCGAGACCGCGGTCGCGATCGCCTTCAAGCAGGTCTCGGCCGAGCCCCGGCCGCCGAGCGAGCTGAACCCCGCCCTGTCGTACTCTCTCGACACGGTTGTGCTGCGGGCGCTCGCGAAGGACCCGATCGAACGCTACGCCGACGACGACGAGCTGATCGCCGCGCTCGAAGCCGAGCGCGAACGCCTCCCGGCAGGCGGCGCGTCCGACGGCCATGCCCCTCCGCCTTACGAGCCGCCGACGGGGGTCATGCTGGCGGCGCCGCTCGACTACGGCGCGGAGCGCCCGCCCGAGGACGGCGAGAAGGGCTCGCGCCGCTGGCTCTGGTGGGTGGGCGGCACACTCGTCGCGCTCGCATTAGTCGCGGCGGCTGTGCTCTTGCTCGGGGGCAAAGGCAAGGTCGGCGTCCCCGATGTGACCGGGCAGACCGAACAGACCGCCGATGGCATCCTGCGCCGGGCAGGCCTGAATCCCGTTCCCCAGCTCCAGCCGAGCTCCACCGTCCCGACCGGTCTCGTGATCTCCCAGTCGCCGGAAGCCGGCAAGCGCGTCGACGGCGGCTCGCGCGTGACCCTGATCGTCTCGGGCGGCCCAGCGAGCGCGCCGGTCACCGACGTCGAAGGGCTCAGCGAACAGGAAGCGGTGAAGAAGCTGCGCAAAGCCGGCTTCAAGCCGCGCGTGACGAAGGTGGCCAGCGCAACGGTCGCGTCCGGCAAGGTGATCGCCACCAACCCGCCGGCGGGCGCCCTCGAGCAGCTCGGGAGCGGCGTCGAAGTTCAGGTGTCCAGCGGGCCCGCGCCCGTCACCGTGCCCGACGTGACGGGGCAGTCGCTGTCGGCGGCCGAAGCGACGCTGGCGAACGCCGGGCTCGAACTCGGCACCGTGACCAAGCGCGAATCGACCGAACAGCAGCCGGGCACCGTGCTCTCGCAGTCGCCGTCGAACGGCACCTCGGTCAAGGCCAAGAGCAAGGTCGATCTCGTCGTCGCACAGGCGCCGAAGGAAGCGGCGGTGCCGAACGTGGTCGGCGAGAGCCAGGCGCTCGCGAAGAGCACGCTGGAACAGGCAGGCTTCAAGATCAGGACCGTCACCGGCCAGACCTCGGAAGCGGGACAGGTGGGCAAGGTCATGCAGCAGAGCCCGGGCCCCGGCACGAAGGCCACGAAGGGAACGACGGTGACCGTGACGATCGCCCAGCTCGGGCCCGAAACCACCCCCACCACGACCACGACCACGACGCCGGCGACGCCGGCTCCGCCCGCCGCCGGAGGCTGAGGTGGGCGCCGCCGAGGAAGGCCTGCGTGGAGCGCCGGCCGAGCTGAGAGACCAGACACCGGCGAGCCCGGCGGCGACGATGGGCGAGAGCTCCAGCCTGCGGGTCGCGGTGCTCGCGGGCGGGCGCTCCTCCGAGCACGATGTCTCGCTCGCGTCGGCGGCCGCCGTGCGCGACGCGCTGCTGGAGGCCGGCCACGACGCGCTCTGGATCGAGATCGCCCGCGACGGCGTCTGGCGCCGCGATGGCAGGACGCTCTCGCTGACGCCCGGCGAGGGGGTCGAGGGGGCCGACGTCGTGTTCCCCGCGCTGCACGGGCCGTTCGGCGAGGACGGCACTGTCCAGGGGATGCTCGAGACCCTCGGCGTCGCGTACGTCGGCGCGGGCGTCGCCGCCTCGGCCGTCTGCATGGACAAGGTCCTGTTCAAGGACCTGATGGCGTCGCTGGGCGTACCCCAGGTCCGATACGCGGGCATCACCGCAGCACGCTGGCGCGAGGATCGCGCCGGGGCGCTCGCGCAGGCCGGCGAGCTCGGCCTGCCCGTGTTCGTGAAGCCGGCACATCTCGGCTCCTCGGTCGGGATCGTCAAGGTCACGGCAGCGGGGGAGCTGGCAGCGGCGCTGGCCGTCGCCTTCGAGCACGACGAGCTGGCGATCGTGGAGGCCGCGGCCGGCGGCATCGAGGTCGAGTGCGGGGTGCTCGAGACCGGATCGGAGCTGTTCGTCTCCGCGGCGGGCGAGATCTCATTCGAGAGCGAGTTCTACGACTACGAGGCCAAGTACACGCCCGGCGGGATGGAGCTGCTGGTGCCGGCCCGCATCTCGGCCGCCGCGGGCGAGCAGATCGGCGCCCTCGCCCGGCGCGCGTTCCGCGCCTCCGGTTGCGCCGGCCTCGCGCGCGCCGACTTCTTCGTCGAGGGCGAGCACGTGCTGCTGAACGAGCTGAACACGATGCCCGGCTTCACCCCGACGAGCGTCTACCCGAAGCTGCTCGCCGCCTCGGGCGTGTCCTACCCCGAGCTGGTGGACCGGCTCTGCCGGCTCGGGCTCGCGCGTCATGCGGCGGCCGCGGCGCGCCGGCACTGACCGCCGTCAGCGGAACAGCGTCACGTCGGAGATCGTCGCCGACTGGCGTCCCGGCGGCAGGGTGGTGAGCCACACGAGGTAGTAGCGGTGCGCGCCGGCGGGCGGGTGCAGGGCGATCTTGCGCCCGTCGCGCACAGACGGGCTCGACCCGATCGGGCCGACCCAGCCGCGGGCGGAGAGCGACTCCGAGCTTCCGTAGGGCAGAGACAGGTCGATGTGGTCGGAGGTGTAGAACTGCGCCGCGAAGCCCGGCGTCGGGGTCTGGATCGCGATCGCCCGCGCCGCCACCCCGGGTGCGGCATCGAGGTAGATACCGAGACCGGTGCCGCCGGGCTTGCGCAGGTTGCCTTCGTAGTAGGTCTCCGTGGTCCAGGTCGTGGACGGGTCGCTGTCGACGACGTTGCCGATCTGGTCGCGGTTTTCCGGGCCGGTGCCGAACGGGTTGTAGTCGTTCGCCGCCGACTCGGACAGGCTCACCGGCACGAGCCCGGACTTCGAGGAGGTACCGGGCGGAGCGCCCGTCCCCCGGTGCGCGCTGTTCGCGGCGAGCAGCAGGATCACCGCGACGATGCCGCCGAGGAGGGCCAGCGACACCAGCCACCGCACCGGATGGCGCATCCGCCACGGCAGTCTCCGGCGGGCGCGCCCGCGCAGGGTGCGCAGGACGGTCGTGACCTCGCCCGTCGTCTGGCCGGTGCGCGAGGCCTCGATCGCGAGGACGTTTTCGAGGTCGGCGACCATCGCCGCGGCGTCGGGATAGCGCTTGGAGAGGTTCTTCGCCAGCGCCCGGTCGATCACCGACGCGGTCGCCGCCGAGATCTCCGGGCGGCGCGCCTGGACGTCGGGGACGTCCTCGCGCACGTGCTTCATCGCGACGGCCACCGGCGTCTCGCCGTGGAAGGGCACGTCGCCCGTCAGCATCTCGTAGAGGACGATCCCGAGCGAGTAGAGGTCCGACTGGGGCGTCACCGCCTGTCCCAGCGCCTGCTCCGGAGACACGTAGTCGGTGGTCCCCAGCACCCTGCCCGCCATCGTGAGGCCCTCCTCGGCGAGCGAGCGCGCGATTCCGAAATCGGTGATCTTGGCGCCGCCCTCCGGGTCGATCAGGATGTTCTGCGGCTTGACGTCGCGGTGCACGATCTGGCGTTCGTGCGCGGCGCCGAGAGCCCGCGCGATCTCGATCGTGTAGGCGAGCGCCTGCGGGATCTCGAGCGGCCCGTCGCGGCGGATCACGCTCTTCAGCGTCTCCCCGTCGACGTATTCGAGCACGATGTAGGGCGTGCCCTCGTCCGCGTCGTCCTCGAGCGGCTCCTCGCCGGCGTCGATCACCGAGACGACGTGGGGGTGGTTGAGCTGGGCGACCGCCCGGGCCTCGCGGCGGAAGCGCTCGAGCTGGTCGGAGTCGGTCGCGATCTCGCGGTGCATCAGCTTGATCGCCACCGGGCGTTCGAGCACGGTGTCGAAGGCCTTGTACACGGTGGACATGCCGCCGCGGCCGATCACCTCATCGAGCCGGTAGCGACCCCCGATCTGCGTCCCGAGCGCGCTCACCGCCCTATTTTGATCGCTTCCCCGCGAGGACCGGCGGCGCCGCTCAGCCCGCCGCGTTCCTGGCGGGCCGGCGCCGCCTGCGGATGATCCAGTAGCCGATCCCGGCGATCAGGAGCGCCACGATCACGTAGTCGACGGGCTCGAACACTTTGCGGACCGATTCCCAGTCGCTGCCCAGAGCCTTGCCTGCGAACGCGAGCCCGACCACCCACGGCACGGTCCCGATCAGCGAGAAGACGGTGAACCGGCCGAGCGGCATCTTCGCGATCCCGGCGGGGAGCGAGACGACTGCCCGCACGACCGGTATCACGCGACCGAAGAGCACCGCGGGCTCGCCGTAGCGCTGGAACCACCGGTCGGCCTTTTCGACCTGCGCCGGCCCCATGTGGAACTTGTCGCCGTGGCGTTCGAAGAGCTCCAGACGTCCGCCACGCCCAACCGCGTAGGCGACCCAGGAGCCGACCATCGAGCCGAGCAGTCCGGCGAGGATGATCCCGGTCATCGTCATGTGGTGCGAGGCGTTGCTGGCCCCCGGATCGGCGACCGCGAAGCCGGCGAACAGCATCACGACCTCCGAAGGGATCGGGATGCAGGCGCTCGAGGCCGCCATCAGCAGGAAGATCGCCGGCAGCCCGCCTTCGCGCACGATGTGGGCGCATTCGTTGACCGCCGTTTCCGAGATGGAGGCCAGAACGAGCACGGGCGGCCAACGATACCGGGCGCCCGCGGCGCGGCGCGAGCCCCGGGTTCAGCCGACGGAATCGCGGTCCGGCTCTCCTCTCGAGCGTGTCGCGCGCAGCACCAGGAGCGCCACCCCGAGCACGATCAGCGCGACGATGGCGTAGTCGAGGTACTCGAAGTACTTGCGCGCGTCGGTCCAGTTGCTTCCGAGGGCTTCGCCTGCCAGCGCGAGCGCGAGGACCCACGGAATGCAGCCCAGGAGCGTGTAGACGGTGAAGCGAATGAAAGGCATCTTGGCCACCCCCGCGGGGAGGCTGATGAAGGTGCGGACGATCGGGAGCATGCGGCTGAAGAACACCGCTGGGGCGCCGTAGCGCTCGAACCACCGGTCCGCCGTTTCGATGTGGCTCGGCTTGATGTGCAGCCAGTGGCCGTGCCGTTCGATCAGCTCGAGACGGCCTGCCCGGCCCACCCAGTAGGCGAGCCACGATCCGGCGAGGTTGCCCAGCACCCCCGCAGTGACGACTCCGGCCAGCGTCAGATGGTGCTGAGCGCTGCTTGCGCCCGGTTCGGCGACGGCGAAGCCGGCGAACAGCATCGTCGCCTCCGAGGGAATCGGGATGCAGGCGCTCTCGAGGAGCATCAGCCCGAAGATCGCCGGATAGCCGCCTTCCCGCACGAGGTGGGCGATTTCGTTGAACAGCGTCTCGGAGATCGAGGCGAGGACGAGCAAGCGGCGGCCAACGATACCGGCAGCCGCCCGCGGGCCCGCCGCGCGGGATGAGAATCCGTTGCTTAACCTCCCGGGCCGATGCGCGTCTGGGTCGACCTGACCAACAGCCCCCACGTGCTGGTCATGCGGCCTGTGATCGCGCGCCTGCGCGAGCGCGGGCACGACGTCCGCGTGACCGCACGCGACTTCGCCCAGACGCTGGAGCTGTGCGAGCGCCTCGGGGTCGAGCACACGGCGATCGGCCGGCACCGCGGCGAGCGGGCCGCGGCCAAGGCGGCGGGTCTCGTCTCGAGGTCTGGGGCGCTCGTGCGCTGGGCGCGCAGGCAGGGGCGCTTCGACGTCGCGCTCGGCCACGGCTCGAACGACGTCACCGTCGCCGCCGCGCTGCTGCGCATCCCGAGCTCGACGATGTTCGACTACGAGTGGGCGACGGTCCAGCACACGATCAACTGCCGGCTGGCCGCCGCGGTCGTGGTTCCGGACGCGATTCCGCCCGAGCGGCTGCGCCGCTACGGCGCGCTGGGAAAGCTGCGCCGCTACGAGGGGCTCAAGGAGGAGTACTACCTCTCTGACTTCGAGCCCGACCCGGCCGTCCTGGCCGAGCTGGGACTCGACCCCTCGCGCCCGATCGTGGTCGTGCGGACGCCGCCCGAGGTCTCCCTCTACCACCGTTTCCACAGCGACCTGTTCGGTGCCGTCCTCCAGCGGCTGTCGCGTGCCGCGCTCGACGAGGGCATCCAGCCGGTCGTGCTTCCGCGCGTCGCCTCGCAGCGTGCGGAGCTGGCCTCCGTGCCGGGGCTCTCGATCCCGGAGCACGCGATCGACGCGCAGTCGCTGATCTCCTACGCTGCGCTGACGATCTCGGCGGGCGGGACCATGAACCGCGAGGCCGTGGCGCTCGGGACGCCGGTGCTGAGCACCTTCGAGGGCCGGCTCGGCGCCGTGGACGAACGTCTGATCGCGGAGGGCCGCATGAGCGTGCTCGACGACGCGAGCCGGCTCGAGCTCCCCGGGGCGTCGCCGGTTGCAAGGGCCGCTCGCGTGCGGCGCGACCCCGGCACGCTCGTCGATCTGTTGCTCTCCCCGCTGGGATGAACCTTGCGGTCCGCTTCGGCGCGGGGTCCGAATCGCCGACACCGCGCCCGTAGCCGCTTACAATTGCCTGCAATGCGCCGACGTCTCCGCTCGGCGGCCCTTCCGCTCCATCGGCACTCGCTCCCGCAGCTCTTGGTCGATGGAGCATTGGTCGCGCTCGCGTACTACCTCGCCTTCCAGCTTCGCTTCAACGACGGCCCGCCGCATCACTACGCGGAGCTGCGCTCGGCGACGATCTGGTGGGTCCTCGCGGGCAGCCTGCCGATCCTGATCCTCTCCGGCGTCTACCAGCGACGCTGGCGATACGCGGGCCAGCGCGACTACGAGGCCGTGGTGCGGGCGGTGGTCCTGATCGTGCTGCTGACCGTGGTCGCGATCGAGATCTTCCGGCCCACCCACGCCTACCCGGCGCTCGGGGCCGGCCACCGTGGCAACGCGACCGTCGCGGTCGTGCTGCCGAACGGCGTGATCTTCCTGTTCGGGCTGCTGGCGCTGGTCTTCCTCGTCGGCGTCCGCGCGCTCGCGCGCTCGGTCTACGAGCGCCGCCCCCTGGCTGCCTTCCGCTCCTCGCGCAAGGGCGAGCGGACGGTCCTGATCGCCGGCGCGGGCGAGGGCGGGCGGATGGTGCTGCGCGAGATCGTGCGCAACCGCGAGCTCGGCCTGTTGCCGGTCGGCTTCCTCGACGACGACCCGGCCAAGCGGCGCATGCGCATCGACGGCGTGCGGGTGCGCGGCGACACCGAAGGCGACCTGCCGCGGATCCTCGACGAGGCCGAGCCGGACGAAGTGATCATCGCGATCCCCTCCGCGCCCGGCTCGACGCGTGCGCGCATCGTCAAAGAGTGCCGTTCGCGGGCGATCCCGGTGCGGACGCTGCCGACGGTCTTCGAGCTGCTGCAGACGCGCGGCGCGCTCACGCGCCAGGTGCGCGAGGTCCGCGTCGAGGACGTGCTCGGCCGCGAGCCGGTTCACATGGAGCTGGAGCGCGTCGGCGCCTACCTCGCCGGGCAGGTCGTGCTGGTGACCGGCGCCGGGCGGCTCGATCGGCTCTGAGCTGTGCCGCCAGATCGCGCGCGTCGAGCCGCACAGGATCGTGCTGCTCGACCACGCCGAGGACAACCTGTTCGCGATCCTGCGCGAGCTGCAGGACGAGCGCCACGTGCCCGAGTCGATGCTGGCCGCCGTGCTCGCCGACTGCAAGGAAGAGGAGCGCATGCGCGAGGTGTTCGAGGAGCACCGCCCGAGCGTGGTGTTCCACGCCGCCGCCTACAAGCACGTCGGGCTGATGGAGGCCAACCCGGTCGAGGCGATCCGCAACAACGCGATCGCCACGCAGGTCGTCGCCCACGTGGCAGGCGCGGCCGGGGCCGCCCGCTTCGTGCTCGTCTCGACCGACAAGGCCGTCTCGCCGGCGACCGTGATGGGGGCCTCGAAGGCGCTCGCCGAGTTCGCGCTCGAGGCCGCGACCGCGCGCTTCCCGCAGACCCGCTACGCGGCGGTGCGCTTCGGCAACGTGCTCGGCTCCTCGGGCAGCGTCGTGCCGATCTTCCGCCGCCAGATCGAGCGCGGCGGGCCGGTGACCGTGACCGACGAGCGCATGACGCGCTACTTCATGACGATCCCCGAGGCGGTGCAGCTGATCATCCGCTCGGGCTCGCTCGCCGCGGCGCGCTCGGCCGCGACGGACGCCCGCCGGCCGCGCATCAGCGAGAGCGCCGGCGCCGAGGTGTTCGTGCTCGACATGGGCGAACCGGTCCGCATCGTCGAGCTGGCGCGGGCGATGATCGAGCTGTCCGGCCTGGACCCCGATCGCGACATCGACGTCGAGATCGTCGGCAGACGGCCCGGGCGAGAAGCTCCACGAGGAGCTGTTCAACAGCTACGAGCGCGCGCGCGCAGACCGACGCCGAGAAGATCCTGCGCGCTGAGCGCAGCCCGCTCGGCGTGCAGGCCGTCGAAGCGATGTTCGCGGAGATCAGGCTGCTGGTGCTCGAGGGCGACGCCGCGGGGCTCGCCGCGAAGGTCTCGGAGCTCTCGAAGCGGATGCGCGAGGCCGATGACGGCCTCCAGGAGCAGGACGCCGGGCCGGGAGGACGGCCGCGACGCATCGCCCCAGCCGGCGGTCGCGTCGGCGCAGGCCGTCCGGCGGGGGGATGGCCGCACCGGCGGACGGGGGTCGCTCACGGCCCACTGCCGCGCGAGGCGCCTGCGCCCCTCGTACACTCCCCAAATCCATGAGCATCTCGCTGCTCGCCCTCTCGATCTCCACAAAATTCACCGAGGTCGGCGCGATCGTCGCATTCGCGGCGCTCCTCGGGATAGCGGTCCTGTCGCTGCTCGTCTTCTCACAGGCCCGTGAGATCCGCCGGCTGCGCGACTGGGCGGGGCGCGCCCCCGAGCGCGCCGCGGAAGCCGAGCAGCGCGTCTCGCAGGCGGCCGCCGCGCGCGTGCAGCAGCCGCCGCCGCTCGCAGGCGGTGCGCGCGGTGCCGCGCGCCGCTCCGGTCCACGCGCGCGCGGCGCCCCAGCCGGGCGCCCAGCAGGTCCCCCCGGGCCAGCCGGTGACGGCCACCGGAGCGCCCGCCGCGCCGCTGCCGGCCCAGCCGGGCGCTCCCGCCCAGGCTCAGAAACCGGCCGCGCCCGCGACGGCGCGGACAGCCATCGCCCGGCGCGCCGCCGCAGCCGGCCGGGACGCCGGGTCAGACCGCCGACGCCGCAGGCCGCGCCGGCCGGCGCGCCGGCCACCGCAGCGGCTGCCGCCGCGGCGCGCCGCCGCAGCGGGTCCCGGCGCCTGCCAGTCCGCCGCCGCGCCGGCGCGACGCCGCAGGGCCAGCCCCGGCAGATCCCGTGGCAGCAGCCTCCAGCCGCTGAGCGTCCCCGCCGCCGCGGCGAGACGCCGCTCGGGGCGCCGTCCTCAGCGGCAGCGGCCGGCCGGCGCGGCCGGCGCCGCCGAACGGCACGCCGCCCGCGGATCCGAGCGCCCAGCCCGCGCCTGCGACCGCCGCCGCGTCGGCAGCGGGCGTGCGCGCCGGCGCGACCGCGTCCGCGCCGCGATCAGGCCGGCCGAGCCGCC
The DNA here is from genome assembly GCA_963738815.1 of uncultured Solirubrobacteraceae bacterium. Taxonomy (GTDB): domain Bacteria; phylum Actinomycetota; class Thermoleophilia; order Solirubrobacterales; family Solirubrobacteraceae; genus Palsa-744. The sequence continues at coordinate 561,919 of CAVTXW010000007.1, forward strand.
GGCCGTTGCGCCGGCGCCGCGCGCGCCGAGTCCGCCGGGCGCCGCCGAGGGCGCCGAGCGCAAACGCCCGCCGCTGCCGCCCGCCCCGAGCGCGCCGCGCCGCGCCGGCGCCCGAGCGCCGCCGCCGAGAGCGCCGCCGCCGCCGCGGCCGCCGCTGCCGGGGGCCGCGCGCACCGCCCGCGGGCGGGAGCCCGGGGGGCCCTCCGAGCGGCGTGGACGCGACACGTCCTCGGGCGGCTCGCGCCGGCGCATCGTGCTGTTCGCGGTCGCCGCGGTCGTGATCGTCGCCGTCGCCGTGGTGCTGGCGACGAAAGGCGGATCCTCCCCGAGTCACGCGAAAACGTCGTCGTCGGGCGGGACCGGCAGCACGCAGACCCAGACGACCGCCTCGCACCACAAACACCCGGCGACCCAGAGCAAACAGGCGAAAGCGACGCCGCCCGCCGAAACCAGCGTGGTCGTGCTCAACGGGACGCTGACGACCGGGCTCGCGCACCGCATCTCCGCCGAACTGCAGCAGACCGGCTACTCGCAGGCGTCCGCGCTCAGCGGACGCCCGCCCGGCGCCAACGAAGTGACGGTCGTGCAGTACGCGTCCGGCCACCAGGCCGACGCGAACGGCGTCGCCCGGGCGCTGTCGGTCAGCCACGTCCAGCCGATCGAACAGGCCGTCGCCACGCTGGCCGGACCGGCGAAGGTGGTGGTCGTCGTCGGCGCCGACAGGGCCGCCCAGGGCACCACCACGCCATAGCCGGCTTCCTCGACATCCCGGACCGTTCCTCCAAGCCGCGCGAGGAGGGGATCACGCACGTCATCGACCGCGGCCTCTCGGTCGCGGAGGTCGACGGCCTGCTCGAGGTCGCCGGCGACAGCGTGGACATCGTCAAGCTCGGCTGGGGTACCGCGGTCGTGAGCGCCAACCTGCGGCCGAAGCTCGAGCGCTACGCGGCGCACGGCATCCCCGTCGTCCTCGGCGGCACGCTCACCGAGGTCGCGATCCGCCAGGGCCGCGTCGAGGGGCTCGTCGCCTGGTTGCGCGAGCTCGGCCTGCAACACGTCGAGATCTCCGACGGCACGATCGAGCTCGACAAAGGCGTCAAGCGCGAGCTGATCGAAAGCCTCTCGAAGGACTTCACCGTCTTCGCCGAGGTCGGCAGCAAGGACGTCGACTACATCATGCCGCCGTACATCTGGGTGGAGCAGATCGAAAGCGACCTCGACGCCGGGGCGTGGAAGGTGATCGCCGAGGCGCGCGAGTCGGGCACGGCGGGCATCTACCGCGCCGACGGCGAGCCGCGGACGGGGTTGATCGAGGAGATCGCGCACTCGATCGAACCGAGCCGCCTGATCTTCGACGCGCCGCTCCACGCCCAGCAGGTCTGGCTGCTCAAGCACTTCGGCACCGAATGCAACCTCGGCAACATCGCCCCTGCCGACGTGCTCTCGCTCGAGACGCTGCGCCTCGGCCTGCGCTCGGACACCGTCGAGCGTTTCGCCACGGGCGGCGAGGGTTGAGCGCCGAATCGGCGGCGCACCCGCCGGCCGGCCCGTCCACCGGCGCCACCGAAGCGCGCGACGGCACTCCCGAGCCGGCTCGCCACGGCCGTCTTCGCAGCGCTCGTGGCCGCCTGCCTCCTCGCGTTCTTCCTCACGCAGCGGCTCAAGCACCGCCCGACCAGCGTGCAGCAGTTCAAGCTCACGCCGAACTTCGCTCCGACGCCGGCGGGCCGGCACAAACAGGAGCAGATCTCCTTCAAGCTCGCCCACGCCGAACGCGCGACGGTCACGATCATCGACGCGGGAGGGAACGTCGTGGCGACCCTGCTCACGCGGTATCCGGTGTCCCGCTACAAAACGGTCTCGCTGCTGTGGAACGGGCGCCGCGGAACGGCCCGCTCGCTACGGACGGTCACGGCCACGAGCGGGCACGCCTACATCCTGCCGGCGAACCGGGGACGGCTCGCCCCGGCCGGGGAATACCGGGTGCGGCTCCGGCTCAGCCGCCAGCGAGAACCCGTGCTCTCGCCCCGCAGCTTCACGCTGGAGCGTCCGTGACGGCTCGCTGGCTGCCAGCCTGCCGTCGGCCGGCACGCTGGCAGCGCTGGTCGCCGTGGGGCTCGTGCTCGCCGTGGCGCTCGCCGTGGTGATGCGCCGCCATCCGGAAGCCTTCCCGCTCCTGGCGGTCCTCGCGCTCCCGTTCAGGATCCCGATCTCTGCCGACGGGCGCACGGTCAACCTGCTCGTGCCGCTGTACGTGGTGGTCGCAGCCGGGACCTTCGCGCACCTGCTCCCGAGGCTGCGCGCCGGGCGGGCCGCGGGCGCGCACGAGGAGCCGGACGCAGGCGCCGGGGGCAACCCCGCCATCCGTTACGTCGGCTGGGCGCTGCTGGCGGCCGTGGCGCTCTACACGCTCCAGATCGCCTATTCGGTGGACCGCCCGAAGGCAGCCGAGAACCTTCTGTTCTTCTACATACCGTTCGGCTTGCTGTTCGTGCTCCTGCGCGAGGTCCGCTGGACGCCGCTGCTGCTGCGGCGCGCGCTCCTGGTGCTGGCGGCCGTGGCGATCCTGCTCGCAGGGGTCGGCTTCGTCGAGTACTACCGCAAGAGCCTGTTCCTGAACCCGAAGCTCGTCGCTGCCAACCAGTACGACAACTACTTCCGGGTCAACTCGGTGTTCTTCGACCCCAGCGTCTACGGACGCTTCCTGATGCTGGTGATGCTCGCCGTGACGACCGTCGTGCTGTGGGGGACGCGGCGGCAGGTGCAGGCCGGCGCGGCCGTGCTGGCGTGGCTCCTCGCCGGGCTGGTGACGAGCTTCTCGCAGTCGAGCATCGCCGGGCTGCTGCTCGGGCTCGCGGTGCTGGCGGCTTACCGCTGGGGGGTGCGCAGGACCGCGATCGTCTCGGCGGCGCTGGTCGTGCTCGCCGCGGCCGTGCTCCTGCTCGCCCCGAAGAGCGCACACCTGAAAGGCAGCTCCGCCAGCAGCGCCACCGCAGGACGCACGAGCCTCATCGAAGGCGGCCTGGAACTGTTCGAGGACCGGCCGCTGCAGGGCTTCGGCTCGGGGTCCTTCGAAACCGAGTACAAGCGCCACACGAGCGCGAGCCAGGCGACCACGCAGAACGCAGTCTCGGCGTCGCACACGATCCCCGTGACGATCGCCGCCGAGCAGGGGCTCGTCGGCCTGGCTGTCTACGGCGCGCTGCTGGCCGTCGCGTTCCTCGCGCTGTTCACCGGCGCCGGGCGCTCGCCGCCGCGGATCGCGATCGCGGCCTGCTTCGCGGCGCTGGTGGCGCACACGTGGACCTACGCCGACTTCCTCGAGGACCCCTTCACGTGGGCGCTGCTCGCGATCGGGGTCGCGCTCGCACGGGCGGGAGAGCCGCGGGCGGGGCCCGAAGGCGGCGCACCCGCGGTCCCGGCCGCCCAGCCCGCCTCCGCGCCGCCGGCCGAGGTGGAGACGGAGGCGGCCGAGCCTTCGGGCGCCACGTGAGGCGCGGTGCGCCGCGGGCTCCGCGGAACCGCCGCAAGTAGCTTCTAGCCGTGCTCGGCTACCTCAAGCGCCTGGTGACGACGGGGGCGGCGTACCAGTTCGGCGACATCGTCGCCAAGGGCCTCGCGCTGCTGACGCTGCCGCTCTACACGCATCACATCAGCCCGCAGGCGTACGGGGCCGCCGAAGCGCTGCTGACAGCCGTGATCCTCACCAGCATCCTCGTGCGCGGGGGCGTCGGCGAGGCGTTCGTGCGCTTCTACTTCGACGACGACGACGTCCAGCGCCGCGAGCGCATCGCTCGCACGGCGACGGCTTTCGTCGCGTGGACGACCACGGTCGTGTCCCTCGTCGCGCTCGCGTTCTCGGCGCCAGCTCTCGGAACTGATCCTGAACTTCAGAGATCCCCTGCTCATGGACTGCGCGATCCTCGGGCTGTGGGCCTTCACGAACCTCGAGATGGCCTATGCGCAGCTGCGCGTGGACGAGCGCGCCCGCGCCTACATCTACGCCTCCGGCGCGAACGTCGGCCTGACGCGTCAGCTTCACGATCGCGCTGGTCGTCTTCGCGGGCCAGGGGGCGCGCGGCCTGCTGCTCGGGAACTTCGGCGCCTCCGCGCTCGTCGTGCTCGGCCTGTGGTGGACGCTGCGCCGGCGCGTGTCGCTGAGGTCAGGCTCTCCGACCTGCGCGCGATGCTCGGCTTCGGGCTGCCGACCGTGCCCGCCGACGCGAGCGTGTACGCGCTGCAGGTCGTCGACCGCTTCTACCTGTTCCGCTCCTACTCGCACGTGGCGGCCGGGCACCTACGCGGTCGCGATCAAGCTCGCGACCGTCGTGTTCGTGGCGGTGCGCGGGTTCCAGTACGCGTGGCCGCCTCTGGCCTACTCGATCGAGGACGACGAGGAGGCGGCGCAGCTGTACTCGGTGGTGACGACCTACTACGCGCTCGCGACGGGAGCCGTCGTCTGCGCCGTCGCGCTCGTCGGGCGCTGGCTGGTACGGCTGCTCTCGGCGCCCGCGTACTTCGACGCGCATCGCGCGCTTCCCTGGCTCTCGCTCGGCTGGGCGCTGTACGGGCTCTACCTGGTGTTCGTCGCGATCTCAGGCCGCGCGCGCGTGACCTCGCGCAACCTGCCCGCGGCGGCCGTGGGGCTCGCCGTGAACGTCGCGCTGCTGCTCCTGCTCGTACCCGCGAGCGGCGCCGGTCTCGGGATCGCGGGTGCCGGCCTCGCGCTCTGCGGCGCCTACCTGGCGATGCTCGCGGTCATCTACGCGCTGACACGGAGCCTGTTCCGGGTCGGCTTCGAATGGCGGCGCCTGGCGCAGCTCGTCGCGATCTTCGGCGGGGTCGCCGTGTCCGGCGAGCTGCTGCTGCCCGACCGCGGCGCGCTCGGCCTGCTCACGCGGATCGCCTGGTTCGGCGCTCGTCCCCGCGGCGCTTCTGCTGACGCGGTTCTTCCACCCTCACGAGCGCGCTGAGGCGCGCCGGCTCGCGGCTGACGCGCGCCGCCGCGTGGCGGCGTTCCGCGCGCGCCACGGCGAGCTCGAGGCCTACGCCGAGGACCCGCTCCGCGACATCTGAGCGTTGTAGGCGGCCGCGGCCTCGCGCAGGCCCTCGCCGCGCCCGGGCCGCAGGCTCGCCCGCGCGTTCAGCCACATGCGCCGGGCGTCGCGGCCCGGGATCGCGCTCGCGGCGAGCGCCCGCTCGGCGTACGCGGCGGCAGTCAGCCAGCGCACCGCAGCGGCCGCCGCAGGCGAGTGGTGCTTGCGCATGTAGAGGTCGCGGTTGCGCGCCATCTCGACGATCCGCCGCTCCGGCGCAGAGCCCGTCGCGAGCTGCTCGTGGTGGATCGCGCGGGCCGCGGGGACGTAGACGCTCGTCCAGCCGGCATCCCGTAGCCGCCGCGAGAAATCCACCTCATCCGAATAAACGAAGAAATCCGGGTCCAGGTAGCCGACCTGCTCCGCGGCCGCGCTGCGGACCAGCAGCGCTGAGCTCTGGCACCAGTCCACCGTGCGGGTGTGGCTGGCCGCGGCTCTGCACCGTGAGCACCCGGTGCAGCTGCAGCGCCCCCGCCAGCGCGCTCGCCGGGCCCGGGAAGCGCCACGCGCACGGCTGCGGGGTACCGTCCGGGCGCAGCAGCTGAGCCCCGGCGCACGCGGCGCCCGGCGCGGCGTCGAGCGCCCGCCACAGCGCGAGCGTCGCCCCGGCGAGCAGCTCGGAGTCCTCGTTCAGCAGCAGCGCGAAGCGCCCGCGCGCCCGCTCGAGCAGCTCGCTGTCGTTGGCCGCCTTGCCGCGCCGCTCGGCAAGGGCGATCACCTCGTCCACCGCCGGGTGCGCGCGGGCGGCCTCGGCCGAGCCGTCGCGCGAGCCGTTGTCGAGCACCAGCACCTCGGTCGCGAATGGCAGCTCCGCGCGCTCGCGCGCGATCGCGTCGAGGCCGTGCAGCAGCAGCTCGCGCTGCGAGGTGTTGACCACGCAGAAGGTCAGCTCGACGCCGCCGTCGCGCCCCGGGCTCTCACTCTCGGAGACCATTGCTGGCCCTATTCTCCGTCGCCGTGCGCGTTCACGTCGTAGACCCGTCGGCCTTCACGCCGCCGTACGACCACGCGCTCGCCCGCGCGCTCGCCCGCGCCGGCGCCGAGGTCGAGCTGTTCACCAGCCGCTTCGCCTACGGGCCTGTCGCCGCGCCCGACGGCTACGTGCGGCGCGAGCACTTCTACCGCGCCGCCGCCCGCCTGCACGCGGCCGGCCCGCGGCGCGCCGTGAAGCTCGCCGAGCACGTGCCCGACATGCTCCGCTACCGGCGCGCCGCGCGCTCGGCGGACCTCGTCCACTTCCAGTGGCTCACCGTGCAGCAGCTCGACGCGGCGCTGCTGCCGCGCGGCCGGCCGCTCGTGATCACCGCGCACGACGTGCTCCCGCGCGAGCCACGCCCAGGGCAGCTGCGCGGGCAGCGGCGCCTGTACGAGCGCTTCGACGCGGTCGTCGTGCACACCGAGCACGGCCGCGCGCGCTTGACCGCCGAGCTCGGCGTCGCGCCCGAGCGCGTGCACGTGATCCCGCACGGCGTGTTCGAGCACCTCGCCGACGCGCCGCCGGCGCCGGCGCCGTTCGAGACGGATGGTCCGGTGGTCCTGTGCTTCGGCCTGATGCGCCCGTACAAGGGGATCGACCTGCTGCTCGAGGCCTGGCGCGGTGTCGAGGGCGCGGAGCTGTGGGTCGCGGGCATGCCGAGGATGGACATCGCGCCGCTGCGGGCGATGGCGCCGCCGGGCGTGCGCTTCGTCCCGCGCTTCGTCGGCGACGACGAGCTCCCGGCCTACTTCCGCCGCGCCGACCTGGTCGTGCTGCCCTATCGCGAGATCGACCAGTCGGGCGTGCTGTTCACCGCGCTCGCGTTCGGCAGGCCGCTGCTGCTCAGCGACGTCGGCGGGTTCCCGGAGATCGCCGCGGCCGGGGCCGCGCGGACCTTCCCCGCCGGCGACGCGGTCGGCGCTGCGGGCGGCGCTGCGAGAGCTGCTCGCCGACGCGCCCGCGCGCGAGGCGCTGGCGGTGCGGGCCGTCGAGCTGGCGGCGGGCGAGTACTCCTGGGCGGAGATCGGCCGCCGCACGCTGGCGCTCTACGAGCGCCTGCTCGCGGGCTAGTCCTGCCAGAAGTCGGGCTGCAGCTCGCCGTCGCCTTCGTGGCGGGCGCCGAACACGATCACCGAGAGGCCGTCGTCGCCGGCCTCCCAGGCGCGCGTCACCTCGGGCGAGACGCGGATCGCGTCGAGCTCGGAGACCTCGACGATCTCGTCGTCGAGGCGGACCCGGCCGCTGCCGGCGATCACGACGTAGACCTCCTCGGCCTGCGTCGTGGCGGTGCCCGAACGCGTTGCGCTTGCCGGGCCGAGCACGTGGTAGGCGAACCCGGTCTCGGTCGCGCCCAGCTCCTCGCGCGGGAAGTGCGCCTCGCCCAGCTCGCCGAAGCCGAACTTCGGGGCGCTGTCCTCGGTCTCGCGCAGGTTCCGGAGCGTGTAGCTCATCGCCGGCGAGTCTACCCGCCCGCAGTCCGCCAGAATCCTCCTGTTGCTCGCCCTCGAGATCGTCTTCTGGCTCTGCGTCGCGCTGATCGTCTGGACGCAGATCGGCTACGCGCTGGCGCTCGCCGCGCTGGCGCGCGTCGGCGGACGCGCTCGCGACACGCCCGCGCCGCTCGCCGCCGGGCAGGAGCCCGCGCTCTCGCTGGTGATCGCCGCCCACGACGAGGAGGCGGTGATCGACGCGAAGGTGCGCAACGCGCTCGCGCTCGACTACCCGCGCGAGCGGCTCGAGGTGATCGTCGCCTGCGACGGCTGCACCGACGCGACCGCCGAGCGCGCGCGCGCGGCCGGCGCCGACCTCGTCCTCGAGCTGCCGCGCGGCGGCAAGATCCGCGCACAGGACGCGGCGGTCGAGCGCGCGCGCGGCGAGCTGGTCGCGTTCTCGGACGCGAACGCGCTGTGGGAGCCCGGCGCCGCGCGCACGCTCGTCGCCGCCTTCGCCGATCCGCGCGTCGGCTACGCCTGCGGCCAGGTCCGCTTCGTGCAGGCCGTGCCGACGCGCGCGCCGGCGACAACCAGGAGGGGCTCTACTGGCGCTACGAGATGGCGGTGCGCGAGCTCGAGTCGCGCCTGTCCTCGATCACCGCGGGCAACGGCGCGATCTACGCGACGCGCCGCGAGAGCTACATCGTCGTCGACCCCGTGATGGGCCACGACCTCTCGCTGCCGTTCAACGTCGTCAAGCGCGGCCGGCGCGCCGTCTACGTCCCCGAGGCGCTGGCGAGCGAGAAGATGGTGCCGACGATCGGCGGCGAGTTCGCGCGCAAGCGCAGGATGATGAGCCACACCTGGCCGATCCTCCTGCGCGGCGGCATGCTCTCGCCGCGCGGCTATCCGCCCGGCTACGCGCTGATGGTGCTCTCGCACCGCGTGCTGCGCTACGCGCTCCCGTTCCTGCACGCGCTCGCGCTGGCGGCGAACGTCGCGCTCGTCGCCGTCGAGCGACGGCCCGGCGCGGACGCTCTACATCGTCACGCTGGCGTTGCAGCTCGCGCTGCTCGTGGCGGCGGCGCTCGCCGGGGCGATGCGGCTGCGGCCGCTGCTCGTCGCGCGCTACTACGTGCTGACCGCGGCCTCGCCGGCGGCGGGGCTGTGGGACTGGCTGCGCCACGGGACCGACCCCGCGTGGGAGGCGGCGGAGGGGACGCGCTGAGGGCCAGGCGGCTGCGGAGGTGCGGATGGTTCTCGCCCCCGGTGCGCGAGAATCCCGCCCCGTGCTCCGGCGCCTCGTCGACATCGCCGTCTCGACCGCGGCGCTGGCGGTCCTCTCGCCCGTGCTCGCGCTCGCGGCGCTGGCGATCAAGCTCGAGAGCCGCGGGCCGGTCATCTACCGCCAGCGCCGGATCGGCCGCGACGGCGTGCCCTTCGACGTGCTGAAACTCCGCACGATGGTGCACGGGGCGGAGCACATCGGCGCGGGCCTCGCGATCGACGCCGGCGACCGCGCGTGACGCGCGTCGGCGCGCTGCTGCGCCGGACCTCGCTCGACGAGCTGCCGAACCTCGTCAACGTGCTGCGCGGCGAGATGTCGCTGATCGGGCCGCGGCCGACGCTGCCGGTGCAGGTCGAGCAGTACACGCCGCGCCAGCGCGGGCGCCTGGCGGTCAAGCCCGGCATCACCGGCTGGGCGCAGGTCAACGGCCGCGCGTCGCTGCCGTGGGCGGAGCGGATCGAGCTCGACCTCTACTACATCGAACACCGCTCGCTGGCGTTCGACCTGCGCATCCTGTCGCGCACGATCGGGATGGTGCTCGGCGGCTCGGGCCTCTACAAGGGCGCGACCGGCGGCTGGGAGGGAGAGCTGTGAGCCGCGCCGCGCGGACGCGTCGCGCCGCGCCGTGCTGCTCACGGGCGTCGGCAAGCGCTACGACATCGTCTCCTGCTTCGCGCAGCTGACGAGGACCGTCGCCGCCGACCCCTCGCCGCTCGCGCCGGCGCAGTACGCGGCGGACGTGCGCGTCGAGGTGCCGCGCATGGACGACCCCGCGTACGTGCCGGCGCTGGCCGAGCTCTGCGAGCGCCACGACGTCGGCGCGGTGCTGCCGCTCACCGACCTCGACATCGAGATCCTCGCGCACGCCCGCGAGCAGGGCCGGCTGCCGGCGCTCGTGCCCTCCGCGCGAGGTGGCGCGGGCGACCTACGACAAGTACGAGGCGCACCTGCTGCTCGAGCGCCTGGGGCTGCCCTCGCCGCCGACCGTGCTCCCGGAGGACGACCTCGACGCGCTCTACTACCCGGTGATGGTCAAGCCGCGCAAGGGCTCCGGCGCGCGCTCGATCCACCTCGCGAGCACCCCGGCCGAGGCGCGCTTCTTCGTCTCCTACGTGCAGGAGCCCGTGATGGTCCAGCGCGCGATGGCCGGTCCGGAGATCTCGATCGACTGCCTCGGCGACACGGAGGGGCGCTGCCTGAACGCGATCCCGCGCACGATGATCGAGTCGCGCGGCGGGGAGTCGATCAAGGGGACGGTGATCGACGACCGCGAGATGGTCGAGCTGGGCCGGCGCGTCGTGGAGGAGCTCGGCGTGCGCGGCCCGGCGACGATCCAGGTCTTCCGCGACCCCGAGGCGGGCCTCGGCATCACCGACGTGAACACGCGCTTCGGCGGCGCCTTCCCCGCGCCCGGCCTACGCGGCGCCGGCGGGCCGCAGCTACCCGGAGCTGATCGTCGCGATGGCCAGCGGCGAGCGCGTCGAGCCCCACGTCGGCGAGTTCCGCGCCGGTCTGACGTTCACGCGCTACTACTGGCAGCTCGAGCTGGACGAGGAGCTGCGCCCGACGGGACGCGAGATCGTGCCCGGAGGCCCGCCCGCCCCGCGGTAGACGGTCGATTCCCGCCGTCAGCGGCGGCCTCGCGCTGGGGCCGGGGCTAGAATCGTGCTCCGATGGCAACGACGCTGGCCGACTCTCCGCCCGCGCAGGATCGGCAACCCGCAGGACGCCGACCCCAACGGCTCCGGTCCCGCGCCCGACCCGTCCGCGCAGGCAGACGCTCCGCGCGCCACGAGCGCGTGCACGAAGTGCGGCGCCCCGCTGGCGCCGGGCCAGGACTGGTGCCTGCAGTGCGGCGCGGGCGCTCCGGGCAGCGTCGGCTCCCACGCCTGGCGCCCGTGGGCGATCGCGCTGGGGGCGACCGCGGTGCTGCTCCTGGGGGCGGCCGCGGCGGCGTACGCGGCGCTCAGCAAGGAACCGAAGCACGCGGCCGTGGTGACGGCGACCGTCGCCCAGGTGACGCCGCCGGCCGCGACGACGCCCGCTCCGGCGACGACCCCGACGCCGACCCCGACGCCGACCACAAAGTGCCGCCGATCGCGAAAACGCCGGCGCTGCCGACGAAAGCCGTGACGCCGCCGGCGACGACCCCCACCACGCCCGCGACGCCGACCGGCGGCACGACGGGCGAACAGAAAACCTCCACGACCGGCGGCGGCCAGGGCAGCGCGCCGAAAGGGCCCGACCGCGCTGCTGCTCGACACCGACGCGGCCTCGACCTACAACCCCTACAACTACCCCGCGACCGACTTCGGGGACCCGAGCCTCACGATCGACGGCGACACCGGCACGGGCTGGAGCGCGCAGGTCAACCCGGCGACCGCGCCGGCGATGGCCGAGGGCGTCGTGATCGACCTGAAGTCGGCCAAGAAGCTCTCCGCGGTCAAGCTGGTCACGAGCACGCCGGGGATGACGCTGCAGGTCTACGGCGCGAACACGAAGACCGCGCCCGCCTCGATCACCGACAAGTCGTGGGTGCCGATCAGCCACTCGCTGACGATCCGCAAGCGCCGCGCGCGCATCGCGCTGAAGACGCAGGGCAAGGCCTACACGGTTCGTCGTCGTCTGGATCAGCGGGGCGCCGGAATCCTCGGTCGGCACGCCCGAAGCGCCGGGCAAGGTCACGATCAACGAAATCGAACTGTTCCCGGCGGCCTGAGGCCGGGCGGCCTAGCGCGGCGTAGCGCCGCGCCGCGCGCGCGGGTTTTCGCCGGCGCGGCGGAGCGGCCGCCGGCCGGGCGCCGCGTGCGCCAGACCTCGTCGAGGAAGGCGGCGATCTCGTTCGTCAGGCGCTCGGGGCGCACGCGCAGCTCGACCAGCGAGTCGGCTTCGATCAGCCGCGCGTTCGGCATCTCCTTCGGCGAGCATCCCGGCGTCGGAGAACGGGTGGACCGGGTCGCGGCCGTGGCCGAGGATCAGCGCCGGCGTCGTGAACGTGCGGCGCTCGTTGCGGTGCGGAGCGATGCGGCCGAAGAACAGGCCCTGCATGAGCGCGCCGCTCGGGCCCGGGTTCCTGGCGCCACACGTCGAGCATCACGTTCGTGTAGTGGGGAACCAGCCGGCGCGGAATCGCGCGCGTCACGCGCGCGACGCACCTTCATGACCGGCTCGCCGAAGGTGACGGCGACCAGCATCGGCGTGAACGCGAGCGCGCTGCCGAGCAGGCCGTTGTCGAGCACCGGCATCTCGAGCACCAGGCCGCGCAGGCGCTCGGGGTGGGCGGAGGCGACCTCGAGCGCCGGTGTTGGCGCCGAGCGAGGTGCCCATCACGACCGCCTGCTCGATGCCGAGGTGGTCCATCAGCGCGACGACCTCCTCGCGCGTAGGAGGCCATCGAGTAGCGCCACATGTCGCGCGGGCGGTCCGAGCGGCCGTGCCCGAGCAGGTCCATCGTGATCACGCGGTTGCCGCGGGCGGCGAGGTCTTCGGCCAGCGGCCGGTGCATCTCCTGCGAGAGCAGCAGCCCGTGCAGCAGGATCAGCGGCCGCCCGCCCGCGGGGGCGCTGCGCGCGGTCCGCCCGCGCTGGCCGCCGCCGGTGATCTCGGCGGGGCCGCCGCCGAACTCGGTGTAGGCGAGGCGCTGACCGTCGAGCTTGAAGTACGGCATCGCGCCAGCGTACTACCGGGCTGCGGGACTGGCCGGCGCTCCATGCCGGCCTCAGGCGTGGTGGGGAGCCCGGCGCTCCATGTCGGCCCCTGAGCGGCGGCTCCGGGCGGCGCTCGGTGCCGGCGCGTCGGAAGGCTCCTTGTTCGGCGCTCGGTGGCGACTGGCCGCCTGGCCAGGGTCACGCCGCACACGGCGCGCGCGCGATACCGTTGCCGCCAGCGAGCTAGTGAGTCGGATCGGCCGGCGCTCCGTGCCGGCTGAGAGATTGGATTGGATCGGCCGGCGCCACGTGCCGGCCTCAGAGGAGGAGACCCGATGGCAAAGCAGCCCCGCATCCTCGCCGGCCAGACCGCGGCGATCACAGGCGCCGCCCGGGGAATCGGGCGCGCGACGGCGAAGGCACTACTCGGGCAGGGTATGAAGGTCGTGATCGGCGACCTCGACGAGGAGTCGGCGCGCGAGACGGCGGCGCGGCTCGGGCCGCCCGAGCGCGTGGTGGCGCTGCCGCTGGACGTGACCGACCGCGACTCCTTCGCGGCCTTCCTCGACGGCGCCGAGGAGCGATTCGGCCCGCTCGACGTGCTGGTCAACAACGCCGGGATCATGCAGATCGGCCGCTTCATCGACGAGGACGACCTGACGGCGCGGCGGATGATCGACATCAACCTCCACGGGGTGATCCTCGGCTGCAAGCTCGCGCTCGCGCGGATGGTCCCGCGCGACCGCGGCCACATCGTGAACATCTCCTCGCAGGCGGGCAAGTTCGGCGCGCCCGGCGGCGCGACGTACTCGGCGACCAAGCACGCGGTGGTCGGGCTGACCGAGGCGATCCGCGGCGAGCTGCGCCTGATGGGAGCGCACATCGACGTGAGCTACGTGATGCCGTACGTCGTCAACACCGAACTCGGCTCCGGGCTCGGCGAGGCGCGCGGCATGAGCAACCTCGAGCCCTCGGACGTGGCGGACGCGATCGTCGACGCGCTCAAGACCGGCCGCGTGGACGTGTGGGTGCCGAAGGAGGCGAAACGCAACAGCGTGCTCGGCGTGCTGCTGCCGCGCACGCTCGCGGAGGGCATGACACGCGCGATGAAGGCCGACCGCGTGCTGGCGGGCGCGGACCTGAACCGCCGCCGCGACTACGAGCTGCGCGCGTCGCACTCGGAGCCGGGCCTGGAGCCGCCGGCGCAGACGGCCCAGATCGGGTCGGGCGAGGACGTGCGCGAGGGCTTTTAGCTTCGGGGGTGCAAACGCGTCGCACGGCGGATGCGCAGCACCGCCAGGCGCGTTGGAGCGTCGCGGCGGCGGGCGTCAGCCGCCGAGCAGCCAGTCGGCGATCAGGCCGCCGATCAGCGGACCCTGGTCCTCCTGGAGGAAGTGGCTCGCGTCGGGGATCGCGCGCGGCGACTCGCACCCGATCGACTCCGCGAAGCGCTCGCCGGTGGAAGGCGGGATGATCGGATCGGAGTCGGCCCAGAGCATCAGCGTCGGCCGGCGGTCGTCCTTGAGCGCGTCGTGGACGCGCTGTCCCGCGTCGGCGCCGGGCGCATCGGGGCTCAGCGGGATCATCAGCGGGAACGCGCGCGCACCGGCCTTCGAGGCGGCGTCGGGGTACGGCGCGTCGTAGGCGGCGATCACCTCCTCGCCGGGGTCGGTCTTGCAGGCGCCTTTGACGAGGAAGCCCACCGGCAGGTCCTCGGTGCGCTCGACGAAGTCGCGGAACGCCATCCACGCGTCGGTCATGCGCTGGTGGCCGGTGAACAGGCCGGTGTCCATGATCACGAGCCTGTCGAAGCGCTCGCGCAGCTCGACCGCGGTGCGCAGGCCGATCGGGCCGCCCCAGTCGTGCACGACCGCGGTCGCGCCCCGCAGGTCGAGCTCCTCGATCAGCTCGACCACGAGCGCCGTGTGCGCGTCGTAGCTGTACCAGCCGATGTCGGTCGGCTTGTCCGAGCGGCCGAAGCCGGCGTAGTCCGGTGCGATGCAGCGAAAGCCGGCGTCGAGCACCGGCGGCATCACCTTGCGCCAGAGATACGACCAGGTCGGCTCGCCGTGGAAGAAGACGACGGGCGGACCTTCGCCCTCGTCGAGGTGGGCGAGCCGCAGCCCTTCGACTTCGCGGTAGTGCGAGTGCCACGGGAAGTCCGGCAGCCCCTCCAGCGCGCCTTCGGGCGTTCGCACGGCGTCGGTCATCGCGGCTGGGAGCATACCCGCAGTCTCATCGGCTAGGCTCGCGGGCCGTGCACACCGCCCTCATCCAGATGGCGCCGGTTCTGGCTGCCGAGAAGAGCCACGTCCCGTTCTACATCGCCGGCGGGGTGCTGGTGGTGTGGGCGCTGTTGATCTCGATGGCGGTCGGGATGCGCAAAGGCAGCTTCCCCGCGAACGACGGCCAGCAGCGCGCGGTGATGGGGATCAGCGCGGTGCTGGTGCTCGCGACGCTCGTCGCGGCGGTCGCGACGTCCGGGTCGCCCGCGAAGCCCGAGACGGCCACCGCCGCCCCGGCGAGCACCGGCGCCGAAACGGCACCGAGCAGCACGGCGGCGCCTGAAACGACGCCCGCGAAGACGACCAGCCAGCCGACGGCGACGACCGGCACCCCGGCGCCGCCGTCCTCGCCGGCCGGCAAGACGACCAAGCTCAAGCAGGCCGCCGACCCCGGCGGGCAGCTCGCGTTCGAAACCCAGGAAATGACGGCCAAGGCCGGGACCGTCACGATCGAATTCACGAACTCCTCGCCGGTCGAACACAACCTCTCGATCGAAGAAGCGAACAAGAAGGTCGCGGGCGCGACGCCGACCTTCGTCGGCGGCACGCGCACGCTGACGCTCAAACTCGCTCCCGGTACCTACACCTTCTTCTGCTCGGTGCCCGGTCACCGCCAGGCGGGCATGGAAGGCAAGCTGAAGGTGGTGCCGTGAAGCTCTACGTCTGCTGGGGCACGTTCCCGACACCGCGGCCCGGCGGTCATCCGTGCGCGAACGCCTACCACGCGCTGCGCGACGCGGGCCACGACCCGGAGGTCGTCCAAGTCCTACGGCTTCGCGCCGCTGCCCGAGGCGTTGAACCGCACGCGCGGCCGCCGCGAGGTCCAGGAGCTGACGGGCAACCGCTGGGTCCCGACCCTCGTCCTCGACGACGGCACCGTCATCGATGACTCCAAGGCGATCGTCGCCTGGGCCGGCGCGAACCCCGCGTAGCTCTCGTGCAGCTCCCGCGCCGCCGCTGAGCCCAGCCGCCGCGCCAGCAGCTCGTCCAGCTCTTCGTCCGCGCGCGCCGCGGCGCGGCCGATGGCAAGCGTCATGACCACACCGCACGTCATGAGCGCGGCACCCGCGATGAGGATGATGGTCATCACAGCGATCAGACCCCCTCAGCCTTCTCCCTTGGATCAGCCTGGCACGCCCCCCGGACGCTGCTCTCACCACCGGGGCGCCTGCGTCGGCGCCGATGCGTAGATTTCGGCGCCGGGGGTTCGAAGTCCTCCCTCCGCGAAGCACAAAACTCGATTCCGACGGGAGACCCAGATGGACGTGATCGACAGCCTCGACAGGGTTCGCTCCGAGCGCGATGTGCTCGCCCACCCCTTCTACCGCCGCTGGAGCGCCGGCGAGCTGAGCCGCGAGGAGCTGGCCCTCTACGCCGGCCAGTACCGGCACGCAGTCCTCGCGCTGGCCGACGCCTCGGAGCTCGCCGCGGACGCCGCGCCCGCGCCGATCCGCGACGGCCTCGCGCGCCACGCCGAGGAGGAGCGCGACCACGTCGCGCTCTGGGACGAGTTCGGCGCGGCGTGCGGCGCGGACTCGCAGGCACCCGCGCTCGGCGAGACCGCCGGGTGCGCGGAGCGCTGGACCGCCGGGTCGGACCTGCTCGAGCGCCTGGCGGTGCTGTATGCGGTCGAGGCCTCGCAGCCGGAGATCTCACGTACCAAGCTCGAGGGGCTGCGCGAGCACTACGCGTTCGTGCAGGAAGGGCCCGCCACCGAGTACTTCGCCCTCCACGAGCTGCGCGACGTCGAGCACGCGCGTGCGGCCGAGCGGCTGATCGGCGAGCTGATGGCATCCGAGCCCGACCCCGAGGCGAAGGCGGCGGCGATGGTGGCGCGCGCCGAGGAGGCGCTGCGCGGCAACTGGGAGCTGCTCTCCGGCGTGGAAGCGGCAGCCCGCCCGCCCGCGGGCTCCTAGCACCCGTCAGGCCGCGGTCAGCCGCCGGGCGAACAGCACGGCGGCGACCGCGGTCGCGAGGTTGAGGCTCGAGACGCCCTCGCGCATGGGGATCCGGACCAGCGCGTCGGCCCGCTCGGACAGCTCGGCGCTGAGCCCGTCGCGCTCGGTGCCGAACGCGAGGATCGCGCGGGGATCGAGCGCGGCCGCGTCCAGCTCCTCGCCGTCGGGGTCGAGGCCGATCAGCGGCCGGCCCGCGTTCTCCAGCGCGGCGAGGTCTCCCAGCCGCGCCACGGGGAGCGCGAAGTGCAGGCCCGCCGCGCCCCGCAGGGCGTCGGGGTGCCACGGGTCGTGGGTCCCGGTCGCAAGCACGGCGCCGGCGTCCGCCGCGGCGGCGACGCGGACGCACGCGCCTGCGTTGCCGAGGTCGCGCGGATCCTCCAGCAGCACGATCGGGCGTGGAGCCGGTTGCGCCAGCACGTCCGCCACCTCGACCTGCGGACGGCGGGCGATCGCCAGGACCCCGGTTTTCGGAGGCAGCGGGACCAACTGGGCGAACAGCTCCCCGTCGATCTCGCTCGCGTCGCTCGCCATGCGCTCGCGCACATCGGGCGCGAGCCGCTCGGCCAGCGCGAGCAGGGCCGTGGTGTCGGGCGTCACGAGCAGCTCGATCTCGGCGCCGAAGCGCAGCGCGTGCTTGACGGCGTGGAAGCCTTCCAGCACGGCCTGCCCGGGGTCGCGTCGCGCACGCCCGAAGCGCGGGATGAGCGACCCGTCATGCACGCGCCGATGATCGCACGAAGGCCGGCACGGAGCGGCGGCCGAAGCCGCCTCGGTCCCCGGGCGCCGAGCGCCGCCCGGCGCCTCGGCGACCTCCGCTAGGGTTGTCCGAGGCCGTGCAGTTAGAGGGCATCCATCACATCAGCGCGATCACGGGGGACGCGCCGGGCAACGTCGAGTTCTACACCGGCGTGCTGGGGATGCGGATGGTCAAGCGCACCGTCAACCAGGACGAACCGTCCGTCTACCACCTCTTCTACGGCGACGAGGACGGCTCGCCGGGGATGGACCTGACGTTCTTCGAGTACCCGGGCGCGGCGCGCGGCGTCGCCGGCGCGGGGATGGTGCACCGGATCGTCTGGCGCGTCGCCTCACGCGAGTCGCTGGAGTTCTGGCGCGAGCACCTCGGCGCCCGCGGCGTGGGGGCTGTGCTGACCGGCGACAGCGTGTTGTTCGCCGACCCGGAGGGGCTCGAACACGAGCTGGTGATCGACGCGGAGCGGTGATGAAACGCTGCGCGCGGAGAGCCCCGAGATCCCCGCCGAGCATGCGCTCCTCGGCTTCGACGGCGTGCGCGCCTACAGCAGCGACCCGACGCGCAGCGAGCAGCTGCTCTCCGAGACGCTCGGCTTCACCCGCCAGGCGGGCGAGAGCTGGACGGTGCGCGGCGAGGTGCGCGGCAGCAACTACGCCTACGACCGGGCACCACCCGGAGCTCGGCCGCCGCCAGGGCGCCGGCTCCGTGCACCACGTCGCGTTCGCGGCGCGGATGGACGAGATCGAGAAGTGGCGCGAGCTGGTGGCCAAAGCCGGCGCGCGCCCGACCCCCGTGGTCGAGCGCTTCTACTTCAAATCGGTCTACTTCCTCGAGCCGAGCGGCGTGCTCTTCGAGATCGCGACGATCGGCCCCGGCTTCGCCATCGACGAGGACCCGTCGAGCCTCGGCGAGCGCCTCTCGCTGCCGGCCCCGTTCGAGCCGCTCCGCGAGCAGCTCGAAGGAACGCTGCGCCCGCTGCCCTATCCGCCGGCGTGGCGCACCGCCCGGCACCGGGCTCCGGCCGACTCGCCGGCCAGCGGTAGCTGAGCGCCGGCCGCTTCGCCGGAAGGCCGGCAGGGAGCGCCGGCCGGCTTCTCAGTCACGCATCGGACCGGCCTTCCGGTGCCCGTCCATGGGCACGCCCCCCGGGCTCAGGTCTTGCTCGGAGCGCCCGATAAGGGCGTATGGACGAGCGGGGGATCGTCGACCAGTCCGCCCTGCGCATGCGCGCGGGCACTGTCGCCGCGGGCGTGTGGCTGAGCTATGTCGTGGTCGCGGCGGCCGCCCTGTACGTCTCGCTGACGTGGGATCGTCCGCATCGCGTCGCCCTCTCGGTCCTGTACGGCGTCGGGCTGCTCGGCGCGCTCGTGATCTCGCGCCTGCCGCGCGAGCGGATCGTGCGCAGCGCGTTCCGGGAGCAGTTCTTCCTGACCTGGAGCGTGCTCGACCTCGGCCTGATCGTCACCTCGGTCGCGCTCGACGGCGGCACGCGCAGCCCGCTGGCGCTGGTGCTGTTCGTTCCTGTCGTGTTCGCGGCGATGTCCTACCCGCTCGCGTCGGTGCTGCTGGTCGGGGCGCTCTCGATGTTCTCCTATCTCGGGATCGCGGTGCTCATCGGCGGTGCGCCGTGGAGCTATCAGGCGCTGTTCACGGCGATGCTGTTCTGCACCGGGGCGATGAGCGCCTGGCAGGCGCGTAACCACGACCGCCAGCATCAGGCGCTGATGGACGTCTCGCGCGCCGATGCGCTGACCGGCTGTCTGAACCGCCGGGGCTTCGAGGAGCGGGCGATCGCCGAGATCGCGAGCGCCGCCCGCGGGACCCGCCAGGGCGCGGTGCTCGTGCTCGATCTCGACCGCTTCAAGGACGTCAACGACCGGCTCGGGCACGCAGCCGGCGATGAGCTGCTGCGCTGGGTCGTGACGACGGCGCGAGGCGCTGCTGCGACCGCACGACGCGATCGGGCGCCTCGGCGGCGACGAGTTCGCCGTGCTCCTGGCCGACGTGGACCCGGCCGGGGCGCTGGAGATCGCGGGCCGGCTGGGACAGCAGCTGCGCCGCCGCCAGGCCTGCTCGATCGGCGTCGCGAGGTTCCCGATGGACGGTGCCACGCTCGAGGAGCTGATGCGGGCCGCCGACGCGCGGCTCTACGCGTCGCGCGAGGGCAGGCCCGAGCGCCACGGCACGGCCGTCGAGGAGCGGCTGAGCTGGGCCGCGACGCTCGCCCAGACGGTGGACATGCGCATGGACGCCGAGCCACGAGCACTCGCTCGCGGTCGCCGACTGGGCGGTCGAGATCGCCGCGGCACTCGGATGGGATCCGCAGATGCTCGGCGCGCTGCGAATCGCCGCGATGCTGCACGACGTGGGCAAGGTCTCGGTGCCCGAGCGGATCCTGACCAAGCCGGGGCCGCTGACCGCCGAGGAGCGCAGGGTCCTCGAGCGCCACAGCGTCGCCGGCGCCGAGCTCGTCGCGCGCATCGAGGGGCTCGGCACGATCGCCCCGTGGATCCGTCACTCGCACGAGAGCTTCGACGGCTCGGGCTATCCCGACGGCCTCGCGGGCGAGGCGATCCCGCGAGGCGTCGCGGATCATCCTCGTGGCCGACGCCTATCGACGCGATCACGAGCGACCGCCCCTACCGGGCCGCGCGAGCGCCCGAGCAGGCGGCTCGCGAGCTGCGCGCCGGGGCGGGTAGCCAGTTCGACCCCGACTGCGTCGAGGCGCTGCTCGGTCTCCTCGCGACGATCGAACGGCCGCGAGCGCCGGCAGCCGGCCGGAGCGCTTAGGCCAGCGCCCGCTCGCCGCGCCGCGTGCGGGGCGAGCGGCCCTCGAGCACCGCTCCCCAGTCGGCGAGCACCTCGGCGGGCGTCGGCTCGGTCTCGGCGATGAACTCGAGCAGCGCCGCTGGACAGGCCCTCCGGGTCTTCGAGGTTCGGGAAGTGGGCGGCGTCCGGGGAGCGTGCGGAAGCGGCTGTGGGGCAGCCCGCGATGGGCCGCGAGACCGTGCTCGATCGGGATCGTGTGGTCGCGCTCGCCCCACACGATCAGCATCGGGATCGCCTCCAGCAGGTACAGCCGGTCGGTGGCGCTGACACGCTGGCCGCGCACGTCGATGACCGAGCGCAGCGTCTGCAGGAACGCCTCACGGGCGCCTGCGTTCTCCAGCGGGCGCAGCGCTCGCGCGACCGCCTGCAGGGAGACGCCGCTGGGCATTCCGCGCTCGCGCATCCTCGTCCCGAGCCCGCGGATGGCGCCCAGCACGCGGGGGTGGATCGTCAGCGACAGGAGCGCCGCCGTGCCCGGCAGGGCAGCGGTCCGCAGCATCGGCGAGACGTCTCTGCCGAGACCGCCGCTGGAGACGAGCGCGAGGCGTTCGACACGCTCGGGGAACTGGTAGAAGAACTGCATCGCGACGCCGCCGCCGAGCGAGTGCCCGACGATCGTGGCCCGCTCGATGCCGATCGCGGTCAGCAGGTCACGGATGCTCGCGGCGTGGGCGCCCAGCGAGTAGTCGCCGCGCGGCGCGGCGGAGTCGCCGTGGCCGATCAGGTCGGGTGCGACCACGGTGTAGGAGCCGGCCAGGCGTTGCGCGACGTCGTGCCAGTGGCTCGACGAGTTGAGCATGCCGTGGATGAGGACGACCGGCGGGCCGTCGCCGGCCACCCGGTACACCGCGCGTCGTCCGTGCAGGACGATCTCCCACTCCTCGAACTGCGCCACCGACGAGGACGCTAGCAAAGGGCGATACTGGCCTCCCGATGCTGCGCCTGGTGACGATCCCGATCAGCCACTACTGCGAGAAGGCGCGTTGGGCGCTCGAGCGCGCCGGCCTCAGCTACCGCGAGGAGCCTCACGTGCAGGGCCTGCACCGCTTCTACGCGCGCCGTGCCGGCGGCGGCAAGACCGTGCCCGTCCTCGTCACCCCGGACGGCCCGATCGGCGAGTCCGAGCAGATCCTCGACTGGGTCGACGCCCGCACCGAGGAGCGGCTGCGGCTGTTCGGCGCCGGCGAGGAGCGCGAGCGAGCGCTCGCGCTCAGCCGTCGCCTCGACGAGCGCCTGGGTCCGCACGGGCGACGGCTGATCTACGTCCGCATGTTCGAGCAGCCCGAGCTGATGCTGAACTTCAACGACCAGGGCGTGCCGCGCTGGGAGGACCGCGCCCTGCGGCTGACCCTGCCGCTGGCCGAGCGCTTCATCGCGCGGGTGCTCGGGATCCGCCCGGGCGTCGAGCGCGAGGACGAGGCGATCGTGTTCGCCGAGCTCGATTGGGTGGCGGAGCAGCTCGCAGACGGCCGCCCCTACCTGCTGGGCGAGCGTTTCAGCGCAGCCGACCTGACCTTCGCCGCCCTGGCGGCGCCGATCGTGCTGCCCCCCGTCTACGGCGTCGAGCTACCGCCGCTCGCACTGCTCGACGAGCCCACGGCACAGCTCGTCGAGCGCGGGCGCGCCCATGCGGCCGGCGCCTTCGCGCTTCGGCTCTACGACGAGCGCAGGGCGGCGCCGGCGCTCGCATAGCCGGCCTGTCCCTCGCCGCCCGCGCCGGCCCGTCACTCCCTCTCGCGCCACAGGCGCACGTTGCGAAGCGCCGCCAGCCGCGCTGCCTGCTCGGCGCCGGCGGCCGGGGCCTCGTCGTGGGGCTCGGGCCACTCGTGCAGGCAGTGCCACGCGGAGCCGAGCCGCCGGCAGTCCTCCGCGAGCTCTCGCCCGAGCTCGAGCCACGCGCCCGAGGAGGGTGCGGCCCCTCCCGTGGCCGCGAGCATCGCCTCGGCTTCAGCCAGCGAGGCCTCCAGATGCGAGCGAAAACGCGGCAGCTCCTGCGCGGCAGCCAGGCGGGCGCGCCGCCAGTCGCGCCGCCGTGGCGACTCGGGCAGCTCCGGCTCGCCGGCGCGCGCGAGCTCCTCGCCGGCCGCGGCAGGCGACCACACCGGCACGCCGTGGTGAGCTCCGGCGACGACCAGCCCCCGGCGCTCCAGCTCCTCCAGGCGTCGCCGCAGAACCCGCGCGGCGCGCGAGCGGGGGCGGAGGGCGAGGTGCTCGCGCAGCAGCCACAGCGGGGCCGGTCCCGGCGCGGGCGGCCGATGGCGGAACGCGCGGCGCACCGCCGCCAGCACCAGCGCCTCGCTCGGCTCCTCGCGATCCTGCTCTGCCCGCCGCTCGCCCATCGCGCCTCCTGTCGCGGACCGCCCCGCCCGGACCCCGGCTGGCCGACGGCGCCTGCGCGGGACCCGCCGCGCTGAGCGACAATCGGCCGGCATCGAGGGTGAGCGACTCGGTGCCGGGCCCGGGGTGTTGACGCACCGCCGGGCCGCTTTCATGCAGTTCTGTCGCGACGGTAGGACGACGCGTCCCCGGTTCCAACCCCTCACGCGCACAAGTTGCAATCTCGACACCCTCGACGGGGTGGGATGACACATCGACGCTCCAAAAAGGCGGGGAGACCGGGTCCGGAAGGCCCCTGAAACGGGACCAGAAGGCGCAGCAGGCGGACGTTGATTGTCCAGCCGGGCCAGTTGCCCGCGTCTGATCGCGGCAATAGACTCGCGGGCGTGGTGGCCGGTGGCGGTACGACCGTGGACGCCCCCAGCGGGCGCTCTCCGTCGGCCGGGGACGCTGACAGCGCGCCGGCCGTGCTGCTGAGCGGCATCCGCAAGTCCTACGGCGAGGTCGTCGCGATCGAGAACCTCTCGCTCGAGGTCCGTCCCGGCGAGTTCTTCACGATGCTCGGCCCCTCCGGCTCGGGCAAGACGACGACGCTGCGGGTGATCGCAGGGTTCGAGACCGCCGACGCCGGCCGGGTCGAGCTGCACGGCTCCGACGTCACCGGCAGCGCCCCCTACGAGCGCCCGGTCAACACGGTCTTCCAGGACTACGCCCTGTTCCCCCACATGAGCGTGCTCGACAACGTCGCCTACGGCCTGCGGGTGAAGGGCGTGGCCAAGCGCGAGCGCTCCGAGCAGGCGCGCGGCGCGCTCGCGATGGTGCGCCTGCCCAACGTCGAGGACCGGCGCCCCGTGCAGCTCTCGGGCGGCCAGCGCCAGCGCGTCGCGCTGGCGCGCGCGATCGTCAACCAGCCGCGCGTGCTGCTGCTCGACGAGCCGCTCGGCGCACTCGACCTGAAGCTGCGCCAGCAGATGCAGCTCGAGCTGAAGTCGATCCAGCGCGAGCTCAGCGAGAACATCACCTTCGTCTACGTGACCCACGACCAGGACGAGGCGCTGACGATGAGCGACCGCGTCGCGGTCTTCTCGGACGGGCGCCTCGAGCAGGTCGGCACGCCCGGCGACATCTACGAGCGTCCGGTCAACGAGTTCGTGGCCGGCTTCGTCGGCACCTCGAACGTGATCGAGCGCGACGGGCGGCGCCTGATGATCAGGCCCGAGAAGATCCGCCTGCTCGCCGAGTCCGAGCAGGCGCCGGGGGCGCTCGCGGGGGTCGTGCGCGAGGTCGCCTATCTGGGCTCGACGACACGGTTCGTCGTCGAGTCCGAGCAGGGCGAGACGATCGTCGTGCTCAGACAGAACCTCGACATGTCCGCCGAGCAGGCCCTGAAGGAGCGGGGCCGCAGCGTGCGTCTGGCATGGCGGCCAGAGGATGCGTCGGTGCTGCAAGCCAATCCACAGGAGGAGACTGAGACATGAAGTTCGCAAAGGTCGACTGGGCCCTGGGCGCGGTGCTGCTGGCGATAGCCGTCGGCGTCAGCGCCTGCGGGAGCTCGTCGAGCAAATCGTCGGCAAGCAACCTGCCGACGAAGATCGGGGCCGGCGAGGGGCAGCTCAACCTCGTGGCGTGGGAAGGCTATGCGCAGCCCGAATGGGTGAAGCCGTTCGAAAAGGAAACCGGCTGCGTGGTGCACGCCAAGTACGCGGGCTCCTCGGACGAAATGGTCACGCTGATGCGCCAGGCCGGGAGCCAGTACGACATGGTGTCCGCCTCGGGCGACGCGAGCCTGCGGCTGATCGCGGGCGGCAACGTCGCGGCGATGAACGTGGCGCTGGTGCCGGAATGGAAGAACTTCATCCCGCAGCTGCAGTCGCCGCCGCACAACACCGTCAAAGGCGTCCACTACGGGATCTCGCTGCAGTGGGGCCCGAACATCATGATGTGGAACACGAAGTCGGTGTCCCCGGCACCCACCAGCTGGGAAGCGATCTACAGCCCGAAGTACAAAGGCTCGATCACGGTGCCGAACAACCCGATCCAGATCGCGGACGCGGCGCTCTACCTCTCCCACCACCAGCCGAGCCTGGGCATCACCGACCCCTACGAGCTGACCGAACAGCAGCTCAACGCATCGGTGAAGCTGCTCAAGGAACAGCACCCGCTGATCAAGAAGTACTGGGCGCTCGCCTCTGATGAGATCGAACTGTTCAAGAGCGGCGACGCGACGGTCGGCGCATCCTGGCCCTACCAGTACAACACCCTGGTGGCGGCGCACGTGCCGGTGTCCGAACGGATCCCGATCGAGGGTGCGACCGGGTGGGCCGACACGTGGATGCTCTCCGCACACGCCAAGCACCCGAACTGCGCCTACAAATGGGTGAACTGGGTCTCCAAGCCCGAAATCCAGGCGCAGCAGGCGATCTCATTCGGCGAGACACCGGCCAACACCAAGGCCTGCCCCTACATGGAAAAGCTCAAGAAAGGGTCGTGCACCACCTACCACGCCAACGCACCCGCGGCGTACTTCAACTCGATCAAGTTCTGGAAGACGCCGGTGCAGTCCTGTGGCAACGGCCAGAGCAACTGCATGGACTACTCCACCTGGCAGCAGAAGTGGACCGAAGTAACCGGATAGGCGAGCGGCTTGGCAAGCGGCACGTTCTCTGAGGGGGGGCCCGCTCGCCGGGCCCCCTCCTCGGCTCCGACGGCCCGCACCCGCGTCTCGGCGGCTTTCTTCCGCCGGCCGTGGCTGCGGGCCGTCCTGCTGCTGTCCGCGCCCGGCGCGTGGTTCGTGCTGATCTACCTGGCGGCGCTGATCCTGCTGTTCCTCTCGTCGCTGTGGAAGGTCGATCCGCTCAGCGGCAAGATCATCCACGAATTCACCTTCGCCAACTTCGAACGCCTGTTCAAAGAACCGGTCTACCGGACGATCGCGCTGCGCACGGTCGGGATCGCGGCGGCGGTGACTGTCACCGACGCGATCCTGGCCGTGCCGTTCGCGTTCTTCGCGGTTCGGGTCGCGCCGAAGAAGCTGCAGTCGGTGCTGTTCGTCGCGATCCTGATCCCGCTGTGGTCGAGCTACCTGGTGCGCGTGTTCGCGTGGCGGCTGATCCTCGCCAAGGAAGGGATCCTGAACTGGTTCCTCGGCCAGATCGGGCTCGGGCACATCAACGTCGGCTACACGAACTGGGCGATGTGGATCGTGTTCAGCTACATCTGGCTGCCGTTCATGATCCTGCCCGTCTGGACCGCGGTCGAGCGCGTCCCCGACTCGCTGATCGAGGCCTCCGCCGACCTCGGCGCGCGAAGCTGGCGCAGCTTCAGGACCGTGCTGCTGCCCCTGATCCTGCCGGGCATCGTCGCGGGCTCGATCTTCACCTTCTCGCTGACGCTCGGTGATTTCATCACGCCGCTGCTCGTCGGCGGCAACAACTCGACGCTGATCGGGAACGTCGTCTACAGCGAAGTCGGCGTCGCCAACAACGTCCCGTTCGCGGCGGCGTTCGCGACGGTGCCGCTCGTCATCATGGGCATCTACCTGCTGGTCGCGCGCAGGCTCGGGGCATTCGAGGCGCTGTGATCGGGACCAGCAAATGGGGCAAGGTCGCGCTCTGGGTGTGGACAGCGCTTCTGATGCTGTTCCTGTTCTTCCCGATCGTGATCATCATGCTCTACGCGTTCAACCCCTCCAACGTGCAGAGCTGGCCGCTGGAAGGGCTCTCGACGCGTTGGTTCTCGCCGACCTGGCACAACGCCGAAATGCGCCACTCGCTGTGGCTCTCGGTCCGCGCCGGGCTGATCGCGACGGTGATCGCGATGGTGCTCGGGTCGATGGCCGCGTTCGCGGTGCACCGCTTCCGGTTCTTCGGCAGGGAAGCGATCTCGCTGCTGCTCGTGTTGCCGATCGCGCTGCCGGGCATCATCACGGGGATGGCGCTGAACTCGTTCATCACCTTCAACGGCGTCGAATTCGGGCTCCTGACGATCGTGATCGGCCACGCGACGTTCTGCATCGTGACGGTCTACAACAACGTGCTGGCGCGGCTGCGCCGCACCCAGACCTCGCTGATGGAGGCCTCGATGGACCTGGGCGCGGACGGGCTGCAGACGTTCCGCTTCGTGACGCTGCCGATGATCGCCACGGCCCTCGTCGCCGGGGGCCTCCTGGCGTTCGCGCTGTCCTTCGACGAGATCGTCGTGACCACTTTCACCGCCGGCGCGCAGAGCACTCTGCCGATCTGGATCTTCGGCAACATCCGGCTCGGCCAGCAGCTTCCGCAGGTCAACGTGGTGGTCCTGTTCGTGATCATCGTGAGCGTGATCCCCGTGACCCTCGCGCAGCGGCTGACGCGCGACACCGGGCTCCTGCGCCGCCCCGCACCCACCCCGACCGCCGCCGCCGCCGGCGCGGCAGCGCCGTGAGCGCGCGATGAAACCCCACCCGCCCGGCCGCGCATGAGCGGCGGGGAGCGCACCCCGCCGGAGGGGCAGCACGCGGCGCCATACCTGGAAGCGCTGAGCGCCTACGCCGCGCGCGATCCGGCCCGGCTGCACGTGCCGGGGCACAAGGGCGGCGCCGGCGCCGACGGCGGCCTGATCGAGGCGATCGGCGAGCGCGCGCTCGCGCTCGACGTCCCCGCTCTGACCTACGGGATCGACCTCGGTCCCGAGCCGACGCCCTTCGAAGAGGCGCAGCGCCTGGCGGCGGAGGCGTGGGGGGCGAGCCGCACCTGGTTCCTGGTCAACGGCGCCTCCCAGGGCAACCTCTCGGCCGGCCTGGCGCTCGCCCACCAAGGCGAGGAAGTGGTCGTACAGCGCAACGCCCACTCCTCGACGATCGACTCGCTGGTCTACTCGGGGCTGCGGCCGACGTTCGTCTCACCGGCGATCGATCCGGAGCTGGGCATCGCACACTGCCTGACGCCCGAGGCGCTCGATGTCGCGCTCGCTGCGACGCCGGGCGCGGCGGGGGCCTGGGTGATCTCGCCGACCTACTTCGGCGCGGCTGCGGACATGCGCGGGCTGGCCGAGGTCGCCCACGCGCACGGCGTCGCGCTGATCGCCGACGAGGCGTGGGGCGCGCACATGGCCTTCCACGAGGCCCTGCCCGAACATGCGCTCGCGGCGGGGGCCGACCTCGTCATCTCCAGCACCCACAAGATCGTCGGCAGCCTCACGCAGTCGGCGATGCTGCACCTCGGCCACGAGGCCAGGATCGGGGCGGACGCGGTTGACCGGGCGGTCACGCTCACCGAGTCGACGAGCCCCAACTCGCTGCTGTTCGCGTCGCTCGACGCCGCCCGCCGCCAGGCCGCGGTATCCGGGCGCGGCCTGCTGGAGCGCACGATGGCGGCGCTGGCCCTCGCGCGTGAGGAGATCCGCGCGATCGAGGGCCTCGACGTGCTCGACGAGCGCCTCGTCGGGCGCCCCGGCGTTCACGGCTACGATCCGCTGCGCCTGGCGGTGGACGTGCGCGGTCTCGACGCGACCGGCTACGAGCTCGCGGTGCTGCTCCGCGACATCGACGACATCAACCTCGAGCTCTACGGGCAGAACGTGATCGTGGCGGTGTTCGGGATGGGCGAGCGCAGCATGCCCGAGGCGGCGCGCCTCGTCCACGCCCTGCGCGAGGCGGCGCGCCGGGTCGGCATCGATCCCCACGGTGAGCACGCCTCCTTCGCCGCGCCGCCGCCGTGGGGCGAGCTGGCGATGACCCCGCGCGAGGCCTTTCTGGGCTCCCAGGAGGTGGTGCCCGCCGAGGACGCCGTCGGGCGCATTGCCGCCGAGTCGCTGGCCACTTACCCGCCCGGGATCCCGAACGTGCTGCCGGGCGAGCGGCTGACGGCCGAGACGCTGGCCTACATCCGGGGGACGTTGGAGCTGGGTGGGTCGATCCGCGGGGCGAGCGACCGTCAGCTCAGGACCGTGCGGGTGGTCGTCGAGTAGGGCACGCGTTCAGGCGCGTTCTTCGCGGCGGCGACGCTCCTGAGCCCACGGCCAGATCTAGACGCGGGCGACCTCGACCAGCCAGCGCGTGAACAGCTCGCGCGCCAGCGGCACCGTCTCCGCCTCCGCCGCCCGAACCTCGGCGAGCATCCTCGCGGGTGCCTGCGGCCCGTCGAGCTGCTCCAGTTCCGCCACGTACTCCGGGACCTCCATCCACTCCGCGGCGAGCGCCCCGTCCACCTCGAGGTGAAACTGCACGGCGTAGGCCGCGCCGAGCGCGAACGCCTGCTGCTCGTAGCGCTCCGAGCGCGCGAGCCGCACGGCGCCGTCGGGCAGGGAGTAGGTGTCCCCGTGCCACTGCAACGTGCTGAAGCGGGCGGGGGCGCCCGCGAACACGGGGTCCTCCGCAGCCGCGTCCGTCAGCTCCACGTACATCACGCCCAGCTCCGGCGCAGGCCCCGCCCGGACCTCGGCGCCGAGCGCGGACGCCAGCAGCTGCGCGCCCAGACAGACCCCCCAGTAGGGCATGCCTCCCCGCACCGCCTCGGCGATCAGCCGCTTCTCCGCGGCCAGCCACGGATGCTCCTCGTCCTCGTAGGCGCCCATCGCGCCGCCCATCGCGACGATGCCGCCGAAGCCGCGCCAGTCCGGGAGCGCCGGCGCCGCGTCCAGCACGACGCGCTCGAAGGCGATCGCGCGCTCGCGCATCACGTCCTCGTACACCCCCGGCGGCTCGCACCCGGCGTGCTGCAGCACGAGCAGCCGCGCGCTCATCTGGACCGGGAGGTCCGCCGGCGCTCCGTGCCGGCCTCGGGCGCGAGCGCATCGCGCTCGATCGCCTCGGCGACGATCAGCTCGAGCAGCAGGGCGTCGTTCCAGCCGCCGTCAGGGTTGCGTTCGTAGGAGCGCATCACGCCGACGCGCTCGAAGCCCAGCGCTTCGTAGGCACGGATCGCGCGCGCGTTGGCGACGTTCGGGTCGAGCGTGAAGCGGTGGTGCCCCTTCGCGACGAAGTGGTCGATCGCGAGGCGCAGCGCCCTGCGGCCGTAGCCGCGGCCGTGCAGCGAGGTGGTGAGCACGATGTCGAAGGCCACGCTCGGGTACCAGGCGTAGTCCTCCTCGTGGTACTCGAGCCAGCCCGACGGCGCGCCCGCGACCTCGATCACCCAGCCGGTGTCGCGCTCGAAGTCGGGCGTCGGCCACCAGCGCGCGACCTCGGGCTCGTGCAGCATCGCGAGCACCGCCTCCTCGTCCTCCGGGCGGAAGGGGCGGAGCGCGATGTCACCCTCGGCGAGCCGCATCGGCGCCAGCCTAGCCCGGCGCGCGCGCGGGCCCGGTCGCAGGCCGCGCGCTGCTGCCGCCTAGTACATCCGTCCATTCCGCTTGCGCCCCGTCGCGGAAGGCGCCCCGGGTGGACGACGCGTGGCTGTGCGGCAATCTCCCGTCAAGGGCGCGCCGCGGACCGCGAAGCTCCCCGTCGAGGGGCCGCGGGTCCGGCGCGCGGACAGCAGCGACCACGCCCGCCCCCGGCGGCGGCGCGCCGATCGCGGCGGCGCGGCGGACCAGCCGCAGCCGATCGGTGAGGTGCTGCTCGCGGAGGGTCTGATCGACCGCGCGACGCTGGGCTGGGCGCTTGCGCGCCAGGAGGAGACCGGAGAGCGCGTCGGCCAGATCCTGCTCGCGGCGGGCTGCGTCCACCGCTTGGAGCTGCAGCGAGCGCTCGGAGGGCAGTGGGGGCTGCCCTTCG
The DNA here is from genome assembly GCA_963738815.1 of uncultured Solirubrobacteraceae bacterium. Lineage (GTDB taxonomy): Bacteria > Actinomycetota > Thermoleophilia > Solirubrobacterales > Solirubrobacteraceae > Palsa-744. The sequence continues at coordinate 592,215 of CAVTXW010000007.1, forward strand.
TCGATCTGCTGAACAACGAGCCCGACTCGGCGCTCGTCAGGAGCTTTCCCGCCGAGATGCTCTTGGACGAGGGCTGGGTCCCCGTCGAAGTCGAGGGCGGGGAGACGATCGTCGCGACGTGCGAGCCCCCGAGCGCCGAGACGCGCGAACGCATCGCCGGGCACTTCCCGCCGAAGACGAAGCTCAGCCTGCGGACGACCACCCCGATCGACATCGAGCGCACGGTCCTGCTGTGCTCTCGCGAGCACTTCGTGCGCCGCTCGACCGGCGAGCTCCTCGCCCGCCGCCCGGAGCTCTCCGCGGCCTCCGGCTGGTCCGTGGGTCAGAAGCGGGTCGTCGCAGTGGGCGGGTTGCTGTTCGCGGTGGGGATGATCGTTCAGTGGCAGCTGACCCTCGCGCTGCTCGTCGCCGCTTCCAATGTCGTCTTCCTGGCAGCCGTCGCCTTCAAGCTCGTGGCGTGCCTCGTCGGGGTGGCCACCGGCGCCCGCACGACACCCGCGGGCATCGAGCGCGACGATCGGCTGCTGCCGCGCTACACGGTCCTGGTTCCGGTCTACCGGGAGGCGAACGTGATCGGGGAGCTGATGGACAACCTCGGCGCGCTCGACTACCCGGCCGAGAAGCTCGAGATCCTCGTCCTGCTCGAGTCCGACGACACCGAGACGATCGAAGCGGCACGGGCGGCACGCCCGCCTGCGACCGTCAGGCTCGTCATCGTCCCGGACGCCTCCCCGAAGACGAAGCCGAAGGCCTGCAACGTGGGGCTGGTGCTCGCCCGCGGCGAGCGGCTCGTGATCTACGACGCCGAGGACCGCCCCGATCCCCAGCAGCTTCGCAAGGCGGTCGCGGCGTTCGAGCAGGCCGGGCCGCAGACCGTCTGCGTCCAGGCTCGCCTGCGTTACTGGAACAGCTCGGCCAACCTGCTCACGCGGATGTTCAGCCTCGAGTACGGCTACTGGTTCGGGACGATGCTGCCGGGGCTCGACCGCCTCGGGCTGCCGATCCCGCTCGGTGGCACGTCCAACCACTTCCGTGTCGCCGAGCTGCGCGGGCTGCTCGGATGGGACCCCCACAACGTCACCGAGGACGCCGACCTCGGGCTGCGCGCCGCCGTCGAGGGCTACCGCGTCGGAGTTATCGACTCGGACACCGACGAGGAGGCGTGCGCCGAGATCCGGCCGTGGATCCGCCAGCGCACCCGTTGGATCAAGGGCTACATGCAGACCGCGCTCGTGCACTCTCGCTCACCGCGGCGTCTCGTGCGCCAGGTCGGCGTGATCGACGCCGTCGGCTTCTTGCTGCTGATCGCCGGCACACCGCTCACGTTCCTGCTGGCGCCGGTGATGTGGGTGGGAACCGCCGCCTGGTACGGGTTCGGGGAGCCGCACCTGCCGCTGCTCGACTCGGGGGCGTTCTGGACGATCGCGACGATCAACCTGATCGTCGGCAACGGCATCATGATCGCGCTGAACGTGCTCGCCGCCGTGCGCGGGCAGGGCTGGCGGGCCGCCCCGTATGCGCTACTGAACCCGCTCTACTGGGTGCTGCATTCGATCGCCGCGTGGCGCGCGGCGGTGCAGCTGATCCGCAACCCCTTCTACTGGGAGAAGACGCCCCACGGACTTGCCGCCGGCGCGAAGGCGCGCCCGGCGCCCCACCTCGCGGCCTGAGCGCGGCGGGCCCGGCCGCAGGCGGCCCGGCGAGGCTTCGGCGGCGGCGCTGGATAGAGTCCCGCCGTGCCCTACACGCCGCCGCAGGAGATCCTCGAGCGCTACGCCTCGGTGCTCGTCGACTACGCGCTCGGCGGCGGCGAGGGGGTGAAGCCGGGCGAGGTCGTGCGCGTGACCGCGCCGGAGAGCGCGCGTGCGCTCTACCTCGAGCTCTGCCGCGCGGTGTGGCGCGCGGGCGCGAACGTGATCGGCGGCTACTACCCGGACGTGGAGCAGGGCATGGGCGGATCCAAGGCGTTCTTCGAGCTGGCCTCCGAGGATCAGCTCGACCATTTCCCGGCGCGCTACATGCGCGGCCTCGTCGACGAGATGGATCACCAGGTCTCCGTGCTCGCCGAAGCCGATCCGCACGCGCTCGAGACAGTCGACCCGGCCCGCATCATGCGGCGCGGCGTCGCGTTGCGCGAGCTGATGGACTGGCGCGGGGAGAAGGAGAACGAGGGCCGCTTCAGCTGGACCCTCGGGCTGTACGGCACCGAGGCGATGGCGGCCGAGGCCGAGATGGGGGTCGAGGAGTACTGGGAGCAGATCGTGCACGCGTGCTTCCTCGACGAGCAGGATCCGATCGCACGCTGGCGCGAGATCGGCGAGACGCTCGAACGCAACCGCGAACGTCTGGACGCGCTCGAGATCGAGCGCGTGCACGTGGAGGGGGAGGACGCCGACCTGTGGGTGACGGTCGGCGAGAACCGCCGCTGGCTCGGCGGACGGGGGCGCAACATCCCTAGCTTCGAGCTCTTCACCAGCCCCGACTGGCGTGGCACGGAAGGCTGGATCCGCTTCAACCAGCCGCTGTACCGCTACGGCAACCTCGTCAAGGGAATCAGCCTGCGCTTCGAGGACGGCCGCGTGGTCGAGTCGGCGGCCGAGCAGAACGAGGCGGTGCTGAAAGAGATGATCGCGACCGAGGGCGCCGACCGCGTGGGCGAGTTCTCGCTGACCGACAAACGGCTCTCGCGCATCACGCGCTTCATGGCGCACACGCTCTACGACGAGAACGTCGGCGGCCCCTTCGGCAACACCCACATCGCGCTCGGGCGCTCCTACCAGGACGCCTACGACGGCGACCCGTCAGCCGTCGCCCCCGAGGAGTGGGAGCGCCTCGGCTTCAACAACTCGAGCGTCCACACCGACATCGTCTCGACCGCCGACCGTGTGGTCACCGCACAGCTTCGCGGCGGCGGCGAGAGGGTGATCTACCGCGACGGGGAGTTCCAGCTCGACTAGGAGACGTCGAACGCGCCGGACGTAGCGAGAGGGCGCCCGGCGGCGTCGAGGGCCTGCACCTCGAAGCTCGCGTAACCCGAGGGGACCGAGATCGACGTCTCGAAGCCCGACCTCGGCACCGTCGCGAGCGGGCGCATCGCGCCGCCGGCCGCGCTCGCGCCGAGCACGCGCCACGACGCGAGCTTGGTCGCGCCGTTCCAGCTGGCGAAGACCTTCGTGGCCGAGCCTTCCCTCCGCGCCGCCGCTGCGGGCTTGGTGTCAGGCATCCCTTCCCACGGCTCGAGCTGGGAGCGGTAGGAGCGGTCCGGTTCGGGCAGGATGCCTTCGAAGAGGAGCTTCCCGGAGCGGTCGTATTCGGAGAGGTAGGGTTCCGAGCCCCAGCCCACGAACGCGCCGCCGCCCTTCAATGGCTGCGTGTCGCCCATGTATTCCGATTCGAAGCCTTCGCGCTGGCCGTACTGCGAGACGAGCGAGGCGGTACGGGCGCTCTGGTTCAGCCTGATGACGAGCCCGCGCGAGGCGCCGGTCGCCTTCACCGAGGTCCCGCCGCCGGTGAGCTGGCAGCAGTGGTCGTCGAACAGCGACACGGTCCCGTCGCGGCTGCATGCGCACGTCGTGCTGCCACTCGAAGCCCGCGGCGGGACCGAACTTGAAGCTCGATCTGCGCCCGCCGAGCGTCCATTCGATCCTGCCGCTGGCGGCGTCCACCAGATAGGCCGCCCAGGTGTTGCGCATCGAGACGAGGAACCTGCCCGGGCCGACGAGCTGGATCGAGTTGATGTGGTACGCGTCCCAGGGGAACCCGTTGGTCGGCACCGTCGCGACGGACTCGTGCAGCGAGATGTGCTCGAGCGCGTCCCAGCTGCGCATCAGCTTGCCCGTCGCGAGGTCGTACTCCTGGACGGCGGAGTCGACGAGCGCGCCGTTGTACGCGCCGCCGTAGGTGGAGAGGTCCTTCGCGATGTTCTTGTTCGCGCTCACCCAGGCGTGGCCTTCGCCGTCGATCAGGAGCTCGTGGAGGGTCAGCACCCACCCGCCGGTTGCGTGCAGTCGCGCGATCACGTGGTAGTGCTCGTCGACGATGACGTCTTCCCCGGTTTCGGTCGGCCCGTTCTTCGTGACCCTCCCCTGCCACCAGCCGAGCACGGGTTTGCCGCGGTAGCTCTGGAGGGTGAGGTTGGAAGCGACGACGTCTTCCGGTACCGGGTGGAACCAGACGGGCTGCAGGTCGCGCCCGAGGATCAACGGGCCGCTCTGCCCGACGATCGGCGGTTTGTTCAGGTCGTAGAAGTTGGTCGCGAAGATGTAGCCCGGCGCGAGACCCTTTTCGCTGCCCGGCTGCACGCGCTTGATGATCGGCGGGTGCAGCGACGGCGCGGTGACGAAGCTGTAGGTGCCCGCGGTGGTGTACTGGCCGAGCGGCGCGCCTTTGTTGCCTTCGAAGGCGACGCTCACGCCGGTGAACGCGAGCAGCACGACCCCCACCACGGGCACGAAGCGCCGCGACGCGCGCGCGAGCGTCGCGGGCGCAGCGGGCAGGGCGAGGAAGGTCATCAGCGCCGCGAGCGCGCATAGCCCCGCCGCGATGAAGTAGGCGAGGCGGAAGCCGCTCGTCAGCGCCTGGCTGACCTGCTGGCCGCTGCCGATCAGGCTGCTCGAATGCTGGGTTGCGAGCGTGATCAGCACGACCAGGCCGAGCCCGCCGCCGACCTGGCGCGAGGTGTTGACGAGACCTGATGCGAGCCCGGCCTGGCCCTCCTTCGCCTCCTGCGTCGCCGCGATCGTGGAGGGTACGATCGACATCGCGATGCCGGCGGCGGTCAGCACGCCCGGGATCGCCACGTAGACCCACGCGCTGCCGCTCGAGTTGATTTTCGTGAAGAGCAGCAGTCCCACGGTCATCATCACGAGCCCGCTTCCGAGCACCGCCCGCACGCCGAACGCGCTCACGAGCTTCCCGGCGCGGGAGGCCAGCAGCAGGATCGCGATCGTCATCGGTAGGAACACGAGGCCCGTGTGGAACGGCGAGAGCCCCAGCACCTGCTGCATGTAGAGCGAGCTCACGAACCACATCGGGAACAGCGCGGCGCTGAACAGCAGCACGATGTTGTTGGCGGCGCGCAGACCCTTTGTCAGCTCCTTGAACGGGATCAGCGGCGCCTTCGCGATCCGGTCCTCGATCAGGCCGAACGCGACCAGCAGCACGATCCCCACGCAGATCGGGATCAGGGCCTTGGTCGAGCTCCAGCCGGCGAGCCCGGCTTCGACGACGCCGTACACGAGGATCAGCTGGCCGACGGTCAGCGTCACCGCCCCTGCGATGTCGAACTTCGCGTCGGGGGCGCGGCGCCGTTCGGCGACCACGCGGTAGGCGACGAAAGCGGCGGCGATCCCGACCGGCGGGTTGATCAGGAGGATCCAGCGCCAGCTCAGGAATTCGGTGATGATCCCGCCGAGCAGCGCGCCCGCCGCGCCGCCGACGCCGTTCGTCGCCGCCCATGTGCCGATCGCACGGTTCAGGGGCGGCCCGGGCGCGAAGGAGGCCGTGATGATCGCCAGCGTCGAGGCCGCCATCAGCGCGCCGGAGATGCCCTGCAGCCCGCGGGCGATCACCAGCACGGCCTTGTCCGGCGCGAGCCCGCCGGCCAGCGACGTGATCGCGAACAGCACCAGCGCGATCACGAAGATCCGGCGCTGGCCGAAGTGGTCCGCCGCGCGCCCGCCGAGCATCAAGAAGCCGGCGAAGGTGATCGTGTAGGCGTCGACCACCCACTGCAGACCCGGCGAGGAGAACCCGAGGTCGGACTGGATCGAGGGCAGCGCGACGTTGACGATGCTCAGGTCGAGGATGACCATGAACTGCGCGGCGCAGCAGACGGCCAGCAGCAGGCGCAGGCGCCGCCGAGCGGCGTCGTCCGGTGCCGCGGGCGCCGCCGCGGCCGGCGGGGTCGCGGTCGCCTCGGCGGTCACGGTTGTGCTCCGATCAAGCGTGGCGCGGGAGGGGTGTTGCTAGGGTGGGCGCCCGACCCCCGTGAGGAACGGAGCGCGGCCCGTGAAGAGAACGCCACTGACAGCCATGCTAACGCTCGCCGCCGTGCTGGCGAGCAGCCTTGCGCTGTCGGCCTGCGGCGGGAAATCGAGCTCCTCGACCTCGACGTCGACCCCGGCGACGACGAGCACCACGACGCCGAGCACGACGACGACGACCAAACACGGCCACTCCTCGCAGCCGAGTTACTGAGCACCCGGCTTACCTCCCGCCGCGACGAGGGAGGCGTAGAACCCGATCACCTGGCTGGTCGCCGAGCTGCCGAGCACGTGACCGGCGCGGTCGAGCGCCTGCACCGCGGCGTACTTGTACTTGTGCGGCAGGGTGACAGCGCTCTCGAAGCCGGTGGAGGGGATCGTCGCGCTGACCTTCAGCACGTGCGGTTCTTCGCCGGCGAGCACGCGCCAGGAAGCAACGCCGGTGGCCCCGTTCCAGCTCGCGTGGACGATCGTCTCTTCTTCGGTGTTGTTGGTGCTCGCGAGTAGCGCCGGCGGCGTCGCGGGCACCGCGTCCCAGGGGAAGCGAAAGGCGCGGTAGAAGGACGTGTCGTATGGCTGGTGGGCGTCGAACACGAGCGAGCCGTCGGCGGCGAACTCGCTGATCTGGGGCACGCCGCCGTAACCGATCAGCACGTTGCCGCTGGGCAGCGTCTGCATGTTGCCCTGGCTCGCGGCGAGCATCGGCGGGTTCGCGTGCGTGTAGGCCTTCACCAGCCGCGCCGTGCGCGCCTGTTCGTCGATCGCGATCACGACGCCGCGCGACTGCTTGTGGATCGGCGGGTTCGAGCCGTCGTCGAAGAACGTCAGCGTGCCGTCGCCCCGCATGCGGCCGTCGTGCTGCCAGGCCATCTCGGTGCCGCGCCCCATCTGGAAGGAGCTGTGGTTGCCGCCGAGGCGCCAGCGGATCTTCCCGGTGCCGGCTTCCACGTCGTAGCCGGCCCAGGTGCTGCGCGCCGAGAGCAGCAGGTTCCCGTTCGGCTGCTCCTCGATCGAGTTGAGGTGGAGGTAGTCCCACGGCCTGGAGTTCGAGGTCACTTCGACTTCCGACTCGGCGGCCTTCACGTGGTCGAGGCTGTGCCATTCCCAGCGCACGAGCCCGCTGTGCATGTCGATCTCCTGCACCGCCACGTCGGTGATCGTCCCGTCGGACTTGCCCCCGGCCGGGCGCAGGTCGCAGAGGATCGGGTTGTACGCGGTGATGTAGGCGACGTCGTGGGGGGCGAGGCGGAAGTCGTGCAGGTCCGCCGTCAGGCCGTTGCCGCCCGGGACCCGCGCGATCACCTCATAGCGCGAGTTCATCACGAGGTCTTCTCCCTGCCCGAAGCCGAGCGAGAGCACACGTCCCTTCCACCAGGTCAAAACGCGCCTGCCCTGATAGCTCTGGACGTTGAGGTCCTCCGCCGTGGCTCCGCCCGTCAGGTGCTGGAACCACACGAGCCGGCCCCGGGGGTCGTAGATCAGCGGGCCGTACTGGCCCGGCCCGGGGCCGTTGGTGACGAACACGTCGCCGGCCGCCGGGTCGCGGTCGGCGGTCGTGACCGTCATCACGGGTGCCTTCACGCCCGGCATCGTCGTGAAGCTCTGCGAGTCCGGGGGCGTCGCCGGCGAGGCCGGGAACTCGGGGACGTCTGCCGTCGCGTAGGGCGTCGAGACGCGGAAGGAGTACGAGACCGGCCGCCCGCCGATCGTCGCGCTCACCCTCACCGTCTCGTTCGCGGTGAACGGCTTCGCGGGGAGGAAGCTCGCGCCGTCATCCTGCGAGAAGGAGGCGAGCCGCCCTTCGTGCTGCCCGCTCGCCGAGCCGACCACCGAGACGCCGCCGACCGAGCCGGCCGGCGCTCCCAGGAAGCTGATCTGAGTGCGCGGGTTGGCCGTGTCGGTTTCGGGCGCGGGCGACGCGTAGACGCCTGTGCCGGCGAGCCGTGCCGAGCGTTCCGGCGAGTCAAGGTCGCAGGGCGGCGAGACGGCGACGGCCTTCGGGGAGCTGGATCCGATCTTCAGGCTCGGCGAGCCGAGCACGATCGCCAGCACCGCCCAGGCGGCGACGAGGACACCCAGGATGATGAGTACGTAGCGGCGCATGCAGGAGTGCGGACCCGCGGGCGCGTGCCGGCTCGCGCGCGGGTCGAGGCGGGAAGCGTGCCACATTCAAGTGCGGGGAACGTAAGAGTTGCTTCAACGCCGCACAGGAGGATCGCCACGCGCAGGGCCCACCGTTTCCGGGATCGCAAACAGGCAGGCGTGCTGCTGGGAGAGCGTCTGCGCGCGTCCGCGCCCGGCGGCCAGACCGTGGTCCTGGGACTGCCCCGGGGTGGGGTGCCGGTCGCGGCCGAGGTCGCTGCTGCGCTGGGCGCCCCACTCGACGTGCTCGTCGCGCGCAAGCTCGGCGCGCCGGGCCGCGAGGAGCTCGCGATCGGCGCCATCGCCCGGGGCGGCGTGCGCGTGCTGAACGAGGGGCTGATCCGAGAGCTGGGCCTCACGCGAGCTGAGCTCGCGGCGATTGAGGGCCGCGAGCGCGACGAGCTCGAGCGTCGCGAGCGTCGCTACCGCGACGGGCGCGCCTCGCCGGTGCTCGCCGGCAGGACGGCGGTCGTGGTCGACGATGGCCTGGCGACCGGCTCGACGATGCTGGCCGCGGTCGGAGCGATCCAGGCGGAGCACCCGGCGGCGATCATCGTCGCCGTTCCGGTCGCCGACCCGGAGGTCTGCGCGATGCTGGGGGATGCGTGCGACGGCGTCGTGTGCCTGCTGACACCGCACCCCCTCGGGGCGGTCGGGTTCTACTACGAGGACTTCTCACAGACCGCCGACGAGGAGGTGCAGGCGCTCCTTGCGGCCGCGGACTGACGTCCGTCAGGGCGTCAGCTCGAGCACCACCTCGCAGCTGTCCACCGAGGCACGCGCGCCGGGCGTCTCGCCCGCGTCCATCGCGTCGAAGATCCTCGCGGCCTCCTCCATGTCGGCTGCGCTCTCGAAGCGCTGCAGCACGATCGCGGTTCCCTGCGCGCCGTCGTAGCCGACGCTCAGGCCCGCCGAGTTGACGCCCGGCGGTGGGCCGCCCGCCTCCTCGATTCTCGCCTTCAGCGCCTCGATCCGCTCCTGCGTGACGCCGGTGAACCGGACAGCTCGGACGAACATCGCTTCCCCCTTGCGTGGTTTCCGCCGACGCTAGCCGGGCGCGTCACCGCCGTCAACGTCTCGGGACCCGCCGCCGCGCGGCCGCTGAGGCCGCTGTCACTGGTCGAGCGCGGAGCGACAGCCCCACGCCGCCGTCAGGAACATTTCCAGCAGCACCCGCGTGTCCGCTTCTTCGCGCGCGTCGATCTCGTCGATGAGCTGCGCCACGAGCGAGGCGACCGCCACCGGGTCCATCGGCCAGCTCTCATATTCCATGAAGAGGATGCTGAGGCACCTCTCATGTGCCGGGCTAAAGGCGAGATAGCGCTTGGGTAAAAACGCGGGTCCAACGGGCCGCAAGCCCGTTGGACGTTCCGGCGCCTCACACGCCGAGCTGCGCCGGGAGCTCTCCGCCGGCCACGGCTTCGGCGAGCCGCGCATGGTCGCGCTCGTTCTGGTCGGCGTAGGCCGAGGCGAAGCGCGCGATCGCGCGATCGAAGCCGGCGCCGGAGCCGAGATACGCCGCGATCGCCAGACGATCGCCCGAGCGTGCGTGCATGCGCGCGAGCGACCATCCGCACGCACGCGTGTACGCGCGCAGCCCGGACTCGCTCAGCGCGGCGAGGTCGGCGGATGCCTTCCAGTCCCACAGCTGGCGGACGTAGAAGTCGTGCTCCTCGCCGTCCAGGCCTTCGCTGCGCTGCCAGCTCAGGAAGATGTCGACCGCCGCTTGGGAGATCCGCTGCCCGTGGACCACCCGCTCGCCGTGGTTGGAGAACTCGCTGCGTCCCAGGTAGGGCTCGAGCACCGACGCCTGCGCCTGCTTTGCCTGCAGTACCAGCGGGTCCGTCCCGTCCCGTCCCGCGAGCAGGAACACCCAGGCCCGCGTGCCGACGCTGCCGACGCCGACCACCTTGCGCGCCATGTCGAGGAACTCGTACGTCCCGAACAGGTAGTGGCGGTCCGGCTCGAGGCCGGCCGCGTACTCGCCGAGCAGCTCGCGGATGTACTCGCGCTCGTCTCTGACATCCGCAGGGTCGAACAGCTCGCGGAACGGGACGAGCAGCGGCGGCACGTGACGGAAGCGGAGCCTGCCGTCGACCCGCTCGGTCAGCTTCCGCACCGCGCGCAGGTGGGTCTTGCGGCGCGCTCTCGCGAACGGCCTCGCGAAGACGATCCGTTCCTGGCTGCCGAGCGTTCCGCCGAACCGCTCGACCAGCTCGCTCGCCGTCAGCCGCTCGTACCAGACGTCGAGGTGGCTGGCCTTTGCGAAGCTGCGCATCGCCTCCCTGTACTCGCCCACGCAGCTCACGACCGTCCGCCGCCGGCGCGGAGCCGCGAGGCCGAGCTCACGGGCGGCGATCTCCACGCTGGCCGCCATGCGCTTGACGTCCCACTCCCATGGCCCCGGCAGCGTCTCGTCGAAGTCGTTGGGACTGAAGACCACGCGCCGGTCGGGTGCGCCGAAGGCGCCGAAGTTCGAGATGTGGGCGTCGCCGCAGGCCTGCACGATGATCCCCGAGTCCGGCGTCGCGGCGAGGTCGGCGGCCATCACCGCCGCGGCGCCGCGATAGAAGGTGAACGGCGAGACGAGCATCCGTCCGTAGCGGATCGGGACGAGCTCCTGGACGCGCGTGCCTGCCTGCTCGGCGAGGATCGCGACGGGATCGGCGCGGTGCGGGCGGGGCTCCCATTCCCCGTGGGCGGAGCGCGGCGCCCTGCCGCGCGCCTCGCGTCCCCTCTCGGCGGACTCGCCCGGCTGCAGGCCGGCGGGCCGCGACGCGCGCGAGCGAGCCCTCGAGGAAGAGCGTCCGTTCCGCTTCCTGCCCGCGTGAGGCTGCACCCGTTTTGACCATACTGTGCGCGTGCGGCGGTTGGCACGGCGGCAGCGGGGCTGCGGGCTCTGAGCGGGCGCTCTCTGATCGCCGTCGTTCTGGCGAGCCTGCTCGCGGGCGGCTGCGCGACCGGTGCCGGCAAGCCGAAGGCGTGCAACGGCGTGACGGGGCTCTGCGCGAAGCGGTTGAGCGACGTGTTCTTCGCCGGCACGCACAACTCCTTCGCGGCCTCGGACGAGCCCGGCTGGTACTTCGCCAACCAGACCCTTGCGATCCCGCGGCAGCTCCGCGACGGCATCCGCGCGCTGCTGCTCGACGTGCACTACGGCGTCAGCGACCCCGGGACGGGCCGCGTCCGCACCGACTTCGAAGCGGAAGGGGCGGACGCGAACAAGGTCGCCCGGCAGGTTCCGCCCGAGGCGCTGCGCGTCGCGGACCGTGTCGCCGGCGGCGTCGGCCTCGGCGCCCTGCACGGCAGCCCCGAGCTCTACCTCTGCCACACGCTCTGCGAGCTCGGCGCCGAGCCGCTCGGGCGCGAACTGGAGGGGATCAGGAGCTTCCTCGAGCGCAACCGCGACCAGGTCGTGGTCCTGATCGTCGAGGACTACCCGCCGGCCGCGGCGATCGCGGCCGCGTTCGAGCGGGCGTCGCTCGGTTCCTACGTGGCGACGCTCCCGGCCGGCAAGCCGACGCCGACGCTGGGGGAGCTCGTCTCGAGCGGCCGTCGCCTGGTCGTCTTCGCCGAGAACCACGGCGGCACGCCCGCCTGGTACATGCCCGCCTTCTCCTTCATCCAGGACACGCCCCTCGGCGCGCTGCATCCCGGGCAGCTCAGCTGCAGGCGCTACCGGGGGCGCCAGGACAGCCCGCTGCTGCTGGTCAACCACTGGATCCCTCCGTTCCCGCCGAGCTCCGCGCTGAACGCGCAGATCGGGCGGACCGGGTTCCTGCGGCCGCGGATCGAGCAGTGCGAGCGCAAGCGAGGCGCGCACGGCGCGATCGTCGCCGTGGACTTCTACCAGCGGACATCAGTGGTGCCCGTCGTGCGCGCCCTCAACGAACGCGCTGCGCGTCGTTAGGCGATCACAGTTCCGCGAGCACTTCGGCCGGCGCCAGTTCGCCCGAGCCCACGGCGGGAGCGCCTGCGAGCTTGTCTCTCGGCCGAAGAGCGTTCCTGTTTGGAACTCGGCGGTCGGGGTAATCACTCCGCCGTTCGAGCTGGTGCCGGTCGAGGGGGGACGGAGCCGGGCAAGGCTTTCGAGACTGCGCGTGGGCGCAGAAACAGGGGGACATGTGCTGCGTGTCAAGCGAGCAGGCGTAGTCGGTCGGGTCGGTGGCGTGATGCGGTCCGGTGGCCGCTCGTGGCGGGTGTGGACGGTCGCGCTCGCTGTGCTCCTGGCGAGTCTCGCAGCGGCGGCGGGCGCCGCGGCCTTCGAAGCGCGGGGCAGCGTGGAACAGGTGGACGTCACGGGGCTCGCGCCGAACGCGCAGGCATCGCTTGCCAAGGGCCACACGACCGTCGCCACGCAGAGCGCCGATCAACAGGGCGGCCTGCTGTTCCGCAACGTGAAGCCCGGGAAGAGCTACCGCGTGGTCGCCGGCGGCGCGGAATCGGCTCCCGTCATCGTCCACAAGGGCACTGCCGCGCCCTGGGACCCGAGCATCTACGGCCAGGAAATCCCCGACAACGGCTACACGTACCTGACGACCCGCGACGGAACGAAGCTCGCGATCGACGTGCACCCGCCGACCAGCCCGGCCGGTGAGCCTGGCGTGCCTTCGATGTTCCACTTCCCGACGCTCCCGATCCCCGGTGTGCCGACGCCCAGCTACACGGCGCCGTACCCGACGCTGATCGAGTACTCGGGGTACGGCTACGCGAACCCTGCCGGACCGGAAAACGGAATCGCGGTGCTCGCAAACCTGATGGGCTTCGCGGTCGTCGACGTGAACATGCGCGGTACCGGCTGCTCCGGGGGCGCCTTCGACTTCTTCGAAAAGATGCAGAACCTCGACGGCTACGACGTGATCGAAACGATCGCGCACCAGCCGTGGGTCAAGGGCGGCAAGGTCGGCATGCTCGGCATCTCCTACGGCGGCATCAGCCAGCTCTTCACCGCCCAGACCGACCCCGCCGGCCTCGCCGCGATAGCGCCCCTGTCGGTGATCGACGCGACCGCGACGACGCTCTACCCGGGCGGAGTTCTGAACACCGGGTTCGCCGTCGAATGGGCGGAGCAGCGCCAGCAGAACGCGGAACCCGCAAGCCCCGGACACGGGCAGGCGTGGGCGACCAAGCAGATCGAAGAAGGCGACGAAACGTGCGCCAAGAACCAGGCACTGCACGGCGAGGCCGCGAACCTGCTGGGCAAGATCAAAGAAAACTCGACGTACAACAAGCCGGTCGCGGATCCGCTGGACCCCGTCACCTTCGTGAAGAACATCAAGGTGCCGACGTTCATGGCCTGCCAGTGGGAGGACGAGCAGACCGGCGGGCACTGCGCCGACCTCGCGGAGCACTTCACGGGCACGGACAAGAAGTGGTTCACGTTCACCAACGGCGCCCACGTCGACTCGCTCGACCCGGCGACGCTTGAATCGCATGTACGACTTCCTGGAGCTCTACGTGGCCCATCAGGCGCCGCTGGAGAACGCGCCGGTCGTGAACGCGGCCGCCCCGGTCATCTACGACGAAGCGATGGGGCTCGAAAAGACCAACGTCGTCACGCTCCCGGTTGACCCGATCCAGCTGCAGCCGACATACGAATCGGCGCTGGCCGCATTCGAAGAACAGCCCGAGATCCGGGTGCTCTTCGACAACGGCGCCGGCGCCTCGCCGCTCGGCATCAAGACGGCCGGCGATCCCTACCCCGGCTTCGAACAGTCCTTCGCGTCGTTCCCGGTTCCCGGCACCAAGGCGAAGACCTGGTACCTCGGCCCGAACGGGACCCTGAACGATGCGAAGGCGACGGGCGAAGGGCAGGACAGCTACACCTCCGACGCGAGCGCCACGCCGCTGACGGACTTCGGCCCGAGCACGGGCTCCGGCGGACTCTGGGGCGACGCGGCGCAGTGGGATTGGAAATGGCAGCAGCCGCCGGCCGGTGACGCGGTGTCCTACGTGTCGGCTCCGCTCACCGAAGACGAGACCGCTGTCGGCGGCGGTGCGGTCACGGTCTGGCTGAAGTCCTCGACTCCCGATGTCGACCTGCTCGCGACGGTCAGCGAGGTGCGCCCCGACGGCAACGAGACGTTCGTGCAGAACGGGTGGCTGCGCGCGAGCGAGCGCAAGCTGGCGACCAGCAAGAAGAACATCCTCGCGGAGAAGCCGACCCCGCTTCAGCCGATCCCCACGATGCTTGCCTCCGACAAGCAGCCGATGCCGGCGGGCCAGTACGTCCCGGTCACGATCCCCCTCTACTTCGAGGGGCACGCGTACCGGGCCGGCTCGCGCGTCAGCGTCACGATCTCGGCGCCCAACGGCACCCAGCCGATCTGGTCGTTCGCTCACACCGAACCGGAAGGCGCCACCGCCAACGAGTCGATCGCGTTCTCGCCGAGCATGCCCTCCAGCCTGAGCCTGCCGATCGTGCCCGGCGTGAGCGTGCCGTCCGAACTGCCGGCGTGCCCGAGCCTGCGCAACGAGCCGTGCCGGCCCTATCAGGCGATCGCGAACGACGGGAGCTGAGGCGGAGCGCCATCCGGAGGACATCTGGCCCACGGTCTAGCGTCTTCGGCGACGACCGTGGGCCGGGCGGATCGGCCCGAGAAAGGGGAGCGACATCATGACCCTGAAGCGCTCGGCGGCAGAGGCAATTGGGACGTTCGTGCTCGTCTTCGGCGGTGTCGGAACCGCCGTGATCGCCGGGCATCAGGTCGGCAACGTGGGGATCGCGTTCGCCTTCGGGCTGTCCCTGCTCGCGATGGCCTACGCGATCGGACCGATCTCCGGCTGCCACATCAACCCGGCGGTCACGCTCGGGCTGCTGGTCAGCGGCAAGGTCGAGCTCCCGGAGGCCGTGCGCTACTGGGCGGCGCAGGTGATCGGCGCGATCGTCGGAGCCGCCACGGTGCTGGCGATCGCCTCTGGACGCCCGGGGGGCTACAGCGCCGGCGCGGAAGGGCTGGGGGCGAACGGGTACGGCAGCCACTCTCCTGCCGGCTACGCGGTCGGTGCGGCGTTCGCGATCGAGGTGATCCTGACGGCGTTCCTCGTCTTCACGGTCCTGGCCGCCACCGACCGGCTCGCCAACGTCGCGTTCGCAGGAATTCCGATCGGCCTCGTGCTCGTGCTGATCCACCTCGCGAGCATCCCTGTGACCAACACCTCGGTGAATCCTGCGCGGAGTATCGGCCCCGCGATCCTCGTCGGCGGGTGGGCGCTCGAACAGCTCTGGCTGTTCATCGTGGCGCCCCTGCTCGGCGGTCTCCTCGGGGCCGGGGTCCATCGGCTCCTGTTCAGGGACAGCCGGGCGCTCGCTCCCGGCGAGTCGGCGGTCGAGGCGGAAGCCTGAGAGCGCCGGCGGGGCCGGCGCTCGGCCCCGCCGGTCGTGCTCGGGGCGGGGCCGAGGGCCCGGGTCACCGGCCGTGTTCTCGGGCCGGTACCCACCCGCGCGGGCGGCGAGGACCCGTTGCCAGCTGTGACGCTTGGCCGGGCGGTCGAGCACCCCGAATCAGGAACGACCGCGCCGCCCGTCACGCAAGCGTGTTAGGAACTGCGACGACGCGAAGGCATGGTCCGCGCAGCGCGGACCCAAACAGACTCGAGGAGAGGGATTCGATTGCGACGAGCGTTCTTGCTGTGCACCGCAGTACTCGGTTTCGCGGCGCTGGGCCTGCCCGGCGCCGCCTCCGCCATCCCCACGGTGGCGATCAAAGCGAGGATCGTGCCGATCAAAGGCTTCCCGGGCACGGGTAACAAGCTCGGCGCCGGGGCGGCCGTGGAAAGCCAGGTCGCGATCTCGGGCACCGAATACGGCGGCTTTCCGCCGCCGCTGATCGGCGTCAACGTGTTCCTCCCGAAAGGCACGGTGCTGCATCCGGAAGGCTTCCCGTCCTGTCCGCCCTCGACCCTGGAACCGGCGGGGACCGGGCCCAAGGGGTGCCCGAAAGGCTCAGCGGCCGGCCCGGTCGGGCACGCCACGGGCGTCGTCGCGTTCGGCAGCTCGATCGTGCCTGAGACGACGACGATCGAATCGTTCTACGCGCCCGGCGGGGGGCTGGAGTTCTTCACCTTCGGCCACGAACCCGTGCTCCTGGAAATCCTCTCCAAGGCGCACTTCGTCCCCGCGTCAGGCCTCTACAGCAAGGAGCTGATCGCTCAGGTGCCGCTGGTGGAAACGGTGCCCGGCGCCCAGGACGCCTCGGTCAAATCGATCTCCGTCGTCGTCGGCTCGGCGATCATCAAGAACGGCAAGCCGATCTACTACGGCCGCGTGCCCAAGAAGTGCCCGAAGGGGGGGTTCCCGGGCAAGGCGGAACTGACCTTCGCCGGCCTCGGCGGGCTCACGCAGCAGACCGTGACCGAGACGCTGAAGGTTCCCTGCCCACCGCACTAGGTGCGAGGCGGGCGACCCTCCGAAGCCACGGGGCTGAGGCCCGGCCATCATGGCCGGGCCGCTCCGGTGCCCTGGCCTCGCCCTGAGCGAGCGGGAGGCCCGAAGGCCGACGCACCCGGCCGGGTGCGCCAAGCCATCAGCCCCACGAGGAGAGCGAGCGCCGCAACGGCGGCGCCGAAGATCTCGAACGTCGAGGACAGGCCGATGCGGGTCGCGGTGAGGCCGGCCAGGACCGCAGGGATCGAGAGCGCCGCGTAGGCGACGAGGAAGAAAGCCGACATCACCCCGGCTCGGTGATCGGGCGGGATCGCCGCGGAGAGGTTCCGCAGCGCCCCCAGGAACGCGACGCCGAAGCCGGCCCCGCCGACGGCGGAACCGACCAGGAGCGCGACCGGCGACTGCATCGCAGCGGCGAGCGCGATCGAGCCGACGCCGGCCGCGAGCGCGACCGAGCCGATCGTCACCCCCGCCCATGCCGGGCGCCGGCCGTAGATGAGCTGGGCCACCGCCCCCACGCCGGCCAGCAGGAACAGCCCGATCGCGGTCACGAGATGGTTGCTGGTCTGGAACACCTGCGCCGAGAGCTGGGGGCCGAGCGCGAAGAAGAGCCCTCCGATCGAGTAGGCGGCGGCCACCGCCAGAGCGGCGAGGACGAACGGCTGCCTGACCTCGGGCGGTACGTGCGGGCGCTGAGGTGTGAGGCGCAGCGGCGCGCGGTCCGCGACGGGCTCCGGCATCAGGAGGGCCCCGATGAAGGCGATGACGAACAACGCGAGCACCAGCGCGTAGGGGACCACCCGCGGGGCCGGCAGCAGCTGAACCGCCGCCGCGGACACGAGGGCGCCGAGGCCGAGCCCTGCGGCGCTGACGCTCCCGTTCGTCAGTCCGGCCTCGCTCGGGTCGTGGCGGGGATGGAAGTCGAGGAGCGCGGCGCTTGCAGTGCCCAGCGCGAGCCCGGTCGCGAGCCCCTGCACGGCGCGGGCTGCGAACAGCCACGCGACCGAGTCGGCGAGTATGTAGAGCACGCTGGCCGCGATCAGCGCGCCGAGGGCGGTCAGCAGCACCGGGCGCCGGCCGACGAGGTCGGAGGCTCGGCCGGCGAGCAGGAGAGCGGCGAGGACGCCGATCGCGTAGGTGGCGTACACGAGCGTCTCGACGACCGGCGAGAGACCCCAGAGGTGACTGTAGGTCGCATACAGCGGCGACGGCGTCGCGGACGCGAACAGCGCGAGCCCGATGATCGCCGCCGACAGCGCGTAGGCGAGAGGGTGCGAGAGGGTGCGTCTGACGGGCTGGAGGGAACTGATTGCGGTCGTGCTCACGGGCTTCTCCTGTCGTCGATGGCGCTCTCGGGCTTGCTCGTCGCCGGCTGCGAGGCGGCAGCCCCAGAGGTTCAGTGATCGAACCCGCGATCCAACGTAGCACGTCGGGTTCGATCATCGAACCCCTGCTGCTACGCTGTGGTCGTGCTCGGCAAGGACTACGAAGGTCAGGACTGCGCGATCGCCCGCGCGCTGGAGGTCGTCGGCGAGCGCTGGACCCTGCTGATCGTGCGCGATGCGCTCTACGGCGTACGCCGCTTCAACGACTTCCAGGAGCACCTCGACGTTCCGAAGGCGGTGCTCGCCGAGCGACTCAGCCGTCTGGTCGAGCAGGGGATTCTCGAGCGCACGCCCGACCCCGACCACGGCGGGCGCCACCTGTACGAGCTCACGGCCGCCGGCCGCGAGCTGTGGCCGGTGCTGCACGCGCTGCTCGTCTGGGGAGACGGGAACCGTGCGCAGAACTCACGCCTGTTCCGGCACGCGACGTGCGGGACCGAACTCGACTCACATGGCGCCTGCCCGGCCTGCGGCGTGACGCCCGCGGTCGAGGACATCCTCAGCGAGCCGCGCCCGCGACGTGCGAGCGCCCGCACGGACCGTGTCGCCGTCGCGATGCGCGGGCCGCACCGCATGCTCGAGCCGCTCGAGATCGATTAGTCGGAGGCGCGCTCGGAAGGCGGTCGCGACGGGCTCTCGCCGGGGTCGGCCACGGCAGGCGCACCACCCGCCCGGGCGACGGAGTCGACGAGACGCTCGGCGGCTTCACCCGCGGCGGCGAGGAGCGTCCGCGTGTCGCTGCCCTCCCCCTGCCCCAGCACGACGCCGACGGCTGTCTCCCGGCCCCGGTGGGTGAAGAACGCAAGGCACCCTCCGGCTGCGGAGTCCGACCCGGTCTTGCCCGCGTACCCCGCGGCGATCAGTGGGTTGAAGTTGGCGAGGGTTCCGGCGACGGGCAGCGTCACGCTGGCCATCGAGACCACTTCCCGGAAGGCCGGGAAGAGCATCGCCTTGCGGAAGACGCGCAGCTGATCGGCGGCGGTTGAGACAGTGGCCGGATCGAACCCGCTGGGATCCGTGTAGATCGTGTGGTCCATCCCGAGCGCGCGGGCCTCGGCGTTCATCTCCGAGAGGAAGGAGCTGTCGCTGCCTGCGACCACGTCGGCGAGCATCCTGGCGATGTTGTTGCCGGAGGGGATCAGCATCGCCTCGAGCAGCTGGCGCTCGGTCAGCTGCTCTCCGGGCTTCACCACCACGACCGACTCGCCGTCGGCGGCATCCCTGCTCTCGGCCTGCGCCTGGCCGGCCGTGACGGTGATCGTGAACCCGTCCCCCGCACCGCTCAGCGGGTAGCGGTCGAGGATCAGGTAGGCGGTCATCACCTTTGCCAGGCTGGCAATCGGGACCGGCTGCTCGTGCGGGCTCTCCGCCGAGCGCCCTCGGCCGAAGACGAGCGCCGCCTGTCCCTGCTGCGGCCAGATCAGCTCGGGAACGTATCTGTGTCCGTTCAGAGCACGCGTTCGTGGTGGTGGAGAGGCCGGCGTGCCGCGCAGCTGATGGCTCGCCGCGAGGAGCCCCGCCTCGGCGACGAGCAGGGCGAGCGCCGCTGCGAGCAGCGCGCCCCGCCCGCGCAGGCCGCCCGAGGCCCATCGACCAGGGCGGTCCTCTGTTCGCGCCGGGTTGCCATACGTCACGGCCTCGATTCAACGCAGCGCCCTGTTCCCGGCGCGTAAGCGATTTTCGATACGCCGACGATATGCCCCGGGCTCGTAGCATCGAGCGCATGCGCGTGTTGGTCGTAGAGGACGAGCCCTACATGGCAGAAGCGATCCGCGATTGCCTGCGTCTGGAAGCGATCCCTGCCGACATCGCGACGGACGGCGACACCGCGCTGGAGCTGCTGAACGTCAATGCCTACGACATCGCGATCCTCGATCGCGACATTCCCGGGCCCTCGGGTGACGCGATCGCCGAACGCATCGTCGCCTCCGGCACCGGCATGCCGATCCTCATGCTGACCGCTGCCGACCGCCTCGACGACAAGGCGTCCGGCTTCGAGCTCGGCGCCGACGACTACCTCACGAAGCCATTCGAGCTGCGGGAGCTCGTGCTCCGGCTGAGGGCGCTCGACCGCCGGCGCGCGCACAGCCGGCCACCCGTGCGGGAGATCGCGGGCCTGCGCCTGGATCCGTTTCGCCGCGAGGTCTACCGCGAGGGCCGCTACGTCGCGCTCACCCGCAAGCAGTTCGCCGTCCTTGAAGTTCTCGTGGCCGCCGAAGGTGGCATCGTCAGCGCCGAGCAGCTCCTGGAGCAGGCGTGGGACGAGAACGCAGACCCGTTCACGAACGCCGTGCGCATCACGATCTCGGCGCTGCGCAAACGCCTCGGCGCCCCCGGGATCATCGATACCGTGGCCGGCGTCGGCTACCGCATCAGCACCCCACCTGGCACCCGGCAGGAACGAGCGGCGCGTGGTTAGAGCTCCCGGCTTGAGCGTCCGCCTCAAGCTCACGCTGAGCTACGCCGGCTTCCTCATGGTTGCCGGAGCCCTGCTGCTGGTGGCCGTGTGGGCGTTCCTCCTGCGCTACGTCCCCGAACAGGCGCTCATAGTCCCGGGAAGCACCGGAAGCACGCCCGTTCATGGCGTGTTTCCCGTCCGGTCCAGCCTCCTGCACGTGTTCGCTCCGAGGGCAGCGGCAGTGCTGGGCTTCCTGCTCGTGTTCGGTCTCGTGGGAGGGTGGTTCCTCGCCGGCCGCATGCTCGCCCCCCTGACCCGCATCACCGACGCCACCCGTTTCGCTGCGACCGGGGCGCTCTCGCACCGGATCCTGCTGCCGGGTCGCAGAGACGAGTTCCGCGAGCTCGCCGACGCTTTCGACGCGATGCTCGCGCGGCTGGAGGCGCACGTCGCGGAACAGCGCCGGTTCGCAGCCAACGCCTCCCACGAGCTGCGCACTCCGCTGGCGGTCACGCAGGCGCTTCTCGACGTGGCCCGTGACGATCCGGATCGCGACAACGGCGAGCTCATCGAGCGCCTCTCCGAGGTCAACGCCCGAGCGATCGACCTCACCGAGGCGCTGCTCCTGCTGAGCCGGGCCGACCAGCGGCCCTTCGAGCGGGAACACGTCGACATGTCCGTGATGGCCGAAGAAGCCACCGAAACGCTGCTCCCGCTCGCAGAGAGGTGGGGAGTCACCATCGAGACCTCAACGCAGGCGGCACCCGCCGCCGGCTCCCGCGCTCTGCTGGCGCAGTTGAGCACGAATCTCGTCCACAACGCGATCGTCCACAACCTGCCAGACGGCGGAACCGTCTGGGTCACGACCAGCGCTCGCCCGGGCTTCGTGGAGCTTGCTGTCGAGAACACCGGCGAGACGCTCGCGCCGAAGTTGGTCTCCACACTGGCCGAGCCGTTTCTCCGCGGCGACGAACGCGTCAGGTCCGACCGTGCCGGCCTCGGTCTCGGGCTCGCGATCGTCGAGAGCATCACCCGCGCCCACGACGGCGATCTCACCCTCGCCCCCCGATCCGGCGGCGGGCTCAGCGTCACGGTGCGCATCCCCGCCGCGGCGCCGCTTCAGGCCGCTGCTTGGTGATGCGAGCGGCGGGGCGCGAATGTGCGGCGGGGGTGTCGATGCATCGCGCCGCCGACGAACAGAACCGCCACGGCGAACGCCCCAAATGCGAGGGCCGCGTCGACACGAAACGCCGTGTGCAGCCCCGCGACGAACGCGTCCCGGACAAGCGACTCCAAGCGATGGGCGGCGCTCGCCGGGAGCTGTCCGAGGACCTGGCGGCTGGAGGAGGTGCCGGCGAGGATCCCGTGAGCGAGGTTGGCTTGTGTGTGCGTGACGGTTGCGCCGACCGAGGCGAGGTGCGCGTTGAGCTCGTCGCGCGCGCGGGATATGAACACGGTCGTGTTCAACCCGAGCCCGATCGACCCACCGGCGATCTGGAACATGTAGACGATGCCGCCGGCGAGGCCGGCCCTCGAAGCATCCAGTGCAGTCACGCCGGCGGTGGTGATCGACGAGTAGAACAGCCCGATGCCGACGCCCAGCACGAGCATCCCCGGGACGAGCCCGCTGTAGCCCGAGTCCTCACCGATCAGCGACAGCAGCAGGATGCCGATGCAGATCGCCGCGGCTCCGAGCGACACGATCAGCTTGGCGCCGAGCTTCGTGTAGAGGGGCCCGGCGGCGAACGAGGTCACCGCGAAGGTCCCCATCATCGGCAGCAGCCCGGCTCCCGCTTCCAGCGGCGAGTAGTCGAGGATCTTCTGTAGGAACTGAGGCAGGTAGAGCAGGGAGGCGAAGAACGTCGCCGACGCCAGTAGCACCGCCAGGCAGGCGAAGCTGAAGTTGCGGTTGCGCATCACGTCGCGCGGCACGAGCGCGATCTCGCCTTTGCGCCGCTCGATCACCACGAAGCAGGCGAGCATCGTCACGGACAGGGCGAGCAGTCCGATGATGCGCGGATCGCCCCAGCCCCAGTCGGTGACCTGATCGAGTGCGACCAGCAGCGAGACGAGGCCGAGCGAGAGTGAGGCCACGCCGGCGTAGTCGATGCGGCGATCGTTCTGCTTCGGCTCGGTCTGGTGTATCGCGAGCCACGTCACGAGGGCCCCGAATGCCGCGATCGGGACGTTCACGAAGAAGATCCACCGCCAGCTCAACAGGTCGGTCAGCAGGCCCCCGACCATCGGTCCGATCGCGTTCCCGATCCCCGCGGCGCCGAGGATCAGTCCCCCGGCGAGGCCGGCCCGGCTCTCCGGGAGGGCCGCGTAGGTCATCCCGAGGATCGCCGGCCACATCATCGCGCCGCCGATGCCCATCAGGGCGCGGCAGGCGATCAGCCAGCCCGTGTCCTGGGCGGCGCCTCCGAGCAGCGAGAAGCCCGCGAAGATCGCGGTCCCGACCAGGAAGATGCGCTTGCGCCCGAAGATGTCGGCCAGGCGCCCGCCCGCGACGATCAGAACCCCGAACGTGAGCGCGTACGCGTTTATGACCCACTGGACCGTGCCGACGTCTGTGTCGAATTCCTTCTCGATCGCAGGCAGCGCCACCGTCAGAGCGCTGAAGTCGTTGGCGATGATCAGGACCGCGATCCCCATCGCCGCCAGCGCGAGGATCGTGCTCCGGTCGAGCGGTCGCTCGTCTCCAGGGCTCGAAGCTGTCGCGGACGCCACGGAGGCTGACAGTAACGCCGTCGACGGTCGCGCGCCAAGGGGTTGTCGGGGCGGCCGCCGGGTGTCGAGCGCCGGGTACGAGCGGGGCGTTTCGCCGGCGCCCCATCGCCGCGCAGGCTCGGGAGCCTCGTGGAACCGTATGGTCGATGTTCAACCGAATCCAAAACAGGAGGCCCCAGATGCGCAGCGACATCCAGGTTGGGCGCACGTTTCCCGACTATGAACTGCCCGACCAGGACGGGGCCCGGCGGCGTCTCTCGCACCTGCAGGGCTCGAACCCAATGGTGCTTCACCTCTCGCGTGGGGGCTTCGACCCAAAGGAGCACTGCTTCCTCCACCGCCTGGTGGACGCGACCCTCGACTTCCGGGTCGGCTACACGAGGGTCGTCGTCATCGCGACCGACAACCAGCTCGAGATCAACGAGTTCCGCGACAGCGTAGGTGCGCAGTTCCCGTTTCTCTCAGACCCGGAGCGAACGCTGCAGAAGGATCTCGACATCGTCGAGTTCACGGACCCCGTCCACGACCCCATGGTCCCGCACACGTTCGTGCTGGCACCCGGACTCGAGATCTCGGCGCTCTACAACGGCTACTGGTACTGGGGACGCCCGACGGTCGAAGAGCTGCACCGCGACCTGCGCGAGGTCATGCGCAACCTGCGCCCCGACTTCGATCTGGGTGCGCCGGGGTTGCGCGAGGCCTGGGATCGAGGCGAGCGCGAGCAGTTTCTCGTGAGTCCCGTCGAAGGGGAGGCGATTCGCTACACCGAGGGGACTGCGGTGGGTGTGAAGCGATGAGCGCCTCGCGATCTTTGCCCGAATACCGGCCGGACCCGTAAGAGGGTCTTCGAGTGCGTCAGCCCCCAGCGGATTGGCCGCCATCGATGTGCAAGATCTCTCCGGTGACGAACGTGGCGCGCTCGAGATAGAGGATCCCGTCGACGACATCGCTGACCTCTCCAAGCCGCCCGAGGGGATGCAGCTCCGCCATTCCGGCATATGAGGCCTCGTCGTGGATCGACGTCTTGATCACGCCGAGGGAGACCGCGTTGACGCGCACGCCGCGCGAGGCGTACTCGATCGCCAGCGACCTTGCCACGGCGGCAAGGCCACCCTTGGTGAGAGCCGGGAGCGCACAGGGTCGTCCGCTATCGGCATGATCGACGAGGCTGGTGCTGATGTTGACGACGTGACCGGTGCCCTGGTCGACCATCTCCTGGATCACGCGCTGCGTGATGTGGAAGAACCCGGCCGAGTTGACGGCGGTGATCGCGTCGTAGTCCTCGACGCTGTAGTCCGTGAACGGCTTGCCGATGTAGATCCCGGCATTGTTGACCAGCGTGTCGATGCGACCGAAGCGGCCGAGAGCCTCCCTGACCACCCGCTTGGCCGTGTCCGGTTCGGCGATGTCGCCTGCGACAGCCGCAAAGTCGCTCTCGTTTGATGGCGGCATCGAGAGCGCGGTTCCAACCACGGCGTAACCGGCGCCGCGAAACGCTTCCACCAGCCCCGCCCCGATGCCCTGCGAGGCGCCCGTGATGATCGCAACCTTCTGCGGCTCGGGCGCGCTCATGTGACGAGACTCCCTGCTGCCATCTTGGTCATATCCGCTCCTACGGTCCGGTCTCGTGTGCGCCGCGATAGCCCCGGCACCGTGGTCCGCCCCGGTGGCTGACCGCTCACCCACCAGGCTACGCGGGTCGCAGGGCACCCGCGGCGCGCGAGCGACCACCGCCCCAGCGGGAGCTGACCGGGTGCCTGAACCGCGAGACGGAGGTGACCGACGGTCCCGGCGATCGGCAGACAGTGGAATCGGTTCGCGAGCCGTCCCGGCGCGCGGGACTGGCAACGCCCCGCGAATCAACGAGAGATGGAGCTAGCCGGACTCGAACCGGCGACCTCCTGGGTGCGATCCAGGCGCTCTCCCAACTGAGCTATAGCCCCGCGACGGTCGCCCAGAAAGGCGGCCGAGCGTCGGCGTCCAGTGTAGTCGCAGCGCTCCGCGGCAGGCGCGGGACATCCGCCCGAAGTGGGGCAGTATGGTGTTGAGGCGTCATGGGATTGCTGGACGAAGCCATCCGCGACCACCTGGAGCTGAAGCGCAGGCGGGGCGCCGACCCGTCCGAGATCGCCCGCGAGGAGCGCGAGGCGCTCGAGCCGGTGTTCCCGGACGAGCCTCGCCCGGCCGGGTTCGACGGCGAGCCGCAGGCGGCGGCGGTGCTGGACGGGGAGCCGCCGCACGGCGACCCCTTGGAGGACGCGGCCCACGCGACCGAGGCGCCCCTCGACCCGGTGGCGGCCCAGAGCTTCGGCGAGGAGACCGCCGAGTTCGACATGCAGGCCGTGCTGGCAGAAGATGCGCCTGATCTCGACGACGCCGCGGCTTCCGGCGACACGTCGCGCCCCGTCGCCGCCCGTCCCGCCGGCGTCGAGTCTCCGGAGCGCACGGAGGCGTTGCGCCCGCCGCCGCAGGGCGAAGAGGATCTCCTGGAGTGGGAGGTCCCAGGTCGCGCGGACGCTGACCCGCCGCCCGAGCCGCTGCCGGGCCAGGAATCGATGAGCTTCGAGTAGCGCCAGGCGCTACCCGCCGCCGGGCGGTCCCCGCGTCGGCGTCACGGCACGGACGGCCCCGGTGTCGGGCGCCGCCCGCTCAGTCCTCGAAGCGGGGCGGCCTGCGCTCTGTGATCGCGCGAGCGCCCTCCTCGACGTCACTGCCGAGGAAGCTGAGCATCTCGTAGGCGACGCTGGCGTCGAAGGCCGGAAGGGCGACGCGCAGCCAGTGATTCAGCGTGCGCTTCGTCCACCGTGCCGCCTGCTGCGGGCCGGCGGCCAGCCGAGCTGCGATCTCCAGCGCCTCCTCCAGCACCCGCTCGCCCGGCACGCACTTCGAGACCAGGCCGATCCGCTCGGCCTCGCGGCCGTCGATGAAGTCGGCCGTCAGCAGGTAGTACTTCGCCTTCGCCATGCCGCACAGCAGCGGCCACACGATCGCGGCGTGGTCGCCGGCGACGACGCCGAGCCGCAGGTGGCCGTCTGTCAGCCGCGCGTCCTCGGCGATCACGCTGATGTCGGCCATCAGCGCGACCGCGAGCCCGGCGCCGACCGCGGTGCCGTTGATGGCCGAGACGATCGGCTTCTCGCAGTCGAGCATGTTCGTCACGAGCGCAGCGGCCTCGCCGGCCATGGCGGCGACGCGCCGGTAGTCGCCGGCCATCTTCTGCACCATCTCGAGATCGCCGCCGGCCGAGAACGCGCGCCCGGCACCGGTCACGACGGCGACTCTGACCGCGTCATCCTCGGCGACGTCGCGCCACACGCCCGCGAGCTCCGTGTGCAGACGCTCGTTGGTGGCGTTCATGCGCTCGGGGCGGTCGATCGTGATCAGCACGACGCCGTCCTCGCGCCGCTCGAAGCGCAGGTGCTCGTACGCGCTCTGGTCGAGCCCGCTCATCCCGCCATCGTCAGCCCGCCGCTGACGCTCAGAACCTGTCCGGTCACGAACCCGGCGTCCTCTGAAGCGAAGAACGCGATCGCCGCGGCGACGTCCGCGGGTGCGCCGAGCCGCCCCATGGGGATCGCGCGGAGCAGCGCCTCCTGCAGGCGCTCGGCCTGGGCGCGGAACAGCGGCGTGTCGGTTGGGCCCGGGCAGACGACGTTGGCGGTGATGCCGTGGCGCGCCGTCTCGCGCGCGAGCGACTTGGTGAACGCGATCACGCCGCCCTTGGCGCCCGCGTACACCGCCTCGCCGCTCGACCCGACGCGCCCGGCGTCACTGCTCACGTTCACGAACCTGCCGCCCCGCCCGCGCTCGATCATCGCGGCGAGGAAGCTGTGCGTGACCGCGACCACACCGAGCAGGTTGATCGCGAGCACCCGCTCCCAGAACGACCTGTCGGTGTCGAGGAACCGGTGGGTCTCGTCCCACCCGGCGCAGTTGACGACCACATCCGGGCAGCCCAGGTCGGCCTGCACCGCCTCGGCCAGCGCCGCAACCGACGCGCCGTCGGCGACGTCAACCGGGTAGAGCCGCGGCTCCGCACCGGATGGGGTCTCGCTGAGGTCAGCGCCTGCCACCTCGTAGCCGAGGGCGGCGAGCCGCTGGGCCGTGGCCCGGCCGATGCCGGAGGCCGCGCCCGTCACGACCGCCAGCCTGCGCTCGCCCTCAGGTCCCATCGCCTCCACGGACGAGCAGGCTAGCGCCTCGTCTGCTCACCGCGCCTTCCGTGGCATGCGGTGAGCAGCGAGGCCCCCTCCACCGGAGCGCCGGGCCGGCCATCTCCCTCCGCGCGCGAACCGAATCCCCCGATCGGTCGACGCAGCCGGCCCGGTCACCCCAGTTCCTCGGCGCGGTCACCCCGCCGCACCGAGAGGTCTCCATCACCAGCGTCCGGTTTCTCCTTCCGAGCAACCGGTCTTCAAGATGGGGCTCGCGCACGTGCGCGAGGTGCCGCCTCCGGCTTCGCGGCTGATGGTGAGTTCGTCTCCGTTCACGGCTTTCACCGTCAACGCGTAGCTGCTTCCGGTCGAGGTGACGCCGCTCAGGTAGGCCTCCTGCGGGGTCGCTTCAATCCGGATCGCGCGCTCGGTTTCGTGCAGCGTTTCGGGGCTCACCAGCTGGTAGGACCCGTCGTGTTCCGTCGCGACCGTCTCGGCGGTGAGCGCGGCCGTGCGGACCATTTCCTTGGCCTGGGCATCCTGCGCCTTGGACTTCTGGGACAGGAACACCGGGATCGCAATCGCGGCAAGGATGCCGATGACCAGGATCACGACCAGCAGCTCGATGAGGGAGAAGCCGTCGTCTGTGCGCAGACGGCGGGTGTGCGGGGTCCCGGTGAAAAAGCGGGACCGCCGCGAGTGCTGAAGCATCTTCGTAGACAACTCAGACCTCCGGGGCGATCACCTGGCGGCCGAGCTGTCTCTACACCGAGAGACCTCTGACTTTGCGCCCCCGTCTCACGACGGGTTTGCCTTTTTCAGTAGTGTGAATTTCGGGTGTGGCGGGGGAGTGTAGGTGGCGTTTCACCCCGGGTGTGAGAACTCGACGTATGTACTAGCGGCGTGCAGCGGCGGCGGACCCGGACGCGCTTCTGCGCGAGCGCCGCCCCCGTCGCTCGAGCCCCACCAGGCGGTGCACCGTCCGCCTTGAGAGCGCCGCCGGCGGGAGCGAGACCGCAAGCCGAGTCAGCTCGGCGGCGAGCGCGGCAGGCACGGCCGCGGCGAGCGGCACGCCGAGCCACATCAGGCTCACGGGAACGAGCGCCTCGGAGATCCCAGCCCCGGCCAGCGGCAGGCCGCGTGGTGTCAGCACGTAGCCGGTCGCGCAGCCGAGGATCGCGACCGACGGCGCGCACGAGATCCCGAACGCGCGCAACGCGGCCCACAGCGCCCCTGCCTCGGCCGCCCAGTAGACCGCCATGCCCGCCGTCGCCGCGAGCGCCCCCGCCGGACGGCGCAGCTCCCCAGCGAGGATCTCCGCTCCGCGGACGACGCTCGAGATGCGGGCTCCGGCGCGGCAGGTGCGCACCCGTGCGCGCAGGCGCGGCCACGCGAGCGCGGCGAGGAGCACGCCGGTAGGAACGCCGATCACCCATGGCCAGACCGCCACCGCCTGCACCCCGGGCGCGCCGATCAGCAGCAGCGAGCAGGTCCAGCCTGCGAGCGCGAGCACCAGGTATTCGAGCAGCGCGAGCGCCGCGACGTGCGCGCGCGCCTGGCCGAGGCTCGCCCCCGCGCCGCGCAACGCCCGGACGTCGATCGAGAACCCGCCTGCCAGGGAGGTGGCGCCGGCGCCGAACGCGACCACCTGTGCCGCGGTCTGCGCCTCGAGCTCCCCGCGCCCGCAAGCCCTGGTGGCGCGTCGGTGCGCGAGCGCGTATCCGAAATAGGAGGCGAGCCTCGCACCCGCAGCGACGGCGATCCAGACGGGGTCGAGGCGTTCCAGGCGCGCGAGCACGGCCGCAGGAGGAGCAGCGATCGACAGGCCTGCGGCGGTGCCGATCGCGATCACCGCCGCGGCGGCGCTCAGCGCCAGCGGATGACGCTCGAGCCTCCGGGTCCATCTCTGCTCCACTCTCCTCGATTACCCGCAAACCGCCGCGGCGCGGCGGTTCGCGCGGGTGGATCCATGACGCCGCGGCCCCAGCCGCGCCGGAGTAGGGTGGTTCAGAGATGCTGAAGCTGATGTTCATGCCGGTGCGCCTGGTCGGCGGCATGGTCGCCGGAGTGCTCGCGACGAAGGCCTTCGAACGCGTCTGGAGCATGATCGACAAGGAGGGCGCCCCGGACCCGGAGCACCGCGAGATCCCGCTGCCGAAGCTGCTCGCCGCGCTCGTGCTGGAGGGCGCGATCTTCCGGGCCGTGCGCGGCCTCGTCGATCACGCCTCGCGCGTGGCCTTCAGCCGGGTGACCGGGCGCTGGCCCGGCGAGGAGCGCCCCGAGCCCGAGGGGACCTGAAGCGGCGCAGGCCCCGCGCGCCGAGGAGTCGCCGGGCGCTCGGCCCCGGCCTCGGCAAGGGCCGGCCCAGGTCGCGGCCCCGAGCCCGTTCAGCTCTCGGCGATCCGCCGCAGCAGCTCCACGGCGTGGGCGAGCTGCCGGCGCTCTGAGGCGGTCAGCTCCCCCGCGATCGCCGAGGCGAGCCAGCCCTCGCGGTCGCGCCGGTCGCCTTCGAGCGTGACGCGCCCCTCGGGCGTCAGCTCCACCAGGGTGCGGCGACCGTCGGCGGGGTCTCCTCGCCGGCTGATCAGCCCCGCGGACTCGAGGTCGGCGACGGTCTGGGCCATCGACTGCGGGCGCACACGCTCGGCGGTCGCCAGCGCGCCGACGCTCGAGGTCCCTTCACGCGACAGGCGCCCCAGCACCGATCCCTGCGCGAGCGGGAAGCGATGCTCGGCACGCAGCCGCCGGATCAGCTGACCGAGCACCACGCGCAGCTCGCTCGACAGCGGGCCGAGGTCGGCCTCCGAGGTCATGCAGCGGACTATATAAGACAGGGGAACTGCACAGTTAGCCTGTATAATCTTGGACGTGCCCCTGACGATCGCAAGCGCCCGCAGCCGAACGGCGAGCGCTCGCATCGTGGACGAGCGCTACAAGTGGATCGCGCTCTCGAACGTCACGCTGGGCGTGCTCCTGGCGACGCTGGACGCGTCGATCACGCTGATCGCGATGCCGGACATCTTCCGGGGCATCCATCTCGACCCGCTGGAGCCCGCGAACAGCTTCTACCTGCTGTGGATGATCCTCGGCTTCCTGGTCGTCTCGAGCGTTCTGATCGTGAGCCTCGGCCGGCTCGGCGACATGTTCGGACGCGTGCGGATCTACAACCTCGGCTTCCTGATCTACACGGTCGCCTCGCTCCTGCTCACCGTGGACTGGATGACCGGCCGTGCCGGCGCGATGTGGCTGATCGTGTTCCGCATCGTCCAGGGCGTGGGAGCGGCGTGCCTGCTCGCCAACGCCGCGGCGATCATCACCGACGCGTTCCCGGCCAACCAGCGCGGGATGGCGCTCGGGATCAACAACATCGTCGGTGTCAGCGGCATGTTCGTCGGTCTCGTCCTCGGCGGCCTGCTGGCGCCGATCGATTGGAGGATGGTGTTCCTGATCTCGGTCCCGGTCGGCCTGTTCGGGACCGTGTGGGCCTATCTCAAGCTCGAGGAGCGCAGCAAGCCGAAGCGCGCGCCGATCGACTGGCCGGGGAACATCACCTTTGCGGCCGGCCTGATCCTGCTGATGGTCTCCGTCACCTATGGGATCCGGCCATACGGTTCGCACGCGACAGGCTGGAGCAGCCCGCGCGTGATCGCGCTGCTCGCGGCCGGCGTCGCATCGCTCGCCGCCTTCGCGGCGATCGAGCGGCGGGTGGCCAACCCGATGTTCCGCCTGCCGCTGTTCCGGATCCGGGCGTTCAGCTTCGGCACCCTCTCGACCTTCCTCTCCGCGGTGGCTCGCGGCGGGTTGATGTTCATGCTCATCATCTGGCTGCAGGGGATCTGGCTGCCACAGCACGGCTTCAACTTCACCGAGACCCCCCTGTGGGCGGGCATCTACATGCTGCCGCTGACGATCGGGATGCTGATCGCCGGTCCCGACCTCCGGGTTCCTCTCTGATCGCTTCGGCGCGCGGCCGTTCGCCACCGGCGGGATGATCGGCGCGGCGGTGAGCTTCCTGCTCCTCTCGCTGCTGCCGACCGACTTCCCCTACCCGCTGTTCGCGCTCGTGCTGGCCCTGAACGGGATCTCGATGGGGTTGTTCGCGTCTCCCAACCGTGCGGCCGTGATGAACAGCCTGCCGGCCTCCGAGCGCGGCGCGGGGGGTGGCATGAACCAGACCTTCCAGAACTCGGCGCAGGTGCTCTCGATCGGGATCTTCTTCACCCTGATGATCGCCGGCCTCGCTGCGACCCTGCCCGCGGCACTCGGGTCGGGCCTCGAGGCTCACGGCGTCAGCGCGGCGGCCGCCCATCACGCCGCTGAGCTCCCACCGGTCTCGATCCTGTTCGCGGCCTTTCTCGGGTTCAACCCGGTGCAGCACCTGCTCGGCCCCCACGTGCTCGCGTCGCTGAGCGCCCACAACCAGGCGGTCCTCACCGGCCGCTCGTTCTTCCCGCACCTGATCTCGGCCCCGTTCCGGACCGGGCTGCACGAGGCTTTCCTGTTCGCGATCCTGGCCTGCCTCGTCGCTGCCGGGGCCTCGGCGCTGAGGGGCGGGCGCTACCACCACGCGGAGCGCGGTGCCTCACGCGAGGCGCGTGCGCCGTCCGTTTCCGTCAGAGAGGAGCAGCATGCAGCTTGAGTGGTACGGGCAGTCCGCCTTCCGTCTGGAGGGTGCTGGCAAGACGGTGGCGATAGACCCGTTCGGTGACATGTCGGCGCTCACCCAGAGCCATGGCGTGCAATGGGACTACCCGCCGATCGAGGGCCTCGACGCCGATCTGCTGCTCGTCACCCACGAGCATCGGGATCACAACGTCGTCGAGGTCGTGGGCGGCGATCCGGTGGTGCTGCGCTCGACGGCCGGGACGCTGGAGTCCCCGTTGGGCACGGTCGTGGCTGTGGCCTCCGAGCACGACCAGGCTGCGGGGACCGAACGCGGGCCGAACACGATCTTCGCCTTCGATCTCGCCGGGGTGCGGGTGTGTCACATGGGCGACTTCGGGCAGGCCGCGCTGCGCGAGGAGCAGGCCGCGGCGCTCGAAGGGATCGAGCTGCTGATCGTGCCGGTCGGCGGAGGCCCGACGATCGGCGCGCGAGGAGCGCGCGAGGTGGTCGAGCGGCTGCGGCCGCGCTGGGTCGTCCCGATGCACTACCGCACGCCCAAGATCGGGTTCCTGGAGACAGCCGAGGAGTTCCTCGGCTTCTACGAGGACGTCCTTCGCCTCGACTCCCCGGGCTTCGACACGACGGCTCTCAGCGACGGGGGCGGCCCCGTCGTGATCGTCCCGGCCGCGCCCTAGGCCCCGCCGGCGCGCCCGGCCGTTAGTCTCGGGCAGGTCCACCACCTGGGAGGAGATCGCATGGCGGAGAGGCCGACGCTCTATGTGTGTCACGGCGACGAAGGAGGTCCGCGGATCCACCCCTGCCGGCGCGTTCAGGAGGCGCTCAGCGACGCGGGCATCGAGTACGACAAGGTGGTGGCGGCGCACGGCAGCCCGATCCCGTTCCTGCGCAAAGGCTCGCGCGAGGAGCTACGGGACGCCACCGGTCAGGAGAAGCTGCCGGCGCTGAAGCTCGCGGACGGCACGGTGCTCACGCCCTCGCGAGCGATCCTGGCCTGGGTGGCGGAGCAGGGCGCAGCAGCCAGAGCCTAGGAAGCTTCCCCGCTCGCCGGGCCCCCGACCCTCGGCGGAGTCCCGCCGGCAGCCGCGGCCGCGCAGTCCAGCAGCGATTGCAGGCGCGGATGGCTCGAGTCGCGCGCCCAGACCAGCGACACCGATGCGGGCGCTGCGTCCTCGAGCAGCACCGCGCGCACGCCGGGCAGTACCTGCTCGATCAGGCGGGCGTCGCTCAGCGGCAGCGCGGTGACCGACTCGCCGATGACGGCGATCCGGCCCAGCATTTCGAGCGAGGTGGCCACGTGGTCGGCGGTGAGCATCGCCGGCGGCCCGCCACGGTGGTCGTCGAGGCTGTGGAACCCGGCCCACTCGGGCTGAACGTCGTCGCGGTAGCTGATGAAGGTCTCGTCGAGCGCTTGCTCGACGAGCGCCTGTTCGGCGCCGGCGAGGCGGTGGGTCTCGGAGACGACGAGGGCGCGCGGCTCGACCCGGATGGGGAACACGCCGACGCCCTCCCCGGTCGCCGGGGGCTGGCACAGGGCGATGTCGACCGTCTCGAGCCATGCCTCGGTGTCGCCGCGCGGGAACGGCAGCTCGCGGAAGGTGACCTCGCACTCGGGGTTCGCGGCGGCGAAAGCGGTGAACAGCTCGTGCGCTGACAGCGGCGGCGGCGGCCCGATGAACCCGACCTCGAGCACGCCTCGCGCCGCCCGCGCGAGCGACTCGGCGGTGAGGCTCACGGCGCGCTCGGTGTCCACGACAGCGCGCGCCTTCTCGAGGAACGCGGCGCCCGCCGGGGTCAGCCTGACCCCGCGCGCGTGGCGCTCCAGAAGCTGCAAGCCGAGCTCGGCCTCGAGCTGTGCGATGGCCTGCGACAGCGCCGGCTGTGCGATGTACAGCTTCTTCGCCGCGCGCGTGATCTGCCCCTCTTCGGCGACGGTCACGAAATAGCGCAGCTGGTCGGTCTTCAGGCTCATGAGAAGACCCCGTACGCCCCTCTCGCCGGGTGATGGCCGGGCGCGCCCGGCGCGTCGATCATACGTCGCGGGGCCCCGGGTGTAACCCCCGGGCGTCGCAGCGGGCGCCGCGGCGCCCGGCCCGTCATAAGACGAGCCGGGCGTCACTGCTCGCAGGCGTCGAGCGACCGCTGCGCGATCGCGCCGAACCGCGCTGCGGCGATGGCGTCTTCTTCCTGGAACGGCAGCATCTCGATCACGCCCGCCTGCTCGAACGTACGCTGGACGTTCAGCGAGCCGCGGATCAGCCTGAACCCGTAGCCGCGCTTCTCGCACAGACCGCAGCGGAACGCGATCACGGCCACGCCGACAGGGTCGATCTTCTGCAGATCGCGCAGGTCGAGCGTGATGTCGGTCACGCCTTCTTCGCAGAGCCGCTCGATCTCCACCTCGAGGGCGTGAGCCGAGCGATGGGTCAGCTCGCCCGTGAGGATCAGCGTGTGGTTCCACGTGTTGACGCTCGTGAGCACGAGCCCGTGCTCACCGGGACGCTCATCCGCGTCGTGCGGAGATCGCGGTGGATCGCCGAGCAGCCGTGTGCTCACGTCCGGTCCTCCTATGTCTACCTCGGACACCGTGGGGTGGCGTTTCATCCGTTTCAGCTCCTTCAGAGTGCTTCGACTTGATTTCCAGTGGGCGGCCGGCCGTGGCGGGCCGCCGGGGGCGACGGTTGGGCCGGGAGGCCTAGCCGGGTCGCTCTGGAATCAGCACGAAGAACGCCGTGCGCCACGGCAGGACTGCGAGCCGCAGGCGGCGCATGGCACGTGGCGCGGAGAGCGCCAACAGCAGGGCGAAGGCGAGGAAGCCTGAGAGCCCGACGGCTGCGCCGCCGCCGCCGGCCGCACCGCCGGAGGCGCCGCCGGGCGCGGGTCCAGGGGCGGGAGGCATCGAGCGGCCGCCGCCGGCGGCTCCGCCTTCGTCTCCGGTCCCGGTGGCGCCGCTCGCGGCCGCCGCCGCGGCGAGCTCGACGCCGACCGGCGACAGCGGGACGCCACTCGGCGAGAGGGGGCCTGCCACGTGCAGCCAGGTGCCCACGCAGCCGCCTCCACTCGCGCCGCCGAGCCCTTGCAGGTCGCAGCCCGGGCCTTCCTTTCCGCCCGCGGCGGCTTTCACCGCGGCGGCCCGGTGCGGACTCGCGGAGGCTTCGCCGGCGACCTGCGCTTCGCCGAGGTCGATCACCATCGAGCCGGTCGGGGTGTCGCTGATCGTCGCGACGGTGGGACCTTCTGCCGCCGCGGCGGCGGGCGGCACAGCGCCCGGCAGCGCAGGCAGGATCGAGCTTTTTTCATCGCCTTTCGAATGGGACGGCGATTCGGACGCCGAGCTTTCCGAGCTCGCGCGTTCGGGCGTCGTCGGCGCCGGTTCAGACGGGGCGCTCGAGACCGGTGGGGCAGGTTCCTGCGGGGCGGACACCGGCGGCGGCGTTTCGGCGACGGGTTCCTGAGCAGGCGGAGCGGGCGTTTCGGCTACGGGTTCCGGGGCGGGGGCCGGCGCGCCTTCCGAAGCCGCTTCGGGCTGCGTCGGTTCGGTCGCACCTGCTCCGCCGCCTTCCGGCGGAAGGGCCGTTTCAGAGGTCGTTTCACCGCCGGACCCGGCCGGAGCCTGGGTCACCCCTTCGGCGGGCGTGCCCGCTTCGGGGTCGGCCCCGGCGGTTTCAGGAGCGGGGGTGGTTTCCCCTCCGGCGCCGGGCGCTTCGTCGGCGTGGGCCGTCGCCGCGCCGAGCATCAGCACCACCATCGCGACGAGCGCCGTCCTCGCCATCAGACGGCGGGTCCAGACGATCCTTGTCGAGAGGTGGTGGGCGGTACCGAGCATCGTTCCTCGCTCGTGCTTTCCCGGAGCCGAAGATGATAAACGGAGTGGCGAGACCTTGCGTTCGGCCCTGTGGCGGCGCGCTGCGAAGCCCCCTATCGTTCGCCGAAGAGCCGCAGGAACAGCAGGAACACGTTCAGGATGTCCAGGAAGATCGCGGCCGCGAGGGGGATCGCTTCCGACTGGCCGGCGCGTCGCAGGCGGTTGAAGTCGATCACGGTGTAGAGCGCGAAGATCGCCAGGCCGACGATCGCGTAGACCGTGTAGGCCCCGGGGATGTGCACGAAGATCAGCACGAACCCGGCGACGATCAGCGCCAGCAGGGCCCAGAACGCCAACCTGTAGAGGGGGGAGAGGTCGCGGCGGATCGCGTACCCGGTGGCGCCGAGCCCGCCGATGAACAGGGCGGTCGCTCCGAACGCCTGGCGCACCGCCGTGGGGTCCGTCGCCGCGTAGTAGTTGACGGTGCTCGCGACGCTCGCGCCGATCAGGAGCCCGAACAGGAGCAGCAGCCCCAGCGCGAGCGACTGGTTGCCGCGGGAGCTCGCGACGTTGAGCCCGACGAGGCAACCGAGCGCGGCGATCCAGGCGATGAACCAGAGGGCGCCGCCCGAGTTGCGGAACAGGAACACGCCGAGCGTCGCGACCCCCACGGTCAGGGCCACGAGGCCCATGACGCGGCCGAACAGCGCCGGGGTGCGCGACTGCGGGATGCCTTCGGCGTAGCCGGTGGCCGCCATGCCCGGACTGTACTGGGGCCGCCCGTCGCGGTGGTCACACCGACCGGGTGACGGCGTTGGGCGGGGGCCTCCCTTCAGTGCCCCTTCCGGTCTCGATCCCGCGCTCCCCCCGGGGCGCAGGGGTCGAGACCGGAGGGCGTCAGACGGCGCGGATCAACCCCCTTGTGCGCCGACCAGATCCACTGGGCGCTCGCGCCCGTCGTCGCGTCCTGCCGCGGGCGCGCCGGACGTCGCCGGTACGGCGGGCGCCGGACCGGCGCCCCTGTAGCGGTTCACCCAGCGGACGGCCTCCGCAGCCGCGTCCTGCCTACCCATCGGGGTCGCGGCCGCCCCTCGTTGGCGATAGACCCAGCGCACCGCCTCGACCCGGCTCCGCTCTCGTTCCGCCTCGCGCTTCGCGCGCCACTCCTCGTAGGGGTCGGCCGCGCGCGGCGCCACCGTCTCTGGTTCGTAGCGCGTCGGCGCGTCATCGACGCCTTCGTGCAGCAGACGCATGGTCGGGTAGTAGCGGCTGCCTCGGTCTGCGTGTGCCGGGCGGCTTCGCCTATGTCCGTGCAAGAGTCCCATTGCCTCGTTTCCTGACTGCTGGCCGTGCCGAGGTCTCGGACGCGAGAGTTGCCCCCTCTCGAGAATCGGCCCCCGTCACCGTGCCGATGTCTTGATTGACAGTGAGAGAAGCATGGGGCCCCCAGCTGTCAGGCGTTGGAAAGCTCGACGAAGGGGGGAGGTTGCGGCCCATTGGGGATACGCCGGTGTCGGCACAAACGGGCAGCCCCGGACGTCCCTGCCGGGGCGCCTCCCGGCGGCCCGTGCCGCGCGCCTCCCGCTCGCCGCGCCGAGGCCTGCCCAACCGGCGAGCGGCGGCTGGGTCCCTGGTATGTTCCGGGGCGCGATCCAGGGGGCCTGGCGGCGCAACGGTCGGGGAGGCTCAGCGCGGAGCTCGCAGATCGCATTCGCCCGACGACGGCAACCAGCAAGGGAGATCTAGGGATGAGACTGACGAGGATGGCGGTCGCATTGGCCGCCGGCGCGCTCGCGCTGGGGCTGCTCGCCTCACCGGCGTTCGCCGCGAAAGAAAAACCGGTGTTCGGCAAATTCAAGGCGTCGGTGTCCGGCGGGGTCAAAGGGATCGGCGAAGCCGGCGAAATGACGCTCGGCCCCTACCACTTCGAAGAATGCGAAAAAGAACTGAAGTCGAACGGCAGCGTCACGATGGGCGAAGCCGAAACCTTCTTCCAGGAAGTCAAGTTCTCGCACTGCGAAGCGGTCCGGCCCGGCGGCGGCGGCCTGGAAGAAAGCACCCAGGCGACCTTCACGCTCGGGATGGAATTCCACTCCAACGGGGCGCTGAAAATCGGTCCGAGCGCCGTCACGTTCAAAGCGACCGGCGCCACCTGCGAAGTCACGATCCCGGCTCAGTGGGTTCCGCCCGGGGCCGAAACCGAAAAAGGCCAGGAACGGACCTTCGAAGGCATCGAATACACGACCGAAAAAGAAAAACTCGAAGGTGGCCCCGCCAAAAAATTCGGCGAATTCCGCGAACGTCTGGACATCAGCTGGGAAATCAAAGGTGTCCACGCGACGGTCAAACTGACGCCCGAATGCAAATACAAGGGCACGCACATCAACGAAGCGGGCGAAGCCGAATTCGCCGGCGGCAAGATGGAAGGCGAACTCGAAGAAATCACGTTGCAGCAGGGCAACCTGAGCTTCGTGCCGCCTGCGGCCTGAGCCTCACGACGGCGGACAGGGGGCGCCCGGGACCGGGCGCCCCCGTCCTTGCCGGGCCTGAGCGTGCGGGCGGAGTCCCGGGGGCCTAGCCCGCGGCGCAGCCGCTGATGCGGACCAGTTCGATCCGCGTTCGTTCCAGGGTCGCGACGTGGCAGTGGGCGCTCGCCCAGCGCACGGCCGCGTCTTCGGAGACTCGTTCGCCGGTTTCCGCGAACAGCAGCCAGACGGTGCCGTGCGCCATAGCGAGCCGGCGCACGAGTGCGACCGGCGGCGGTCCGTCCGGCACGTCGCCGCCGTGCGCGGAGGGGTCTTTGAAGCCGAGCACGGCAGGCGGCAGCTTCGTGTCCTTCCATTCGTCGACGACGAGCTCGCCGTCGCTCGCGCGCAGCGCCGGGTCGTAGTAGCCGAGCGAGGGGAGCGTCAAGAGGCTCTGTGCGATCAGCGGCTGCCCGGGGCGCCGTTCGGCCTTCAGCCGGTTTGCGATCGGCGTCCATTCCTGCTGCACCGCGTCGATCTGCTTGGCGTCGGCGTAAAGGCCGAGGCACAGCAGCGCGCCGACGCTGGCCGCGGCGAGCACCGGCAGCCGGCGGCTGTCGGCGAGCGCTGCAGCCGACAGCGCCAGCAGCAGGCACAGGCCGGGCAGGGCGACGATCGCGTAGCGAGGCCAGAACAGCGGCTCGACCGCCGAGACGAGGAGCAGCATCGCGGGCGGCAGGACCCCCCACGCCGCGGCCGCCGCCAGCGCACGGCGCTCGGCTGCCGGCTGCCTCACGGTGCCTCAGCCGCCACGTCGCGGCGCCGACCATCGCGGCGCCGAGCGAGGAGCGTGAGCCAGCCGACGGCTTTGACGCCCGAGAAGCCGCCACCGAACTCCTGCACGCCTGCTTCGACGAGGCCGCGCCCGAGCTTCGGCAGCCAGTAGAGCGGGTCGCGGCGCCCGCGCTCGATCGCCGCCGCTACGAGCAGCGGGATGCAGACCACCAGCGTCGCCGCCAGCGAGCCCACCCACGCGCGTGCGAGCGCCGGGCGCCGCTCGCGCTCGACGGACCACACCATCAGCGCGTGCGCGGGGAGCACGACCACAGGTGCGAGCAGGTCGCTGTAGCCAGTCAAGGCCATCGACCCGACGTAGAGCCACCACATGTGCCGCCGGGTGCGCTCGTCATCCGTGGCCAGGGCGCGGGCCAGGGCGCCGAAGGCGGCGCACGCGCCCAGGACGACGAGCGCGTATGAGCGGGCGACCTGGCTGTACCAGATCGCCATCGGGTTGATCGCAAGCAGGGTCGCGGCCAGCAGGGCGACCCAGCGCTCGCGCGAGAACTGGCGCGCGGCCCAGTACATGACGGGGATGCTGGCCGTGCCGATCAGGACCGCGGGTGCACGCAGCACCTCGACGCTCGTCCCGAAGATGCGCGTGACGGGCCAGAGGATCACCGAGTAGGGCATCCCGTTGGCCTCGTAGCCCGCCAGCGAGATCATGTGCCCGAAGCTGCGCTGCGCGAGGGCGTACGAGAAGGTTTCGTCGTTGAACAGCGAGCGCGAGAGGCTCGTCAGCCGCAGGGCGAACGCGAGCACGGTCAGCCCGGCAAGGGCCCACGCGCCTGCGCGTGCAGACTCGAGCGCCGTTCCGAACGGCCTCCTCAGCGCAGCGCTGCTGCGCCCAAGCGGTTGTGCGTGTCCCTCCATGGCTCGCCTCGCCCCGGGAAAGAGTGGCAGAGCGAAGGCGCGCCGGCAACATGTGGAACGCCGCGCCCAGATCGCGCGTTCACGCGGGGTGTTCGCTTCGGGTAGCGTGGGCGCCGATGGCCGGCTCCGAGCCACCGCGAAATCCGGACGAACCCACGCGGCCCACCGAACCGCTGCGCCCGGTGCAGCCGCGCCAGCCGGTGCCGCCGCGCCAGCCGGCTTACGGACAGCAGGCGTACGGGCAGCCGGGCTACGAGGGCTACCAGGAGGGGCCGCCCCCGCGCGACCCGTGGTGGAGCAACCCGTGGGCGGCGTTCACGGTGGGGCTGATCGGAGTTCTGCTCGGTGCGCTGGTCGGATATCTGATCGGTCACGGCAACGCAACGACCAAGACCGTCGCGAGCGGCCCCGCCGTGACCCGCACGGTCACCAGCACGAAGACGGTGCCGACCGTGACGACCGTCACCGAAAAGACCGTCACACAGAAGCCGGCGAACGAAGAAAAGCGCGTCGAAGCCGAACAGCAGGTCAAGACGCTCGAAAAAGAAAACGAAGAACTCCGCAAAGCCGAAGGCGGCTAGGCGCCGGAGGGCCGGCCGGCTCGCCGACCCTCCGAGCGGCTTTCGCTCAGCCCGCTTCGGGCGCCGAGCCCGAGCCCGGTCCGCCGGGTCCGCCGGGCGGGCGCCCACCGGCCCGACCGGGGCCCTGCATGACGTTGAACGAGCTGTCGAGGTGGACCTCGACCTTGGTTCCGTCTGACTTCGTCACGGTCGTCTCGAAGCCCGTTTTCGTGTAGTCGGTCGTGACCGCGCCGGCGGTGCCGCTGCCGACGGCCTTCACGGCGGCGGCCTGCGCTTTCGTGGCCGCGTCACCGCTGACGGGCTTCTCCGCCGCCTCGTGGGCGGCCGTGCCCGGGGCCGGCATGCCGGCGGGCGCCCCGCTCGGCGTGGATGAGGCGCTCGGGGCGCCTGCGGCGGGGGACGCCGTCGTCGAGGGGGTGGAGCTCGATGAGGCGCCACTCGCGAGCGCGGCGCCGCCGAGGGCGAGCGCCGCCAGTGCCGCGACGCCGGCCAGCACCTTCTTGATCGGGGTGAACATCGGACTGATCCTTTCGGTCGGCCGGGCGTCTGCCCGGGGGGAACATCACTCTGCGCCCCGGCGCTCAGAGCGGCGAGCGAAGCGCGTGAGAGGAAGCTGAGAGCGGTGCGCCGCAGCGCCGGGGCAGGTACGCTCGCCGCGTGCTCGTGCGCCGGGAGGACGACGGGGCGCTGGTCATCGGCCAGCTCTCACACGCGTGGGTCTCCGGCCAGCTCGCACGCGCGTGGGGAAACGAGCGGTTCCCCGCCCCGCAGCCGCGGGAGGAGATCGCGCTCGGCGCCGAGCAGCACGACCTCGGGTGGGCGTGCTTCGACCTTCGTCCCGGGCTCAGCTCCAGCAACG
This sequence comes from uncultured Solirubrobacteraceae bacterium, assembly GCA_963738815.1. Lineage (GTDB taxonomy): Bacteria > Actinomycetota > Thermoleophilia > Solirubrobacterales > Solirubrobacteraceae > Palsa-744. The sequence goes on from CAVTXW010000007.1 coordinate 633,437, forward strand.
GTCTTCCCCGAAATTTCCTGGAGACCACCGTCGAGGAGCACCTCGGGATCTGGCGCACCGCGCCCGATCGGATGCTGAGCGTCAGCACGCTCGCGGCCCTGGTCGTCTCGCTCCACGGAGCCTCGCTCTCGGCGCTGCGGCTGAAGGGCGCGGAGGACGGGCGCGAGGCGCTCGAGAGCCACGTCGCCGACGAGCGCGCGCGGCAGGCGTCGCTGCGCGGAACGCTCGGCCTGAGCGAGTCCGACACCGAGCGCATCCAGCGCTGGATGTGGACGTGGGACGGCCTGTCGCTCGCGCTCTGCAACGGCTGGGACCCGTTCACGGCCCGTGATGTGCCCGCGCGCGACGGCCTCGTGGACATCGAGCTGCGGCGCCTCGGCGACGCCTCTGCGAGCAGCGACGGTGAGCGCGCAGAGGGCCTGTTCGCCGTCGATCCATGGCCGTTCGCGGCGGCGCGCGTGGAGCTGCGATGTGAGGCGCGCCGGCTCGCGAGCTCTTTTGATGATGAGGATGAGATGCAGCGCGAGCTCGAAGCGGCGCCACCGACGCTGCTGCTGTTCGTGCTCGAAGCGCCTTAGGCGCCCGGCTCCGCGCCGCCGTGGGCAGAGGAGGAGCGGCCTAGGAAGTTAGGGCGACGATGCCGTTGCGCAGCAGCGCGGCGGCGAGCAGCACGACGATCACGGCTGCGAGCGTGCGGGCGTGGCCCTCGAGCCACAGCCGCACGCGGATGAGGACGGCGTTCGTGCGCTCGCGCGCGACGGCGAGCGAGACCAGAGCGAGGACGAGCGGCAGCAGCGAGATCAGCCCGAACGCCGCCCACAGCGCAATGAACCCGGCCGTGCTCGGGTCGATCTGCGAGATGGACTTCAGCGCGATCGGGATGAAGCCGCCCGGGTTGGCGAGCGTGGCGCCCGCGGCGATGATCGCAACGGCGGGCGAGGAGGCGACCGACGACATCTTCTCGACCATGTCGGCCGCGCGCTTGGGGTTCGGGGGGCGTCGCATCACGCGGACGACCCACGCCAGCAGCAGCACGCCGAACGCGAGGTCGATGATCGCGACCGCCGTCGACGGCTGTTCGGAGGAATGGCTCGGCGCCGCCGTGCTGCCGAGCACGAACGCCGCCAGCACGCCGATCAGCAGCGTGGCGCCGAACGCGCCGAGGAAGAACCACATACCGGTGCGCAGCGGGCGCTCGCCGAGCACCAGCGCGAACACGGTGAACGACAGCGTCGTCGGCGAGAGCATGGCCGCGAGCGCGGTCAGGGCCAGCTCTGTGTAGGGCGAGCTCAAACCGCCTACTTGCGGGCGACGACCATCGAGTCCGGGCCGACGAGCTGATGCACCGAGGTCTCCGAGAACCCGGCCTCACGCATCCACCCGCAGCAGTCCGCGCCTGTGTAGTCGAAGCCGCCGGGCGTCTCGATCAGCATGTTGAGGCTCATCAGCAGCCCGAACGGGTTCTCGCGGCGGTCGTCGTCGATCAGCGCCTCGTAGACGACCAGGGCGCCGTCCTCGGGCAGCGCGCCGGTGGGCCTTCTCGAGCAGCGCCATCTTCTCGATCGAGGTTCCAGTCGTGGAGGATGTGGCCCATCACGATCACGTCGGCAGCCGGCAGCTCGCTCGGCGAAGAAGTCGCCGCCGGTGAACGCTCATACGATCGGCGACGCCGCAGGCGCAGCATGTGCTCCTCGAAGACGGGCCGGACGGCAGGCAGGTCGAAGCCGCCGCCGCGCAGGTGCGCGTGCGTCTGGGCGAGCACGGCGGGCACGCAGCCCTGGGCGCAGCCGACGTCGATGACCGTCTCGTGCTCGTTCCAGGGAAAGGTCGGCCGCCAGCGCGTGGGCCGCGCCGGCGCTGATCCCGGTCATCGCCGTCAGGAAGCCGCGCCAGCCCGACCGCGTCGGCGTAGAGCTTCGCGAAGAAGTCGTCGCCGGTGCGCGCCTCGTTCTGCGGCTCGCCGGTCGCAGGCCGTCGGTGAGCGAGTTCCAGAACCCGAACAGCCGCGCGTTCAGCATCTCGAGCATCCCGCCGACGTACGTCGGCTTGGCGCGGTCGAGGAACAGCGCGGTTGCCGCGCGTGTTCTCGTAGACGCCGTCGGTGCGCTCGAGCATCCCGAGTGCGACCAGCGCGTCGAAGAAGTCGCGCGCGCTTCGCGGGTGCAGGCCGAGGCGCGTGCGCAGAGCCTCGGCGTCGCCGGGGCCGTTCGCGGCCAGCTCGGTGAACAGCCCGAGCTCGACGGCGCTCAGCAGCGTCTTCGAGGCCCAGAACGCGGTCCCGAGCTGCATGATCGCTCCCGGGTCGGGCATGCCCACGCCCTCCGTGACGGTCGTCGGTGCTGTACTCATCCGGCCCCCCTCGCTTCGCCGTTGTCGAGGGCGAGAGCGTAGCCGCTGGCGCCGCGTAGGGGTCAACCGCCGGGCGCGGACCTCGTCTCTCTGCGCGTGCGCCTCCCGGCCGCGTCCACGTCCTTACCATCTCCTTCATGTCGAGGATCGGCAGCGTCGCGAAGATCGAGAACGGGCCCACCATCACGATCGCGGCGCTCGTCACCGTGCCGGCCGTGGTCTTGATGCTGCGAGCGCGGGGCGCGCCTGCACCCCGCGCTCGCTGTCGCCTCTAGGCGGAGAGCATCACCGGTTCGCCGAACAGGATCGTGTCTTCCAGCCTGAGGCCCGCGGTTTCCAGCGGCGCCGCGAACGACACTTCCAGCGTGTCTTTCGGTTCGCCTTCGAGGTTCTGGACTTTCTGGATCCCCGCGAGCTGGAGGAAGTTCAGCTTGAAGGTTGCCGACGGCGTGACGACTTTGTTGACCGGGATGATCCTCCCGATCACCGAGCCGAGCACCAGCACCCGCGTGCCGCTGAGGCAGCTGAACAGCAGGAACGGCCCTCCGGAGGGTTCCGTGAGGTCGACGCCCACCGCTTTGGCCCCTTTGTTGATGTAGCCCACCGTCATCGCGAACGCAGGCGAGACGATTTCGCCGGGCGCCGATCCGGGCGTGCTGCACTGGGTTTTTTTCAGCGTGCAGCCGGTCATCGTGATCGTCACCGTGCCGGTTTTCGGCCCGGTGATTTCACCGGCGTCGGTGCTCGCCGCGCAGATCACGCGTTTCCCTCCGACGCCCCGAAGCCGGGTCGGCCCGCTGGTGGACGTGAACGGTTTTCCGAACGGCGCGCTGAATTCCGGCAGCGCCGCGTACGACGCGGGCGCCGCGAACGCAGACAGCGCCAGCAGGCTCGCCGCGCACAGACCCGCGATCGAGATCCGCCTCATTGTCTTCCCCCCCTCGAAGGAGCCCGGGCCTCCACATCGAGCCCAGGCCTGTGAACTGGATGTGAAAGACCGTATCCGACCCGCGGGCCTCCGTGTCAACCCTCCCCGGCGCCGTTAGGCTTGCGCCGTGGAGTTCGGGATCGCATGCTTCGCGACGCACGACGGCGTCCAGCCGGGCGCGCTCGCGCGCCTGGTCGAGGAGCGCGGGCACGAGTCGCTGTTCTTCCCCGAGCACACCCACATCCCGGCGAGCCGCGACACGCCGTACCCGGCGGGCGGCGAGCTGCCGCGCAAATACAGCCACACCTACGACCTGTTCGTGGCGCTGGCGTGCGCCGCGGAGGCGACGAGCCACACTGCGCATCGGCAGCGGCATCTGCCTGGTGATCGAGCGCGACCCGATCACCACGGCGAAGGAGGTGGCGAGCATCGACCGCGTCTCGGGCGGGCGCTTCGAGTTCGGCGTCGGCGCCGGCTGGAACCGCGAGGAGATGGAGAACCACGGCACCGACCCGCGCGCGCGGATGGCGATCATGGCCGAGCGGATCGAGGCGATGAAGGCGATCTGGACCGAGGACGAGGCGAGCTACCACGGCGAGTTCGTGAACTTCGACCGCATCTGGTCCTGGCCGAAGCCCGCGCAGCGGCCGCACCCGCCGGTGCTCGTCGGCGGCAACGGGCCGACGGTGCTCGACCGCGTGCTGGCCTTCGGCGACGCCTGGATGCCGAACTACATCCCCGGCGAAGACCTGGCCGGCGCGGATCGCGCGAGCTGCGCTCGCGCGCCGATCGCCCGATCGACGTGGTGATCAACGCGGCGCCGGCCAAACCCGAAGCGCTCGAGGAGCTCGAGCGCATGGGTGTGCGGCGGGTCGTTCGCTACATCCCCTCCTCGGGGATCGCGCCCGTCGAAACGGCGCTCGACCGCTGGGAGACCGCGGTCGCCGAACTGCACGGGGAGTGACGTGGAGAGCGCGCAGGCGCGCGAGCGCTTCGCGCGGGCGCGAGGTCGCGCGCCTGGCGAGCGTCGGCGCCGACGGCAGGCCCCACCTCGTACCGATCGTCTTCGCCCTCGACGGCGAGACGATCTACAGCGTCGTCGACGAGCAAGCCGAAGCGACCGCCCGCCTGCGGCGGCTGGAGAACCTCCGGGCCCGGCCGGCCGCGGCCGTGCTCGCCGACCACTACGAGGACGACTGGCAGCGGCTGTGGTGGGCGCGCGCCGATGGCTCGGCCCGCGTGCTCGAACCGGACGACCCCGAGGCCGCCCGCGCCGTCGCCCTGCTGGTCGCTCGCTACCCCCAGCAGCGCGCGGCCGGGGCCGTCCTCGCGGTGGACGTCGAGCGCTGGTCGGGCTGGTCCGCGGCCGAGCGGTGAGGGCCGGCGGCTTCGCCGCTCAGATCATCGCTGTGTCGGCCGGCTGGTCGAGGAGCACTCTGCCCTGGATCTCCCGCGAGACGGGTCCGATCTGGAAGTGTGCCGCGGCCGTGTGCGCGTCGCGGAAGCGCCGCTGGAGAGGCGCGCCGTCATAGATCGCGGGCCCGCCGGCCAGACCGAACAGGGAGCTGACGACGGAGGCGCCCGTCGCCGCCGCGTTGGTGGCGGCGATGCGCAGTCCCGCGCGCAGATCGACCGGCACCGGCTCGTCCTCGAGCGCCGCGGCCCAGGCCGCAGCCACCGCGGCGTCGAACAGCGCTTCGGAACCGCGCAGCGCGGCCTCCGCCTCGGCGAGCACGGCATGCGTCGTCGAGCGCTCCGCCAGCGTGCGCGCGGAGCCCTGCCCGACCTTGACCTTCGCGAGCTCGGCGAAGTCGCCGATCGCGCCCCGCGCGTTGCCCATCGCCGCCGCGGCGACCGACAGCGCGAAGTAGCCGAACACGGGGAAGCGGTACAGCGGGCGCTCCACCCGCGGTCCGTCGAACAGCGAGAAGGCGCGCCCCTCCGGGACGAACAGCTCGTCGGCGACCGCGTCGTGGCTGCCGGTGCCGCGCAGCCCGAGCGTGTGCCAGGTGTCGAGGACCTCCAGCTCCGCGCGCGGCATCCCGACCACGATCGGCATCGGCCGCCCGCCCGGCGCTTGGTCATCGCCCTCCTGCGCCACGAAGCAGCCCGCGAAGAGGACGCCGGCGTGTTCGATGCCGCTGCAGTACGGCCAGCGACCGCTCACGAGGAAGCCGCCGTCGGCCGGGCGCGCGGTGCCCCGCGGCGCGAAGATGCCGGCGGCGATGCCGCGTGGATCGGCGAACAGCTCACCCCGCGCCTCGGGGCCGAGGTAGCCGCCGAGCAGGCTGCTCGTCGCCGCGATCGAGACGCACCACCCGGCCGAGGCGTCGCCCGCGGCGATCGTGGCGGCGTGGCGGAGCAGCTCTCCCGGGAGCCATCTCCAGGCCGCCGGCCTCGCGCGGCGCGCCGGCGTTCATCAGGCCGGAGTCGCGGAGGCGCTCGAGCAGCGGCTCGGGCAGGCGCCGATCCGCCTCGGTCTGCTCCGCCAGCTCGCGGGCGAGCGCCGCGATCTCCCGCACGCCCTCGGTCAAGGGCGGATCTCGTAGTACAGGTTGGCGGGGTCTTCGAAGTCGTGGACGCGGAAACGCGTGAAGCCCGCGTCGCGGGCGAGCTGCTCGGTCGCCCGTGGCGGCAGGCCGATCGTGCCGAGGCCGGCGCCGCCGGGCTCCGACAGCGCCGAGGACATGCAGGAGGAGACCGAGAAGCCGAGGAACATCGCGAGCATCGGGTTGCGCCGGTTGCCCTCCCATGTGTCGGCGCAGCGGATCTCCTTCACCAGCCAGGTTCCGTCGTCCGCGAGCGCGCCGCGGATCGCGGCTGCCGCCGAGTCCGGGCGGGTCATGTCGTGCAGGCAGTCGAAGGTGATGACGAGCGAGTAGCCGCCGTCCTGCGGCAGCTCCTCGGCGCGGCGGTGGCGGATCTCGACGTTGCCCAGCCCCGCCTCGGCGACGCGCGCGCGGGCGCGCTCGACGGCGAGGCTCGACAGCTCGTAGCCGTGGAACGTCGAGGCCGGATAGGCCTGGGCGAGCGAGGTCAGCGCCACACCGGCGCCGCAGCCGACGTCGGCCACGAGCGAGCCGTCCTCGAGCCGGCCGGCGACGTCCTCGAGCGCCGGCACGATCGTCGGCACGAGCGAGAGCCGCGCCCATGGCCCGAGCATCCGCTCGGTGCGGTGCACGCCGGCGGCGCCGTGGCGGTCGTATGGGAGACCCACGCCGGTGCGGAACGCGTCGGCGAGGTCGTCCACGAACCCGGGCTCCGGTGGGGCGCCGAAGGCTCCGGCCGCGAACTGCAGGCTGTCGTCCTCGCGCGCGAGCACCATCGACCCGGGCGCGCCCAGCTCGAAGCGCTCGCCGTCATCGGAGGACAGCAGCTCTGCGGCCGCGTTCCCGCGCAGCCACTCGCGCAGCCAGCGGGGATGCAGGCCCGTGCGGTCCGCCAGCTCCTGCGCCGTCAGCGGCCCGGCGCCGTCGAGCTCGCGATACAGGCCGAGCCGGTCGCCGAGGTGGATCAGGAGCGAGACCATCTCGCCCTGCTTGTAGCCCCACACCCGGAACGCGAACGCCCCGACCTCCTCGGGGTCGGGAGCTCCCGCGGGGTTGCTCACCTCCTCCTCCACGCGCTCGATTCTTCCAGGTGCGCCCGGCGCGGGCGCATGCCGCGGATCAAGCGGCCGTGAGGCGCTGCTCGATCTGTGCCTTGGGGGCGGCGCCGATGATGCGGTCCACCTCGCGTCCGTCGCGCATGAACACCAGCAGCGGGATGCTCATCGCCTGGAAGCGGGACGCCAGCGAGGGGTTCTCGTCGACGTTGACCTTCACGACCTTGAGGTCTCCGGCGCGCTCGGCGGCGAGCTGCGAGAGGACGGGGTCGACCATGCGGCAGGGGCCGCACCACGGGGCCCAGAAGTCGACCAGCACGGGGACGCTCGATTCCGTCTCCGCCGTAAAGCTCGTCTCGTCGGCGGGCACGACCCACGGCAACGGGGCCTTGCAGGCGGCGCAGCGTGGGGTTCCTTTCGCGACCGGTGCGACGCGGTTCTTGGTCGCGCAGCGAGGGCAGGCGAGGACGGTCGGCACGCATCGGAGGTTACGACGCCAGCCGCCCCCGGGCCGGCGCACCGCAGAGCCGGCGTCGAGCGCCGGCTCTGCCCAGCATCAGACGCGCGGCCTGCTCAGGGAGCGGACACCGGCCCGGAGCTCGCCAGCACGTGACCGCCCTTGTCGAGCGCCTGCACTTCGAACGTGGTGTCGGCGCTCGCGACCGTCATCTTGGTCTCGAAGCCGGCCCACGGGTAGCTGCCGAGCGGCGCAAGCGATTCGGCCGATTCGCCGCCGAGCACCTTCCAGCTCGCCACCTCGGTGGCGCCGTTCCAGCTCGCGTAGAGCGCCACTTCGGTCAACGATTCGCGTTCGGCGACGAGCTTGGGCAGCGTGTTCGGCATTGCTTCCCATTCTTCGCGCAGCACTCGGTAGGTGCTGTCGCCTTGCGGGAGCTGTGCGTCGAAGAGCAGTTTCCCCTTCTTTTCGGGTTCGCCGCCCTTGGCGAACTCGGAGAAGTACTGCGTCGAGCCGTAGCCGACCATCGCGTCGCCGCCCTTCATCACGCGCATGCTCCCCTCAGCCCCGGCGACCGTTTTGAACGACCGCAGGTACTGGTGCCTCATGCTGACCTTCCCGTTGCCGAGGTGCAGCACCAGGCCGCGTGACGTGCCGTACACGGGCGGGCCCGCCTCGTCGTCGAAGACCGTGAGCGTCTGCAGGTGGCGCCCTTCGAGCTTCGCGTCGTGCTGGAAGTGGAAACGGGCGCCCTTCAGAAGCGTGAACGACGATTTCTTGCCGGCGATCTGCCAGATGATGTGGCCGTCGTCCTGGCTCACCAGATAGACCCCCGAGGTGTCCCGCATCGAGACCAGCACCCGGCCGCCGGTGATCGGCTCGATCGAGTTCAGGTGATAGGGGTCGAACGCGCCGTTGGCCGGGACGGCTTCGGTTTCGGCGGTGGGGACGTGCGCGAACGAGCTCCATTCCCACATCACGAGGCCGGTGCGGATGTCGATCTCCTGGGCCGTGTAGTCGAGTACCGGGACGTGGCTTTCATCGCACACGGGATCGCACACCGGCTGGACAGCATCGATCCATGCCTGCCCTTCGGGGGTGATGTCGAGCTCGTGGATGTCCACCTGCAGGCCGTTGCCCGCTTTCACGTGGGCGATCGGTTCGTAGGCGGTGTTGGCGATCACCCCTTCGCCGAGCCCGTAGGCGGTTTCGGTGACTGATCCCTGCCACCAGGCGATCGCCGGCTGGCCTTCGTAGCTCACCTTCTCGAGGTTCGTGCCGACGATGCCTTTCGGGAACTGGTGCCACCAAAGGAGCTTGCCTTCGGGGTTCAGCAGCATCAGCCCCTCTGGCCCTACCGGTTCGAATTCGAGCAGTTTCGAGCCGACGTGGATCGTGGGGGCCGGCAGCGGGTCGAGGAAGATGTCGCCCTTCAGGCTCGGGTCCGCGAGGTTGACCTGTACCTTCGGCGGGAGCAGTTCCGGCTCGGTCTTGAAATGTTCGAGCGATTCGGGTTTTTCGCCTTCGGGGTTCAGCAGCCCTTCCGGGCCGCCGACGTGGGCGATCGTGAAGCGGTCTTCGATCGTGCCCCCTTCTTTCAGGGCCACCACCGCTTCGGCTTCCTCGCCTTCCTGGAACGGCGTGTCCAGCACGTAGCTCGCGCCGGCGGCGGAGTCGTAGGCGCTCAGGTGTCCGCTGTGCACGCCGCTGACAGACCCGGTCACCGTGACCGAGGCGATGTTCGAGGCGGGCGTTCCGAGGATGCTGATCTGGGTCGCCGGGTTCGCGTCCGGCGTGCCGGGCAGCGGCGAGACCGTGACCGCGCCGAGCGCCGCCGGTGCCGTCACGGCCAGAGCCCCCGCCACTGAGAGCCCGATCAGGGTTGCCCGCAGACGGCTCCGTGCGCTCGTGGCGGGTCGCTCTGCGCCGCCATGCCGACGCCCCTCCGTCCAGAACATCCTCACCCTCCTCGGTTCTCGGTACACCCCTCCTCCAGGGGTTCGCGCGAGGCTAGCAAATTATGGACATTCTGTAAATATCTGTGGCCGGATGCCCACCGCCCACCCTCGGTCTAAGATCGGCCTCGTGCCGCCCGCTCCACCCGCGAAGCCGCGCGGCGTCAGCCCCCCGGCGAGGCGCTCCTATCTGCGCTCGGAGGACCGCCGCCGACAGCTGCTCGAAGCCGCGACGCGGATCGCCGGCAACGAAGGAGTCGACCGGCTGACGATCGTCGGGCTGGCCAAGGCCGCGGGCGTGAGCCGCCAGCTCGTCTACGACCACTTCTCCGACCTGCAGGGCCTCCTCGGCGCCGTGCTCGCCGACCGCTTCACCGTGATCGACAAAGAGATCTACGAGTCGATCAGCGCACCGGGCGCGTTCGCGGACCGCGAACGCGCCGTCGAGGTCGCCCTCGGGGCGGCGCGTGGTTTCCTCGAGCTCTCCCGCGAGGACCGTCACCTGCTGCGCAGCGTGCTCTCCACCACCGACGCTCCGGCCCACGAGTTGAACCCCCTGGCGGTCACCCTGCGCGAACGGAGCATCAAACGCTGGCGGCCGCTCTTCGGCGACGGCGACGACGAGCTGTTCCGGCCGCGCGCCTGGGCGCTCGTCAACGCGCTCGACGGGCTCGGCGACCTCGTGGCCACCGGCGAGTTGGACGTCGATGGCGCGCTGCGGGAGTTCGAGTTCCTGCTTCGCGTCACGCTCGCCGCCTCCGAAGACGCCACAGGCGCCGCCTCGCGCTCCGGCCGCGAGCGCGCCGCGGGCTGAAGGCCGCGGTGGCAGGGCAGAGTCCGCCGGCGCCGACCGGCGCCGAGCCCTCGCTCGCCGCCTATTGGCCGGCGCCCGTGGACGGCGGAGGACGGCGGCCCGCGGCGTCACGGCTGCGCCTACGGCGTGGATGGTCTTGACATCGCGCCGGGGGAGCGCCTCGTGCTCGCGGCCGCGCGCGACGCGTTCGTGACCGACGCGCTCGTCCGGCGGGGCCCGGGGGAGCTGTTCGCGCTGCGACACGACCCGCCTTCCGGCGGGGCCCAGGCCGGGCCGGTCCAGACGTGGGTCGAGCGCCTGCATCCGGAAACGCTCGAGGTGATCGCGAGCAGCCCGCGGCTCCCCGGTGGCCCGTACTGGCCGGGTGGAATCGCGGTCGAGCGCGGCGGGGACCTCCTCGTGGTGTTCGGCGCCTGGGCGCACCGCCTCTCGCCCTCGCTGGAGGTGCTCGCCTCGCATCGCCTCCCGGGGTCGCGCCCGCACAACTCGTTCGTCCTGCTCTCGGGCGGGGAGCTCGTCACGAAGGACTGCGACGCCCCGGCGGGCCGCGTGCCTTCGACGGTCTCGGTGTTGGACCCTCGCACGCTGATGGCGCTCTGCCCGCCGCTGGCGCTGCCCGAGCCTTCGATCGCACGCCTCTCGAGCGACGGCGAGAGCGTGATCGCGCTGGGCACCACCAAGGCGTACCGCCTCATCTACGACCGCCACGCGCAGCGCCTGCTCGTGGATCCCTCATGGCAGCCCTCCTACGGCCCCGCCGCGGGCCGCGGGTTCGGCTGGGATCCGGTCCTGACCGCCGAGCACGCGCTCTGGATGGACAACGGCAGCAACGACGTGTCGCACACGATGCTGGGCACGGGCCGGGACGCGGGCCCGCTGCGCCTGTGGTGGGTGCGCCTGGACGACGCGAGCAGCATCCGCTCGGCGGAGGTCAGCGGCCTTCGGTACGGGACCGAGTCCAACCCGCCTGCATGGGACCCGGCCGGCCGCGTCGTCGTGGCCTATGACTCTGGGAACGCGGTGCTGCGGGCCTGGCGCATGGACGGCGACGAGCTCGAGCCGCTGTGGCGGCGCGAGGGCTTCGCCCATGCGGGGCACATCATCGTGTTCTCCGACACCCGCGAGCTCGTGGTCGGCGACTGGAGGGGGCCGCGCAACCCGTCCGGGGCGCTAGCCCGCGCGACGGTGCGCGCGGTCCTGCAGCGACTGTCCCGGCTCGGCCCTCTGCGTCGCGCGGCCGCCCGCGTGCGCGGCGGGGACGAGCTGGTCGTGCTCGACATCGACACCGGCGCGGAGAAGGGCCGCATCGCGGTGCCCTCGCCGACGCAGGGCTTCCTGTTTCCGGCCCCGGGCTTCGCGCGCGACGTCTACTACCAGTCGATCACCACGATCGCGCGGGTCGCCGTCGGCTGAGGGCCCGGGCTCAGAGGCCGGGCGTCGTTGTCCCCGTGGCGCGCGCCTCTTCCACCAGGATCTCGCGCAGGCCCGGCAGCTCGCGCGCCGCGGATGAGCTGCGGGGGCGCGCGCTCTCGCGCTCCAGGAGGTTGCGTGCCTCGATTGGGTCGGCCTCCATGTCGTAGAGCTCGTGTTCGGGCCGCGCCCGGCCGTGCGGGTCCAGATAGGCGGCGTACTTGAAGCGCCCGGCGCGCACGCAGCGAACGCGGTTGGGCTGGCCCGGCGCCTCCTGGCGCGCCGTGCCCGCCTGGTGGTCGTCGTAGGTGAACAGCACGTGCTCGCGCGCGCTTCGCGTGTGGCGCGCCTCCAGCACGCCGCCGAGATCGGCGCCGGACGCGGCGAGCGCCTCGCGCTCGGGCGCGGCCGCCCCAGCGAGCACGCCGCTCAGGTCGACGCCGTCGAGCGTGCCCGATGGCTCTGCGCCCGCAATCGAGAGCAGCGTGGGCACGAGGTCGACCAGCGAGGCGGGGGCCTCGCTGCGAGCCGGGCGCCCGAACAGCAGCGGGTTGGAGAACACGAGTGGGACCCGGATCGTCTCCTCGTAGGCGTTGAACATCTTCTGGCGCAGGCCGCCGTGCGAGAGCCCCATCTCGCCGTGGTCGGAGATGCGTGCGATCACCGTGCGCGATCGCAGCGAGCGCGGATCGCCGGCGTCGCCGAGGGCGCGCAGCAGCCGGCCCACCTTCTCGTCTACGACCCCGTGCAGGTAGGCGTAGAAGTTCACGTAGTCCTGCTGTGCACGGCGGTCCGTCAGCGCCCCGATGTAGGAGGTCTGGCCCAGCTGCATCAGCGAGTGCACGGCGGGCTTCTCGTGCAGGCGCTCGTCGATCGTCGGCGGCAGCGGGATGCCCATGCCGGCGAACTGCTCGCGGCGGAAGCCGCCCTCGCGGTAGGAGTGCGGATACCCGAGCACGTCGTGGGGGTTCACGAGCGAGACGATCAGGCAGAACGGCTCGGGCAGCTGCGCGGAGGAGAGAAAGGCCTCGACCTGGGAGATGTAGTCCTCGTCCCAGCCCATGCCCGAGCGTCCCGCGTTGCCACCGCCGAAGTGGGCCGGGTCGGTGTTCTCGCCGGCGTCGGGAGCCTCCCAGCCCCCGAAGCCGAACTCCCGCGCCATCCGGCGGGCGTCGGCCTCTCCCCATGCGTGCCCTCCGGCCAGGGGCGCGGTGAGGTGCCACTTGCCCTTGTAGACGACGGTGTAGCCCGCGTCGCGCAGCCGTGTGCCGAGGGTCGGCTGATCCGCGCGCAGCTCCGGCTCGCCGCCGGCCTTCGGCCCGATCCGCAGCGCCCCTCGCACGAACGAGCTCGCCAGGCGCCGGCGGGGCACCACGCCGCTCGTGAACATGTCGCGCGCCTGGCGCAGCACGGCGGGTAGGAACTCCGGGTTCGGCTGCAGGTCGGCGTTGGTCAGCGTGAGCGTGACGCCATGCCGCGAGGGGTAGGTGCCGGTCAGGAACGTCGCGCGGCTCGGCGAGCACATCGCGGTCGCGGTGCAGGCCTGATCGAAGGACAGCGCGGTGCGTCGCAGCTCCGCCTCGTTCGGCATCAGCTCCTCGAGCCAGCCCTGCTCCTGCGGCCAGTGCATGGGGGTGCGCTGCTGGTCGGTTATCAGCAGCACGATGTTCGGCCGCCGGGCACCGTTGCCGGCCGCATCCGGCCCGTGACTCTGCCCCCGGGGCGCCGTTGCGGTCACGTCTGTCTCTCCCACCCGGAGAGAGACATTATTCGATTTTGTCTCCTCCGGAGTCGCGGCGAGCGGCGGCGGCGGGCGTCCGCCGGCGCCGCCGCTCGCCGGCTCACGCCAGGATCTTGGCCTTCTGCGCTTCGAACTCGGCCTGCGTGAGGATCCCCTGGTCGCGGAGTTCTCCGAGCTGGCGCAGGCGCTCGATCGGGTCGGCTTCGGGCGCTGCCGCCTGCGGAGGCGGGGCCGCGGCCTGCTGCTGGGCGTACTGCTGTTCTTCCTTGCGGGCCCACTTCTCGCCCTGGCGGCGGCTGACGTTGTTCGACACGTGGGTCGCGGTGCCTGCGATGACAGCCGTTCTGGCCACACCTCTGAGCAACGGCATCGGCAATCTCCTCTTCTCGTTTTTGGGTTCAGTCGAGCGCGTCGAGCGCGTCCAGCAGGTCCTGGGCGCCGATCCGCTCATAGGCGATCACGCGCCCGCCGTTGCGGTGCACGGCGTTCACGAACGGCGCGGCCCAGCTGTTCTCGAACACGATCAGGATCGCCGCCGCGCCGGGCTCCATCGCCTCGACCACGGCGCGCATGTCCTCGTCGCCGATCAGGCCGGTCTGGGCGCCCTCGAGCAGCGCCACGTCCGGGATGCCGTCCACGTCGCTGACGTCGAACGCATCGAAGGTGCCATCGTCGTTGCGACGCAGGCCCCTGGCGTCGAGGAGGTTGATGATCCCGCGGTCCACGAGGTCGATGAAGAGGGGCAGCGCCTCGCCGGTTCTCGGTGCCTCGGGCGGGTAGCCGATCACCACCATGTCAACAGGGCCGAGCATGTCCTCCCCGGCCGTAACGTCGCTCATCAGTTGTTGCTCCTCTCCTTGTCGGACGCCGATGTTCGGCAGGCTACGCGTTCGCGAGCTCCTCGTCGTGCACCGGATCGGGTGATGTCCGTCCCCGGGGGGCTCCGTGGGACCCGCACGACCGGCCTCTGGAAGACTCCTCAGGGTCATCGAGAACGGGAGCTGCGCATGTCCACGTCGCCGGCTGACTTCAACGCCCAGATCATCGAGGAGTTCCGCGCCAACGAAGGTCGCGTCGGCGGCCCCTTCGAGGGGAACCCGCTGCTGCTGCTCCACCACACCGGGGCCCGGTCGGGCACCAGCTACGTCAACCCGCTCGCGTATCAGGCCGACGCGGGGCGCTACGTGATCTTCGCCTCCAAGGCCGGCGCCCCCGAGAACCCCGGCTGGTACCACAACCTCAAGGCCAATCCCGAGACGACGATCGAGGTCGGCACGGAGACCGTTCCGGTGCGCGCCGAGGAGGCCTCGGGCGAGGAGCGCGACCGCCTCTACTCCACGCAGGCCGAACGGATCCCGCAGTTCGGCGCCTACCAGGAGACGGCCGGCCGGACCATCCCCGTGATCGTCCTGACACCGCGATGAGCGAGCGCGAGCACGACATCGTCCTCTTCGGGGCGACGAGCTTCGTCGGGCGCCTGACGGCGCGGTACCTGCTCGCCGCGGCTCCGGACGGGGTGCGGATCGCCCTCGCCGGACGCTCCGCCGAGCGGCTGCAGGCGCTGCGCGAGGAGCTCGGCGCCGAGCGCTGGCCGGTGCTGGTCGCAGACACGGGCGACGCCGCCGCACTGCGCGAGATGGCCGCGAGCACGCGCGTGCTGGCCAGCACGGTCGGTCCCTACCGCCGCTACGGCATACCCGTCGTCAAGGCCTGCGCGGAGGCCGGCACCCACTACGCCGACCTGACGGGCGAGGTCGTGTTCATGCGCGAGTCGATCGACGGCTTCGACGCCACCGCCCGCGGGAGCGGCGCGCGCATCGTCCACACCTGCGGCTTCGACTCGATCCCCTCGGACATCGGCGTGCTGCTCCTGCACGAACAGGTGGCCGCCGACGGCGCCGGCGCACTGGGCGAGACGGAGCTGGTGGTGCGCTCGTTCCGCGGCGGCGTCAGCGGCGGCACGTTCGCGTCGATGCGGGGGATGATCGAGGACCGGCGCCGCGATCCCGCGCTCGGCCGCATGATGGACGACCCCTACGCGCTCAGCCCCGACCGCGGCGCCGAGCCCGACCTCGGGCCCGAGAAGGATCTCGCCGGCGTCGAGCGCGACCGGCTCGCGGGCGGCTGGGTCGGGCCGTTCGTGATGGCGGAGGTGAACACGCGCGTGGTGCGCCGCAGCAACGCGCTGATGGGTTGGGCCTACGGGCGCGAGCTGCGCTACCGCGAGGTGATGGGCTTCGGCGGCGGCGTGCTGGCTCCCGTGCTCGCCGCGGGCGCGGCGGCCGGGTTCGGGGCGTTGTACGCCGGGATGCAGTGGCGCCCGACGGAGTCGCTCGTCAGCCGCGTCGCGCCCTCACCCGGCGAGGGTCCGAGCGAGCGGGCGCGCGAGAACGGCTACTACCGCATCGAGACCCACACGCGCACCTCCGAGGGCCGCCGCTACGTCTGCCGCATCGCCGCCGAGGGCGACCCCGGCTACAAGGCGACGGCGGTGATGTTCTCCGAGAGCGCCCTCGCGCTGGCGCTGGACGGCGAGCGCCTGCCGGACCGCGCGGGCGTGCTCACCCCCGCGAGCGCGATCGGGGCGGCGCTCGCGGACCGGCTGCGAGCGGCCGGGCACACCTACCAGGTGGAGCCGGCGGTGAGCTGAGGGGGGCTCACCGTCCGGCCGCGGCGAGGCTGCCGAGCGAGCGCCCGCCGAGCGCCGCCGAGCGCTCCGGCTTTGCCAGCTTGGCCTCGTAGAGCCGGGCGTCGGCGCGCGCCAGCACCGCTTGCAGCTCCTCGCCCTCACGCCACTCGCAGAGGCCGACCGACCAGCACACGCGCTGCTCCTCGGAGCGCAGGCGCGCGAGCGGCGCGTCGGCGTCGTGCTCGGAGGTGGCCGGGAGCAGCACGACGAACTCGTCCCCGCCGTGGCGCGCGAGCACGTCGCCGGGGCGCAGCCGTTCCCGCCAGTGCGCGGCGAGCGCTGCGAGCAGCCGGTCGCCTGCGGCATGCCCGTCGCGATCGTTGATCTGCTTGAAGTCGTCGAGGTCGATCGCCGCGACCGTCAGCGGAGCTCCGGTGCGGTCGGCGATCGCGCGCTCGCGCGCTGCTGCGGCGGCGAGACCGGTGCGGTTCAGCGCGCCGGTGAGCTGGTCGGTTCCGACCTGGTCGCGGACCTCCTCGCTCAGCCGGCCCAGCACCACGCAGATCGACCACACCGTGATCGTCACGACGAGCCAGTAGACGACCGGGTTCGGGAGACCGTCGATCGCGAGCCCGGCAGCGAAGGCGACGCTGAACAGCACGCCCAGGGCGGTGACCGTCCGCTGTGCGAAGAAGTGCGCCGCGTAGATCGCGATCCATGGATACGCGAAGGCCGCGACCATCATCCCGCCCGGGGTTCGCGCGGCGGCGACGAGCCCGCTCGTGGCGAGCACGCCGACCGCGGCGATCAGCTGGAAGCCGCGCGCGGGGATCCGGGGGCCGAGGATCCAGACCGCGAGCGCCGCGGCGACCGCGAACACGCCGCCGACGGCGGCCACGCGCGTCGGCTGCTCCGCGCTCAGAGGGAAGGCGACGATCGCGAAGCCGACGAGGCTCTTGAACGCGAACAGCAGCGCGAGCGACCATACGATCGGCGGGCGGCCGCCGGCCAGGCGCTGCCCGAGCGCGACCGGCCCGCGCATGCGGGACCGCAGATTCCAGGAGCGACGGGAAGATCGCATCTCCCCAATGCTTCGGACGCGTTCTCCTCGCCCTTGAGCCCGGAGGCGTTCGCGTCGCGCTCCTGCAGAGGCCTCAGCGCGCGAACGCTGCGAGCAGCGCTGCGCGGTTGGGACACCGGCCGCCTGAACGAACTGGGCGAGCAGCACGACGCCCTCGAGATCGAGCGGACGATGGGGCCGCCGGGTCCCCTGACGGCTCAGGGACGCACCGGCGCGCGTGCACCGGCCCGCGCGGGCGGCCCGCTGACGACGCGGTCGCGCCCGGCGCGCTTGGCCTGGTAGAGGCGCTCGTCGGCGGTGCGCGTGAGCGCGGCGATGCGGGCGGGATCGTTCGTCGCCGCCACGCCGGCGCTCGCCGTGACGGACAGCCCCTCGGCGAAGCGCGCCCAGTGCTCGTCGCGGATGCGCCGGCGGATCCGCTGGCAGCACGCGGTCGCTGCGTTCATCTCGGTTCCGGGCATCAGGACGAGGAACTCCTCGCCGCCGCTGCGCACGACCACGTCGGATTGGCGCAGCACGTCGCTCAGCAGCGCGGCGACGCGAACGAGCACGCGATCGCCGACCTCGTGGCCGAACTCGTCGTTGACGGACTTGAAGTGGTCGAGGTCGACGATCGCGAGGCTCAGCCAGCGCCCGTCCTGCTCGGCGGACAGTCGCTCCAGCTCGCGCGCGAAGTAGCGGCGGTTGTGCAGGCCCGTGAGCCAGTCACGCTCCGCCTGGTCGCGGAGCTGCTCCTGCAGCGCTTCGAGCTCTGCGGCGCGAAGCTCGAGCTCGGCGTGGGCATCGGCGAGCTGCCGGTTCTTGGCGGTCAGCTCGGCGCTCTCGTCGCGAGCCGCGTTGGCCTCCAGCATCGCGCGCTCGAGCCTCAGCTGCAGCTCGGAGAGCTCCTGGAAGGCCTGGCGTTCGAGCTCGGCGGCACGCTCGAGCGCGTCGTAGGCCTCCTCCAGGCGCCCGGCGGCGCGCAGGCTCGAGGCGAGCGTGGAGAGGATCAGGCTCCGGGTCCGCGGGACGCGGTCGCCGAGCCAGCTGAGCGCACCCTCGCCGACGTCGAGGGCGTCGTCGAGCTGGCCGAGCGCCATGCGCGCCTGTACGTCCGCGCGCACGGTCGCGCCCAGGACGTACGGGTTGGGGTCTTCCGAAGCGGTGAGCAGCTCGAGCGAGAGCTCAGCGTCGGCGAGCGCGTCCTCGGGGGAGCCGCGCAGCAGCCGCAGATCAGCTCGTGTCGAGTGGATCACGCCCAGCGCGAAACTGTTCGCCGCCTCCACGCGGCGCGCGGCGGCGAGCGCCAGCTCCAGTTCGCGTGCGGCGCCCTCCAGGTCACCCTCCCATTGCAGGTTGCAGGCGAGGTCGTTGCGCGAGATCGACTCCTCCCACGGATCCCCGCTCTCGATCGCGAGCGCCAGAAGCTCCTCGACCCGGCGCCGCAGATCCGGCACCCCGACGTTGCCGAAGACGGGGCAGGTCGCGCGCCGCGCGTAGACGCGCAGGGCGAGGTCCTGCGAGGCGTCGGCGCGCTCGACGGCGAGCTCAGCGTGGTGGAGCGCCTCGGTGTAGGAGCCGGTGAAGAAGCTCAGCTGCGCCCGCAGCGCCGCGACCTCAGCGTGGGCGTGTGCGCTTCGCGTGCCCTCCGCGTGGCTCTCGGCATCCACCGCGCGGGCAAGCGCGCCACGCAGGTCGCCGCGGTGCAGGGAGACCATGCCCTGAAGCGCGCTGGCACGGGCGCACAGCACCTCGTCACCGGCCGATGATGCGAGCTCGTAGCAGCGGATCGCGACGGCGAGCGCCGCGCCTGGGTCCTCGTAGTAGGTGCCGCGAGCCCGGGTGAGCTGCAGCAGTGCCGACCGGGCAGCCATGCTCCCGGCGAGGTCGAGGTCGGTCGCGGGGGGGAGGGGCATCTGAGGAGGTCCGTGCTCCGTGCGCTATCGGCAGAACGCGGCACGACCTTGACGCCGCCCGGGCGGCCTCGCCGGTCAGCTGACCCAATCGGCGAGCAGCGGGTCCGCGTCGGCGGCAAGGCGCAACCGCTCGACCGTTGCGCCGCGAAGCTCGCGCTTGGTACGGGCGTAGGTCTGGCCCGGGAAGGAGGCGAGCGTTCCCGCCAGCTCGCGGGCGCGCGGGACCACCTCCGCGGGCGCCAATGACTCGTCGAACGCGCCGAGGCGAACGCACTCGGACGCGTCCACGAGCGCGTTGCCGAGCACCAGCGCGCGGGCCGCGTGGGGCGCCAGCTCGGCCACCACGACCCCGATCGCAGCCTGCGGGTAGGGGACTCCGACCTTGATCTCGGTCAGGCCGTACTTCCCCGCGTTGGAAGCTACCCGGAGGTCGGCGCACAGCGCGAGCACGAGGCCGCCGGCGATCGCGTGTCCTGTGATCGCGGCGACGACGGGACAGGGCAGGGCGTACGCGGTCAGCGCCATCTCGTTGATCCCTTCGACCGCCCGGCGCTGCTCCTCAGGTCCGTAGCCGGTGACGGCCTTCAGGTCCACACCCGCCGAGAAGAACCCCTCGCGTCCTGCGAGCACGAGCGCTGCCGGCGGGTCGTCCTGCAGCGAGCGAAGCGCCGCGACCACATCGTCGAGCAGCTCCAGGCTCATCGCGTTCGCGGGCGGCCGGTCGATCTTCAGGATCGCGATCTCCTCGGAGGCCTCGACGGTCGCGTACGGCACAGCGCGAGCCTAGTCGGATCGCCCGCGCGGGGGTCCGCCCGCGCCGGCCCCCGCCTTCGATCCGGGCGTCGGGCGACCCGCGCCGGCGTCCACTAGGTTGAAGCCATGGCCGGCGCGGGGGCGGAGACGAGGGGCAGGCGGGTGAAGCTGAGGCCGCTGCTGATCGGCGCGCTCGTGATCGTCATGGTCGGCGCCGCGGCGACGCTGTTCGGCTGGGATCTCAGCAGCTGGCTCAAAGAGGTCTGGAACACGATCACCACGATCTCCGTCGGCTATCTGCTCGCCGGCATCGCGCTGATCACCGTGCAGACCACGGCGGCCGCCTTCGCCTGGTACTCGATCCTGCGCTACGCCTACCCCGGCCAGGTGCGCTGGGTGCAGGTCTGGGCCTGCTACGCAACGGCGGTCGCGCTCAACTTCGTGCTGCCCGCGAACCTCGGCACGCTCGTGATGCTGCTCATGTTCACGACCATCATCGTGGCGGCCAACTTCACCGGAGTCCTCGCGGGCTACGTCGTCCAGAAAGTCTTCTTCACGACGATCGGCGTGGCGACCTACCTCTACCTGTTCCTCAGCGTGGGAGGCTCGTTCAAGATCCAGTTCGGCTTCATCGAAGAACACCCGTCGGCCTTCGTGATCCTGCTCGCGGCTGTCGGCGCTCTGATCTACCTCGTCGCGCAGGTGCTGCGACCGCGCATCAAGGTCTGGTGGGAGGACGCGAAGGAAGGCGGCCAGATCGCCGCACGCCCCCGCCGCTACTTCACGCTCGTCGCGGCTCCGGAGCTCCTGAGCTGGCTCGCGATGCTCGGCACGATCGCGGTGTTCCTGAGCGCATACGGCATCCCCGTGACCTTCCACACGCTGATGAGCGTGACGGGTGGGAACTCGATCGCGAACATGACCTCGGTGACCCCGGGCGGCGCGGGCGTGGTGCAGAGCTTCAACGCGCTCTCGCTGCGCAACGTCACGAGCGCCTCGAACGCGACCGCGTACTCGGTCGCCCAACAGCTCGTCGAGACCGCGTGGAGCATCGCGCTCGCGATCGTGCTGCTCGTGAGGGCGTTCGGGTGGAGCGGCGGTCGCGAGCTGGTCGGGCGCTCCTACACACAGGCCAAGCAGAAGGCGGCCGATGAGACGGCCGAACGACGGGCGCGGCGTGAGGCACGGCGCGAGGCGAGGCGGGGCGCGCGGGGCGCCGAGGACTAGGCCGGCCGGCAGCGGCGGCCCGGGATCTCCTGCCCGGACCGCCGCTGGATCGCCGGTGCTACGGGATCGCTTCGAATTCGGCGCTCGCGGTCAGGCTTTTGCCCCCGAAGATCGAGGAGGCCACGCCGCTCGCGGTGTTCAGCTTCCCGCCGCTGACCGTCGCGTATTCGTTGCTCGCGACGTTGTCGCGCCCGCCCGTGACGGTGGCGTTTTCTTTGCTGGCGGTGTTGTCGAAGCCGCCGGTCACACTCGCTTCTTTGAAGGTGGCGCTGTTCTTGCCGCCGCCCGTTACCGAAGCAAATGCCGCCGTGATCGCGTTTTCGAACCCGGCGACGACCCCGGCGTAGCTCGTGAACGTCTGTTCTTCGCCGAGGACCAGGTCGTGCGAGCCCGTCTGGGAATGCGCGCCTTTGTTCTCGTCGTAGCCGAGCACGAGGTTGCCCTCCCCGTTGATGGTCGACGTTTTGCCGGACCCGTTGACGATCTGGACGTTGACGCCGGAGAACCGGATCGTCGGCTTGCCGCCGACGCCGGAGGCGATCAGGCTCATGTGCGGGAGCAGCGCTTTCAGCTGTTCGATCTGTTCAGCGCTGAGGCCGCTCCCGGATTCGCCCTTCTTGCCTTCCGGCCCTTCGGGCCCTTCTTTGCCGTCGGTGCCGGCTTTGCCTTCGGCGCCCTGTTTGCCATCAGCCCCGGCTTTGCCCGCCGCGCCGGGTGCGCCGGGTTTGCCTTCGCGCCCTTCGGACCCCAACCGGGTCAGCGTGTAGTCCTTCTTGCAGTGGCCGTGCCGGGGGGTCAGAACAGCGGCCCCTTCCGATTTCGGCATGCACAGCTCCGTGCCGGTCGCGCCCCAAGCGTTCGCGGCGAGCGCCAGCAGTCCGATCGTCAGCGCGACGACCGCGCCAGCGGTCCGTCGCCAAATCGCCGCACGGCGATCAAAGTCGCGGCCGTGCAGGCCCGAGAATCCCTCCATCTCCTTCTCCTCATCCTTGAAGTTCTCCGCCCTGGGTCGCCGGCGGCGCACGCAAAACGGCCGCGAGCAGCGTACGCCTCACAACCCCGCCGGTCAACCGAACCGATACGCCGCGGGGGTCACGAGGATGACCTGACCCGCGGGTCGGAAGCGCGCCTGCGGCGCAGATCCGCCAAGCTGAGCGGATGCGATTTCGCCGCGACGGCTCGCGCCGGGATGTCGCTCGCCGTCACATCGCCCCCACCTTCGGGGTGCGGGACATGGCGATCGACCTCGGCACCGCGAACACGCTCGTCTACGTCGAGGGGCAGGGGATCGTCGTGTCCGAGCCGTCGGTGGTGGCGACGGACTCGCGCAGCGGGGAGGTGCACGCCGTCGGCGCCGACGCCGAGCGCATGATCGGGCGGACCCCGGCGACGATCTCGGCGAGCCGCCCGCTCCGCCACGGTGTGATCGCCGACTTCGAGGTCACCGAGCAGATGCTGCGCTACTTCATCCGCAAGGTCCTGGACCGTCATCGCGCGCATCCGCGGCTGATCGTCTGCGCGCCGTCGGGCATCACCGAGGTCGAGAAGCGCGCCGTCGAGGAGGCCTCGCTGGCGGCGGGAGCCCGTCACGTCCACCTGATCGAGGAGCCGATCGCCGCTGCGATCGGCGCGGGGCTGGAGATCGCCGAGCCGCTCGGGCGGATGGTGGTCGACATCGGCGGCGGGACGAGTGAGGTGGCCGTGATCTCGCTGGGCGGGATCGTGCTCTCGCGCTCTCTTCGCGTCGGCGGCTACGAGCTGGACGACGCGATCGCCCGCTACCTGCGCGTCGAGCACTCGCTGGCGATCGGCTCGAAGACGGCGGAGTCGATCAAGATCGGGATCGGCTCGGCGGTCGCGAGCGCGCATGAGGATGTGACCGAGGTACGCGGCCGGCACCTGATCACCGGCCTGCCGACGGAGATCGTGCTGAACGCCGCCGAGGTGCGCGCGGCGATCGAGCTGCCGCTGCGCGAAATCGTGCAGACGATCAAGGACACGCTCGAGGAGACGCCGCCTGAGCTGACGGGGGACATCGCGAGAGACGGGATCCTCCTCGCGGGAGGCGGCACGCTCCTGAGCGGGCTCGACGAGCTGCTCGTGAAAGAGACCGGCTTGCCCGTGGTGAGCGCCGAGAGCCCGCTGACCTGCGTCGTGACAGGGTCGGGAGAAGCGCTCGATCACTTCGATGAGCTGGGGCCCTCGAGCGGGAGGCGCCGCGAAGCCAGCCGCGGCTGACGGCCGCGCTCAGGTTACGGCGAGCGTCGCGTCAGCTCGCGCGACCGACCGGTCGAGCAGCACGCACATGGCCTCGACGACCGAGACGTCGAACTGCGTGCCGGCATGCCGTTCGAGCTCCTCTCGCGCGTCCTCATGCGCCATCGCGCGCCGGTAGGAGCGGTTGCTGGTCATCGCCTCGAAGGCGTCGGCGACCGCCACGATCGAGGCCTCGATCGGGATCGCGTCTCCTGACAGGCCGACCGGGTAGCCCAGTCCGTCGGGTCGCTCGTGGTGGGCGCCGACCCAGACGCGGACGTCCGCGAGGCTCTCGTGCTCCAGGATCTGCGCGCCGAGCTCGGGATGGCGGTTGATGACCCCCCGCTCGACCTCGGTGAGGCTCCCCGGCTTGCTGAGGATGGTGTTGGGCACGCCGACCTTGCCGATGTCGTGGAGCATCCCGGCGAGGCGCACCCGCTCTGCTCGCGGCTCGGAGAAGCCGAGCTCGAGCGCCATCATGGCGGCGTAGCGACCGACGGTCTCGCTGTGGCGGGCGCTGCCGCTGAACCGCAGGTCGACAGCCTCCGCCAGGTCCATGACCACGGCCAGGAAGCGCTCGGCGGCGATGTCGCGCGAGCCGGTGATCCCGCTCAGCTCGGCGAGCGTCTCGCTGTAGATCGCCGTCCGGTCCCGGCCGCTGCCCTTCGCGGCGTAGAGCGCTTCCTCGGCCGTGCGCACCAGCGCGCCGGCGGTTGCGCCGTGCTGCGGGAAGGCGGCAACCCCCAAGCTGACGGTGACTGCGACCGTGTCGCCGGAGAACTCGTCCCCGAGCGCACAGCGCAGGCGTTCGGCGAGCGCGAACGCCTCGTGTGCGTCGGTGTTGGGGAGCACGAGCGCGAACTCCTCCCCGCCGACGCGCGCGACCGCGTCGAGCTTGCGCATGCCCTCGGCGAACACGGCTGCCGCGCGGCGCAGAGTGGCGTCGCCGACGTGGTGGCCGCAGCGGTCGTTGACCTCCTTGAAATGGTCGAGGTCCGCCACCACGACCGCGAGGGGAGCATCGTTGCGGCGCGCCCGCTCGATCTCGAGGTCGAGCGTCTCGCGATGCCCGCGCCGATTGCTCAGGCGCGTCAGCGGGTCGATGCGCGAGGCGTCATAGAGGCTCGCGATCAGCGACTCGACGCGGCTGCGCATCCCGTGGATGACGGCCGCGGCGACGGCGAGTGTGCCCATACCCACCAGCCACCACGCGGCGGCTCCGCCGCCGGGCGGGCGGGCGAGCAGCAGGATCAGGTAGGCCGCCCCCACATAGCCGAGCTGCCATATCATCTGCCCGACCGGGAAGAAGTAAGCGCTGTAGATGCATACCCAGAGGTAGAAGAAGACCAGCGGGCTCGGGGTCAGCGCCGAGAAGTAGGCGACGCCTGTGATCAGCGAGCTTCCGACGGCGAGCACGGGAGGCAGTGCGCGTGCGGAGACCCGGGAGCTCTGGGAGTAGAGACCGCCGGCCACCGCGGTCGCGACCGCGATCACGCCGAGGAGGCCTGGCGCGCTGGCATGTTCGGAATGGGGGAGCAGGACGGTGAGCAGGGCGAGCCCCGCGCCGGCCGCGAAGAGTCCAGCCAGGATCGCGGCGCCGAAGCTCGCGTCGGCGGCGCTGGGAGCCGAGGCGTCGGGCGTGGCGAGGAACCGGCCGTCGAGGTCCATGCGAGCGCATCGGCCCCGCTCCGGCGCTACGTGAGAATTCGGTGTGTCAGACCGATGACGGGCTGGGGGCCCGTTGGGGCGGCGCGGACGTCGCCTGTGAGGGCGTCCGGCGCGACGTCGGCCGCGCGCTCAGGCGAGGTTCACCGTCGGGACCGGCTGGCCGCGCCGCGCGGCCTCGGCCTTCAGACGGGGGCTCAGGGTGCGGCCCTTGCGCAGGAACCCGAGACCGCGCTGCAGGCGGTTCCCGGTCAGGCTCCAGTCCGCCAGCGCCCGCTCGACGTGGAGCTCGAGCCTGCCGTCGCCGTGGGCGATCGAGCCGACCAGCGTGTGGTTCTCCTGCGTCGTGAAACGCTCGTCGTGGCCGTGCACCGTGAGGCATGCCGGGCCGGCGGGCAGCTCCGGCGCGCCTGAGCCGGCGGTGAGCCTCACGATGTCGCCTTCCAGCGCGCCCGCCGTCACCGGCACGCAAATGGGATAACCGTCCGTACCGACGGCTGTGAGATCGGCGAAGGGCAGCGAGCGCAGCGCCTGCGCAGCGACCTCGCGCCAGCGCTCCGGCGGCTTCAGCCACGCCGGCGGCTGCCGGCCCGCCGGCGCCGGATCGGACTCGGGCAACGGCAGCCCGCCGTCCCCTTCCCAGACCTCCGGGGGGCCGGACAGCGTACGGTCGGCCCACCGCTGGATCCGCACGGGTGTGATCTCGATCCAGATGCGGGCGTAGTAGAAGACCATGCGCCGCAGGATCGCCTTCGGCTGTCCTTCGACCGAGGCAGGGAGCTTCTCTACCGACAGACGCGTGTAGCGGTCGGTGTTGGCCTGGAGGTCGGCGTCGCGCACCGCAGCGTGACCCTGGACCAGGACGACGGGCGCGTCGCTCGTGCCGGTGCCGGCGGGGTCGGCGAACAGGAGCGCGACCTTGGGGTTGCGCCGGGCGCGTTCGGCCTTCGCCGGGTAGGTCAGACCGGTTGACACGTCGAGCGTGCCGAGCGGTCCGACGTAAGGGGTGGTCGGCACGGTCACGGGTGCGCCCGCGCGGGTCAGGCTCGCGTACTCGCATGTGATCGCGCGCTCGAACACGCCCCGCAGGTCCTGCGGCCACGCCGTCGCCTGTACCCCCTCCCCTTGCACCGGAGGTGATGGTATCCGAGGCCTTTTCCCGTTGTGCGGTGGCGGCTGCCGGCCCCTCGGTTGCAGCTCGTCCGCGCAGCCGCCGCCACGACCTGCTCACCCGAAGCGGCCCGCTGTCGCCCGCGACTTCCCGACGACGCCGACGGCCGTAAGAATCGGGCGCGTCCCGCGTCGGCTTCTGAGACGGTGCGTGACGGGTGGGCCTCGCGTGAGCGCGGGGCCTATCCGCCCGCCCCCTTGAACAGCTCGTAGCCGACCTTGCGGATCTGGATCTCCTCGCTGCCCTCGGTGATGCGGTAGCGGCGGTGGTGACGGTAGATGTGCTCGAAGGGCATGTGGCGCGTGTAGCCGATCCCGCCGCAGGTCTGCATCGCACGGTCGGCCGCTTCGCATGCCAGGCGGTTGGCGCGGTAGTTGGCCATCGCGACGAGATGGGTGACCTCCATGTGGTGGTGGCGGTCCAGCTCGGCCGCGGTCTGGCGCACCAGCCCGCGCACCAGCTCGCAGTCGGTCCACAGCTCCGCGAGCGGGAACTGGATGCCCTGGTTCTGCCACAGCGGCTTGCCCCAGACAGTCCGCTCGCGCGCGTAGGCGACGGCTTCGTCGATGCAGAACGCGGCCGCGCCGAGGCTGGAGGCGGCCTGGCGGATGCGGTTCTCGTGGACGAAGCGCTGAGCCAGGGCGAGCCCGAGGTCGAGCTCGCCGAGGATCGCCTCCTCGCCGACGCGCACGTCGGTCAGCGACACCTCGGCGTGGTCGCTGGGCATGTTGAACGTCCACCACATGAACTCGACGTCGAGGCCCGGGGCGTCGCGAGGGACGATGAAGCCGGTGATGCCCTTCGGCTCACCGGGCGAGCCCGAGGTTCGGGCGAAGACCAGGTCGTGGCTCGCGCGGTGCATGCCCGAGTTGAAGCGCTTGCGCCCGTTGATCACCCAGCCGTCGCCGTCGCGCCTCGCCGTCGTCTCGAGATACGTCGCGTCGGAGCCGTGGCCGGGCTCGGTCAGGCCGAACGCGAGCGCGACCTCGCGGCGCAGCGCCCCCTCCACGAAGACCTCCTTCTGCTCGGGCGTGCCGAACTCGTGCGCGAGGATCACGGTCGGGAAGTTTCCGATCATCGAGGTCTCGCTCTGAGGGTCGTTGTGCAGGCCGATCGGGCGCCGGTTGAGGTGCTCGCGGACGATCGCCATCGTCAGGTTCGAGCCGGCCCGGCCACCCAGCTCCTCGGGCAGCGCGTAGCGCCAGAGCCCGGCTTCCTCGGCGCGGGCGACCATCTCCTCGAGCAGGTCCTCCCACTCCCGCCGTGGGATCCCACCGGCCTCGAAATCGGTCCGTGCGTACTCGCGACGGTGGTCGAAGAAACGCGCGTTCTCGCCCTCTGCTTCCAGCGGCCTCACCTCCGCGTCGATGAAGGCGTCGACCTCCTCGAGCAGCGCTGTCACATCGTCGGGGATCTGCTCGCTCACGTTTGCTCCCTCTCTTGCTCGTAGGTGTCCAGGTAGCGGGGGTTCGCGGCCTCCAGCTTCGCCCGCACGAGCGCGCGGAGCTGAGCCAGGAGCTGCGGACGGCGCTCGTCGAAGCTGCCGGCACGGATGTCCGCGGCGAGCTCACGCTCGCTCTCGACCCCGAGGGCGTCGAGGGCGGCGGCCCTGATCCGTGCGTGCCGAGGCGCTTGTTCGAGCTCGCGGCGCACGATCCCGAGCGCCCTCAGCGAGACGCGGAGCTCGAAGGCCGGGCGGCCCTCGAGCAGCGGCAGCACGTGATCGCCGAGCGCGCCGCGCGCGGCGTCGATCAGCTCGACTGCGGTCGGGCGGTCGTGAAGCGCGGCCTCGTTCGCCGCGGCGCCGGGCGCGGGCGGCGGCGCGCCCTGCGCGCCCCGAGGGTCGAGCAGCTCCAGCAGGTCCCACTCGACCTCGCACGCGCGGCGGCCGATGACCGCGTGCTCGACCGAGCGCCGGGCGCCGGACAGGTGGCTGAACGCCTGCATCACGCAGATCACTCCCCAGCGCAGAGTTCCGGCCAGCTCCCAGCGGCGCAGCTCCTCGATCGAGGGGGCGAACCCGGCGTGCCGGGCGTAGGCGTCGAGCAGCTGCTCGCGCGTTCCCAGTCCGGCCGCGGGCTGCTCCGGGCGCGAGAAGCGCCACGCGGGAACGCACAGCCAGCCGAGATCCTCGACCGGATCGCCAAGGTGCGTCAGCTCCCAGTCGAGCACTCCGGTGACGCGGTCCCCGTCGACCATCAGGTTGCCCATGCGGAAGTCGCCGTGAACGAGGGACGTGCGCTCGGGCGGACGGTCGGGGCCCAGCGTGCGGAACGCGAGCTCGAAGACCGGGTGTGGCTCGCCGAGGTGATCGTGCAGCGTGCGGAGCTGTCTCAGGGGGTCCTCGGCGGCGGGCGCCAGCGCCTCCTCGGCGGGCATGCGGTGCACAGCGGCGAGCGCCTTGGCGATGTTCTCGAGCAGCTCGCCGGGACCCTCGCGGGAGAGGATCTGCCCGGGCTCGCTCGTTCCCGGCACCGCCTCGACGAGCGTCCAGGCGGCCCCGAGGACGGGGTCCTCGCGGCCGTGGGCGACGACGGCGGCGACCGGGACGCCGGCGCGCCGGGCGGCTTCCAGCAGGGCTGCCTGGCCGGGCGGCTCGCCCGTCGGCTTGCCGGCGTGTTCGCACTGGAGGATGAGCCGGCCGTGCCGACCCCGGTCGCAGAGGTAGGTCTCCCGCGAGGCGCCGCCGCTCAGGCGGCGGACGTCGCCCGCGTCCTCGCCCAGGATGTCGGCGAGCCGCGTTCCGATCGCGGCCGCCCGCTCGGGCCCGCGCCGCGCGCTCGCCTCGGCTCCCTCCATGGCGCGAACTCTGCCACCCGGCGGCTCCTCGGTGCGGATTGCTCGCCCGAGCGGGGGGTGCGGCGCTGCGTCTAGCCGCGGACGCGGCCGGCGGTGACCCGCGTACGCGACGCGTGCAGAACCGGTCGCTCGGAGCCCGCGCCGGGCCAGGTGTCGAAGCGCTCAGTGCGGTCCCGCCCCGAGCGCTTGGCGCGGTAGAGGGCGACGTCGGCGGCCTGGAGGAGCTCTTGCATGGTCTCGGGGGCCTTGGCGGCGGCGAGGCCGGCGCTCATCCGCACGCCCGGCAGCCCGGAGGAGTGGACCTCCGACATGGCCTCGCGCGCGCGATCGGCGAACTCTGCGGCGCCGTCGGCGTCGCAGGCCGGCATCAGCACGCCGAACTCCTCTCCGCCCAAGCGCGACACCACGTCGATGTCGCGCGTCTGCTCGGCGAGGACGTAAGCGGTGCGGGCCAGAACCGCGTCGCCCGTCTCGTGCCCCCACTCGTCGTTGACGCGCTTGAAGTAGTCGATGTCGAAGATGACGACGCCGATCGAGCTGCCGTCGCGCCTGGCGCGTGTCAGCTCGATCTCTGCGCGCTCGTCGAAGCCGCGCCTGTTGAGCAGGCCGGTGAGGGCATCGGTTCTGGCCTCGCTCGCGAGGACCGCGAGGAGATCGCGGTTGCGCCGGGCGAGCATGGCGGTGACGACGACCAGGACCGAGGCGGACACCATCACGTCCAGCCAGCGCCCCGGATAGCTGCTCGCCGCGGGCAGCACGAGCAGCGTCCCCGCGTGGGCGAGCCCCACGCAGCAGACGATCGCCACGCCCCCCTTCGGCCCGAAGAAGAACGTCATCCACAGCACGGGCCAGACGTAGAGGATCGCGCCGTCGCCGGCCCCCGGTGTGGCTGCCAGCGCGGCCGCGATCAGCAGGACGCCGACGGGCCCGAGCATCGCGAGCGCCGGCCGGGGCAGCCGGGGTCCGAAGAGAAGGAGGAGCGAGACGAGTACGAAGGCCGCCAGAGCGGGCGCGATCGCGAAGCTCGGGTCGCCCGGCACGATCCCCTCGATCGCGGCGTCGACGGTCGCCCCGCCGAACATCGCGGCGGCCGTCTGGGCCATCAGCCGTTTGTCGTGCGCGAGCTCCTCGTACGATGCGCTCACACGCTGGGTATCGGCAGACAGCGCCGGTATCGCAAGCGCAGGCCGGGCCGATTGGCGGCAGATCGGTCAGCCATAAGGCGCGCGTATGGCCCGGCGCGTGCTGCGTATGGGAGCCCTGGCGCGGGTTTGAGACGTCAGCCCGCGACCGTGCGCGCGCACGCCTCGATCGCCGCGCCCTGGCGGCGCTGCAGCTCGTGATGGCGCTCGGCCACGCGGATGGCATGCCTGCGCTCCGCGGGGGTCTGGCTGAGGATCTCCTGCGGTTCGCCGAGGGTCGTCACGAGCGAGGCCAGTTCGGCGCCGTGCTTTTCCATGCAGGAGCGGAGACGCTCGACCTCGCTGATTTTCGTGCTGACGAGGCCGAACCATTTGCTCGGCGCGCCGGCCGCGACGACAGCGACGACCGCTCCGATCGCGATCCAGTGGGGCAGGCGCAGGGCGCGCAGGAAGGTCATGGCCTCGAGCGTGAACCTAGTCCGCCGGCACCCCCGCCGTCAACGCCCCGTCCAGAACTTGCGCCTGTGCCGTCCAGGACTGGATGGCTCGTCGCGAGCAGCCCGCCTACGGTCGCAACTGGGCGGGTCCGGACCTCGGGCGGCGCCGTCAAAAGGACAGAAAGGCGGGCGAGGAACATGAAGCGCGAACCGTGGTTCGGCGGAGGGTCGCGGCGGAGGGCGCTGCTGATCGCGCCACTCACGCTCCTGCTGGCGGTGGTGCTCGCGGCGTCAGCCGAGGCGTGCCTGACGATGACGCCGGTCAGCCGCTGGGAAGGTCACTGGCAGGACGTGCATGGCTACAGCGGAACATGGTCGGGCGAAGTGACGACGACCGAAACCAGCCCCGGGGTGTGGCACGCGGAAGGCAACGGCGAAGTGGTCGTGCCCTTCTACGGCGGAGCGCCCGGGCACGTGACCGAGACACTCGAATGCACCGGTCCCACGACCTACTCGACGGTCGCGCACTGGACCGACAGCTTCGGCGATGACACGAACCTCACCGGTACGTTCTCGATCGGCAAAAACGTCGCGCTCGAGAACGGGACCTGGAGCGGGCACACGTTCACGATCGGGTTCGACGAAGGCAGCTGGCAAGGCGAATTCCACCCGCACGTCCCGTCCGAAGGGCTCGTTCCGGGCACGGTCGAAGTCCAGAGCTCGAGCGGGACGCTGATCACCTCGCTCCAGACCGAAGCAGCCACCAAACTGCCGGGGCTGCCAAGCGGCGAAGACGTCGCGCCCGTCGGCGGCGTCTCCTTCGCGGCCAGCCTTCCCGCCGGTGAAACGATCAGGATCAAGCTGAGCCTGCCGCCGGGCAGCCACCCGACCAAGCTGCTGAAGCTGGAAGGCGGGACGTACTTCGAAATCCCCGCGACGTTCAGCGGCGAAACGGTCGAATACGAAATCACCGATGGCGGCGCCTTCGACGAAGACCATGTCGCGAACGGGGAAATCATCGACCCGGTCGTGCCGGTCAGCAGCGGTCTCCAGGTGCGCTCGGGGATCCTGCCCTCGGCCACCCGCGGGACGCCGTACAGCGTGCGGCTGAGCGCGACCGGCGGCACCGCTCCCTACAAGTGGAGGAAGGTGGGGAAGCTGCCCAAAGGGCTGAAGCTGACCAAAGAAGGTGTGATCGAGGGCACGCCGAGCAGCAAGCTGGCAGCGGGCAGCTACCCGATCGGCGTGACGATCGGCGATGCCGGGAAACCCAAGCACTCGGCGAGCTCGACCCTGACGGTTGCGATCGGCTGACGCCGGAAGCGGGGAACGCCCGGCCGCCTCGCCGCGGCCGGGCGCGGGCGCCCGTCCTACAAGCGGCGCCGGGGACGGGATGCAGACGTCCCCGGCGCGGCTGTCAGCTGAGCAGCGGGCCTGTGACCCTGTACTTGCGCGAGCGGCCGAGGACCGCGTTCGCCGCCTGCAGGCCGGAGATCGTCGCCGCCTCGATGCATCCGGCGTTCAGCCCGTTGTCGGTCCAGTCGCCCGCGAGGACCAGGTTGTCGTAGCCGCTCTCATCGGAGCGGAGCCGGTACGCATCGCTGCCCGGGGCGCATTGCACGTAGCGGTCCGAAGGGTCGATGTTCGCGACATAGAACTGACTGTCGATCGCCTCGGGGCCGGTGTGGCCGTCGCGGCCGCACAGCAGCTCCCAGCGGAACGAGCCGCCGGCCGAGGTCCCGGGCAGCAGGTGGGCGAGGCGCTTCTCGACCAGCTCGATCGCGTTGCTTCTGACCCGGTTCCGATTCTCTGCGGCGTAGGAGCTCCAGCCGGTCCGACGCGGGTCCGGCGCCTCGAGCGCTCCGCAGAAGTACGCGATCGTCCCCGGTCGGTCTGCGTCCGGCCAGCACTCGACGCCGATCAGCTGCGGCATGGAGGCCCATGTGTGGAGCGGCTGCTCGTAGGCGCTCACCGTTGTGCCGCTGTGTTCCCAGCCGAGCTTGCGCTCGTCCTCGCGCAGCCAGACCTGCACGGCCTGTGTCGCGGTCGTCGTGACCTTCTCGACCATCGCCCGCCACTCGCGGCGATCCGCGATCAGCTCGCGGCATGTGAACGGCACCATGCCGAGCGACATCGCGAACACGATCGTGTCGAAGTCGACCCCGTCCCGCAGCACCCGTTTGTCGGCGTCGGGCCACTCGCAGAAGTGCGATTCGAGCGGCGCGTCCACAACCTGCGGTGCATCGAGCTGGTCCGCGATGGGGCGGCCGGGGAAGCAGGGCAGGCCCCCGAAGCGGACCAGCGGGTCATAGTGGCGGCGGTCTTCGGCCAGGTTCGCCTGGCGCCCTACGGTCACCGCCTCGACCCGGGTGCGATCCGCAGAGAGATGGAGCTCGTCCACGCGGTGGAAGAACTCGAAGCCCACTCCCCGGGCCCTCAGCGCTTCGTACAGCGGGGCGAAGACGATGTCGCCCATTCCTGCGGCCATCTTCCAGAAGATCGCCCCCCGGTACTCGAGGAACATCTTCGTCGTGAGGAACACAGCGACGCCGGCACCCATGCCGCGCTTGCTCCGTCCGGCGCCGGCCTCGCCGAAGCCGAGGTCGTAGAGCCCGCGTATGAAGGCGAAGTCGAACACCTCCTCCGGCGCTCCGTGCCGGGCGACCCAATCCAGGAAGTCCTCCTCGTTCAGCGCCCTCAGGCCACGCCGATCGGTGACGACGCCGTCCGCGAGCATGCCGCGGACGGTCGCCGTGATGACCGCGACCAGATGCCAGGCTCGCCTGAGATCGGCGTCCTCGGCGGCGAGCTCGCGAAGGGCCTCGTGCAGGGCAGCGTTGGCGCGGTCGAGGGCAGCGACCGACGGCGCGACATCGCTGCCCTCGAGCGCTCGCCGGAGCTGAGCGGAGGCCTCAGTCACTGCGGCGAGAATGCCTGCGCGCAGCCCCTCGGCGACACGGTTCTCACCCGGATCAGGCGCGGGGTCGGGCAGCGAGGTGAGGAAGTCTTCCACGAGCTGCAGAGCGCGGCGCGCAACCGCGGCGAGGCTGAGCTGGTCCCCAGCCTCGTAGGGCTCGCCCGGGACCAGGTCGTTCGGGGTGAACTCGCCGAGCCAGTGATGCCAGCCCTCGCTGCGGCGATCCTCGAGCCCCACCGTCCCCATCGGCAGCATCGCCTCGCGCCACGTCCGGATCGGTGCGTCCGGATCGGTGGCCGGCCGGTCCAGCTCCGTGTAGCACTCGCGAAGCAGCCGGAACGAGTTCTCGTAGTAGCCGAGCCACAGGTGCAGCCCGTGCTCCTCGATGCGGCCGTTCGGACCTCTGCTGCTCGCCCCCTTGCCGCCGAGGCGCCAGCCCCGCTGGTAGACGGTGATCGACCCCAGCTCGTCCCCCCAGCCCGGCTCGCTCAGCCGCCACGCCGCGGCGAGCCCGCCCATGCCGCCGCCGAAGATCGCGACCCGGGGGAGGCGGGACCTCACCGCGGCGAGGGCAAGCGGGCGCGCGCCCGCTCGAGGTCGATCGTCACGGCGTCCCGGGGAAACGCCTCGATCGCCTGCCTCAGCGGCTCGCTCGCGTCCTCGCCGAGGCGTTCGTGGAGGTCGAGCGCCACCCGCAGCTCGAACGGCCGGGCACCCTGTGACCGAGCGATCTCCAGCGCCGCGTGCAGCGCGGCTACCTCCAGCTCCGGGGTCGGCGCCAGATGAGCCGCCCGCCGCGCTGTCTCCGCGTCGTAGAAGTGCATGCCCGTGCGAGCGGCCAACCGCTGGGACTCCTCGTAGCGAGCAGCTGCTCCCTCCCGGTCCCCGCACGCGGCCAGCAGGGCTCCGCAAGTCGTCACGTAGAAGGGCAGGAACACCCGCAGCTCGAGCGCTTCCCAGAACGAGATGAAGCCGCCGAGCGCCGCTGCATGAGCGGCGAGCGCGTCGGTGTCGGGATCGCCGCTGCGCAGCGCCGCCAGCGACTCGAGCGCCGTCGCCTGTGCCGCGCCGATCAGCTGCCAGTTGCTGAAGCCGTGGGCCTCGCTGGAGGTGCGCAGCTCTGTGAGCGACGCGTCGGCCTCGTCGAAGCGTCCCGACTCGATCCACATCCACGAGCCGAGCCAGTGCGCGTAGTCGGCGCTCCACGGCCCCTGCGGGAAGTCGAGCTCGCTGGAGATCTCGTGTGCTCGTGCGAGGCTTGCGTCGGCGCCTGCCAAGTCCCCCGTCATGAAGCGGGCGACCGCCAGGTACACGTACATGGCCGAGCGGGCGTCGATCGGGACGAACCACATCGGTGAGATGTCCCCGTACTCGCCGATGACCGCCAGCTCCCTCGTGGCCGTGTCGAGCGTGTCGATCGCGGTGGGGAACTCGCCGGCGAACCACTCGAGCATCCCGAAGCCCGCGAGATTCTGGGGGCGGTAGTAGCTGCGCGAGCCGGCCAGGGCGGAGCGGAGCGTCGTAGACGTGTCGCGCGCACGATCGAGTTCTCCGCGTGACAGGTAGTAGGACCACAGCGACATCAGCGTGCTGAACATCGCGTCGCCGCGAGGGTCGGCGCCGGCGAGCTCGAGGCAGCGTTCGTAGTCGGCTGACGCGTCGGTGCTGCCGGCGCCCTCGAGGGACATCGCCAGGAACCCGCGCCGCAACCGCAGGTCCACCTCCAGGTCGGCGTGCTCCCCGGGTACCTCCTGCATCAGCTCGATCGCGCGGGCCAGATGTCTGCGGGCCTCGTCGAGCGCGCCGCGCCGCCGCGCCGCCTCGGCCGTCTGCCGGTAGGCGTGAGCTGCCTCCTCGTAGCGCTCCGCGCGTTCGAAGTGCGCCGCGAGCACGCGCCAGTCCCCGGGTCCCTCCCGGGTCAGGTGGTCGCAGAGCCGGCTGTGAACCTTGCGCCGCCACGAGGGCGGCTGCAGCTCGTAGGCGACCTCGCGCAGCAACTCGTGGCGGAAGTGGTAGCGATCTGCGCGGCCCTCCGCCGTCACGAGGATCCGTGCGTCGAGGAGGCTGCGCAGAGTGGTGTCGAGATCCTCGTCGGGCAGCGCGATCGTCGCCGCCAGCAGCGAACGGTCCACCTCCTGGCCTGCGGCGGCAACCGTGGCGGCGACCGGAAGCGCGGCGGGCGTCGCGTAGAGCCGGGCGACGAGCGGCTCGTAGAGCGCGGCGGGAACCGAGCCGGGGAGCGGTACGGCCTGCTCCGAAAAGGGTGGGGCCGCCGCGCGCGAACGCGCGAGCTCCTCCAGATAGAGGGGGATGCCGTCGCTGCGCGCGGCGAGGGCCAGGCGGTCGTGCTCGTCGGCAACCTGATTGAGGCCGTCGATCATCTTCAGACAGCCGGCCTCCGAGAGCGGCTCGAGCTCGATCGTCCGCCACGGCGCCTCCTGCTTCTCGCGAGACGTCGCGAGCACCATCAGGCCGTCCGTCCCGGCCGCGATGAGCGCTTCGAGCACACCGCGGGTGGCCGTGTCGAACCACTGGAGGTCCTCTGCGATGACGATGGCGCGGGAGCCGGCAGTGCAGGCACTGAGGTAGAGGCCCGCGGCGTCAGCCACCTGCTCGGCCAGCCTGGGGCCTTCGGCGGCAACGGGCTCGTATCCGGCGCCGGGGGCGATGCCGAGGAGCGGTGCGATCAGCGGGAGCGTGCGGGCGGTGTCGAGGCCCAGGCCCGTCAGCTCCGCCGCGAGCCTCTCAAGGCGGACGGCGGCGTCGGTGTCGGCGTCGAGGCCGCAGCGATCCTCGATCAGGCTGCGCAGCGGGTGAAACCCGTCGTCGGTGTGAAACGGCGAGCCGTGCAGCTCGACCGTCCGCGCGCCCGCGCAGCAGGGATCGTCGATGAAGGCGGCGAGCAGCCGAGACTTGCCCACGCCCGAGTCTCCCGCGATGGCGATCGCGCTCGGGTCGCCGCCGGCTTCGACCGCGGCCCACGCCGCTCGCAACTGATCGAGCTGCGCATCGCGCTCCACGAGCGGCGTCAGCCAGCTGCGGCGGACCGGGACGCGCTGCTCGCCGATGACCCGGAACGGCTGGAGCGGCTCGGCCAGGCCTTTCACGTTCTGCGGCTCGCCCGCCTCGATCGTGAAGCGTTCCCCGATCAGCTCCCGGACCTCCTCCGAGACGACGACCGTTCCGGGCGCAGCGATCGATTGCAGGCGCGCGCCGACGTTAGCCGCGAGCCCGTACACATCGTCCTCGTCGAAGTCGACGTACAACGGCCCGTGATGTACGCCCACCCGCACGCCGAGCTGGGTGTCAACGCCGTCGCGGGCCGACAGGTTCGCGACGGCTCGCACCAGCGCGAGGCCGGCCCGGACCGCGCGCTCGGCGTCGTTCTCGTGTGCGACGGGGAAGCCGAAGATCGCGAGAATGCCGTCCCCCTTCACCTGGACGATGTGACCCTCGAACCGGGCCTCGATCACCTCGCGGCAGGCCGAGCGGTAGTCGCCCATGAGGCCGCGGTAGGTCTCGGGATCCCAGCGGCCCGAGAGCTCCGTGGATTCGACCACATCGGAGAAGAGGATCGTGAGCCGGCGGAGCTCTCCGACGCGCCGGCCCAGCTCATCGCCGGGGCGGGACGTCTGTTCGTTCACGGAATGCTGATCCAGACCAGGATCGGCTCGGGGTCTTCCGGGCACTTGTCGACGAACCCGACATACGTGCCGCCCCGGAGGTCGGTCGTGTCGACCCGAAGCCTGAATTCGATGTCGCCCGATTCGGACTGGGCGCTTTCGATCGTCGCTGCGCCCTTGCCGATGAACCCGAGTTCCGCGCCGAGTTCGAGTTCGTCTCGAATCCGCAAGGTGGAGCCGGCAGGAGCCCGGAAGGTCTGCGATGCGGCCGACTTTTCGGTGGCCAGAGTGCCGGTGAGGATCGCCGTCGCTTCCATTGCCTCTTCGACCATCTCCAACCCGCTGCGCGTCGCCAGCGTCGTGCACGAGACGAGCTCGGCCGCCATCGCTGGGCCGTCCATTTCGCCGCCGTCGACCTTGGCAGCGAATTTGGATGCGTGGTCGCCCCATTGCTCGAGCAGCGAGCTCGCCAGCTTCGTGTAGCCCTGCACCACGTCACCCAACGGGGAACCCATCGCTCACTTCTCCTTTCGCGGCGGCGGCGGATCTTCCGCGCTTCGTTCGAGCGCCTGCGCACTTCCCCGCAGCAGGCTCGCCCACATGTTCGCCGAGCTCTGGAACATCTCGGCCAGGTTGCCTGCGGCCGCTTCGGGTTGTGCCGGCGCAGCGCTGCTCTTGGCCTTCGGCGCCGGACGTGCGCGAGCCCGCCCGCCGCTCGCTCGTAGCCGCGGCTCGATGCCGGGGAAATCTGCGCCGACCGTCTTCCCTTTCGCCGCCGCCGCTTGCTTGCGGGCGGCGCAGCACAGCAGGTCGCTCGCCGTTTCGGCATATCCGAACGCGCACATGATCAGCGCGAGGGCCGCGGCGCTGAACCCGTGGTCGAACTGGATTCGCTTCGTCGTCGTGACGTGGAGCGGGCTCTGGCCGCCGCCCGTCTTCGCGACGACGAGAGTTCCCTCGTCGACGGTGATCAAATCGCGCTTTGCGGGACGCCCGTGGCTCAGCTGGTAGTTCGTGATCGCCACTTCGGGCGCGCTCTTGTTGGGCAGCGTCCAGAACACGAAGTCGAGTTCGGTTTCGGCGTTGAACCAGGTGGTCGCGCGCCGCGAGCAGTCGCTGCTCACCACCTCTTTGTATTTGTAGGCGCCACCGCGGGAGGGAGGGTCCTTGAGCACCTTCACTTCGCACCAGAAGTCCGGCCTGCATTCCTCCCAGACCGACGGGTTCAGGAACCTCACCGCTTGGTCGAAGCCGACTTCGTCGGTGGAGAATTCCGTGATGAAGGCTGCGGCGAGGCCCTTCTCGTTCGGGAGCTCGACGACACGTCCCGAGCAGGGGCGCGGGCGCATCCCCGTGAGATCGCCCAAGAAGTGGCGGGCGTGGGCAGCCTCGAGGAAGCCGTCCCACCACTGTTTGAGGCTGGGTTCCGTCTTGCCCACTTCGTCGAGGCGCTCTTCGTCGCCCAGCAGCTCGAGCAGGCCCCGTGCGCTGTCGCCATCCGGGGCGAGACCTTTCACCCCTAGGGCCATCACCGCCAGGTTGCCGAGTTCGGAGTCGTGGTCCCGCATCTCAGGGAACGCACGCATGGCGACGGCGAGTGCGAACAGCCGGCGCGGGCGCATGCGGCATTTCGGCGGGGGGGAGTCGGCGAGCGTTCGCAGACCGTCTTCCAGGCCCGGGAAAGGCTCCTCGGCTACGCCCTCGCGGCTCGCGGCAACCCAATCCTTGAACTCCTCGTACCAG
Organism: uncultured Solirubrobacteraceae bacterium; assembly: GCA_963738815.1. GTDB lineage: Bacteria > Actinomycetota > Thermoleophilia > Solirubrobacterales > Solirubrobacteraceae > Palsa-744. Next base: position 672,033 of record CAVTXW010000007.1, read on the forward strand.
GAAAAGTCTTCGTCGGCGTACTGCGGGAGAAGGCGCGCGACGGCGTCCCGTCGAGCGGCGTTCTCGCGCACAGCTTCGTCGACCGCGCCATACAGCCCGACTATTGCGGCCGTCTCGTTCATCCCCCTGGTCCCGATCGATGGCCTCTCGCGGTGCGTACTCTACTCCGCAGGGCGGCTCGTGGATAGGGGATCGAATGGGTGTGGACGACCATGTGAACGGCGCGCGCGGAGAGCCCGGGCAACCAAAGGGCATCGATCCGATCGCCGGAATGAGAGCTGTTGCTGACATCCAGGCCGAAGGGCTGCGGGCAGCGAGCGACCTGCTCGACCGTGTGCTCGGCCGCGCCGCGCCCGCCGTCCCGCCGCCGGACGGCGGATCGGGCGAGCGCGGCTACGCGCCGATACTGGACGCCTGGGCTTCGTTGCTCGAGGGCTTCGCCACCGCTCTGAGCACACCGGGCGGGGGAACGGTGTTGTCGATCGACTCGGAGCAGCCCGGCCCGGTTGTCCGGATCCGGTGGGCGGACGGCGTGAGCTCCGATGTCGAGATGCGTATCCGCAACCCGGGGAGCGAGGCGGCGGGTCCGCTCCGGCTCGCCGCCGGCGCGCTCCTCGCCCCGGATGGCTCGGTCCTCGAGGGCGCCGAAATCCAAGTCGCGCCGGAGGAGATCTCCGAGCTTCCTGCCCGCGCGACCCTCGCCGTCAGGATCTCACTCCGCGTCGAGCGTGCGCCGCGGCCCGGAACCTACCGGGGAACCATGCAGGCCCCCGGTGCCCCGTCGCTGTGGCTGCCGGTCGAGGTCACGATCGAACCATGCTGACCGCGAACGCCGGTGGGGCAGAGTTCGTCGAGTCCTACGCCGAGGAGATCAGCCGCCTGGTCCGCCGCCGGATGCTGGACACGATCCCCGACGGAGAGCCTCACCGCTGGCTCTACCGCGTCGCGCGCGTGTATCCGAGCCGCCCGGGCAAGGCGCTGAGGCCGGCTCTCTGCATCGCCGCAGGCCGCGCGTTCGGCGGGCGGGATGCCGACACGGTCCCGGTCGCGGTTGCGATCGAGCTGTTGCACAACGCGTTCCTCGTCCACGACGACATCGTGGACGGGAGCGAGCGCCGGCGCGGCCGGCCGACGCTCTGCAACGAGTACGGGGTCGGGCTCGCGCTCAACGCCGGCGATGCCCTGGCTGTCCTCGCAAATCAGGTGCTGCGGAGCCACGCCGCGTGCATGAAGGGGCCGCTCGCCGAGCGCTTGCTCCACGAGTTCGACCAGATGGCGCTGCGCACCCTCGAGGGGCAGGCAACGGAGCTCGGTTGGCGCCGCGACGGGGTGCGCCGAGCTCGCTCCGGAGGACTACCTGGACCTGATCATGCACAAGACCTGCTGGTACACGACCGTCCATCCGCTGAGGACCGGGGCGCTGATCGGCTCGGGGGGATCCGCCGACCTCGATCAGATGGCGAGGTTCGGGTTCTTCCTCGGCGCGGCGTTCCAGATCCAGGACGACCTGCTCAACCTGATCGGCACCGAGCCCGAGTACGGCAAGGAGATCAACGGCGACCTGTTCGAGGGCAAGCGCACGCTGCCGCTGATCCACTTGGTGCGCACCGCCGAAGGTGGCGATCGAGACACCGTCGAGCGCTACCTGCAGCTCGAACGCGAGGAGCGCACCGCCGGCCTGATCGGCGAGATCCGCGGCCTGCTCGACGGCTACGGGAGCATCGCGTTCGCGGCCGCCTACGCGACCGGGATCGCCGGAGCCGCCCTTGACGCGTTCGAGGCGGCGTTCGCGGGACTGGCGCCCAGCCGCGACAAGGACTTCATCCGCGCGGTCGTGCCGTACATGATCGACCGGCGATCCTGATCCTCGCCCGGTGGGCGTTCCGCACCGCCCGAGGTCAGCCCGCCCGCGCCCGCAGCGCGTCGAGATCGAGCACGAGCAGCTTTCGACGATCAGCGTCGATCCAGCCCAGCTCTCGAAGCTGTCGCAGCGCCTCGGCGGCGCCGGCGCGTGAGGCGCCGGTCCACGCGGCCAGGTCCTCTCGCGTCAGGGGGCTCTCGACGCCGATCGCCTCGCCCTCGGGCTTCCCGTAGCGATCCGCGAGCTCGACGATCCTCCCGGCGAGCCGGCCCATCGTGTCGGAGTTCGCGAACTCCGTGCGCTTCAGGGTCGACTCGCGAAAGCGCCTGACGACGTTCTGCAGCAGCACGACGGCAACGCGCGGCGTGTGCTCGAGGTGGCGGCGCAGCTCCTCAGCGCTCGTCACGAGCGCCCGCACCGGCTCCACCGTTGTGACCGTCGCCAGGCGGGGGTGCCCGTCCACGAACGACAGCTCTCCCAGCAGGTCGCCGGGATCCCGAATGCTCAGCAGGGACTCGCGCCCGTCGCCCTCCAAGCGCGTCACCTTCACCCTGCCCTCGAGCAGGATCACGATCCGGTCGGCGGGCTCGTCTTGATACATGAGGACCGTTCCCGGGGCGAACGCGCGCTCTCGCCCGATCGCCATCAGCCCCTCGCGCTCTGCGTCCGTCAGGAGGTCTAGGAACGTGCCGGGCGCGAGCAGGCCGGAGCCCGCTACGGCCCCTGCAGTCGCAGGATCCGCGCTGCCGCCCGTCGCCGTTGCCGCACGATCCCCCGACACTCGCGAGGGGAAGTCTAGTCGGCCCGATTCGGGCCTGCGGGATTCGCGCCGCGGGCGCCGCCGGCCGGAGCCGGGATGCGCCCCTCTCAGCGCGCGGCTTGGACGGCGTCGGTGCGCGCGCACCGGTCGAACTCCGCGTCGAGGCCGGCGATGCTGATCAGCGTCTGGGCGCCCTCGGCGTCCGTGACGGTGATCACTTTGCTGAGGGAGGACTCGTCGACGGTCACCGACCGTGGTGCCGCCACGAAGTAGCGGATGCTCGCGCCGGCCGCGCCGTTCTGGCAGATCGCGACCTCGATCTCGTCCCGCCCCGCGTCGAAGCTGATCGCTTCGAGCAGCCCGCCGGTGAGAGCTGTGGCTCCGTGCCGCCCTGCCCGCGCGGGTGAGAGGGGCACCCGCGCGAGCGTGACGGCCGCTTTCAGACGCTCGGCGCAGCTGCCCAGCGAGTCGAAGTACCCGGACCAGCTGTCGTTCTCGAGTGTCATGTGTGTCCCCCGCGGTTGAAGCCCGTGCCCCCACTCTTGCCGCGCGCGCCTTTGCGAACCACCCAGTTCTGGACGTTCGCCGGGCTCGGGTCCTCCGAGGCGATCCGCCGGCCTGGCTCCGGGCCCCGCCGCCTCGCGCTCTGACGGCCGACTCGGGCCGCCGGCCGCCTATTTCTTCTGGGCGGGTTTGCGCGCGGAGCTGGGTTTGGCTTTGCGTGCCGGCGGCTTTGCGCCGGCCGCCTTTTTGGCCATTTCAGCCGGGTGGCGCAGCGCTCCGACGGTGCGCTCGAAACGCTCCGCCTGGCGGCTCATCAAGCTGGCCGTTTCCTCGAGCGCGCGCCCTGCCGAGGCGAGCGCCTCGGCCTGCAGCCTGAGGGTCGCTCCCGTTTCCTCCATGAGGTCGAACAGGGCGTCGAGCGGGGCCGTGACCATGCCGGCCACGTCGCCGCGCAGGCGCCGCTCGCGCTCGAGGACCTCTTGCAGCAGCTCCAGCTGCCGCTGCGAGACCCGAACGATGTCCTTCGGGATCTTCGAGCTGCCCGCGGCCGAGGCGGCCGAGGCGGCCAGGGATTCAGCCAGCCGCCGCCAATCCCCCGTCAGGTCTCGTCCGTCCTGATCGGCCATGCCCGGCTCAGCTCACCAGCTCTTGCTCCACGTAGCGTCAGTCTACGCGCGAGGAGCGCCCGTTCCCCCGAGCCGGAGCACGACGGGGGCGCTGCTAAACCAAGAGCCGATGAGGCAAGCGGTGGTCAAGGGCGGTTGCTGATGTTCCAAGGCCCGCTCGCTGGTCGCTACGCCGCCGTCGCGGGGATGGTCCTGTGTGCGCTGGTCCCGTATCTGGTGCTGTCGGCCGCCCTGCAGCCGCTCACGCCGATCATCGCGCGGGACCTGCACATGAGCCTGCAGACGATGAGCCTCAGCTCCGGCCTCGCCAACGCGGCGTACGCCGTCGGGACGGTCCTCTCCGTGGCGCTCGCCCAGCACCTGCCGCAGCGCAGGATGATGGTCGCCTACGCGGTGCTGCTCGTGATCGGCTCGGTCCTCGGGGCGGCGGCGCAGGGCCCCGCGATGTACATCACGGGCCACGTGCTCCAGGGCCTCTGCACGAGCCTCCTGCTGATCGCTGCGGTGCCGCCGCTGGCGATCGGCTACCCGGCGAGCAAGCTGCGCACGACGGCGGTGATCATGAACATGTGCATCTTCGGCGCGGTGGCCCTCGGCCCCACGATCGGCGGCCTGCAGGCGCAGTCAGACGCCTGGCGGCCGCTGTTCTGGGTCGTCGCGGCCGTCGCGGTGACCGCACTCGCCCTGGCGCTGCTGACGTTCGACGACGCCCCGCCCGCCGATCCCGACTCCCCTCGGGACCTGCCGGCGATCGGGCTCGCGGCGGTCGGCTGCGTGGCGGCGTTCTACGGCGCCTCCGAGCTCCTGACCAACCCGTTCGTCGCCCCCGAAACGATCCTGCCGCTGATCGGCGGGCTGATCGTCATCGTCGTCCTGATCGTCTACCAGTATCGCTCGCCGCGGCCGCTGCTCACGATCCGGCCGCTGCTCACGAGCACGATGCCGGTCGCGGGCGTCGTGGTCGCGCTGCTCGCGGCCGCAGCCTCCGTGTCGGCGACGACGCTCACCGCGGCCGTCCTCGCGGAGCGCTACGGCCCGCTTCACGTGGGCCTGCTCTACCTCCCCGAGCTCGCGGGAGCCGTCATCACGGCGGTCGTCCTGGGCATCGTCATCACGAAGCGCTCGATCCACTACCTACCGCTCGCCGGCATGGTGTTCCTCGCGGCCGGCATCGCGGTGTTCCTGATCGAAGTGCCGGCGAGCGAAGCGGCCACGCTGGTGGGATCGGCGCTGACCGGAATCGGGCTCGGGGCGACGGTGGCGCCGGCGCTGTTCGTGGCGGGCTTCTCGCTGCGGTCGACCAACCTTCAGCGCGTGTTCGCGATCGTCGAGCTGCTGCGTGCGGTGGCGGCCTTCATGATCGCGCCGATCTTCGTCCACCTCGCCGCGACCGTCGGCGGCAGCCTCGACGCCGGCACGCGGATCTCGCTTTGGATCGGGTTGGGGCTGGCGGCGATCGGTGCCGTCGCGGGCGTCGCGATCTACGCGCTCGGCGGCGCCCGCCCGCAGGCTCCGGACCTCGAGGTCTTCGTGGACGGCGCGGCGCCGGCGTGGTACTCGCCGCCGCTGCTTGCGAGGGTGCGCGGATTGAGCTTCGGGCAGCCCGCGACGGAGTCGGGCGGCTGAGGTGAGGCCCTCGGACGTGCCAGCGCGCTCCGGCCCGGTCATCTTCGCCTACGACGGCTCCGAGCTCGCGGCGTTTGCGATCGAGCAGGCCGGGGGCCAGCTCGAAGACGGGCGCGAGGCGCTCGCACTCTGCGTGTGGCAGCCCGTCGACGTCGGGTTCGTGCTCCCGAGCGGCCGGCACCTGAACGCCACCGACGCGACCGCGGTTCGCGAGGCGGCCGAGGAGACCGCCGCCCACGGGGCGGCCCTCGCGGAGGAGTCCGGGTTCCGCGCGCACAGCGCGGCCGTCGAGGCGGCGCCCACCTGGAAGGGGATCGTCGCGGTTGCCGAGGAGCGGGACGCTTCCCTGATCGTGTTCGGCTCGCATTGCCGGAGCGGCCTCTCCGGCCACCTCCACGGCAGCGTCACCGCCGCCGTGATGAAGCACTGCTCGTTCTCGGTGTTGGTCGTGCGCGGGCGTTAGCGGCCACCGCGCCGTCCTCGGTTAGCGTTCCTGCGGGTGACGGACGCTCCGGCCAGCACCGACGGGATCGTCGTGGGTGACGACGGCGTTGCGCGCTGCCGCTGGGCGGACTCGGCCCCGGAGTACCGCGCCTACCACGACACCGAATGGGGCTTCCCCGTGGCCGAGGACCGCCGCCTGTTCGAGAAGCTCAGCCTGGAGGGCTTCCAGGCGGGCCTCTCGTGGCTCACGATCCTGCGCAAGCGCGAGGCGTTCAGGGACGCCTTCAGCGGGTTCGACTACGCGCGCGTCGCGCGCTTCGACGAGCGCGACGTCGAGCGCCTGCTCGCCGACGCGGCGATCGTGCGCCACCGCGGCAAGATCGAAGCGGTCATCAACAACGCGGGTCGCGCGCTCGAGCTGGTCGAGCAGGAGGGCTCGCTGGCGCGGTTCGTCTGGGGCTATGAGCCCGGCGCGCCTGTGACCCGGGATCCCTCCGCGCTCGCGTCGAGCACCCCCGAGTCGCATGCGCTGGCGCGCGAGCTCAAGCGGCGCGGATGGCGCTTCGTCGGGCCGACGACGGTGTACGCGTTCATGCAGGCGATGGGGCTGGTCAACGATCACCTGCCGGGCTGCGGCGTACGCGCCGCCGCAGCGGCGGCCCGAGAGTCGTTCGTGCGGCCGTAGGGCCGCCCCTTCGCAGTCTCGCGCGCTCGGCCGTATCCGCGCCTTCGCGCCGCTGGAGGAGCGCGTCAAACTCGCGCGCGCCCAATGCCGGCGTTCGTGCGCCGGGGCTCGCCCGGCGGTCTACCCGGCGGGCGGCTGCATGATCGTGAACGCGGCGCCCTGAGGATCGACGATCGCGGCGAAGCGGCCGATCGGCATGTCCATCGGCTCGGCGACGACGGTGCCGCCCTGCTCGCGCGCCTTTGCGACCGTGGCGTCGGCGTCGGCGACCGCGAAGCAGACGCTCCAGTGGGGCGGCGTGCCCGGCGGGAACATCCCATCGACCATCTCCATCATGCCGCCGACGTTGTGCCCGTCGAGCTGCCACACGGTGTAGGTGTCGGGCGCTCCCTCGAACTCCGGCTTGCCGGCGGTCCAGCCGAACACCGAGTTGTAGAAAGCCTTGTCGGTCTCGGTGTCGCGCGTGTGAACCTCGTTCCAGGTGAGCGAGACGGGCTCGTTGACGAGGTCCGCGCCCGCGAACGCCTTGGGCTGCCAGACGCCGAAGACGGCCCCCGTGGGGTCGACGAACACCGCCATGCGGCCGAGGTCCGTGACGTCCATCGGCGCGACGATCACCGAGCCGCCGGCCGCCTCGACCTTCTGCGCCGTCTCGTCGGCGTCCGCCACGGAGACGTAGGTTGCCCACGCCGTGGGCTGGCCCTCCTGCATGTGGCCCATCAGGCCTGCGACGTTCTTGCCTGTGGACTGGAACATGCGGTAGCCGCCGGTCTCGGCGCTGCCGGGCTCGGTCGCCCCCCAGCCGAGGACATCGCGGTAGAAGGCTGCGGAGGCGTTGGGGTCGGGCGAGGACAGTTCGACCCAGGACGGGGTTCCAGGTGCGTAGTCGGGCATGGCTCCTCCTTTGGGAACGGGCGTAGCGATGATGCTGCCAGAGAACAGACCCGCGGATGTTGCGAAATCCATCGGTGCCTCCCCCAGGCATCGAGAGCATTGATCCGGGCGCGGCCGCACCCGTGCGTCCGGATCGGTCAGACTGCGAGCAGCCCGTACTGTCGGACGGAAGGTGGGCGTGGAGCGATTCGATGTCGTCGTCGTGGGTGCCCGCCTGGCGGGCTGCGCGGTGGCGGCGCCGCTCGCGCGAGCGGGGCGCCGCGTCCTCGTCCTCGACAGGATGCGCTTTCCCTCCGACCAGCTCTCGACGCACGTGCTGCTGCCGGCCGGAACGAGCGAGCTCGCTTCGCTGGGGGCGCTCCCGAGGATCCTGCGCCTGAACCCGTCGCAGGTCCGCTACGTGGAGGTCCAGGCCGAAGGGATCGCGTGCCGGGAGCGCATGCGCCCCGCGGCCGACGGCATCGACTACGGGGTCTGCGTGCCGCGCGACCTGCAGGACGTCGAGCTCGTCGAGGCTGTGCGCGAGCAGGGCGCCGAGGTCTCCGAACGCTGCACGGTGGAGTCACTGCGGCGGCGTGCCGGCCGTGTGGCGGGCGTGCGCTACCGGACGGCGGAGGGGGCGGTCGAGGAGGTCGAATCCACACTGGTGATCGGCGCCGACGGCCGGCGCTCGACCGTGGCGTCGCTCGTCGGCGCCTGGAGGCCCTACCGGCTGTCGCGCAACGGGCGCGGCCTCGTGTTCCGCTACCTGGAGGATCCGCTCGCCGGTGCGGCCGAGGCCGAGACCTACCACCAGTGGCGCGAGGGCGAGTCCTTCGCGTTCGCGTTCCCGACCACTCCCGAGGGCAAAGTGCTCGTGCTCCTGATGGGCCACCGCGACGAGGTGCGTCGGGCGCGCCGCGATCCCGACAGCTACTGGGCGGACAAGCTGGAGCAGCATCCCGGGCTCGCGCGCCGGATCGCAGGCTCGCCGCCGGGGTCCAAGCTCCGTTCCACGGGGGACACGCCGGCGTTCTTCCGCTTCTCCTCGGGGCCGGGCTGGGCGCTCGCGGGCGATGCCGGGCATTTCAAGGACCCCGTCACCGGTCAGGGGATGCGCGATGCGATGTTCGCGGGCCGGACGCTCGCCGAGCAGGTCCTGCCGGTGCTCGACGATCCCGGCGCCGTTGACCGCGAGACGCGGCGCTGGGAGGCCGCACGCGACCGCGAGTGCCTGCCCGCGTATCACTTCGCGAACGCCGATACGCGTGTCGAGCGCCCCTCTCCGGTCCTCTGTGAGCTCGTGCGCGACGCGGGCCGGACGATCGACCCGGATCTCAGCGACCTATTCGGCCGCGCCCGGACGCTGCAGCAGATCGCGCCGCTCAGCCGCCTCGCGCGTGCCTTCGCCCTGGCGCTCGCGCGCGGCGAGCGCCCGCGCAGGGAAACGCTGAAGCGCGGGATCTCCGAGCTGAGAACGGAGCTCGAGATCAAGCGCGAGCTCCGCGCCGACCGGTTCCGCGCGACTCGCGCGATCCCCGGCTCCGAGCACGCGGGAGCCGCGTGGCCGGCGCCGCCCTCTGAGGCGCCCGCGGCCGAAGCGGCCGCTGTCGCTGAGCCGGGACCGAAGCGCACGCTGGAGGTCGCGACGTGACGCGGATCGCCGTCGTGCAGCCTGCGCTCGAGCTCGGAGAGGTCGAGCGCAACCTCGCACGGATCGAAGACCTGGTTCGTGACGCGCACCGGGAGCACGCGCCGGAGGCGATCGTCGTCCCGGAGGGGTTCACGTCCCCCAACGTCTACGCGAAGGTGCTCCGCGGCACGCCGCGCCCCGTGGACGGCCAGCCCTTGCAGATGCTCAGGGGCCTGGCTCGCGAGCTCGGCTGCGTCGTCGGCGGCGGCTTCGTTGCGATCCGCGGCGCGCACACCTACGGGACGTTCGTGCTCGCGGAGCCCGACGGCGCGCTGCATCTCCACGACAAGGACATCCCGACCGCGTGGGAGCAGCATTTCTATGTCGGCGGCGACGACGACGGCGTCGTCGAGAGCGCCGCGCTCGGCTGCCGCGTCGGGCTGATGTCCGGCTGGGAGTGGGCGCGCTTCCGGACCTCCGCCCGGGTCCGGGCCGGGAGAGCGCGGCTCGTGCTCGGCGGCATGTGCTGGCCGTCCCATCCGCTCAACTGGCCGGCGCCGTGGCATCGGCTGGCACTCCGCGAGCACGAGATCTGGCTCCGCCAGGCGCGTGAGCTGCCCGGTCAGGTCGCGCGCCTCACCGGTGTGCCGGTGGCGCACGCATCGCATGTCGGGCCGGTCCGTGGCGAAACTCCGCTCGGGCCGGGGATCGCTTGGGAGACCCAGATGCTCGGCGAGTCGCAGATCTGCGACCGCGACGGGACGATCCTCGCGCGCCTCTCGCTCGCTGACGGCGAGGGCCACGTGGCGGCGGACGTGGAGCTGAGCGCCCCGGCGCCGGCGGAGGAGATCCAGGACCGCTTCTGGATCCCGGATATGACTGTCACGTCCAAGCTCGCATGGCACACCATGAACGCCCATGGCGCGCTCAGCTACAAGCTGCGCCACGCCCGCAAGGGCTTTGCGTGGCAGGCCTGGCCGGCCGGCGACCTGCCCGACGAGGTGCTCTCGGACGCCGCGGGCGAAGCGCCCGCCGCCAGGAGCGCGGAGCGGTAGACGAGCTCCTCGATGCCGTCGATCCACACCGACGAAGGCGTCAGCGACCCGCTCGCACGGCACTCGCTGAGCGCTCGCGAGCTCAAGGAGATGCTGGACTTCGAACGGTCCGGTGAGCCGTTCCTCGCGATGCGCGACGGCGACGGCGGCCTTCGCCTGGTCGCGCTCGACTCGCGCGCATCAGCTCTCACGCTGGGCCGCGGCGCGGGCATGGACGTGTCGATCCCCTGGGACGCCGAGGTCTCGGCACTCCACGCCGAGCTGCGGCGGCTCGGCGAGGAGTGGACCGTGAGCGACGACGGGCTCTCGCGCAACGGCACGTTCCTGAACGGCGCGCGAGTCGGCGGGCTCCAGCGGATGCGCCCCGGCGACCGCCTCCTGCTCGGACGTACCCTCATCGCCTACTGCCAGAAGACGGGGGAGTCCTCCGAGCCGACGGTCGCGAGCGGCGAGTTGCCGGCGCCGCCCCGCCTCAGCGAGACCCAGCACCGGGTGCTCGTCGCGCTGTGCCGGCCCTACGCCGACGGGGGCGAGTTCGCGATTCCCGCGAGCAACCAGCAGATCGCCCAAGAGGTCTTCCTCGGTGTCGATGCCGTCAAGCGGCACCTGCGCACGTTGTTCGGGAGCTTCGGTCTGGGGGAGCTGCCGCAGAACCAGAAGCGGGCACGGCTCGCTGAGCTCGCGCTGCGGCTCGGGATCGTCTCGCAGCGCGATCTGTCTCCGGGGTGAGAGTGGATCAGCGCCTGAGCTGCTGATCGCGATCGGGGGAGGCGAGGACGATGTCCTCGACCCGCAGCTGCCCGCCGCGAGCGAGCGCGCTCTCCACGCCCTCTGGCCCCAGCTCGCCCAGCAGCGAGCGCGACCCCAAGTAGAGGGTGCGACTTCCAACACCTTGGGTCTCTGGCTGCGGCGGCGCTCCGGCACGACGATGGGCGCAAGCGGGAGCCGCTCCCGCAACCGGGCCGGGTCAGCTCAGACCGGCGGGTCCGGACCCAAAGCCCATGAAGGAGGCAGTCATGTTCCGCATCAAGTTCATCGCCGGCACCGGCCTCACGATCCTCGCGCTGGCGGCCGTCGGAGCGTCCGCTCCGTCGGCCCTGGCCAAAGGCTGCAAGAACCCCGCCGAATGCTATGGCGTGCTCGTCTCGCCCGGCGTCCACATCCCGGTTCCCGAACCGGACCCCTGGAGCATCGTCAGCGAGTCGAACGTCGTCTTCACCGGAGGCACGCTCGTCGTCAACTGCCCGCAGGGCCAGCTGAACGGTTCGATCATCATCGTCAGGGGCAACCTGCAGGGGTCGATCACCGGCGCGAGCTTCGGTCCGGGAGCGTGCTCGAGCTCGTCAGGGCCGGCGCTCGTCACCGGCGGCCCCGCCCCCGGGATGGCGTTGACCGAGACGCTGAAGACGAACGGGAAGGGCCAGCTTTCGGGTGGGCTCGAACTCAACATCAGCCTCAACGAAGGCGCGATGAACTGCTCGTACTCCGGGAAGTCGATCAAGAGCACGTTCAACGTCGACGGCGAACCGATCGACCTGGAACTGCCCAGGCCGCCGAAATTCAAAGTCAAGGACGACAGCAGCCCGGGTTGCCCCAAGACCGGCACGCTGTCGCAGAACGTCTGGGCCGTCCACGCGGGCGCGCCCGCAGGCGGGGAGTTCCCGCTGGTGTTCGTCGGCTGAGACTGCGCAGCCTCACGGCTTGCACGGGAAGGGCCGGCCCTCCGGGGCCGGCCCTTCCGGCGTCATCGGAGCGCGGGGGCCGCCTGAGATCCGCGCCGTGAGCTTCCTCACGGTCTATGAGAAGCCGGCCTGCACGACCTGCCGCAGGCTGCGCGCGCTGCTCGCCGAGCTGGGCCTCGAGGAGCCCGGGGTCGGCGACGACGAGCTGATCGCACAGATGGTCCGCCGGCCCTTCTCTGTGCCGAGATCTCGTCCGCGCCGCGCCCGGCCCGGCGGTGGCGCATGTTTCAATGGCTGTGAGATGAGCGGGACCGGGGCCGGGAGTTCGCGCGGGGAGATCGAGGCGGTGCCGCTGACCCCGCAGGACGAGGCGATCCTGCGCCTGGAGGGAGCCCAGCTCGTCGGACACACCTGCAAGGTGATCGCGATCGCGGCACCGGCGCCGCCGTCCGAGCAGCTGAGGGCGCGCGTGGCCGAGCGCGTCGCCGCGGTGCCCGCGCTCACGAGGCGGCTCGGAGCCTCGGGGGGCCGCCCGGCATGGGTCTCGACGCCTGCCTTCGACGCCGGCGGGCGGGTCGTCGAGGCGGGCTCGGGGTCTGAGCTCGACCCGGCCGGGCTGCGCTCGGAGATCGCCCGGCTCTTCGCCGAGCGCCTTGATCGCGAGCAGCCGCTCTGGCGCATCGACGTGGCGCGGCTCGCCGGCGGCGGAGCGGCGTTGATCTGGCGGCTTCACCACACGCTCGCCGACGGGACCACCGCGATGCGCTTCGCGCGCCAGCTGCTCTGGGACGCCGAGCCGGCCCCGGCGCCGAGCGCTCAGTCGCAGCTCTCCCACGCGGCGGACGAGAACCGCCGGCGCGCACATCTGGCGCGTTTCTTCGCCCGCGAGTTCGCTCGTGCTCCCTCCCCGCTCGACGGCCGCATCGGCACTCGCCGGGAGGTCGCGTTCGCGAGCGTGCCGCTGCGGGGGCTGCACGACGCCGCGCGCCGCCTGGCCGGCGCGACGCTCAACGACGCGCTGCTCAGCGCAGTCGGCGGCGGGCTGCGCGAGTGGGTCGAGCGCAACCACGGCCCCCTCGGCACGATCCGCGTGAAGGTGCCCGTCAGCCTTCACCACGACGGCGATGAGGCGGCCAACGTCGACTCCTTCTTCATCGTCGACGTACCGCTCGAGGAGGCCGATCCGGTACAGCGCCTGGGTCTCGTCCGGGAGGGTACGGCGCGCCGCAAGGCCGACCACGACGCGGAGACGATGGACAGGTTGCTGGCGGATCTGCGGGGCGCCTCACCCGGCCTGGCAGGGCTGTGCGAACGAGTCGAGCGCTCCGCGCGCGCGTTCGCGCTGAATGTCTCCAACGTGCCCGGGCCGCGCGAGCCCGTGAGCGTCCTCGGCGCGAGCGTCGTCTCGATGCACTCGATCGCCGAGATCGCCTGCCACCACGCGGTGCGCGTCGCCGTCGTCTCGATGTGCGACACCCTCTATCTCGGCTTCTGCGCCGATGCCGGCATCGTCGGCGACGTCAGCGAGATCGCCGCTGCCACCGAGCGCGAGGCGCTCGCTGTCATCGCGGCGGCCCGAGGGGCGCCTTGAGCGGCGGTGATCTCTCTGCCGCCTGCGTCACCGGGCGCGGTCGAGCGCGGGGCGCCGCTGGATCAGGCTAACCGGAGGGTTCGAGCATGAAGATCTCGATCTCCATATCCGGGCCGACGTGCTGGTTTGAGATGAACGCGAGCACGTGGCGGCCCGTGATGCTCTCGACCTCGGCGATGAACTTCTGCTGCATCGCCGTTTGAAAGGCGCTGCGGGTCTCCTGGACGATCGTGGATTTCTGCAACTCGATCATCGTCTTCTCGACGTCGGTGTAGACGCCCCCGAGGACGCAGACCAGAAGGTCGTCCCCCAGGAGGCGGGTCCTCGCGGTGAGCGGCTTGCGGTGGTGGTAGCGCTCGTGAAGCGCGATCATCGCCTCGGTCACGCGGGCGAGGTCCCGGTCGAGCGGTTCGGCGGCTGCCATGGCGGCGAGCCTGCTCTCTCGTCCTCCGGTCGAAATCCCGCGCGCGAGGCGAAGGGCGAGACCCAACGCGGTGAGAACACTCTATCGGCGGTTCGGTACGATCGCGGACGGGTCTCCACACGGTCCTCGAGCCAGAATGTCCTCGCCGAGCTCTCAGCACACGCCGCGCCCGACAGGGGATGTGCTCACGACGATCTCCGACGGCTTGGTCGCGTTGCTCAAGGAGTTCTACGGCCGCGGGCCCACGCGCGCGAAGTCCTACTACCAGGACGATCTCGTCGTCTGCGTGCTCCGCGGTGGCTTTACGCGCGTGGAGAGGACGCTGATGGAGGGCGGGCGCGAAGACTCGGTGATCCAGCAGCGGATGGACTTCCAGGATCTCATGCGGCAGCGGTTCGAGAAGGTCGTCGAAGACGCGACCGGCCGGCGAGTCATCGGCTTCATGAGCGGCAACCAGCAGGACCCGGACATGATGTGCGAGGTCTTCATTCTCGGGCCGACCGATCTCGTGGCGGACCACGAGATCCGGAAGGCTCCGCTCCCTTCGAGCGGCTGAGGCGGCTACGCCGGCTCGGCTGTCGAGACCGAGGACGGCGCCGCTTCGCGCGCCTGCACGAAGGTCACCATTCGGTGACGGTCCTCATCCCAGAGCTTGAGGGACAGAGCTCTGAGCCCGTCGCCCAGCGAGAGCTCGGGGACGTCGTGGAAGATCTCGTTCTCTTCGTGCGCGCGAGGGAGGTTGTAGCTCGGGATCTTGGCGTTGAGGTGATGGACGTGGTGGAACCCGATGTTCCCCGTGCAGAAGCGCAGCAGCGGCGGGAGCTTCAAGAACGAGCTGCCGCGCAGCGCCGCGTCGGCGTAGCTCCAGTCCGGCTCGCTCTCCCAGTAGGCGTCCTCGAACTGATGCTGGACGTAGAACAGCCAGATGCCGGCTGCGCCGGCCAGCATCGCGGGTGCCAGGAACACGAGCAGATAGGAACGCCAGCCGATCAGCCAGCACAGGGCACCTACGAGCAGCACGAGGGCGATGTCGGTGCCGATCACGCTCCGCCGCATGCGCGGTCGCGCGCCTTTCGCGACGATCCGGGGGCCGATCACCATCGCCACCAGCGGGCCGAGCCCGAGCATGATCAGCGGGTTCCGCTCCAAACGGTATGCGAGCCGTCCGCGCGGTGTGAGGGCGCGGTATTCCCTCACCGTCAGGGTGCGAACATCGCCCACTCCACGGCGGTCGAGGTCGCCCGAGGAGGCGTGATGGACCGCGTGGTCGTGCTGCCAGCGCACGAACGGCGTGTAGAGGAACAGCCCCAGAGAGGTGCCGAGCCAGGCGTTCGCGCGCCGGTTCGCAAGGAACGAGCCGTGCGAGCAGTCGTGGAACACGATGAACGTCCGCACGAGGAACGCCGCGGCCGGTATCGCGAGGAGAAGCCCGAGCAGCGGCGCGCTCTGCAGCGCGAAGTACATCGCCGCGGTGACGCCGAGGTACGGGACCACGGACGTGGCGATGGCGAGCGTCGCGCGAGGACCGTCGGGTCGCGCGTACGGCGCGAGTCGCGCGCGGACGGAGGCGTTCTCCCGGCGTCTTTGATCCCGCACGGTGTCGGCCTGGGGCGGCGTGGGCGCCCCCGGGGAGAAGACGCCCACGCCTGGTTCAGCGCCTAGAGAGGGATCGTTGGCGCTGACCTGTGCGGCTGGACGTCTTGTCCCGTCCGCCCAAGATGTTCGCGCGGCCGAGGCGCCTGGGGGCTGATCGGCCGGCCGTGTCATGTGTCCGTGCTCGCCGTCGCACCGGCCGTCGAGGCGGGTGTGGCGCGCGGAGGACGCGATGTCTGCCACTGCCGGCAACAAAGGGGCGGCGTACCAGCTCCCGCGACATCGAGATCTCCAGTCATCACGACCTCCTTGACTGCCGGCAAACAAGGAAGTCAGATCGTGATGCCAGGCTCCTACAGGAGACCGACCGCAGTTGATGCCCTCCGCGAGCGACTGTAGCCGACCGCGCTGTTCGCGGCAAGCTCCGTAGGCGCTTGTTGCAAGCTTCGGCCGGCAGGCAGTACGGATGGTGGCCGGTCCATCTGGCCGTGAGGGACGCGGGGAGGAGTCCGGGAAGGGATATCCTCGGTGTACGCGCGCCCGCCCCGATCGGCCGACCTGATCAGCTGGACGCGCGGACGGCTTGCACGGATCTCGTTCGTCTCTCTCCTTCATGTGCGCTGTAGACCTCAAGAGGGGGGCGAGAAGGAGAGTGGACGATGCCCGCCACCGCCGTGAGCCGTCCAGCCGGCCGGAGCAACTCGACTGAACGGTGCGAGGAGTTGATCGCACGCGCAGCCAAGCACGCGGGCTGGGCCGGTGCGGCGCTCGAGAGCGCCGCCAGGGACCTCGATGGCACATGGGGCGCGGACGGCAACGCGCTGAGCGGCCTGGTGGAGGTCGTCCAGGACGAGGCGACGCGCGTCTGCAGCCTGGCCGCGGAGATCGAGAGCCGCAGCACGAAGGAAGCCGGGTCCGACCGCGCACGGCCCGGGACCCCAGAACGGAACGAGCTCCGAGGAGGGCGGGTCATCGACGCCGTCACACAGGTGCTGAGCGATCACCGCGAGCCGCTGCAGGCGCGGGAGGTGCACACCCGCGTGGAGACGCTGCTGGGCGAACCGGTGCGCTGGACCTCGGTCAAGGCGACGCTCGCCGGCAACATCCACGGCGCCGCGCCCAGATTCGTGCGGGTGGCTCGCGGTCGTTACGCGATCCTCGCAACCTCCTGCTCAGGTTCCTGATCAGAAGGATGGCGCCCAGGCGGTTCGTGACCGCGTTCCCCGTCATGAAGATGCTGTTGGCCGCCGAGATCGCCGCGGTCGCGTACGCGCATCTCGGGAAACTCACCGGCGCCGAGCGTCGCAGAGCGCTCACGCTCCTCGTGCAATCGCGAGGTCGGCCGAGCTCCCTCAGCGAGGCGGAGCGGCGCGAGCTCGCGGCTCTCGTCGCCGCCCTCGAACCGCGTCTCCTCGCCGGCTCGGTCGCCAGACGGCTCAGCCCGCTGCCGGTGCCGAAGCGGGTGCTCTACGGCCCGCGCGGGGCCCCCGCCCGCAAGGCCGCGGCACGACGTCGCTGAGGGCAACCGGTATCCGCCACACCCGCGAGGATTGACGACGATGCTGACCGACGTGCTCGGCGGGTCCTGGCGGGAGGTTCGCGACGTGTTCCGCGCCGCGACCACGACGCATCGGCGCCTGCGCAACGTCCTGGTGACGGTTGCTGTCGCGACCGTTGGCATCGACCTGCTGTGTGCAGTCCTCGGCTACTTCCTGGAGCGTCACACTCACGAAACCGAGATCAAGACCTTCGGCAGCGCGGTGTTCTGGACGACGACACAGCTGCTCACGGTGTCATCGCAGGTGAAGAACCCGATCTCGGCCGGCGGGCGCGTGTTGGATGTGTTCATGGAGATCTATGCGATCACCGTGATCGCGACGCTCGCCGGCGGGATCGGCAGCTTCCTGCAGAAGCGCGGCGTGGAGATGGACGAAAAGACCTGACGCGCGAGGTGGAGCCGGTGCTGCTCAGCCGTCGACGAGGAGGCTGTCGATCGGGCCGAGAAGCGCCATTGACCGGCGCGAGACGCCTGGCAGCTCTCGTAGACGATGGGTCAGCGTTTCGCCATGTTGCAGGCGCTCACGCTGCTCCGTTGCGATCGGGCGCCAGAGCCCGTCGATGACCGAAGCCGGCTCTCCGGAGACCTCATCCACCGAGCGGTCCAGGTGCTCGGCCCAGAGCCGCAGCCGCGTGTCGCGCGCGACCGCGGGGTCACAGGTGATGACGTTCATCTCGGTGTCGTTGAAGAACGAGTGCTCGTTGAGATTGGCCGAGCCGATCGTCATCCAGGCGTCGTCGACGATGCCCACCTTGGCGTGGACGTAGAGCGGACCCGCCAGACGCCCGGTGCGAGCCGTGATGGTGGCGGCCAGGAACCGGCCGCAGCCATCGTCGGCCCGGACCAGCGCCGCGAGCTGGCCGCGCGTCGTGTCCGCCCCGTTGTTCGGTTTCGACGGCAGCACGACAACCACACGGAAGCGGTCGCTGGGCGGGTTGCGCAGCTTCTCAGCGAGGATTTCGACCACCTGGGCCGACCACAGAAACTGGCTCTCCAGATAGATGAGCTCTCGGGCCGAGCGCAAAGCCCGCGTGTAGGCCTCGAGGATGCGGAAGTCGCCCTGAGGCAGGAAGTCATAGATCTGCTCGGGGACGGTTCGCACCACCTGCAGCTCGAGATCGCCGGTCCGGCTCGGGGCCGGCGCCTGGTCGAGGTGCTCTCCGGTGACAGCGTGCCACCGTGCGTCGAAGTGCTCGCACACGTCCGCCACGGCCGGTCCGGTCACGCGACTGGAGGCATCGTGCCAGCCCAGTGCGCCCCGCATCGGATGGCCGCCGGCGTCAAAGCGGTCGCCACCGAGCGAGGTGAGGTCGATCCCACCGACGAACGCGACCTCGCCGTCGACGATGACGAGCTTCTCGTGATGGCAGTGCATCGGGCGCTCGTGCGCGTCGAGCACGCACTGCACCCGCGTGCCACGCACCAGCTGCTCGCGAACGTCACGAACGGCTGCGCGAGACGGCTTGAACACCGGGAGCGGCGCGCCCGCCCACAGGAGAACCCTGACGTCGACGGACTCGGCGCGATCGCCGAGCAGATCGCGCAGGCTCCTCGCCTTCTCGTCACGTGTGAGCCCGAACCCGGGAGTGATGTGCCAGCCCGCGATGTGCACATGCGAACGAGCCCCCGCGATGGCTTCAGCGATACGGGGCAAGGCCTCGGCGCCGTCAACCAAGACCTCCAGCTCACCGCCCGGCCGCGGCGGCGGGGCGCCGGCTGCCCAGAGCCTTCCGTCACGTGGCGGGCGCAACTGGTCGAGGCGGCCGGCGCGCCGAAGGCGCCGGCGATGATGGGCACCGATCGCGGCCTCGAGGCCCTGGCCCATCCAGCCGTCTGCGCGGTCGCCCAAGGATTCGCGCACGGACGGAGTCTATGGGCGCCCGGTTGGCTCGAGGCGCCTGCGGGCCGGACGCTGGAGCGGACCCGCCGGGACCGGGTGGGGCGCCCTCGCTGAAGGCCTGGTGCGCGGCGAGCACCGACCGTCCAGCGAGGGCACCCTCGAGTCCCGGCGTTCTACGCGTTGACCCGTCCGCGCTCGGCGGCGTGAATCACACCCGAGCGGTTCTTGTGAGAGCGCTCGTAGGAGCGCGCGCGCTCGGCGCGATCCTCGTCCCCCTCGTCCAGCACCGCGCGGATCTCGTCCACGCCGAGCTCGTCGTATCCCGGCCACGGCTCGCTGTCTCGCAGACCGGTGATGCGGCTGAGGATCGTCGTGCGGTTGTCGTTCTTGCGCTCGTAGGAGTCGATCTTCGCGAGGTCGACCTGCGAGAGCTGCGGGAGCTTGTCGACGATCTCCGCAGCGGTCAGCTTCCCGTAGCCGGTGATCGCCAGGTCTCCTTCTGAGGCAAGCGCGCCCTTCAGCTGCCCCTCGGCGTGCGCGACGCCGGGCACCTTTCGAGCCTTGCGGGCGGTTCGTCTGGCACTCGACGACGCGTCCCGAGCAGCCCCCTTGACGTTCACCGAGGCCGAGCGGGCCGCGTCGGCGGCACCCGTCTTGGTGAGCTCGTACGAGGGGTTGCCACGGATCTCCGAGCGCACCACGGCCTCGGTCAGCTTCGGGATCTCCCTCAGGATCCGCTCGAGCATCCTCTGCTCGTCAGCTCGGATGGACTCGGCGAGCGCGGCGGTGGCCTTGTCGCCGACAGAGCTCGCCAAGCGCTCGATGGCCGTATACGTGGCGATCTCCAGGGCCTCGGTCGCGCATGCGTCCTTGGCGTTCTTCAGGACTTTCTCCTCTCCGCCCGTGCCGCGAACGAGGTCGAGGGGCGTCTTTCCGAGGGCAAGTGCCTGCCCGGCGACGGTTTGGACGAGCCCGAGGCCGGCCTGTAGCGGGTTGCTGCCCTGGCGGAGCTCATCGAGACGAAGCTGCACCCGACGTGCGTGATCGCGCGTCTCACGAAGGTGAGATTCGAGGCCGTCGCGGTAGCTTCCCGCCGGGGTCATCGCGATCTGCGACTGCAGCGTGGTGATGAGTGCCTGCTCGGCGGCGTGCGCCTCGCTGAGGTACTGCACGAGCTTCTGTTGAGTCTTTCCCATTCGTTCTCCAGCTTTCGTAGGTCGGTTCGTAAAGAGGTGCGGCGGGCGGGCGCCTCGAGGTGTGGCGCGCCGCCGCCGCGCGGGCGTGTTCTCAGCGGCGGTCGGAGCGCTCGTTGATCGCGAGTGCCTCGTCCTGGCCGCTGTCGCTCGCGTCGGGGTCGATCGCACGTGCCTGCGCGTGCTGATCGCGCGCAGACTCCGTCAGGTGCTCGGCCTCCACCGCTTGGCGCTCTGCGGCGGCACGCCCTTGCCGCGCCTGAGCGGCCCGTTCCTCCGCTTCAGCCTGCGCACGCTTGGCTTCGGCGGCCTGCTCGTCGGCCGATGCGCGGGCGCTTTCCGCTTGGATCGAGCGACTTCTGGCCTCCTGGCGAAGCTCGCCCGCCTGCTGACGACGACGTTCGTTACGCCTGTGGCTCGCGGCGCGGGCGACGAGGGCTATGAGCGCCAGCACCACGACGGCGCCAACGGCAATTGCGATGATCGTTCCGGTGTCCACGGTTTCCTCCTCTGTCTGTTTGGTGGGGTTCGGGTCGAGCCCAGTGGGGCTCACGCGAGGCGACGAGAGCGCGTGCGGCGCGCGACTCGAGCCGAGCCCGCCGGCGGGCGGCGGGATGGTGAGCACCCCGGCGCACAACTGACCGGCTTCGCGCGTCGGCGGCTAGCGGCGCTCGCTACCGCGGTCGTCTCCGCGGATGGCCTCGGCGACACGGTCCACGGCTTTCTTCACAGACCCCTTCGCCTGGTCGGCACGTCCCTCGTTCTTCAGGTCTCGGTCTCCGGTCAGCGCGCCGGCAGCCTCCTTGACGCGGCCCTTCGCCTGATCGATGTTCTTGTCGGTCATCGTTCCTCCTGATTTCGGTTCTCGCCGGGTGCCGACGGCGACCGGCGCACGGTTCGTGGCGCCACCACGCGGGGGTGGGGCCGATGGGTGGTTAGATCGCCGCTGGGGCGAGATGACTCCCCTGCGACGCGGCGCGGGGGAGTCATCTGTGGCGCTAGAGGCGCCGTTCTTCGTACGGTCCGCCGACTGTTCGCCGTCGGGCGGTGGCCATGTAGAACAGCGACAGCACCAGACCGACGACGCCGGCGATGATGAGGATCAGGCCGATCGTCGCCCTCGATACGCCCGAGACGTGAAATGTCAGGCCGTAGCGGATGATCGCGCCGACGGCGATCAGGAGGATCGAGGTGCCGAAAGGCACTCCTAGACCCTCCCGCCTCTGCGATAGCCGAACCCGCCGCCCGTGAGGAAGACGACAAGGGCGACCAGCAGAAGCAGCCAGAGCAAGGGGCTCACTCCGAGCCCGCCCGCAATGGCGAGAACTACGAGGACGATCAACAGCAGCTCTACAAGACCCACAGGCCCTCCTTTTCGCTGGGTAGCTCCTCGGCAAGCCCTTCAACGAGGAGAGAACATTCTTCTCAACAAGAAAGAACGCTCTCTCTAGTGGTACCCTGCCCGAGCATGCTCGAAACCCCCCGCCAGCCGTCGGCCGAGACGGGGCCCGGCGCCCGCGAGCGGATTCTGGATGCCTCCTACGAGCTGTTCTCCCGCCGCGGAATCCGTGGTGTTGGCATCAACGAGGTGATCGAACGTGCAGGCGTCGCGACCGCGACGCTCTACCGGCACTTCCCGTCCAAGGACCACCTCGTGCTGGCGTTCCTCGAGATGCGCGAGCAGCGTTGGACCTACGGTTTGATCGAGGCAGAGGCGCGCAGGCGGGGTTCCGATCCCGAGGAGCGCCTGCTCGCCATCTTCGACGTCTTCGACGAGTGGTTTCACCGCGAGGACTTCGAGGCGTGCTCCTTCATCAACGTCCTGCTCGAAATGGGCCCGCAGCACCCCGCCGGGGACGCGAGTGTGGAATATCTCGACCACATCCGCTCGATCGTCCGGCAGTTCGCGGACGAAGCCGGCCTGCGCGACACCGAGTCGTTCGCCTGCTCTTGGCACATCCTCATGAAGGGCTCGATCGTCTCGGCGGCAGAGGGTGACGCCGAGGCGGCCCGGCGCGGCAAGGCGATGGCACGGGATCTGATCGGTGCACACAGGTAGCACCGCCGGCTCGAAATGAGCTCTGGAAGTGGCTGATCAACGAAAACGCCGCATGGCGCAGAACGAGGCCCTGGCGCGGCGGATCAACGACAGGATCGAGTACCAGCGTCCACGCAACGGCGAGTCAGCCGACACGTTCATATGCGAGTGCGCTCTCGCGGATTGCGATGGGGTGCTGGACCTCTCGATCGGGGAGTACGCACGAGTGCGATCGCATCCGCGCCGGTTCGTCGTGCTTCCAGGGCATGAGGCACCGGAGGTCGAGTCGACTGTCGAGGTCCACCCCGGTTACGTCGTGGTCGAAAAGCGCGGCGAAGCGGGACGGATCGCGGAAGCCGAGTCGGGCTAGGAGGGCTCGCGTTCGCGCCGCGAGTGTCCGGACTCGCGGAGTCCGTGCCTGGGCGCGGTCCTGGCTTCGGCCTCGCGCGTCGTCCCACCAGTCCCCGCACGTCGCAGGCGTCGCAGGAGCAACCGGCCGTTCAGACGTTCTCGTTGAGAACGGGGCGCGGCCGCCCTCACAGTTCGCCGGCCAAGCGGGCGACGATCCAGACCAGCGCTCCCGCCCCGAGGAGATGACGGAACCAGTTGGCCCCGTCCGCCGCCTCCTCCCACGCCCACACGCCGAACCCGATCGTGAAGACCGCACGACCGATGTCGTGTGCCGTGTGATCGGTTGCGGCGGCGAGCCCCAGACCGGCGAATGCGAGCAGCAGCGGCGGGTTCGGGAACTGCGCGACTGGAAAGCTGCGCGGCCAGCCCGCCTGGCCGCGCCGCCAAAGCTCGGCGACGGTCACCGCGCTGATATTCGCATGCTGTTTGGTGGCTGCGCCGGGAAGGGGTCATGTCTCGACGCAACGGCGCTCGATTGCCCGTTGGGCGCAGACCACGCAGGCGGGCGCCGGCTCGTGTCCTGTTCCCGGCCGGCGCTCTGAGCCGCCGAGCCCCATCCCATCGCTCGGCGCCGCCGGCGCCGGCGGTCTACCGTAGGCGGGAGCATTTCGAAACCAGGAGGTCGTCATGGCGCAGCAGGCTGCAGCATCCGCCCCACCAGAGACGCACCCGGCGAGTCGCCTCTACCGCCTGTTCACCGCGCTGTTCGTGTTCGGCCCGCCGACGCTGTTGGTGGCGGCGTTCCGCAGGCGCTGGCTGATGGCGACCCCTGCCAACCGCCGCATCTTCGGCGTCTTCTACGCGTTGAGCGGGTTCGGGATCACGGCGGGGTATCACCGGCTCTTCACCCACCGCAGCTTCAAGACCTATCCGGCGATCCGCGGCATCTTCGCCGTGCTCGGCTCGAGCGCGATCCAGGGTTCCGTCCCGGACTGGGTCGCCGACCACCGCAAGCACCACGCCTACGCGGACGAACAGGGTGACCCGCACAGCCCGCACGTCGGTCACGAGGGCGGGCCCCTCCGCGGCTTCGTCCATGCTCACTTCGGCTGGCTGTTCGCCGACGAGAAGGCCTCGCGTCAGCGCTACGTTCCCGACCTCCTGGACGACCCGGTCGTGATGGGGGTCCACCGCCGCTTCCCGCTGATCGTCGTCCTCAGCTATTTCGTCGCTCCCTTCACGGCCGGGTTCCTTGCGACGCGGAAGCTCCGCGGCGGTATCGGCGGCTTCCTATGGGGCGGGGCAGCCCGCGTGTTCTTCGTCCATCACGCCACCTGGAGCGTGAACTCGGTCTGCCACCTCTGGGGCAAGCGCCCATTCGAGACCCGCGACGAGAGTCGCAACAACGCGCTTGTCGCGCTCGTGGGACTCGGCGAGGGAAACCACCACAACCACCACGCCTTCCCGAGGTCGGCCAAGCACGGCCTGGAGCCGTGGCAGGTCGACCCGACCTGGTGGCTGATCAGGGCGATGGAGAAGACCGGCCTCGCTTGGGACGTGCAGAGGGTCGAGCCGCAGGACATCGAGCGCAAGCGCGTCTCGGTGACCACCGGCACTCCGGTCAGCCCGGACGGCGCCGCCGCGGCCGAGCGGGCCGATCAGGCCCTCACCGTCTGACGACGAACGCGCAAGCGTCCGAGCTCCTGCCGAGCCCCGGCAGGGTGAGCTCGTCGCTTCGCCGCCGGTCGATGTCGACGCTGGGGAGTCAGCAGAACAGGTCCGACCGGCTGCAGAAGCTGGCCGGGACGGGACGGGGAACTCGTCGCCAGGACACGGCGGGCACGCTCAGCACCTGTGTCCCCTCCCAGGCCGCGCCGGGCCCGTCGGAGACGACGTCGTAGATCTGGTCTTCGCCGGAGCTCGTGAACGCGTAACGCGCGGCTTCCGCGGTGCGGCTTCGTAGCGCGTAGCGCGTCCAGCGGTCGAAGTCCCGCCCCGAAGGGTCGCAGGGGTGGATGAACGCATACACGTCTGTTGCGGATAGCTCCGGAGAGAGCAGCGTGGGATCGCAGACGTTCCCCTCACCGGCGGTGATCTGGTCGACGAGCCGAGGGCCCTGGCCGAGCAGCTGCGTCCACAGGGTCCTCATCCCCAGTTCGACGCTGCCGGTCGCGAAGCCACTCGAGGTCACGTAGGCGATCCAGCTGCCGTGGATCGTGAGGCCCGTGATCACGCCGGTGATGCCCCGCGGCCATTCGCGTGTCCCGCGAGAGCGGGGTGGCGCGACAGGCTGCGGCGCTGCGGAGCCGAGGCGCCAAGTGAAGATCCTGTCGGGCCCCCGGCCCATGCGGTGCAGCGGGTTCTCGCTCCCTCCCGACGCCCTACGGCGAAGGAACACGAGACGTTCGTTCCAGATCGCTGGCTCGTGCAGAGACCCACCGCCGGGAGGACGCAGCGGCCGCTCGGTCGCTCCCGGAGTCCCGACCGCGAGCTCGTAGAGGCTGCAGCCCTCCTCGGACAGCGGGTTCGAGCAGCGCGAGTAGACGGCGAGCACCCCACGGCTCGAGGGGCCGAGCTGCACGTCGAAGGGTGCGCTCCGAGAGGGGACCGGGGCCGGCGAGAGGACTCCCGCGGGAGAGCGAAGCATGAGCTGGAAGGACCCGTCGGTCGCGGCGTGGCTCCAGGCCAGCCAGCCCGCATAGGCCGCGAGCTGCGGCGGCTGGCAGTCAAGTGGGCTCGCGGCGTCGAGCGGCGGGCCGCAACCCGGTGCCGCGTCGACGATCACGGGTGACGTAGCGGCCGCGGCGGACGCCGGCCCGAGAACTGCCGCCGCAGCAAGCAGGTAAGCAACCGCGGCACGGCAGAGGAGCCGCCGGAAACTGCCGCCGAGACGGACGACCGGTCCCACGGGAGCATCGACACTACCGGAGCGGCAAGCTCCGGGAACCGCGGCACGCTGCAGCTGACACCGACGCGCCTGCCACGCGGCCCCGCGCTCTCGCCCTGCCGGCTCTCGGACGAGCGTGCAGCACTCGCCGATCGTTGGAGCGTCCGGCGACGATCGGCGCGTTGGCCGCCGGCCGGCATGAGGGGTTGGGCGCAGACCCCTCCCGGCCTCAACGGCCGTCGAGGGCCGTCGCGAGAGGCAGGTCAGAGAGTGAAGGCACTCTCACCGCGCGTTTAGTCACTCGTCAGGCGGCGGCAGGACCGTGTCCGGCGGGGGTTCAATCAGCACAAAGGCCGGCAATGGAGATCCCAATGACCACGCTCACCACAAACACAGACACAAGCACCGGATACGACTCTGCACCCTGGCCGGCGAGTCTCTTGACCGAGCAGCAGACGCGGATGGTGAATCGCCTGCCGGCAGGCCACGAGTTCGTCGGTGTCCTCGGCCGAACACCGATCGTGCGCAGACCCGACGGGCATCTCTCACGGATGAGGACGAGCGGACGGCTCGTCAAGACCGAAGGTGTCCAGGCGATCCAGTCCTACCTCCTCGTTCAGGGCTAGGCGGCGCCTGCGGCCGGCGCCCGCCGGGGAGCAACAGCCCTCGGTTCGGTTCGGCGCAAATGAGCCCGGGAGTCTCGCTGACCCGCCGCCCTGACGGAGAGGAGCCGGGGCTCGATCAATCGCGCGGAATCGCGGCCCGCCAGGCTGTGCGACGAGCCTCGAGCTCGGGTTCCAGCACGCCCTCGATCTGTTCGATCGTGTCGAGCCACGCCAGCGCCGAGCGGTGGTCTCCTTGCTTCGCATCACGCTCGGCGAAGATCAGCGCGAGCTCCCTGACCGCCTCGTGCTCCTCGAGGTCGGCAGCGCTCATGGAGCGGTCCTCGAGCACCTGTGCGGCGGTCGGTACGTGCGGGAGGTTGGCCAGGTACGGCGCAAGATGGCGCCCCGCGATCTTGCTCGGCGGCCACCAGAGCGGGTTGAGCGCGACGGCCGAGCCGACTTGATCGCTCCGTTCCGGCGTGGCCCGCAGATAGCTCGGGCTGAGGCCCGTCAGCAGCATGCCGCGCAGCTCGGGGCGGAACGGGGCCGGGTCAACGGCGGCGCCGAACCGTGCGGCAATCGCGCTGACCGCTGCGTCGGCCTGCTGGGTACCCAGGCCACCTTGCTTGATGGGGTAGCTGACACCGTCACCGGCCGCGTAGACCCCATCGGCCCCGGGGACCGCGCAATGCTCATCGACCGGGATGAAGCCATCCGCGTCGTGGGGCAGGCCCGCGATCGCTTCGCCGGTGAGCTGCGGCAGTGCGACGACTCGGTCGGCCTCGATGATCTCGCCACCCTCGAGCTCGACGCGACCGTTCTCGAATGCGGCCGCGGTGCTTCCCGTCCGCAGACGTATGCCGCGATCGCCGCAGAGGTCACGGATGTGAGCTGCGGCCGCTGGTCCGAACACGGCAAGTGGCTCCGCCTCGGGCGTCACGATGGTCAGCTCGACACCGGCGTCGCCGGTGTCGCCGGCGTGCGCGGCCGTGAGCAGCGCAAGCTCGTAGAGGGGCAGCGTCCAGGCGGCGCCGCGAGGCGCCGCGAAGACGACGCTGCGGACGCGGCCCTGGTCGAGCTCCCACAAGAGCTCGCGCACCGCCGGTACCTCCGCCGGGGAGGAGAAGTGGATCGCTCCGCTCAGCCACTCTCGTGCCTGCGCACCGATCGCGACGAGCAGCGCGTCGTAGCCGAGCTTCGTCTCGTCGCCGAGGGTGATCGTCGCTGACTGCGCGTCGACCGCCTTCAGCGTCCCGTAGACCAGCTCGGCGGCATGATCGGCGGCGATCGCGGCGAGCCTGAAAGTGCGGCGCTCGCCGAGTGCGAACGGCTCCGCGACCAGCAACGGGCGGTAGACGAACTCATCGTGGGGAGCGATCAAGGTGACCCGAACGACGCCGTCGAGCAGATCACGGATCGCGAGCAGGCCCTCGATCGCGGACACGCCGCCACCGGCGATGAGGACATGTGGAGTGCGAGCCCTGATGGAGCCCGCGTCCGACGACCGTGTCTCGTCATGCACCACGGGTCGAGCGTACGCGTGCGAGCGGGGTGCGCCATCCGGGAATCCCCCGCGGCGCCTGCGGGGAATCACCGACGGATCACCTCGATCCTCGCCCCGAACAGCCGAAGCCAGGGCGACCGAGCTCCGCCGCGACTACACTCCTCAGACGTGCGGCGGCGGATCGGCTTCGTCGTCTCCGGGGGGCGCGTCGGCAGCATCCGGCTTCCGCACATCTCGCCTCATCAACGCAACGCAGACACCCAACGAGAACGCTCCGGTCGTGACCGGATCGGAAGTGTTCGACCGCGTTGCGAACGTGCTGGCGATGACCGTGCCCCTGGGCCTGCTCATCTTTGCGGCATGGAGCGCTTGGGGCGGAACCCTGCGCCGGAGCGATCTGATCGTGCTGGGGATCACCTACACGCTCACGGGCCTCGGCGTGACCGTCGGCTTCCATCGGCTCTTCACCCACAGGAGCTTCAAGACGGGGCCGACGCTGCGGTTCCTGCTCGCCACACTCGGCTCAGCCGCGATCGAGGGGCCGTTGATCGAGTGGGTCTCCAACCACCGCAAGCACCACCAATTCTCTGACCAGCACGAGGACCCTCACAGTCCCCACCACCACGGCCCAGGGATACGCGGGGCGCTGCGCGGCCTGCTCCACGCCCATTTCGGGTGGATTCTCGGTGGGGGCGCGCTCGCCGACCCCGAGCGCTACGCGAAGGATCTGCTCGACGATCCCGTCGCGCGTTTCGTCGACCGCAGCTTCCTCGTCTGGCTGGTGGCGGGCCTTGCGCTGCCGTTCGCGCTGGGTGCGGCACTGACCGGCACGGTGGCCGGGGCGCTCACCGCACTGCTATGGGGGGGAGCGGTGCGGATCTTCCTTCTTCACCACGCGACGTTCTCGGTCAACTCGCTGTGTCACTACTTCGGCCGCCGTCCCTATGTGACCGGGGACGAGTCTCGGAACCTCGCCTGGCTGTCGGTGCCGACGCTCGGCGAGGCGTGGCACAACAACCACCACGCCTTCCCGACCTCCGCGCGCCACGGGCAAGGCCGTCTGCAGCCCGATCCATCGTGGTGGGTGATCCACGCGCTGGCACGATCCGGTCTCGCGTGGGACGTCGTGGGGGTGTCCCCGGGGAGGCGGCTGGCCAAGGTGGCGCGGACGGGTCCTGCGGGGCTCGGTCCCGGCGAGGAGGTCCGGTGAGGCGGTGCGAGGTGCGGGAGCGACGGCCCCTTGTCGTGGCCACGAGCGGGCGGTGCCCTCGCGTGGGCAGAGGCGCGGCCCGTTGAGGCATCCGGCCCGCGTCTCTTCGTATGCCCGGCGGGCTCGGCGCCCGCCTCAGCTTCCCCGACCGGCGCCACCCTCCCGCGCGGCCGAGAGCATCAGCCCCATCAGCTCGATCGCCTGCTCGATCTTCGGCTCGTCGCCGATCGCGAAGGTCGCCCACTGCAGGGCCGTTGCGACCTGAACCATCGGCTCGATACTGGCCTCGAGCGCGGTCATCTCGCGCTCGCTGTGCACCTCGATGAGCGCCTCTCGCAGCGCGCGAGAGAGCGTCCGGTGCACGGCGCCGCCTTCGCCGAGCAGCAGTCGCAGGGCAACGTGCGGCTCGCGCGCGACGAAGCGCCGCGCGGGCTCGAACTCGACCGTCGCCTCCATCAGGCGGCGCGCGACGTCGAGCACCCAGGCGTCGCCCTCACCCCGCGCCTGCTCGCGCGCCTGCGCGAGGAACACGAGCGCGAAGCGCTCAAGCAGCGCGTCGAGAAGTCCGTCGCGCGAGCCGAACCAGCGGTAGAGCGTCGCCCTGCCCACGCCGACGCGCTGGGCGAGCTCTCCCATGTCGACGCGCACCCCTTCGTAGACCATGCGCCCCGCCGCGCCGAGCGCGTCCTCTGGGCCAGGGCGGGCTGAAGCGGAAGCCGCCGGCGTGTCGAGCCCGGGCGAGCCCTGCCGGCCCCGTTTGCTCGATGTCGTCGCGTTCGTGCTCACGTTGGCGATCCTGACGCCGCTCTCGGCGTCTCCGGTCCGATGAGACAAGCTTGACATATGTCTCGCGCCTCGGCTACCGTGGCCCAGTATCGCCGCGTCACCCGGCGCGGCCGGAGGGAGGGGAGCGCAGATGGGTCGAGCACGGAGCGCCGACGAAGTCGGAGACGATCGTCCGGGGCGCGGGCGCGCGTACGTTCTCGGGTTGCTCTGCCTCTTGGTGTTCGCGCTTCTCGTCGCGGCCGTCCCTTCGGCGTTCGCCGACAGCTTCGAATCCGAACGCGTAGCCGCCCGCGCCCTCGGCGCGGAAGGCTACGAATACGGAGAGCCGCTGCTCGACAGCGTTCGTATCTACAAGTCGATCACGAGCGTGGGCGCCCCCAACGACTTCGGCTCGGCTCCCTTCAACCAGTTCTCCCATTTCAAGGCGCTCGCCACCGAAAAGGAGGGCTGTGTCGTCGCGCCCAACGCCGACACGCTCTACTCGATCGCCGTGCTCAAGCTGAAGTCGCAGCCGGTCGTGATGCACGTGCCGTCGACCGACCGTTTCAGCATTGCGGAGCTGCTCTCGCCCTACACGGAGAACTTCGCCCTGATCGGCCAGGGCGGCTCGAACTTCCTGGCGCCGGGCGACTACATCATCGCCGGGCCCGGCCAGCTGAGCGGCGTCGAAGAAGCCGACGGCCTGAAGGTCGTGCACTCGCCATACGACGAGGCCTGGGTGATCGCGCGCACGCTCGTCAAAGACCAGGCCGATCTTCCGAACGCGCTGGCCGTCGAGGAAGCTCGCAAGCTCGTGCCCCTGAAGAAGTGGCTGCGCGTCGGCGACGCCTACGAACCGAAATCGCACGGCGCCGTCGGCGAAGGCACCTGCTTCACGGTTCCGGGCACCGTGCGCGGTGAAAACAGGATGCGCTATTGGAAGGCGCTCTCGAAGGCGCTTGTCGAGTTCCCGCCACCCGCGGCCGACGACCCGCTGCTCGAACGCCTTGCCGCCGACCACATCGGCCCGGGGACGACGCCGTCGAAGAGCAACGTCTCCGCGGGGACCCTCAAGGGTCTGGAAGAAGCCATCCAAGCCGGTCAGGCAAACGTCGAAACAGACGCCCGCCACGCGCTCGAAGCAGGCTTCGCCGCCCACAACGGCTGGCTCGTCGGTGACGTCGGGGAGTACGGGACCAACTACACGTTGCGCGCGCTCGCCGACCGGCTCGGCCTGGGCGCCCCGACGCCCAATCAGGCGATCTACCCTGTCGCGCTCACCGACCGGAACTTCTCGCCCCTGACCGGCGCCGGCACCAGCTACGTCGCGCATTTCCCCGCGAGCGACTTCCCCGTCCCCGTGCAGGGGTTCTGGTCGCTGACGATGTACGACTCCGAAGGGCTGTTCGTGCCGAACGCGCTGAACCGCTTCACGCTCGGTGACCGGTCTGCGGTGCACTTCAACGAAGACGGCTCGCTCGACGTCTACCTGCAGAGCGCCGAACCGTCCAACGAAGCGCAGCGCGCCAACTGGCTGCCGGCCCCCGCCGGGCCCTTCCACCTGATCATGCGCCTCTACGGGCCGTTTGAAGAAGCGATCCCGCAGATCCTTGCGGGGGGCGAAGGCGCTTGGGCGCCGCCGACGATCCTGCCTTGTCTCGGGAGTGGGAAGACGGCGGCGGGGTGGGAATGCGCTGAATAGGGGCCGACGTCGTGCGCGATGGCTTCAGAGCAGCTCGGCGAGTCGCCGGGCCGCGTTGCCCGCACCGTCCAGCTCCACGTCGCGGTAGTTGACCTCGCGACCGATCTCCTGCGCGATCGCTCCGGCGATCACCTCGGCGGGAGAGTCGTCGAAGTCCATGCGGCGACCGGCACCGTACCGTTCGAGCCGGTGGCGGACGTGGAAGTTCTGCTCGAAGTGATGGCGGAGCGGGAAATAGAGAAACGGCCGCTTCTGCGCAGTCAGCTCCATCGAGGTGGTGAGACCTCCCTGTACGACCGCGAGGTCGCAGGCGGCGAGGTGCCGGTAGAGGTTGTGCACGTACGGGACGACCTCGAGTCCGGTCTGGGAGGGGAGTGACCCCGGGTCGATGCGGGGACCGGCGACAACGATCATGCGCAGCTCAGGAACGCGCTCCTTGGCTTCAGGGAAGGCAGCGATCACGCGGCGCAGCAGGTCGGCGCCGACGCCGGACCCGCCGACCGTGACGATGCAGACCCGCTCGTCGTCCCGGTAGCCGAGCTCGTCCCGCAGCCTCGTGCGCTCGCCGAGGTCGGCGGGGTCGAACCCGGTCACATAGCCCGTGAAGTCGAAGTGGCGTTCGGTCCAGTCGCGGATCATCGGCAGCTCCGGTCCGAGGCGCTCGGGCACGATGTCCTCGGGATTGCCGACGAACAGCGCAAGGTCGCGCACCTCCGGGTGTTCTGCGATGTGGTCGACCATGTCGCTGTTCTGGTCGGCCGTCAGGAAGCTCTCGTGCTCGCCTCCGTCGGCCATCGGCAGGAAGCCGACGAAGTCGGTCATCCACGCGAAGGGGACACGCTTCTCGCGCGGGTTCTCGTGCAGGTAGTAGTCCAGCTCCCAGGCCTCGTCGCCGATCCACAGGTCGTAGCGCTCGTCGCGAACCACATCGTGGAAGACCATGAAATTGGCGGCGAGGATCTCGTCCATGCGACGCAGAGCGTGGAAGCAGTGCAGGTCATGCTCGGCTGACTCCGACTCGATGTGCTGCGACTCGTTTGCAAGGTGAGCGCTTGCTGGGTGGATGCTCTCCCCCTCCGCCCGCAGAACGCGCGTGACCGGGTCCTGGGCGAGCCAGTCGATCTGCAGGTCAGGGTGCAGGCGGCGAAGCTCGCGCGCGATCGCCACGTCGCGCTGGGCGTGTCCGAGGCCGATCGGTGAGGAGATGTACAACGCGCGGGGACGGCCATCGGGCCGGTAGACGGTCGGGTCGCGCGGCGTGCGCTCACGTCCGAACGCGTCCTCGGAGAACTCCCGCAGCGTCAGGTTGACCTGCACGGGCTTGCGGACGTGTGGGAAGTGGCCCGCGCCGGGGACTCGCTCCAGCCGCCCTCCGCTCAGCCGCGCCAACGCGCGGCCGTCGCGGGGCGGCGTGATCTTGTCGCGGTCACCGTGGATGACGAGCACGGGGCAGTCGAGGTCGCGCACGAGCTCCCGTAGGGTGCGCCGGCCGTGCAGCTCGCCGCCCGCGGTTGCGATCAAGGTCTGTGGATCGGTGTCCAATGCCCATTGGACACCGTCCTCGATCGGCTTGGTCGAATGCGGCTCGGGCAGGCAGCGCGAGATGAACCAAGCTGCGAACTCGGGATAGTCCTCGAGCCAGTGCACGGCATTCAGGTGTCCCCACCAGCGATACGCGTGCGTGGGCCGCTGGAAGGAGGCAGCGGCAAGCCGATTGTGCAAGAGCGACCAGTGCGACGGGGTGTAGGGGAACATCGGCCCGATGAAAGCTGCGCCGGCAACCCGCTCGGGCGCGAGCCGCGCGAGCTCGAGCAGGTACTGCGCTCCGCGGGAGAGCCCGACCGTCACCGCCCGCTCGGTGCCCGTGGCGTCCATCACCGCCAGGCAGTCGCGGGCGAACTCCGCGGGCGCGTAGCGCTGCGGATCGCGGCAGCGGTCGGAACGGCCGTTGCCCACGCCGTCCATGCACAGCACCCGGAAGTGGCGCGCGAAGTACGGGATCTGCATCTTCCAGTGGCGCGAGTGGACAAGCGACCAGGTGGGGAGGAGGAAGACCGTCTGATCGCCTTCGCCGTACACCTCGTAGTGGAGCCGCTGACCGTCGCGCTCGACGATGCCTTCGTCGTCGGGATAGCTGGCACGACTCTGCTCGCCGTCGCGGCCGGCCGGTTTCCCGGCCGGCCTGTCCGCGACAGGCGCGTGTACGTCCACGGGGCCGATCGTAGTCCTCACGGCCGGGCCTCGAACACCAGGTTGAACGGCGTCTCTGCGACGCGCCGGAAGCGGGTGAAGCCGCCGCCCGCGACGACGTCGCCGATGCGGGCTTCGCCTGCCTGCGCGCCGAGCCCCAACCCGACCTCCTGCGACAACGAGGCGGGGGTGCACAGGAACGTGGAGAACCCGTAATAGGCGCGCCCGACCGGATTGAGGTTGTCCTCGATGCGGTCGCCGGCCATCGGCTCGACGATCATCCAAGCGCCGTCGGGAGCCAGCATCTTGCGCACCTGCCTCGCCGCCCCGACCGGATCGCCCATGTCGTGCAGGCAGTCGAACATCGTGACCAGGTCGTAGCCGTCGCCTTGATCGGAGCCCGCCGCGACCGTCTCGAACCGAACCCGATCCGCGACGCCCGCCTCGCGCGCCCGCCGGCGCGCGGTCTCGATCGAGCCCTCGTGGTAGTCCGAGCCGACGAACGTCGAGCCGGGAAACGCCTGCGCCATCAGGATCGTCGAGGAGCCGTGCCCGCACCCGAGATCTGCGACTCTGGCGCCGGCCTGGAGCTTCTCGACGACGCCGTCGAGTGCCGGCAGCCAAGCCGGCACCAGGTTTGCGTTGTAGCCGGGGCGGAAGAAGCGCTCGCAGCCGTCGAAGACGTCGTGGTTGTGCTCGTGCCAGCCGACGCCCTCGCCGCTGCGCGCCGCCTCCGTGATCCGCGGGGAGTCGATCACGGCACCAAGCGCGATCTGGAAGAAGCCCGGCAGGAACGCCGGGCTCGACTCGTCGGTGAGAGCGACCGTCTGCTCGGGAGGGAGCGTGTAGGTGCCGCCGACGGGGTCGTACTCGACGAACTCGCCCGCGGCCTGCGCGTTCAGCCACTCACGCACGTAGCGCTCGCTCACGCCGCTTCGCCGCGCGAGCTCGACGGGCGTCAGCCCCCCGGCACCCGCCATCTCGCGATACAGGCCAAGCCTGTCTCCCATCACGACCAGCGCCGCGTTGAGCGTCGCGCCGACCTCGCCGACTGCGCGGAAGACGAACTGCTCGAGCTTCTGCCCATCGACGTCGACGGGCTCTTGGACGGTCGCCATTGTGCACCTCCTGTTGGTTGATCTGTCGCGAACGTAATCCGCGTGAGCCGCCCGTCGCATCGGGGGGGCACCTAGTTCTCGCCTGCGCGGTCGGGAGTCGCTGCCGAAGGCGCCGAGACCCGCCGGATCACGCCCGCCCACCCCGACTCGTCAGACTCGGCTGATGCTGCTTGGGCGCAAAGATGAGCGGCTGGCGCTCGATCGTCTGTTCGCCGAGGCGCGCGAGGGTCACAGCGGCGTGCTCGCAGTTGTGGGCGAGCCGGGGATCGGCAAGACGGCTCTGATCGAGCATGCGGCCGAGAACGCCGGCGGGATGCGGATCCTGCGCTGCCGCGGGATCGAATCGGAGGCGGTGATCCCGTTCGCGGGGCTGGCCGAGCTGTTGCGCCCCGTGCTGGGTGCCTTGGACCAGATCCCCGAGCCCCAAGCAGCCGCCCTTGCCGGTGCGCTTGCCCTCGGCCCAGCCGCGTCCGGTGATCGCTTCGCGATCGGGGCGGCGACGCTCAGCCTGCTGGCCGCGAGCGCCGAGGAGCGACCGCTCGCGCTGCTCGTCGATGACGCGCACTGGCTCGATCGACCGAGCGCGGAGACACTTCTGTTCGCCGCACGACGGCTCCTCGCGGATCCGATCGCTGTTGTGCTCACCGTGCGGGAGGGGGAGCCTTCTCTGCTGGACGGTGCCGACCTGCGCACGCTCCGGATGGCCGGATTGGATCGTTCGGATGCCGCGCAGCTGCTCTTTCGCAGCGAAATCTCAGACGACGTGCTCGAGCGCCTGTATCGCGCGACCGGCGGCAATCCGCTCGCGCTGCGCGAGCTCGGCCCTGAGGCCGTCGTCGCCCTCGAGACCCTGCCAGGCGATGCGCCGGTGCCGATCTCGACGAGCATCGCCAAAGCGTTCCTTCGTCGATTCGGAGCACTACCCGAGCCGACCCGCAGGGTGCTGGTGCTTGTCGCGGCGAGCGACGCATGCGCCCCGGCTGTGCTCGCACGGGCCGCCACGAGCCTCGGGCTTGCAATCGACGATCTCGCGGCCGCGGAGGCAGCGGGACTCGTCACCGTCGGTCCCGGCGCGATCGAGTTCGCGCATCCGCTCGCACGCGCCGCGACATATGCCGAGGCGCCGGCGCCGGAGCGCCGCGCCGCGCATGGCGCGCTCGCCGCCGCGCTGCCCGACCACGACGCAGATCAGCGCGCTTGGCATCTGGCGGCGGCGAGCGTGGGCCCCAACGAGGTGGCCGCCGAGGCACTCGGGCGGGCCGGCGAGCGTGCGCGCGAGCGCAGCGCCTATGCCGCAGCAGCGGCCGCGTTCGAGCGCGC
This sequence comes from uncultured Solirubrobacteraceae bacterium, assembly GCA_963738815.1. Taxonomy (GTDB): domain Bacteria; phylum Actinomycetota; class Thermoleophilia; order Solirubrobacterales; family Solirubrobacteraceae; genus Palsa-744. Next base: position 707,671 of record CAVTXW010000007.1, read on the forward strand.
TGCAGGTCTCGCCGCGGCAGAGGACTCACGCGATCGCCTGCTCGTAGAGGGCGCCGATGCTGCATGGATGGCCGGCGACGCACGACGAGCGCTCGGGCTCCTCGACAGAGCGCGTCGGCGCGACCCGGCTGCCGCCCTCGCCGCCCGCATCGACCACCTTCGCGGCCAGGTGGCGTTGCGCCGTGGACCGGTCTCCGAGGGCTATCCGCTGCTCGTCGGGGCTGCCGCGCAGATCGCCGACACCGATCCTGAGCAGGCTGTGGCGATGCTCGCCGAGGCTGCCTACGGATGCTTCTACACCGGCGACACACCCGCGATGATGAGCGCAGCCGAGCGCGCCATCGCGTTGGCGCCGCGAGCGGACTCTGATCGCGCACGGTTCCTGGCGGCGATGGCGCACGGCATGGCCCTGATCGTGGGCGGCGAAGGGGAGGCAGGTGCGGCCTCGGCGCGGCGCGCGGTCGAGATCCTGGAGCAGTCCGAGGAGCTGCGCGACGACCCGGCCCTGCTTGCATGGGCGGCGCTCGGGCCGCTGCTGCTGCGCGAGCGCGATACCGGCCGCGGCCTGATCGAACGAGCCGCCGCAAGCGCTCGCGCGCAGGCCGCCCTGGGCGCGCTGCCATATGTGCTGCACCTGCTGGCACGGGACCAGGCCACGACGGACCAGTGGGCAGCCGCCGAGACGAGCTACGACGAGGCGATCCGGCTCGCCCGCGAGACCGGGCAGCGGGTCGAGCTCGCGGCGGCGTTGGCAGGCCTCGCCTGGTTGCAGGCGCGGCAGGGCAACGAGGCCGCCTGCCGCGAACACGCCACCGAGGCGGGCCGGCTGTGCGATGAGCTCGGCGTCGGGCTCTACGGCGTGTGGGTGATCCAAGCGCTCGGCGATCTCGAGCTCGGTCTCGGCAGGCCCGCCGCCGCGGCCGAGCACTACGAGGCCCAGGGGCAGGCGCTCCGCTCGCGCGGCATCGCCGACGTGGACCTCTCGCCCGTCCCCGAGCTGGTCGATGCGCTTCTGCGTCTCGGGCGCGAGGGGGATGCCGTTGAGCTGGCCCCAGGGTTCATCGCCGAGGCGACGGCCAAGGGGCAACCGTGGGCGCTCGCGCGCGCTGCGCGCTGCCGCGGGCTGCTCGCGAGCGGGAGCGAGCTGACGCAGTGCTTCGAGGAGGCGCTGGGACTGCACGCGCGGACACCAGATGCCTTCGAGACCGCGCGCACCCGGCTGGCCTACGGAGCGCGCCTACGTCGAACCCGCAAACGTGTACAAGCCCGCGAGCAGCTCCGTGCCGCCGCCGACGCCTTCGCGCGACTCGGGGCGCAGCCGTGGCTCGAGCAGGCCGAGGCAGAACTCGCAGCCTCGGGCGAGACGGCCCGGCGACGCGACGCCAGCACGCTCGACGAGCTGACACCCCAAGAGCTGCGAATCGCCCGGCTGCTAGCCGGCGGGATGACGACGCGGGAGGCGGCCGCCGCGATCTTCGTGAGCCCCAAGACGATCGAATACCACCTCGCTCATGTCTACGCCAAGCTCGGGATCAACTCCCGCGAGAAGCTCGTCGAAGCGCTGCCGGCGGTGGAGCCGCCCGGTCGCCCCTCGCCGTCAGCTCGAGGCAGCGTCGCCTCCTCCCCGGTTCCGTCGCGGACCGAGGATCTCTGAGCGCCCGCTCACGAGCGCGGACGGGCGAGGAGCGAAACGCACTTAGGGCATCGTGCGACGAGGCCGGCTCGCGCCTGATGAGTGCCCCAGCTCACGCAAGTGGGGCCAACGGCCGATAGCGCAGCATGACGCCGATTCGTCGTTGCGCGATCTCGATCGCTGCAGCTCTCGTGGTGGCGCTGCTCGGTGTGGCTCCGGCACTGGGAGCGACGCACACGTGGATCGGCCCGACCAACGGGAAATGGTCGGAAGCGGCCAACTGGAGCGGCGCCAGCAAGCCGACGAGCGGCGAGCCGGGCGGGACGATCGTCCAGTTCGGCGCGAACACCGCCTCCTCGATGGACATCGCCGGCCTGTCGGTCGATCAGATCCACTTCACGGGTGCGAACAACACGATCAACGGCACCACCCAGCTCACGATCAACGGCGCCTCCCTGACGCAGAACATCGTCTCCGATGGCGCAGGCAACACGCTCGGCGCAACGCTCCAGATCGCAACGGCCGGGGCGACCCTCGAGGTCGCGTCCAACGCCGGCAGGTTGACGATCATCGGGCCCATCAGCGGCGCGCTCGGCGTCGTGTTCGTCAGTGGCGGAGGCGACTCTGCGCTGACCGGCAACAACACCTTCACCGGCTCGACGACGATCCTCTCGGGAGCGCTGCACATCGGAACGGCCGCGGGCGTCGTGATCTCCGGCTCGTCGATCAGGATCGGCACCGGTGCCGGGCCCGGTGCGGAACTCGTGCTGGACAACTCCTCTGACATCAGCCCCGAAACGGCCGTGACCGTCGAAAAGGAAGGCGTGTTCAACTTCCTCACGCAGAGCGATTCCGCCAAGAGCCTGACCGTCAACGGCGGAAGTGTCCTCAGCGCGAGCCTGAAAATGACCGGCGCCCTGACGATGAAAGACGGGACCATCACCACCCTCGGCAACGGCATCCAGGCGGGCTCGCTGCACCTGACCGGCGGCGCGATCGGCGGGCCTGGTCCGCTCACGCTCGCCGGCGAAGTCCAAGCGACGTCGTCCCCGTCGGGGCCCGCGACGGTGGCGAGCGGGCTGCGGCTCAACACGAGCCCGACAGTCACGGTCAGCCCGGGAACGGCGCCAGAGCTCCTCCTGACGGGCCCCATCAGCGAGGTCGGTGGCTCCCGCAGCATCATCAAGGCCGGCACCGGCACGATGGTGACCAGCGCCAACAACACCTACACCGGTACGACGACCGTGTCCGCCGGAACGCTCACAGCGAACGGCAGCCAGGCGGGCGCCTTCTCCGTGGGCTCGAACGGCACGCTTGGCGGGTCCGGGACGGTCGGCGCGACGACGGTCGCCGGCGTCCTCGCTCCGAGCGCACCCGGTCTGAACACCGGCGCGCTCAGCTTCGGGCCGACCGGCAGACTCGACGTTGCGCTCAGCTCCGTCGCGCCGGGAGCCGTGCCTTCGACGTTCGTCACCGGCGCCGTCGCGATCGATCCGAGCGCCGCCCTCGATCTGGTCGTCGCGCCTGGGACCGCGATCCCGCACGGCTCCAGCGTGTCTCTGATCGGAAACGACGCGTCCGATCCCATCGGCGGTCAGTTCACCGGCGTCCCGTCCGGCTCGGTGTTCACCACGCCCGACGGCGTCCCGCTGACGGTGAACTCCGCGGGCGGAGACGGCAACGACCTGGTCCTCACGGCGGGGAACCTCCCACCGCAAGCCGGCTCCGTCGGCGCGACGCCCAACCCGGCCGCGGCAGGGCAGCCAGTCGCGCTCACCGTCGCGGGCTCCGATCCGAACCAGGACCCCTTGACGACGAACTGGAACTTCGGCGACGGGACGACGGGCACCGGTGCGGCGACGTCGCACGCCTACAGGACGCCCGGGACCTACACCGCGGTCGCGACCGTCTCCGACGGGCTGGTGCAGGTTCAGTCGACCACCGTGATCACGGTCACCGCCGCGCCCGCGGGCCCTGGCATCGCGACGCCCAAAGTTCCCATCGCCGGCTCGACGACGGTCAAGTCCTCAGCCTATGGCGCCGACTTCGCGTTGAGTGTCCCGAGCCCGTGTCAGCGGAGAGGCACTGCGTTCAGCGTCACGCTCGGCATCAAGAAGCAGACCAGAGCAAAGGCAAAAGGCCCCAGCGGGCTCGTGAAGGTGATCAAGGTCGTCTTCGGGATCGGCGGCAAGAGCGTCAAGACCGTCCGCGCCACGCCGTTTCGCGCGCGGCTCAATCTCACGCCACCCGCCACCTCCGGCAGCACGATCAAGTTGAGCGCCAAGACCTATCTCAAGACCCGCGGCGGCAGGCTCCGCGTCAAGTTGATCACGGTCGGCGTCAAAGTTTGCTGAGGGCGGGGAGCTGAGGAGGGTCGCTCGCTGAGAGGGCTCCCCACGGTCTTCTTCACCTCAGCGGGTCGCGGGCCACGAGCACGGCCGGATCGGGTTGGAAGCCCACGCGCTGAGGGTCAGGGAGCGACGGGCACCGTGCCGGGGCGCAGGCCGGCCCACGCCGGGTCCGGGACCGTTCGCCGAGATCCGGCCAGCGGTTCGCCACTGCGCCGTACGGGAAACTGCGGACGACTCGGACCGGTGCCTGAGCCTACGGTTGACGCATGGAGAGCGCCTCGGCCCAGACCACAACGCAGGGCAGCGACCGGGCACCGGTCTTCTCGCGCGCGCTCTGTGCCGTCGACGGCAAAGACGGTGGCTACGCTGCCGTCCGCCAGGCCGCCACCCTCGCCGGTCCGGGCGGCGCGTTGACTCTGCTGCTCGTTACCTCCTTCCGCGACCAGACCGGCCGCCTGGCGCCCGCGATCAACGCGACCGACGCCCACGAGATCGTCAAGCGTGCAGAGGCGATCGCACTCGAGGCAGGGGTCTCGGCGAAGATCGAGGTCGATCCCGCCTTCCCGCCGGCGGACGTCGTCCTCGATTGGACCGAGGGCCACGACCTGCTCGCGATCGGCGCCCCGGCGTCGTCATGGCTGGGCGGGATGTTCATCGCCGGGGTCGCCGACTCGGCCCACCAATCGTTGCCGATCCCGGTGCTGACCGCGAGGCCGGCACAGACGGAGGATCTGTGGGATCACGTTCTGATCGCCAGCGACGGGCTCGAGGACTCAGCGATGCCGCTCGCGCTCGGCGGGCAGCTGGCCGCTGCGCGCTCGTCCCGCGTCACGCTGCTTCACGCTGTCGGCCACCGCGACCCGGGCGAGGGTCCGCTGCTGGCCCAGCTCGCGCAGCTCCGCGACTGCGGCGTCGCGGAACCGGACCTCGTGCTCCGCCACGGCCGTGCACACGAGGTCATCGTCGACGTCGCCGAGCGCCTGGGCGCTTCGCTGGTGGTGATCGGAAGCCGCAGACGGAGCGGTCCGCGCCTGCTTGGGAGCGTGAGCAGGCACGTGATCCACGAGGCAGGCTGCTCGGTCCTGACGGTTCCGCCCGAGGCGCCGGCCGCGTAGGACGGCGATGAGCGACGGCCGCGACCATCTGAGCGCGCTCGACGCGACCTTCCTCGAGCTCGAGCAGGCAGACGAGGGCGCCACCATGCACATCGGGGGGGTGATGGTCTTCGACCCGCTCCCGGGTGGGGGCATGCCCTCGCTCGAGGGGGTGCGCGCGAGGATCGCCGAGCGGCTGGGTCGGCTTCCGCGCTACTCCCAGCGCCTCTCGTCGACCCGCACAGGAGGACTCTCGTGGCCGTGCTGGATGCCCGACGCGCGGTTCGACGTCCGCAACCACATCCTGCACGGCGCCGTTCCTCGCCCCGGCGGCGAGGCCGAGCTCTGCGAGTGGGCGGCGGAGTTCTTCTCGCACCGGCTGGACCGGACGCGTCCCCTGTGGGAGATGGTGCTGCTGGAGGGGCTGGCCGACGGCCGCTGGGCGATCGCGTCGAAGACCCATCACTCGATGGTCGACGGCGTCGGGTCGGTCGGCGTCGTGGAGCTGCTCCTGGATCTCGACCCGGGAGGTGGCGAGGAGCCGCCCGGCGTGCTCGACGGCCCGGATGCGCCATGGGAGGTGGCTGCGCCCCTGGACTCCGGCATCGTCGCGGGCGCGCTCGGGGCCGTCGCTCACACCGCGACGTCGACGCTGCATGCGGCGCTTCACCCGCGCGAGGCGCTCGAGCGCTCGCGGGCGCTGGTCGAGGTGCTCGTCTCGAGCGAGATGTCCGCGTCGCCCCGGACGACGCTCAATGTTCCGATCGGCGCGACGCGCCGCTTCGGCGTGGTCAGGACGAGCCTCTCGGTGGTGAAGTCCACCGGACACCAGCTCGGCGGGTCGGTCAACGACGTGCTTCTGGCTGCGTGCACGGCGGGGGTGCGTGAGCTCATGCTCTCGCGCGGCGAGCGGCCGCCCGAAGCAGGCGTGCGCGCGATGGTCCCGATGAACATCCGCGGCGCCGGCGAGAGCCTCGCGCTCGGAAACCGCGTCAGCTCTCTGTTCGTCGACCTGCCGGTCGCGGCCGAGGCGCGCGCGGAGCGGTTCGACACCGTCGTACGGCGGACCCGGCGGCTGAAGTCCTCCAGCGCGGCGCTCGGGGCCGAGACGATGCTCGACGTCGCGGCGCTCGCCCCGCCGGTGCTCCACTCGATGGTCGCGCGCTCCCTGTACGCGACTCGCCTCTTCAACATCACGATCACGAACGTCCCCGGGCCCCGGGCACAGCTCTACGTGCTCGGTGCCCCCCTGCGCGCGATCTACCCGATCGTCCCGCTCGCGGCCGACCACTCCATCGGCATCGCGATCTTCTCGTACATGGACGAGATCGCGATCGGTGTGAGCGCCGACCGTGATGCCTGCCCGGACCTCGACGTGATGATCGACGCGATCGAGGCCGAGCTCGCGGGCCTCGGCGCCGTCGCCGCATAGCCGGCCCGTGGCGAAGCCGCCGATCACCCGAGTGCAGGAAGTCGAGGTCCAGGCGCTCGACGTCGCGCGCCTGGAGTCTCTGATCGGGCCTGAGCGGATGGCCGCGTTCGAGCGCGTCGCCGACGAGGCGCAGACGACGCTCGCGGGTCGCGCGATCCTCAACGTCAACTCGACGACGAAGGGTGGCGGCGTGGCGGAGATGCTGCAGACGCTGCTCGCCTACGTCCGCGGCGCCGGGATCGACGCGCGCTGGCTCGTGATCGAAGGAAACGAAGAGTTCTTCGCGATCACGAAGCGCATCCACAACGGCATCTATGGATCGCCCGGCGACGGCGGGCCGCTCGGCGAGGCCGAGCGGCGCGTATACGAGCAGGTCATCGACCGCAACGGCGAAGAGCTGCTCGCGCTCGTGCGGCCGGGGGACGTGGTCCTGCTCCACGACCCGCAGACCGTCGGCCTCGCCGCGTGCCTGAAGCGCGCCGGGGCGACGGTGGTGTGGCGCTCGCACATCGGCAGCGACGAGCCGAGCGAGTGGTCGGAGCGTGCTTGGGAGTTCATCCGTCGCTACGTCGAAGCAGCCGACCTCACGGTGGTGTCGAAGGCCACGTACGCGCCTTCGTTCGCCCCGCCCGAGGCGGTCACCGTGATCCCGCCCTCGATCGACCCGTTCTCGGCGAAGAACGAGCCGATGTCAAGGCGCAACGTGAGGCTGGCGCTCGGATACGTCGGCCTGATCGACGGCGATGGCTCGCCGCCTGTCGTGCCCTTCACCCGCCGCGACGGCTCGCCGGGCAGGATCAACAGGCATGTCGACATCGTCCAGAGCGGCCCGGCGCCGCCGCCGGACGCCCCGCTCGTCGTCCAGGCCTCGCGCTGGGACGCGATGAAGGACATGGCGGGCGTGATGGAGGGCTTCGCCCGCCACGTCGACCCGGCGCTCGGGGCCCACCTGGTCCTCGTCGGACCAGCGGTCACGGGGGTCGCCGACGACCCCGAGGCCGCGGCCGTCTACGACGAGTGCCTGGAGCGCTGGCGCGCCCTCCCGCACGCGATCCGCGGGCGCATCCACCTCGCCTGCGTGCCGATGAGCGATCCGGATGAGAACGCGGCGATCATCAACGCGCTCCAGCGCCACGCGACGGTCATCGTCCAGAAGAGCATCGCCGAGGGGTTCGGCCTGACCGTGACCGAGGGGATGTGGAAGGCCAAGCCTGTCGTCGCGAGCGCCGTCGGCGGCATCACCGAGCAGATCGATCACGAACGAGACGGCCTGCTGCTCGCCGACCCGCGTGACCTGGCAGGGTTCGGGCGGGCGGTCGAGCGGCTGCTCGCCGACCCCGCCCTTGCGGCGCGCCTCGGAGCCGCCGCGCGCCGACGGGTGCTGGACGAGTTCCTCGGCGACCGCCACCTCGAGCAGTACGGCGCCCTGTTCGGCGCACCGGTATCACCCGATCCGGTACATGACCCCGCGCTCTGACCGCGGTCGCGTCTGCACCCCTCATACCCGGACAAGGCGAGGAGCAGACTTCGGGTCGCGCGGCCAGTCGACGATCGCGACTCACCCTCGTAGACCGCAACAACCGCGTGGTTGGGGACCGTGCGGAGAACCGACCCGATGCTACGGAGGCAGCGGCCAGATCAGCGCATGCCAACGTCGCAGCGGGTGACCCCTTCGGCGGCGCCACGGCGTCCGCGTGCGGTCGGGGGTCCGCGATACGTTGGGCAGATGGCTGCGACGCCGGAGCACCCTGCAGGAGCGGCATCGATTGGAGATGGGACTCGCCGGACGGCTTTGGCCGCGGAGCGGACATGGCTGGCGTGGTGGCGCACGGGCCTGGGCGCGTCGGCCGTCGCGATCGGGGTCGGGCGCATTCTGCCCGGGCTTGCCTCGGGCCCTCGTTGGCCACTTACGCTGCTGGGCATCGGTTACGGAGTCCTGGCAGTGGCGATCCTGATCATCGGTGCGCTGCGCCAGAACCGGGTCGCGGGGGCGTTGCGAGCAGGTGCTTACACGGAGCTGTCCCCGACCTTGGTCTGGTCGCTCACCCTCGGCACCATCGTCCTTGGTCTGGGAACGCTGGTCGCAGTCGCGGTCGAGCTCTAGTCGCAGCGCGTTGACCCGAGCGCCGAATCAGCAGACAGCGGGGCCGCCCCCGGACGCCGCCGCCGAGCAAGTCACTGCGGAGCGGAGGCTTCCATGCCCCCGCTTCAACGCAGGACACGACGCCCATCCTTGTCGTGACGGGGATTCCCTCCGGTCCCCGGTCTGTTAAACGCACAAGGCTGCCCGATGTCTCCCCACATCGTCCGGATGCTGCAACGGTATGACTGACCCCACATCCTGTGGAACAGGCGCCTTCTCTGTGCGTCGCCGTGTGTGTTTGGATGCCGAGTGCCTGTGAGCGACGCCTTGTCGGTGGGACTCGCGGCGAGATCGCGGGGCCCGACCTGTGCAGGGAGCGAGCCGGGGTCAAACCGGTGGACCCCTGCTTGCAAGGTCGAGTCTCGATGTGAACGCTCGTCGAAGCGGCCTGCGGAAGGCGACCGTTCTCCCCGCGTGGGCGCCAGCGAGATGCGCGCTCTGCGCGCTACGGCGCCGTGCGCGCCGCCGGTCCGGAGCGCGGGAAGAAGTCGGCCTCTGCCTGCCCGAGTGGCGTGGCCGGCGAGGCCCCGTGCAGGTACTCCGCGGCGATGGCGCCCCAGTCCGCCCCTGCCCGGAGCTGCCGCAGGACGATGGCGACAACGCCGTGCATCCGCCGAATCAGGATTGCTTCCGGCGGCAGGGTGAACTGGTTGACCTGCATCCTCGCCGCCGCCCGTTCCTCGTCGTCGGGAGGCTCTCGGTCTCGTCGTCGACGATCGCTGTCGGGCGCGAAGCGTCGCTGACCGGGAACCGCATACCACTTGGTCGCCATCCGCATCATTCCGAGTGCGAAGTCGGCGTCGACCGCGTCGGCTCCGCCGGCGGGGAGATAGCCGCCGGCAAGCAGGGCTGCCTTGACAGCTTCCCCGTCCCCGTCGCGAACGGCGAGGGCGACAGCTCGCTCCGCCGCGACGCGATCGGGCGTGACGTAGCGAACGAGGCCGAAGTCCAGGAAGCACACCCGGCCGTCCGGGGTCAGCAGGTAGTTACCGGGGTGAGGGTCGCCGAGGCCGATCCGGTCGCGATAGAGCAGCCCGAAGTGGAACCGGAAGACGATCTCACCGTACCGGTCGCGCTGCGCCTCATCGGCTCGGCGCACCGCCTCGAAACCTTCTCCCTCGACGTATTCGGAGACAAGCACCCGTCGCGTCGAAAGGTCTGTGTGAACTTTCGGCACGAGGACGAACGGGTGCCCGCGCATGAGTCGTCCGATGCGTCGCTGATTCTGCGCCTCGAGCTCGTAGTCGAGCTCCTCCGAGATGCGCTCGCGCATCTCGGAAACGAGCGCCTTTGCGTCCAACCCGGGGGCGAGCCGTTTCACGAGCGGCAGGAGCAGCGTCGCGTTGCGCAGGTCGGTCTCGACGGCCTCCGCCACCCCTGGGTATTGGATCTTCACGGCTACCTCGTCGCCGTCGAGCGTGGTGGCGCGGTGCACCTGACCGATGGACGCGGCGGCGAACGCCTGCTTGTCGAAGTCGCGGAACACGCCCCCGAGCGGGCCGCCGAACTCCTTGCGCATCAGCTTCTCGAGATCCTCGAACCGCACTGGCGGGACGTCGTCGCGAAGCGCGGCGAGGCGGCGTTGCAGATCGTCCCGCTCCTCTTCCGGGAGGCCGTCGAACTCGACCATGGAGATCATCTGCCCGACCTTCATCGCGGCGCCGCGCATCTGCCCAAGCTGGTTGACGAGCTGCTGAACAAGTGCGGCGGTCCGCTCGCTTTCAGCCGACGCTGCACGCTCGGGCGTGCGAACACGGTTGGCGGTTCGCATCCCCGCCCAGCGCAGGCCTTGCCCCGTCACCAGCCCTCCCACGCGAGCCGTGCGCGCAAGCCGGCCGGTCGGCAGCTTGCCCGCCTCAGGCGGATCGTCGGCGCGAGCACCCATGTAGCGAGGCTAGCGACAAGCCTTGACCGCACTCGGGAGTGGAGGTCGCAGGAGGCACATCGAGGAGCCGCCCGAGAACAGCGCCGGGCACCCTGAGATGCATGTCGCGGTGCGGCGGTGGCAAATCCCGGGCGGTTCGCCTGCCGCTGCGTAAGGGCCTGGCCGCTCCGCGCTCAGCTGGAAGCGCGGCCGGTGCCTCTGTTGCTCGAGCAGCTTCGCACGCGTGATCGCTCGCGAGGGGTTAGGCTGAATCGAGACGCCATGGGGAATGGGGCTTACGCAGGGATGCGCCGGGAGCAGGGGGCGGCGGGGCGGGATCGCGCGACCGGTCTTCTCGGATCTCCGCGCCCTCCCCGCTCCGGTAGCGCGTGAGGCAGAGGGCGGGCCGTGCAGATCAGGCGTGGGCATCTCCGGTACTTCGTCGCCGTCGCCGAAGAGGGCCAGATGACCCGTGCCGCCGCGAGGCTGCACGTGGCACAGCCGGCCCTCTCCCAGGCCATCTCCCGGCTCGAATCCGATCTCGGCATCCGGCTCTTCGAGCGAAATGCGCGGGGGGTCAGGCTGACGTCCGACGGTAAGACGTTTCTCGCGAAGGCGCGACAGGCGATCGACGCCGAGCAGGATGCCATCGAGGCCGCGCAGGCACTCGCTCGGGCGGAGCGCGGCGAGGTCGAGTTCGGATTCGTGGGCGCGCCCCCCGGCCTGGACGCACGGGGCCCGTTGGTGAGATTCGGTCGCGAGCATCCCGAGATCGATATCCGCTACCGGGAACTGCCCTTCCCGGGGATCTCGGCCAGCCTGTGGCTGTCCGAGGTCGACATCGCCGTCTGCCACCTGCCGCCTGCCGACGGCAACGTCTGGACGGAGACCGTGCGCACGGAGCCGAGGGCGGTGATCGTGCCCTACGGCCACCGGTTGGCGGAACGCGACCAGGTGACGGTCTCCGAGGTGATCGACGAGACCTTCATCGGGTACCACCCGAGCGTCGATCCGGACTGGGCGGGGTTCTGGAGCCTCGACGGCCATCGCGGCGGGCCTCCTCTGCGCACGACACCCGATCAGGTGTCGTCGCCGCAGGAGGTGTTCGCGGCGCTGGCCGTGCGCGAGGCGGTCACCACGGTGCCCAGCTCGTCGGCGGCGCTGCTCGTGGACCACGTTACGGGGATCAGCGCCGTGCCAATCCCCGACGCCGAGCCCACGACGTTCGTGCTCGCGGGTCGGCGAGATCGACGAACGGCACACGTGGAGAGCTTCGTCGCGTTCGCGCGCGAGGACATCAGGCGCGTGGCGAGGGCCGGTCGCGCGGCCTGACCGTCGTGCACGGCCCGCTGATGATGTGGATCCCGGCGCTTGACGCGATTGCGCTGGTTGTCGAACTCCCCCTCGGACCTGGTGGCGGATGACGATCGCCTTCGCGGCGGAAGGGTTGACGCCGATATACATTTCGGATTACGCTCGACCGCGCTTTGGTGCGGGCCGGCGTAGGGGAGCCTCGTGAACGCCGGTGCTGCAACAAGTTCACCTGCGGTTTTCAACAGAGGGAGAATCCATGCTGGGGGTCAGGACGGCGCTCGTTGGGGCGCTGGTTGCTGTTCTGGTTGCGATCGTGGGGCCGGCGACGGCGTCCGCGAGCTACACCGTGCCCTACGGGAACACGGCGCTGGGGGATGCGATCTGGAACGAGACGTGGGCAACCGGAATCGCTGACAGGCGGCAACAACGGATGTAAACCGAGTGCCGCCCATCCGTATCCGGTCGTGCTCGTGCACGCGACGCTTGCGGACGAGGGATCGAACTGGGTGACACTCGCGCCGCTGCTGGCGAACAACGGCTACTGCGTGTACGGGTTCAACTACGGAGCGACGCTGGCCTCGTTCGAAGTGTGGCCGTTCATCGGGCCGCGCGTCGACGGACTCGGCCACATCGAAAGCTCGGCCAAAGAACTGGCGTCGTTCGTCAGCAAAGTGCTGTCGAAAACCGGCGCGTCGAAGGTCGACCTGGTCGGGCACTCGCAGGGCGGCATGATGCCCAACTACTACATCAAGAACCTGGGCGGAGCCGCCAAGGTGAACGAGTTGATCGGCCTCGCGCCGAGCAACCACGGCACGACGCTCGGCGGTGTGACGCAATTCGTCGAAAAATTCCCGTTCGCCACCGAAATCACGACCGCGCTGATCGAATTCCTGGGCGCGCCGTCGCTGACCGAACAGACCGAAAAATCAGCGTTCATGACGAAGCTGTTCGGCTCGGGTGACCCCGTCGTCTCCGGGGTCAGGTACGTCGTGATCGAGACCACGCACGACGAGGTCGTGACGCCCTACACGCACGCGTTCCTCAGCGGCTCGGGCGTGACCAACATCACGATCCAGAGCCAATGCCCGAGCGATCCGGTCGCACACATCGGCATGTTCGACGACTCGCCGTCGCTGCAGAACGTGCTCAACCAGCTCAGCTCGAGCCCCAACCCGTCGTTCACGGCCACCTGCTCGAACTACGGGCAGGGGATCTAGCGGCACGCAGATGACGGCCCGGCAGTCCCGGCCTCCCGTGTGGGCTGGGACTGCCGGGACCGGGCGACGCCGGGCCTGCACCTCGGGCCCGGCCGCCCCTGCTTTCAGCCAGGAGCGCCCCGCTCCCCGCGGGCGCGGGCAGGGTGGTGGCGCCGGCGACCTCTTCCGCCGGGGCCTCACCCCTCCACTCGTCGCTTCAGCTCGCCTGGTCGCCCGTTGACGAACAGCGCCCTCGTGGCCGCCTCGACCGGCCCCCGGATCACGAGCCCGAGCACGCGGCCCGGGTCGGCGTCCAACCGGTAGGTCGCCCGCGTCCGTCCGCCGCCGAGGTCGACGAGCTCCCATGCCCCCTCCACGGACTTCAGATCGCCCTTCTCCTGGGTCCATGTGAGGCGCTCGGGACCGTCGTAACGGAAGCGGACCCGTGCCTTCACCCGCCTGACCTTGATGTCGTTCTCGGTCTCGACCAGCGTCGCGCGGCCGGACTCGTCGCGCTCGAGCGCCGTCATCGCATCGAGGCCGCCCTGCCAGTCGGGCGCGCTGAGCACGTCCTCCACGACTGCCCAGACCTTCTCGAGCGGAGCGTCGATCTCGACGCTCGCGGTGCCGCCAAGGTTCGCCATCGGAGCCTCCCTCGGCTGGGGGATCTTGACGCTTCGACCCTAGCCGACGCGCTCGCGGGGCAGCGTGCGTGTCCGTCCGATCGGCGGTAACTACCGACACGAGCCGCCTAGGCGTACGGATGCGGGGCGGCTCCGCTGCGCCTAGGTTCGGGCGCAGGATGCTCCGCCTCGCCCGCATGTCTGTCGCCAAGCCGCGCGCGACACTGCTCGCCTGGGGGGCGGTGACGGGCGTGCTCGTGGTGATCGGCCTGGGCATCGCGCACTCCCTCTCGCCGTCCGTCGTCGTCGTCTCGGGCAGCGAGGCCGCGCGCGCCCAGCGCTATGCGAATGCCGGCTTCGGGCCGACGCAGCTGGTGCCGATCCTGCTGGAGGGCCCCAAAGCCCAGCTCGACGCGCAGGGCCCGCGCCTGGTGCGCGCGCTGCTCCGCCATCCCCGCACGCGGGCCCTGACTGCCTGGGACGCCGGCGCGGCCTCGCAGGGATTGCGCCCCTCGGCCAACGCCGCGATGATCGTCGTGTCGGTCGACCGCTCCGAACGGGCGGTCGTCGAAAAAGACCAGCCGCAGATCGAACGGATCGTCGCCCGGACGGTCCACGCGCCGGTTCGCGCGAGCGTGACCGGGCAGGCCTCGATCGACCGCGCCCTGAAGAGCCACGCGCTGAGTGTCGCGCTGCGATGCGAGCTGATCGCCGTGGCGATCCTGCTGTTGCTGCTGCTGCTCGCCCTGCGCGCGCCGGTGGCCGCGGCGCTCGTCACGGCGCTCGGGGCGCTCGACGTGCTCGCCTCGAACGGACTGATGGCGCTCCTCGGCCGTGTCATCACGACCGACGCGATCGCGGTGCCGCTGGCGGCCGTCACCGGGCTCGCGCTCGGAGTGGGCTACTCGCTGCTGATCCTCGACCGGGCGCACCGCCTGTGGGAGGAGCGGGGCGCGGGACCGGACGTCGCCCTCCCCGCCGCCGCCGCGGTGGCCACCACGGGACGCGCCGTGTTGTTCGCCGGAGCCGGCGTAGTCCTGGCGTTGACGCTGGCCAGCGCCATCGCACCGACGACGATCATCGTCTCGCTCGGGATCGGGCTGCTGCTCAGCTCGGCTCTGGCGATCGGCGGCGCGCTCGTCGTGATGCCGGCGGCCCTCACGCTGCTCTCCGGCCGCGGACTGCACGCGGTCTTCGGCGCCCCCGCGGGCCTGACCCGCGACTGGGATCGCCTCGTCGGCGCCGGCGTCTGGGTGCGCCGCGGGGCGCCGCTGGCGGGCGCGCTCGCGACGGGCGCGATGCTTCTGCTCGCGGCGCCTGCCCTGACTCTGCGGACCGGACCCCCGGGCATCACCCAGCTGCCGGCGGGCGACCCTGCCCGCAAGTCCTTCGAAGAGATCTCGCGCGTCATGGGCCCCGGCTGGGCGACCCCGTACAACATGGTCGTCGTCAACCCGCGCGGGCCGCTGACGACGCCTACGCTGCTCGCGAAGCTCGATGCCCTGCAGGCGGGGATCGCTCACGGCAGGCGCGTCGCTTCGGTTGCCGGCCCCGGAGGGCTCTCCAGCGAAACGAAGCCCCTCGGGACGCTCCCCGGCCAGCTGAACGAATCGAGCAAGCTGCTCGTCGGGGGGCAGGGCGACTTGCGCAAGCTCGTCGAAGGCCTCGGGCGGGCGGGCAGCGGCGCGGGCCAGCTGCGGAGCGGACTGCAATCGGCGTCCGCCGGCGCCGGGCTGCTCCACGGCGGCGCGGGCACCGCGCAGAGCGGATCGAGCCGTCTGCATGCCGGGCTTGCCACTGCGAGGGCCGGCTCATCCCGGCTGTCAGGCGGCCTGGCTCAGGCGCTCGCGGGCGCCAAGGCGCTGCAGAGCGGAGCGACGAGTGCCCTCGCCGGCTCGATCGAACTGAAGAACGGCCTGGGCTCCGCCCAGGCCCCGGTCGCCGCCGGGCTGCCCTCGCTCAAGCAGCTCTCGCAGCTGACGGCCGGCACGAGCAACTCCGTGGCGAGCGCGCAGGGAAGCGCCCAGGCGGCGTCTGGCGATGTGTCGGGAGCGCTCGCTGCGTTGCGTGGCATGTCCGCCGCCAGGAGCGACCCGCGCTACGGCGAGGCGCTGTCGGCGCTCGAACGGGCCGACGGCTCCGTGGCGGCGCTGTCGAGCACGCTCGCGGCGACGGCGCCGGGCGCCAAGAGCGCCTCACAGCTCGCCTCGACGGCCGCCACCCAGGGCGCGTTCCTGACCGCCGCGCTCGGCGAACTGCACACGGGCGCGGGCAAGCTCAGCGCGGGGCTCGCAAAGCTGCGCGCCGGCAACGTCAAGCTGGCGTCGGGCATCTCCCAGCTGTCCGGGGGCGGCTCGGAACTGACCGGCGGGCTCGGCAAGCTGACGGCCGGGGCAGGCGAACTCGAAGCCGGGCTCGGCCAGCTAACGAGCGGCGCCGGCCAGCTCGAAAGCGGTCTCGCCGGCGGCGTCTCGCCGACGGGGCAGCTCGTCAACGGCTTGGGCGTCATGCAGCGGGGGGTGGCGAAGTTCCGCCGCTCGCTGCCCTCGCCGAAGGGCCTGGAAGAACTCAAACAGAAGTCGCCCGGCCTGTTCAACTCCGGCTACTTCCTGCTTGCGGCGATCGCCGGCGCGCCGACCGCGTCCGCCAACGCCGCCGGGTTCGCCGTCAACATCGCCCGTGGCGGCGACGCCGCTCAGATCGTCGTCGTCTCGCGCCGTGACGCGAGCTCCGCGCAGACGGCGGCGCTGGGCGACCGTCTGCGACTCCTCGCCCGGCGCTTCGCGGTTCGCAACCACCTGCAGGTAGCCGTCGGCGGCCCGGCGGGGAACCTCACCGATCTCGCCGCCGTGACGAAGGCTCGCCTGCCCTGGGTGATCCTGGCGATCTCCGTCGCGATCGCCCTGATGCTCGGTCTCGCCCTACGAGCCGTCCTGCTCCCGATCGTCGCCGTCCTCGCCGACCTGCTCACGGCCGCCGCCACGTTCGGTGCGCTGACGCTGCTGTTCGGCGGCGCCCACCCACCGCTCGGGGGCCCCGGCTATCTGGACCCGATGTCGATCATCGGCATCTTCACGGCGATCTTCGGCGTCTCGCTCGTGTTCCTGACCGTGCTGTTGAGCGATGCTCGCGAAGGGCTCGTGAGGGGCGCCGGAGTCGACGAGTCGCTCGATCGGGCGCTGCGGCGGACAGCCGCCGCGAGCACCGGCGCGGGGCTCGCGATGATTGCCGTCGCGCTGCCGTTCGCCGCCACCTCGCTGCTGACCGTCCGTGCGTTCGGTGTCGGCTTCGCCATCGCCGTCGCCCTCGACGTCTTCCTGGTGCGCCCCGTGCTGCTCCCCGCGGCCGTCCAGGTACTCGGGCGCCGCGCTTGGTGGCCGACGGTCGAGGGCCCGCCAGAACTACTGATGGCAGAGCCGCACAGTACCCCGATGTCGGGGCCTGCCAACGGATCTAGTTTCAACGAGAGCGCGCATGGGGCCTTCCCAACGGCGGGCTCCTATTCGGCAGAAGCCGAGAAGGAGAGGATGAGATGAGAAATGCCAGGCTGGCAACGCTGCTGGCGGGTGCACTGATCGTCGGTATGGCCGGCGTCGCGTATGCGAGCTCCCAGTTCACGCAGACGTCGAACATCACGCTTACGGCGACCAAGGGGGGCAAGCCGACCGGCTTGAAGGCCGCCCTGAACGCGTCCGACCCCGGGGCCGTCCAGCCACAGGGTCTGAAGACGCTGACGATCACGCTCCCGGCGAACACGAAGTTCAACTTCAAGTCGGCGGCGATCAAGCAGTGCAAGGCCGGCGACACCGAAATCAAGGCGACCGGCGGTGCCGTCTGCCCGGCCAAGAGCAAGATCGGCTCGGGCGAAGCGCTGGCCAACGGTGCCCCGGTGATCCCGGCGATCCCCGAGGTGGCGACCGCCTACGCCGGAAACGGCCAGATCATCTTCCTGCTCGCGCCCAAGGGGCCGGCCGGACAGGTGCTGGTGCTGCACGGCAAGGTGTCCAAGAACGTCGTCACGACGCAGGTTCCGGTGATCAGCGCCGGCGGGCTGAACATCGTCATCACCGCGCTGAACCTGACCGTGAAAACGGTCGGGAGCGGGAAGAACGCGTTCATCACGGCCGGGAAGTGCACCAAAGGGAAGTTCCCTGTGAAGTCGCAGTTCGCGTACCAGGCCGGAGCCTCCCAGACCATCGCGAGCTCGTCGAAGTGCACCGCGTGAGGTGAACGTGTCCGCGCCCCCAACCCTCCCGCCGGTCGCAGAGCGCATGACCGGGGCAGCCACGCTCGGACGCCTGTTCCTGTCGGCGTCTGAGCGTGGCGAGGAGATCGCGATCCGCCATCCCGTGGACGGGGTGTTCCAGCCGGTCACCTACGGACGGCTCGGCGAGGTCGCTTCTTCGATTGCGCTCGGCCTGATCGGGCTGGGCGTCGCGCTCGGCGAGCGGGTCGCGATTCTCTGCTCCACGCGCGCCGAGTGGACGTTCGTGGAGGCGGGGGTCGCGTGCGCGGGCGCTGTGGTCGTACCCATCTACCACACCAACTCTCCTGAGGAGTGCCGGCACGTGCTCGGCAACTCCTCGGCGCGGGTGATCGTGTGTGAGGACGCACGGCAGGTGACGAAGATCGACCGCATCAGGGAGTCCTGCCCGGAGCTTCGCCACGTGGTCGTCATCGACGGCGAGGCGCCCGGCGCCATCACCCTCGACGAGCTCGTTCGGCAGGGGGAGGGCATCGATCCGGGTGAGGTGGAGCGGCGGGTCGACGCCGTCGAGCCGGCCGCGCTCGCAACGATCGTCTACACGTCCGGGACCACTGGCCCGCCGAAGGGCTGCCTGCTCACCCATTCCAACATCCTCTCCGCCTCGGCGATGTACCGGAGCCAGTTGCAGCTCGACGAGGTCCAGCCGGTCATCTACATGTTCCTGCCGCTCGCGCACGTGCTCGCCCGGCTCGCCCAGATCGTCGTGCTCGACGTCGGCGGCACGCTCGTGTACTGGCGCCGCGACGCCTCGCGGGTTCTCGAGGAGGTCACCGAGACGCAGCCGACCCACTTCGTGGCCGTGCCGCGGATCTACGAGAAGATGCATGCTGGCGTCTTGGGTGCGGTCGAGGAGCGCGGGCCGCACGCCGGGCTCCTGTTCGGCTGGGCCCTGGAGGTGGGGCGGCGCGCGCGCACCGTCGAGCGCGCCGGGCGGCGCCTCGGCAGGATCGGCGCCCTGCGCCTGGCCGTCGCGAGGCGCGCCGGGCTCGACGAGGTCCGCGCGCTGTTCGGCCCGAACCTGAAGCTCGCGCTGGTCGGCGCCGCGCCGATCGACCGCGAGGTGCTCGAGTTCTTCGATGCCTGCGGCGTCGAGGTGCTCGAGGGCTACGGCATGACCGAGAGCTGCGCCGCAGCCACGTTGAACCCGCCGGGGGAACCGCGCTACGGCACGGTGGGGCGCCCCCTGCCGGGCAGCGAGGTGATGGTGGCGGCCGACCGCGAAGTGCGCCTGCGCGGACCACACGTCTTCTCGGGCTACCACCAAGATCCGGACTCGACCGCCGCGGCCCTCGACGACGGATGGCTGTGCAGCGGGGATCTGGGATCGCAGTCGGCGGACGGCTACCTGACGCTGACCGGTCGCAAGAAGGACCTGATCATCACCTCGAGCGGGAAGAACATCTCCCCGTCGAACATCGAGAACGCCCTGCGCGAGATCCGCTGGGTCGCCGAGGCCGTCGTCTACGGCGATCGCCGGCCCTACCTCGTCTGCATGCTCACGCTCGAACCGGAGGCGGTCTCCGAGCTCGCCGACCGGTTCGCGATCGCCGCGGAAGTCGAGTGCGTGGCGCGTGACGAGCGCGTGCACGAGCTGTTGGAGCAGGAGGTCGAACATGCCAACCATCGGTTCGCGCGCATCGAGCAGATCAAGCGCTTCGGAGTGCTCGAGCACGACCTCAGCCAGGCGAACGGGGAGCTCACTCCGACCCTGAAGGTCAAGCGCGCGGCCGTCTACGAGCGCTACGCAGGCTTCTTCGACGACCTGTACTCGGAAGAGCGATGACGGCTCACACCGGCGAACGCCTCTCGAGCGCCGACGCGGCGTGGCTGCAGATGGACCGCCCCACCAACCTGATGGTCATCAACGGCATGCTCCGCTTCGAGGGGCGGCTGCCGCTCGAGCGTTTGCTGGAGGTCGTGCGCGAGCGCCTGGTGGAGCCCTATCCGCGGTTCTCCGAGCGAGTCGTCGAGGGCCGGATGCCGCTCTCGGGACCGAGCTGGGAGCCCGATCCCGGATTCGATGTCGCCCTGCACGTGCGCACTCGCTCGCTGCCGGCCGGCCCGGGCGAGCAGCGGCTGAGGGAGCTCATCGGCAGCCTCGCGTCGGTCCCGCTCGACCGGAGCAGGCCGCTGTGGGAGATGCACCTGATCGACGGCCCTGGCCGCGACTCGACCGTCGTGGTGCGCATGCATCACTGCATCGCCGACGGGATCGCGCTCGCCCGGGTGATGCTCTCGCTGACCGATCCGGCGCGCCAGCCGGATGGCGCTGCGCGAACTCCCCCGGCACCGGCGCTCGCGCCTCGCGAGCCCGCGGCGGGACTACAGGCGCAGCTGACCCGCCCTGCGGCGATGGCGCTGGCGGGAACCGTCGCCACGATCCGGACGGCGGGCGGGCTCGTCGCGGGGGCCGCGCGCGAGACGGTCGAGACGATCGAGCGCCCGGCCCGCGTGTTCGATCTCGCGGGCGCGCTGGCGGCGGACGGCAAGGCGCTGTCCAAGCTCGTGATGACCACGTCCGACGCTCGCACCGTCCTCAAGGGCGACCTGGGCGCGGAGCGCTCGGTGGCCTGGAGCCGGACGCTCCCCCTGGAGGACATCAAGCGGACCGCCCGGGCGCAGCATGCGACCATCAACGACGTGCTGCTGGCGGCTGTGGCGGGAGCGCTGCGCAGCTACCTGGTCTCCCGCGGGCAGGCACCGGGCGAGATCCGCGCGATCGTCCCGTTCAACCTCCGCCCGCTGGATGAGCCCGTGCCCCGCGAGCTGGGAAACCGTTTCGGGCTCGTGTTCCTGACGCTGCCGACCGACCGCACCGACCGCGCCGAGCGGCTCGCCGAGCTCAAGCGGCGGATGGACGCGATCAAGCACTCGGCCGAGGGCCCGGTGTCCTACGCCGTGCTGGAGGCCGCGGGGCTCGCTCCCTCGCCCGTCGAGGGCCGCATCATCGACATGTTCTCCGCCAAGGCCAGCGCCGTCATGACCAACGTTCCGGGGCCGCGCGAGACCGTCTATCTCGCAGGCTTCCCGATGCGCTCGGTGCTCGCGTGGGCGCCGACGGGCGGCAGCGTCGGCACGAGCGTGAGCATCTTCAGCTACAGGGGCGGCGTCACGATCGGGCTGCTCGTGCACACCCAGCTGGTCCCCGACCCCGGGCGGATCGTCAGCCGTCTGTATCGCGAGATCGCGGCGATAGCGAAGCTGCCCCCGGCGTAGACTGCCGCGCGTGGATCGCATGCCGGCCCTCGCGGGATGCCCAAGGCGCCGCAATCCGGCCGCCGGCGCCGCCCCGCGCGAGCGGGCGAGAGCGGACCCCCGGCACACGACGTAGCCGCAACGCACCCGCGGCGAGTTGATCGACCTGCACACCCATATCCTCCCGGGGCTCGACGACGGGTCGCTGGACGTCGAGGACAGCCTCGCGATGGCGAGGGTCGCGGCGAGCGACGGCATCGCCGTCGCCTGCGCCACGCCGCACGTGCGCGGCGACCACGACGTCCGCATCGAGGAGCTGCCGCAGCGCATCGGAGAGCTGCAGCAGGCGCTCGACGATGCGGAGATCGAGCTGCGTGTCGCGCCCGGTGGCGAGGTCTCGGCGCTGGTCGCGGACTCGCTCACCGACGGGCACCTCCGGGCAATCGCCCTCGACGGCGGCGACTGGATCCTGCTGGAGCCCGGGCCGGGGCCGATCACATCCGAGTTCGCAGCGCTCGTCCAGCGGCTTGCGGCGCGCGGCTTTCGGTCGGTCGTGGCGCATCCAGAGCGCCACGCCGGCGCGGACTTCGAGCCGGCGCTGCACGACCTGCGCGAGCGCGGCTGCCTGCTGCAGTGGACGGCTGAGTTCCTCGCAGCACCCGATACGGGCATCGCCGAGCTGATGGTGAGACTGGCTGGAGACGGCCTGGTCCACCTGCTCGCGAGCGACGCCCACTCCTCTCACGGCGGACGCCCGATGAGGCTCAGCCGCGGCGCCGAGCGGCTGCGCGAGCTCGGCTTTCCCGAGCTCGCCGCGTGGAGCGTTCAAGAGGGGCCGGCGGCGGTTCTGCGCGGCGGCCCGGTGGCGCCTCCTACGGCCGGGGGCTGAGGACGTCGCGCGCGTCGCCCTTTGTTTGCCCGCCCCGGCGCTCGATCACAGCGGCCACGGTCGGAGCGTCACCTTGCCGGTCAGCTCGTCGACCACCTCACGCGAGGCGCGGCCGATGCCGCGGCGCAGGAAGTTCGCGGCACCCGCCGCAGCGCCCTGGACGAGCGCGCCGGACAGATCCTCGTGCGTAGCCCAGCCGGCAGCGAGCGCGCCGAACATGGCGTCGCCGCAGCCCTCGCGGAACCCCCGCTCGAACGGCGGCGTAGCGAGCTCCAGTGCCCGCTCGCCGTCGAGCACCAGCGCCGGCAGGGCGCCTCGAGTGACGATCACCCGCCGTGCACCGGCGTCGCGTAGCCGGTGCGCCGCCGCCAGCAGCTCTCCTGGCTCCGACACCGGGCCGCGCACGAACTCCGCCAGCTCCCAATCGTTGATCTTCACCAGGTCGGGCTCACCCTCCAGCGCCGAGTCCAGCCGGGGCGAGGACAGATCGACGAGGGCTCTCGCCCCAGCGGCGCGGGCATCGGCCACGACGTCGCGGTAGACCTCGAGCGGCAGGGCATCAGCCGGCATCGGGTTCGTCACGATCAGCCAACCGCAGTCCGCCGCGTGGGAGATCGCAAGCGAGCACAGCTCGTCGAGCTCGTGCCTGCTGGGTGGATCGCTCAAGGTCATCGCCACGACCTCCCGCTCGCCGTTGCGGCGGTCGACCACGTAGCACCCGCTCGCGCTGGCCGTGCTCACGAGCCTGCTCTCCTCGCCCACGCTCTGTGTCAGCAACGGCCGCAGCAGCTCGCCCGGCTCGCCTCCGAGCAGTCCGCAGAGGATCGGCGTCGCGCCCATGCAGCGTGCCGAGGCGGCCACCCACACTCCCTGTCCGCCGGCGTGGAAATGGATGCTCGACCGCTCCGGGCTCTCCGCCTCGATCGTCACGCTCAGCAGCGGATGCGGTGCGAACAGCGCGATGGCCGGCTCATCCGCTGTCATCGGGGCTCCCATGGTCTGTCTCACCTCAGCGGTCGCGGATGCACGAGCACGGCCGGATCGGTCTGGAAGCCCACGCGCTGAGGTTAGGGAGCGACGGGCACCGTTGTCGGGGGGACGGGCTGCGATCTGGGTCGCGTGCTGTCGTTCCCGGCACGGAGCCAACCGGGATCGAACCGGTGGTCTCCTGCTACGCGGGCGGGAGGCCGAAGGCGGTTGTGAACTCGCTGTCAGCGTCGCAGGGGCTCACGCCTCCGGCGAGATTCCCGGCCCATCGGTCGCGCGGCGACCGACGTGCCGACAGTCGGCTTGTACCTCGGCTGGCTGGGACGCGAGGTGGGGGTCGAACGACGGGGCAGGAGCCCGGATGCTTCTGGATCATCGGCGTTTCGGGCATTTCTGGCGATAAAGGCCGACCGCTGATCGGGTAGAACTGGGGAAAGCGTCCGGTCTGTTCCTGACCTGGCGACGCCAACCGGAGCAAGGGGGACCGATGCGCGGACGCCTGACCTACGCCAACGTCGCGGCGAGCTTGGCGCTCGTGCTTGCGATGAGCGGGGGAGCCTTTGCGGCCAACCGCTACCTGATCAACTCCACCAGGCAGATCAATCCGAAGGTTCTCAAGAAGCTCAAAGGAGCCCGCGGAGCCGACGGTGCGATCGGTCAGCGCGGTGCCACCGGCGCCAATGGCCCCGCCGGCAAGGAGGGAACGCCGGGGAAAGAAGGCCCGCCCGGCGCCCCGGCCAGCGCCAGCATCGCCACCGCGTTCGCGGAAGTGAGCCCCGGGAGTCCGATCTCGCTGGAAGAAGAAGATGCACTCGTCCTCAGCACGAAAACCAGCGGGAAAACCCTGGCCTTTCCGACCAGTGGTGCGCACGTCCTTGCGGAGGCGAGCGTGCAGGTCGCCAACACGCAAGTCTCGGCGGTGACAATCACGTGCCAGCTCGCATGGGAAGCTCTCGCCGGGGGCGGTCCGCATCTATTCGGCAACGCGGCGGTGGTGGATCTCGAGGGCTCATTTGTCACGCGGGCCGATCTCCCGCTGACAGCAACCGTGTCGCTCGTCGGCGGGGAAACCTATGACCTGCAGGTCTACTGTCACTCCAACTTCGGGGCCAACAGCGGCAGGGTACTCCGAGCCGCGCTGAACGCTGTCGGTCCGGAGTGACGCTTTCGAGCCAAGGCGACCGCCTGTGTGCAGAGCGCCGTCCGCGCCACTCCGGCGATCGGTCCCGCGGGTCCAAGCGAGTGTTGAGACCACCACCCGCCGCCGGCGGGTGGCCGCAGGACCGGGCACGCTGTGGGGAACGGCTGACCCTTCGCGCACCGCGGCTCGGGCTCGACCGCGCCCTGATCGGGCTGGCGCGGTATGGAAGAAAGCCGGCCGGGGTCAGTCCTGCGCGTCCCGTGCCGGGTCAGCGATCGGTACACGGCGATCCCGAGCGCCGGCAGGTCCGGTCCGTCGAGCCGACCGGGATCGAACCGGGGACCTCCTGGCTTGCCACGCTTGCTGGGCCTTCTCGTTCCGATTTGCGGCTCTGACCTCCGGTCAAGGTCGCAGGGTCACGCAGCCGCTCGCTGCCTCACGCCAGTGGGCGACGGGTCAGTTGCAGACGAGGCAGCGCCCGCGAGCGCACTCGCAGACCGGCGGCAGCGCCCCGACGGCGTGTGGGCCCCAACGTCGCACCCACTCGAGGGCGACGGTCTTCGTCTGGTCGCCTGTGCCCCCCGGCCAGCAGTGGCTGTCGATCACCGACGACAGACGTGCTGTGTCCGACGCCGTGCGGGCTGATACCGACGCGACATGCGCCGCGACCCGCGAATCATCTCGATGCGCTCCCACGGCATAAGCATCTACCCGTGGGCGGCGGCAGTTGAATCATGCGATCCCGCTTGCGCCCAGCGCAGCGGCGTCGGACGCCGCGAGATCGGTGTGCTGCCCTAGGTGGTTTGGGGTACCCGCGCGATGCTTTCCTGGTAAAGGGCCATCTCTCGGGCGACGCCGTCGTTGGTAAAGCCTTCGACCAGTCGGATGTCCTCCACGATCAGGCTGGCGTCCGCGAGTGTGCGGCGGAACTCCTCGCTCTGGCGTACAGCGTTCAGCTGCTCAGCAGATCCATGGAGCTCGATGTAGCCGCTGAGCCCCGGATTCGGATCAAGCAGCACCACATCGAACTTCTCGATGCGGCCATCCTGCTGCAACCGTCCATAGAGGCCGATCGCCTCGTTGAAGACCTCGAGCCCGCGCTCCTCGCGCCCGGGCACGGACGCTCCCCATCCGACAAACAGCATTCGGTCAGCCATGCTGACCCCCTTCTCCTCACGGCCCGGCCCGATGCCGGGCCTGTCCCGCGAACCTACCACCAGGGTGGTGGCTTGAAGCGCTCGTTCCCGTGCCGGCTCACTCGACCGGCCAAGACGTGCGCGGTCGCTTATCGGCGTGGGTTCGGGGGTGATCCGGGCGGCTGGCCCGGCGATCACGCCGCCCCGTAAGGGTCGTTGGTCCGCGGACGGACCCCTGGCCATGTGACGATTGGTCGGGTGCGGATCAGCCCGGCATAAGGGGGGCCGATGGGCGCAAGCCGCATTCATATCGAGGGGCGCCTGGGAAAGAGGCCCATTCTCCCGTCTGGGTACCGCCGCGAGCCGGGTGAGGATCTCGTGCCGCAAACCTCGGTTGTCAACGTGGACTCGGCCGAGAGCGTCTCGGTGGCGACACTCGTGCATCGCCTCGGTCGCCTCGGTAATGGACGGATGCGCCGGATCTGCGGAGCGCTCGAGACCGCAGTGGCGTGTGACTCGTGAGGAGGGGTGACCTCCTGCCAGCGGCGCAGGGCTGACCACTTGTCAACGTCGCACGGGGTCACTCGAGCGACTGCGAGCGGTTCGATCTCTTCGAGCGCCGGCCCCAGTCGATCGCGTTCGACCTCGATGTCCAGTTGAACCCGGACAGGTCGGCGCCGCCTCAAGGCTGCTTCCACGATTGCGCTGTTGCCCGAGTGCTCACTGACTGAGCGGCGGCACGGGAGCGCGTCAGGGTCCCGAGGGGGCCGCGACGTATCGCTCCGCGCGCACCTCGAAGCCGGTCAGCGTCAGAGGACCGAACGATGTAATCAGTGCGACATCGACGGCATCTCGGCCGCGCCCCACGACCACGCGCCCGATGCGCGGGGTGTTGTTCCGGGCGTCGAACGTGTGCCAGCGCCCGTCGAGATACGCCTCGAACCACGCCGCAAAATCCATCTTCTCGTCCGGCGCTGAGCTACCAATCGCCGGCAGGTAGCCGAAGACATACCGAGCCGGGATGTTCAGGGCGCGACAGAACGTGATCGCTAGGTGGGCGAAGTCTCGACACACGCCCTGGCCGGCCCTGTAGGCGTCGGACGCCGTGGTCCATGGATTGGACGCCCCCGGCACGAACTCGAGGTATCCGTGGACGTAGTCGACGACAGCCTGTACCCGTCCCCAACCGGGGGGGATGTCCCCGAATCGCTGCCACGCCTCGTGGCCGAGCTCATCGGGCAGACAGAAGCGGCTCGGCATCACGAAGCTCAGGACCTGGGCGGGCAGCGCCGCGACAGGTGTCTCAGGAGTGTCGGGCGCGATCAGATCAGAAGGGCTGAGAAGGTTCGTCTGCGCCTCGAAGGCGACTTGCGAACTGCCTCGACCAAACGCGAATCGCTCGCATCTATTCCCGTAGCCGTCGAGGTAGCTGTAGTGCTCGACAGCGGTGTCCCACCGTTCGCAGCGAATCGACACTGCCGGCTCGGGGTACGGGGCGACCTGCAGGATCGCCGTGACCGGCTGCAATGAGTGCACGGCGAACCGGCATCCGACCGCGAGCGCCAAATCATGCTGAGCCTTCGCGCCCACACCACTCGCAAGCATGTCATCGGCCACTTGCGTCTGAGCATGCCACCTATCGTGCTGGCGTCGCGCTGGCAGGTGTCCGAGCGCTGGCCGAGCATGCTGGACGGGCGGCCATACACATCGACCGCCTGCGCCGCCACGCTTCGAGCACCGCATGGCGAAACCGATCTCTGAGGAGTCACGCATGCCACGAATCATTGTCGCGACCGAGGACCCGCACATCCCCGACGGCGTCGGCGTCACCCTCGACGAGGACGTCCGCGCCGTCCACCTGTCCACCGGCCATGCTGCGTCGCAGCTCGTGGAGCGCATCACCTGGGCCGTCAGGGATGCCGAAGCCCACAGCCGGGGGAAGCACGGGAGGACCATCGGTCGGGAGGCGGCAGGAGTGCGCTAAGACCTCGCGGGGTCGTCGCGACGCCTGCGGGGTACTGCGCCCGATCCCGTCGGCCGGTCGCAAGCTCCAGCCGGCTGGGTTTCTCGCTCAGCAGACGTCCGGAGGCCTCGGTCCTGCGCTGTATCTGTCACTTCCTGCCAGCGACGCAGGGCTGACCACTTGTCAAGGTCGCACCGAGTCACCAGGCCAGTGCGTGGGCACGGCAGAAACGGCGACGAGCGCGCTCACGGGACGCGCCGCTCGGCCGTGCGTCCAGACCCGGTGCGCATCGCATAGGTCGGTGGTATGCTCGCCGCGGCAGGCACCGTCGATGGGGGATGCGCGATGGGCAGACGGACGAGGATCTGCGGAATGTTGGGATGTGCGCTCAGCGCCATCGCGCTCGTGCCGGCGTCTGCGAACGCCGCCAACCAGTGGGACTGGGCCGTCAACGGGTCACCGGTGCCGGCCGGCAAGAAGGTGGCTATCACCGCCGAGGCGACGAGCCCGCTGACGATCTCGGCCCCGGCGCTGGAACTGACCGTGAAATGCGAAGAAGTACGAGGCAAGGGGCACCTCGTAGGGGGCATGACCGGGACGGGCGTGCTCAAATGGCCCGGCGAAACCTGCGAAATCCGCAAAGATCACAAAGAACCGGCGTTCGGCCCCGTCAAGCTGGTTCTCGGTGAGCTCTCGGTCGGCGAATCGGCCGCGGGCCCACCGCAGGAGATCCAGATGTTCGTCGAGGAACTCCAGATCAAGGTTCACTTCCCCGGCGAAGCAAAAGAAACGCTGAAGGGCGAAGGAGACGTGTTCGCCGAGGCGCCTCCCGCCGCATCGAACCTGTTCGTGTTCGGCGCGGCGAAAGACGAACCGACCCTGACCATCGGCGGGGCGCCGGCCACCCTCGACGGTGAAGTGCACTTCACCGTCAAGAAGGATCCGGCCTCGACCATCGGCTTCGCCCAGCTGCCCTGAGCGCAGCGCCCGGTCGCGGGCCCCGCCGTCACCTCGTCGCGGAGTGCGCGAGCAGGTCATCGAGCGCCATCGCCGCGCCGTGCTCACTGCGACGGGTGAAATCGCTGTCGCCCAACCGCTCGCGGAGGCGATCGCGCTCGTGCACCCGCAGCTCCTCGTCTCTGTCGGTGAGCGCGTGCCCGAGCGCGTCGAGCCTTGCGGCAACCCATCCGTGAAGAGCGGCGGCACGAGCCGGATCGCTCTCTGTGAGGGCCAGGCCGAATACCGAGAACGCCACGAACACCTCGTCGCCATGACGCCGGTTGGTGGCGAGCGACTCGAGGAACATCGCGCGCGCCTCCCGGTGGCGTCCGCGGAGGTATTCGACGTGCGCGAGGTTCAGCGAGGCGGTCGCCGCGGAGGCCTCGTCGCCGGTGGCCTGCGCGACTCGTAGCGCCTGCGAGAAATGGTCCCTGGCCGCGGGCAGGTCGCGCATCGAGCTCGCGAGGTGACCCAGATGGTTCTCGACGTAGGCCACGGCAAGCGGATCCTCGGCGTCGCTGGCGAAACGCAGAGCGGCTTGGTAGGCCGATCTCGCTCCCTCCGAATCGGCGAGCTGTTCCAACGCGAGCGCCTTCGTGTCCCAGACGCGCGCGAGGAGGCTGGGGTTGGTCACTGCCGGGACCAGGTGCAGCGCCTCCTCGGCGAGCGCCATGCCGCGCTCGCCCTGGTCCCCGACGCTGCTGATCCACGAGAGACAGCAGAGCGCTTCGGCGGCGGTATCCGCATCCTCCCCGCCCCGCGTGAGGTCAAGGGCCGTGCGCGCGAGCTCCACCGCCGTGGCGTAGTCGCCGAGGAAGCCCCCCGTCAGGTAGGCGTGCACCGCCAGCGCCCTCGCCCGCAGCGCCGCCGGGGCGTCCGGACAGCGCTCGAGAGCCGTGTCGAGCAGCTCCACGGCGTCGCTTGCAAGACCGCGAGAACGCCAGAACTTCTGCAGCGCCACGGTGATCTGCACCGCAACCAGGGGGTCGTCCTCGAGGCCGCTGAGGATCGCCGCGCGCAAGTTGGGGTGATCTTCGTCGAGGCGGCGCAGGCATGCGCCGGCGTCCCTGCTCTCGAGGCTCTTCGCAGCCTGCTCGGCGATCGCAGCGTAGTGAGCGCGATGCTCCGCGCGCGCCTGTGTCGCACCACCGCTGCCGGCGAGCTGCTTGGAGCAGTAGTCGCGAACGGGCTCGAGCAGTCGATAGCGGGTGCGAGGCTCGGTCGCGTCGAGTTGGAGCAGGCTCCGGTCGGCGAGCTCGAAGACGGTGGTGCAGACATCGAGCCCCGGCCGATCGGGTGGCGATCCGATCCGTTCGGCGGCGGCGAGGTCGAAGCCCCCGACCAGCACCGACAGCTGCTGCAGGACGGCCTGCTGGGCATCCGAGAGCAGCCTCCAGCTCCAGTCGATCAGCTGCGCGAGCGTTTGGTGGCGCGCCGGCGCGTCCCCGCCGGCTGCGCCCAGCACACCCAACTCGCTCGCCAGCCGCTCGTCGAGATCTGCCGCACCGACGATGCGCAACCGCGCCGCGGCGAGCTCGATCGCGAGCGGGATCCCTTCCAGCCGCCGGCAGATGCTCGCCAGACGCGTCGCGTTCTCGTCCGTGGGGGACGCCGGGCGGCCGGTAGCCCGCTCGCTCAAGAGGCGAACCGCTTCGCTCGCCGCGATGGCGGCCGGTCCTGCGTCCTGCTCGGGCACCCCCATCGGCGCCAGCTGGTGGACCTGCTCGCCGTCGATCGCGAGGGGCTGGCGGCTGGTGACCAGCAGCGCGAGCGTTTCCGAGCAGCCCAGCAGCTCGGACGCAAGCAGGGCGACGTCGCCGACGATCTGCTCGCAGTTGTCGAGTACCAGCAGCGTCCGCCGCCGGCCGACGGCGGCGGATATCGCGGCAGCGGAGACGGCGTCGGGGCTGATCCGAAGCCCCAGCGCGCGCGCCACCGCGAGGGCGACGTCGTCCCCCGCCGCGAGCGGAGCCAGATCGACGAACCTCACCTCTTCCTGCACCCGCTGCGCGCGCAACGCGAACTGCACTGCGAGCCTCGTCTTACCCACCCCGCCGGGACCGACGATCGTCGCCAGGCGGGAGGTCTTCGACAACTCGTCGAGCCGCTCGAGGTCTTGCTCGCGACCGACGAACGTCGACGCTGCGGCTGGGAGGTTCTGGAGCATGCCCGCCGCGCCTGCCGGGCTGAGGGCCGTCACGCCGATGTCATCGGAGACGGACGCCCCGCGTTCGTGCGCGGCTTGTCTCTCGGAAGCGGCGTCAGCCCCGGCGATAGCCGCCATGAGCGCGCGAGCGAACTCGCCGGCAGACGCAAAGCGCGCGGCGGGGCTCTTGGCCAGGGCGCGGGAGATGACGGCATCCACCGCCGGCGGGATCCCATCCCTGTACTCGCTCGCCCGGGGCGGCGGTGAGTTGACGTGGGCGAACAGCACCCCCGCCTCGTGCTCGCGCAGATACGGCGGCTGACCGGTCAGGGCATGGAAGCCGACCCCGGCGAGAGCGTAGACGTCGGTACGGGCATCCACCGGCTCTCCCAGAAGCTGCTCGGGCGCGACGTAGGCCGGGGTGCCAACCCACTTGCCGGTCTGCGTGAGCGCCGTGCCATCGCGCGGGAAGGCGACGCCGAAGTCAACGAGGTAGCAGCGCTCCTCGCCCACGGGCAGTGCCTCCACCATCACGTTCCCGGGCTTGACGTCGCGGTGCACGAGTCCGCGGCCGTGAGCGGCGTCGAGTCCCGCTGCGACCTGCTCCAGCAGTCCCGCCACGCGCACCGGATCGAGCGGCCCCTCGCCGACGATGATCCTGCCGAGGTCCGCGCCGTCGATCAGGCGCATCGCGATGAAGAGCACCCCGTCCGCCTCTCCGGCCGCGTGGACGGGGACGAGATTCGGATGCTCGAGCTCCATCGCGGCGCGGGCCTCCCGTGCGAATCGCGCGCGGGCGTTCTCGTCGGCCACGGCCCCCGGCGCGATCACCTTGAGCGCGACGCGCCGCCCAAGTGAGACCTGCACGGCCTCGTACACGACCCCCATGCCCCCGTGGCCGAGTACCCGTTCGAGGCGAAAATCGCCTACGAGCGTTCCCGCTTGCAGCTCGCTTGCCGACAGTCCGCTCGCCACCTTGCGCCCGACCCGGTGAGTTCAGCCGTAACCCGTCCACGCGCCCATATCGCGCGTCAGCGCCAAGGTAGCGGATCGGTGCGTGCACTTCACGATCGCGCATCCCTGAACGAGGGTTGCGGCTCGATCCGCACAGGGCGCTCGGCTGCCTGTGCCCTTCCTCGCGCGTCCTGACCCCCGCCCGCTGCGTCGATCCCGCGGCCACCCACAGAGCGAAGGACCGGCCAACGGGCCGGTCCTTCGCATCGCACCCGCCCAAGGCGGCTCCGTCACACCCTCACCCGATGAAGACCAGCGGAACCTCACCGGCGCCGGGAAGGCTCACCAGGACATCCCAGGTGTTCGGCCCGAGCGACAGCGTCTTCGGACAACCGGGGCTGCTGCCTTCCTGCACCTTCCCCTTCGGCGGTTTGCCCAGGGTTCCGAGTTTGATCCCCTCTTCTTCCTGGCTGGACACGCTCTTGATCGACTTCGTCGAGTAGGAGCACCTCAGCCCGGCTTCGTCCATGTTGAGCTCGATCGAGATCGGGCCGAGCGTTGCCTTGCCGTTCGTCTTGAGCTCGAACTTCGGCGGGAACGGCTGCGGGTTCAGGGACACGGCGGCTCCCCCGATCGAGCTGCCGCACGGCCCGCCGCTCGCAGCGCCGAAGCTGGCGCCGCTGATCCCGGCCCGCAGACCGCCGTCGGTGCTCTCGATCGAGCCGTTGAACTGGCCCTGCGGGCAGTCGACGACCAGCGTGCCGCCGACGAACTGAACGTCGTGCTCGGCGATGATGCTGATGATCGGTTCTTCCCCGGGCGGGAGCGGGACGATGCGTTCGTTCACCAGTGCCCCGTAGCACTCGATCGGGGCCTTGCAGGGGTTTTTCGCCGAAGCGACCGGGGCGGTGGCCCCGAGCGCTGCCAGCACGAGAGCCGCGAGGCCGGTACCGGCGAGCATCTTGATGCGGAACATGTCTGCCTCCTCAGGCGGTTGGAGTGCGGGCCGAGCCGGGGCTTTGGACCTCCGGCCCGGCCGCTCGGCGGGGGTCGGTTCCCGCTTGAGGCCATCGTCGTTTCGCGGCGGCGTGCTCGCCAGGCACCCAAGGTGTAGGAAGTTGCAACCTGTCTGGCGGGCTCCCGGCCTGGATGTTCACCGGGGAGTCATGCGAACCGCAGGAACCTCCGCGTGCCGGCAGGCCTTCCCCCCGGACACCGCGACAGCGCGACGAGTCGTCCCGCCTGTCTCCGCTCCGCCGCGACGCGCAGCTCCCAGCGTCGCCGCGACGAGGAGCAGGAGCAGGAGCACGAGCAGCGGGACATCATTCGAACCTCCCCCCTGTCCGGCGCCGATTCAGTCTTGCGAGCGACCGCAACTTGTTCGCCGCAAGTGGAGCGGCCTCTGGTCGACCCCTGTCCGAGGCCCAACGCCGCGCCGCGTCGGAAATTCGGGCGTCAAGATCACGGTTGATCCCGAAGCGGCGGCGCGGGGCTTGCTCCTTCGTCAGGCGGCGCGACACCAGCAGGCCGCCGACTGAGCCGCCCGCGACGCTGCCCGAAAACCGCGGCCGCGATGGTGACGAGGACGATGTTGCTCACGGGATCACCCTCCGAATCGGTCCGGGCCCGGGACGCCGACGCGCCGGGCTACTTCTGGGAGACCGGCGCTTTTCGACCTCGAGATCCGTGCGTCGCCGCCACGTCCAGAATTGGATTGAGCGGGGCGCGGAAAGGTGTGAAGGTCTCCGCCGAGCAGTGGTACGACCGTTCGGGTCGTGTAACTCGCGCTGTGGGGGTCGCACCTCGTGTCACAAAGAATCGGTTTGCGGAGCGTGATCGGTGTGTGGACGGGCGGCGATCGCGAACCTCGCCAGGCGCTCGGTGCGAAACTGCGCTGGCTGCTCCGCTGGTTCTTGCGCCATCAGCCAGAAGCGATGCTGGTGCTCTGCGGCGGAGTGGTCTTGATCCCGCTGCTGCTCGACTTCATCCCCGGCACCAAGGCTGGGCTCGAGAGATTCGAGAAAGGCCACGAACTCGGGGTGCACCTCATCGAGCACCTGGCGGTCGCGGCCTTCGTGGCTGCGGCGGCGTACTACTACGTACTGGGAGTCAAGCGGCGGCAGGCGCTTCGTAACTACCGCCGTGCGTGCGAAAAGCCCGAGAAGCTGGTCGAGTGGTCGCGCGCCACGCTGCAGGGAGTCCGCCGGGATGCGTGCGAGTCGCTCGGCGACGCTCTGATCGACAGCAGGGAGCCTCCCGTCGCCGTCGTGAAGGGGCGTGCCGGCATGAGCAGGACCAGCTTCGTGATCGAACTCGTCGAGTACCTCGCCAAGCGCGGCCAGATCCCGATTCCGCTGGTCGCGCCGCCCGACGGCACGTTCAGGCTGGAGAGCCTCGCGAAGCGGAAGTTCTGCGAACACGTGGAACTGGGGATCAGCAGCGATGAGCAGGCCGACGCGATCTGGCACCACGCTCGCCACACGCGCGGCATCGTGCTACTGGTCGACGGCGTCGAATCCGAGTTGATCACGAAGCTGCAGGCCAACGACGGCCGGGCCTTCGCGTCGGCGGTGGAAGAGTTGAAAGCCAACCGGATCGCGGTGGTGGTGGCGACGACCGGGGAGCTGCCGGTGGATGACATCGGCCCGTTGCTGCGTGAGGACTTGGACCGCATCAGCTACGAGGGAGCCGTGTCCTACCTGAAGGGCGAATTCGCTCCCGGCCGACAGGCCGAGCGTGCGATCGCGGCGCTCGAGAGGGTCCACGATCCGACAGACGGCGCGCCGGTCGAGCCGTTCTACCTCGATCTGATTGCCCGCCTGCGACGAGCCGAGATCGACCTCGAGGACCTTCCCGCACAGGCGGATCGCTGGCGGTTCACCCTGCTCGAGCGGTACGTCGAGGCCGTCGCGAGCGGCACGATCCAGCCAAGGCCCCGGCCGACGGCTCCCGACGAGCACGCGCCCGTGAGGCCGGGATGCGACGCGAAGCGTGCGGCGGAGACGGTCGCCCTGAGGCTGGAGATACCGAACAGGCTGGCGGTCGCGCGCAGTGGACTCATGCTGAGTTCTGGGCAGCTGGAAGACGCGGCTGATCTGAGCCTCCTCCGCTACGGGGCCTTGACGGTCGGGTTCGCCTCCGACGATCTCGGCGCCTATCTCGTGGCCCGGCAGCGCCAAGGCGCGTCGCTGCTGACTGACGTCGAGCAACTGGGTGCGAGCGAGTGCCCTGACCCCCGGCACGACCGCTTCGCGCTCGACGCGCTGACCTTCTGGCACCTGCGTCACGACCACGACGACGATGAGGCGCGAGAGGTGTTCTCGGCCTTCCTGACGCTGCTGGAGGACACACCGGAGGCCCGGCCGCGGTTCGTCGCCGCAGCGGTGCGAATAGCGAGCGCATGTCCGCACCTGCGGATGTTCGACGAGAGGGTCGTCGAACGCGCATCGCGCTGTGTCCAGGATCTCCGAGCCGAGCGCGCAGGCCGCGAGTACGCCGGCGACCCGCACGGGCCCGCGAGGCTCGTACGTGCCCTCGGGCGCTGGGCGCATCCGACTGCGCCG
The DNA here is from genome assembly GCA_963738815.1 of uncultured Solirubrobacteraceae bacterium. Lineage (GTDB taxonomy): Bacteria > Actinomycetota > Thermoleophilia > Solirubrobacterales > Solirubrobacteraceae > Palsa-744. The sequence goes on from CAVTXW010000007.1 coordinate 742,561, forward strand.
GAGCTGCTGTGGCGCGCGGCGACCAGCCGCAACGAGCAGGTCGAGACGCCGGCCGCCAAAGCCCTGATCGCAGCGGAGGGCTGATCCCGCGGCGAGGCTCCGCGGCGAGATCGAGCGCGTGCTCGCGTCAGCTGCGGGCCTACTCGAAGCAGAAGCCGGGGCCGAGCTCTCCAAGCACGGAAACGAGCTGGGTAACGAGGTGGCAGTGCTCGCATGGGTTCTGCCGGCGCTGCGTCCGGCTTCCGCCGAGTCCCTGCAGACGCTCGAACGGCAGTACGCCCGCCTCAAGCGCATCTGTCTCTCCGATCGGATGATCGAGCTGCGGGGCGAGATGGCTCTCGCGCAGGGTCTGAAGCTTGCGATCATCAACAGCGCGAGCCTGCCCGCGGACGCCGCCGAGCGGAACGCGGCCGAGGTGAAAACGCTGCTGGACAACCAACAGCTTCGGTTCTGGCACGCGCGGCTCGTGCTGGTGCAAGCTCTGCTCGCATACGCCTGGAGCCGTCCCGAGTGCGTCCCTGAAGCCAAAGGTGAGCTGGCAACCCTGCGCGCGGCCGAGCCTCACCGCCTGACGAAGCGCGGGATCGAACTTTCGCTGCAGGGACTCAGGTCACTCGCGCGTTCATCGCGCGGCGCCCGGCCGGTGAGCAGGTACCGGTACATGTGGAGGCACGAGGGTGAAGCGGTGACGGCCGTCGAGCAAGGCGCGTGGAAGGTGTCTCGGCTGGCGGCTGACGTCGTGCTCGTCAGCAACATGCTTTACCGGTGCTGGGAGGCCGGCGAAGATGCGAACGCCGGGGGATCTCATCTGAGCGCGGTCGCTGAAGGCAACGACCTGCCTCCGTGCATCCGTGACTGCTCGCGGCGGAAGAGCATCCTGCCCGATGGTCGGCACGCAGGTGGCTGCGACTGCGGCTGGCGTCTTTGCGGCCGGGGCCAGCCCCCGGCGGTGACGGTCCGTTGGGGAGTGTTCAGCGAGAGCTTCTGCCGTGAGCAGGCGCGGCTCGCCGAGGAGCACGGGCCGCCGACGTGGGCCAGGAAGGGCCCGATCCGCAAGCGCTCCGACGAACTGGCCGCCTACTGGGAAAAGGCGGCGCACGTCGCCGCCGTGGGCGCGACGCGTTCCGTCAACGGCGACGACGAACAGCTCTCTGTGACAACGGACGCATCACTCCGGATCGCCAGCGATCACTGAGCCGCTGACATGCAGGCGGCCTCTGAGTGGAGCCAACCGGAATCGAACCGGTGACGTCTTGCCGGCGACGCAGGGCCTGACCACTTACCAACGTCGCAGGGGGTCAGACACGGCAAGTGCGGAACCTAAGACCGGCCGTAGGTAAAATCCGGGTTGACGATCGGTGGCTCTCCGCTTCCGCTGAGCATCTCGATCATCGCCTCGGTCGCCTGATTGCCGGCACGGCGATTCGCGTCGACGGTATTGAACGCCGTCTGCGCTATCGAGTAGATGAAGTTACCCGGGGGAATCCCTGATGTCTCAAAGTCGGGCGGCGAATCGAAGGCGGCTCTCAGCCGGCCAGATCGGAGCAGCCTGGCAAGAGCCTCCTGATCTACTGCGTCAGGAAACGCAACATTCACCAGTAGCGCGTTGCGCTTCATCGCGCCCAACTCCTTGCGGCCGAAAACATGGTGACCGTGCACCGCATCGACGTGGAGGGAGACAACGTCGGCCCGGGCGAGGAGCGTTTCTAGGCTTACGACCGCAAAGTCTCGCGAGCTCAGGGCTCGACGAGCCGCCACGACAACGTCCATTCCCAGTGCGCGGGCACCGCTGGCAACTAGCTGCCCGGTGTTGCCAAATCCCACGACGCCTAGCGTTAGCGCGCTCAACTCGCGTGCCGGGTTTTTGGGGGGTGCTGGAGTCAGCCAGTGAGATCCGCAACCGTTGAGAGTAGTCGGAAGGTTTCGAACCATGGCCATCATCAGAGCCAGCGCATACTCTGCAACGGAAGGTGCGTTGGCTCCGCGCGCGGTCGAGATCGCGATACCCCGACGCGTCGCCTCCTCGTGTGCGGTGATGAACTCGGTATAGCCGGACCCGGGGAACGCGATCGCTTCGAGAGAGTCTGCTGCGGCCAGGACCTCCCTGTCAACGATCTCCATCCCGCCCCAGATGTAGCCGCGCTTGCCAGCGACAGCCTTGATGACGGCTGCGCGGTCGCCTGTGTCCCTGAGGCGTGAGACGTGAAAGCCTGCAGATCTCAGCATTGCGATGTCGCTGGTCGCGACGAACCGGTCTCCGGTGACGAGTACCGTGCCGCCTGACCGACGAGGCGCCGACCCAGCTTGGCGCTCAATCTGTGACAACTTCGCCCGCATCAAGGGGCGGTCGAATTCGACCGGTCCGCGATTAGGACATCGCGGACCGCAGCTAGCGCGGTAACGATCGAACTGAGGATCCAGCCATGCATGATGCCAAGGTGCTCGCCCGCAAAGAAGACGCGGGGAGTGCCGCCTCGAGACACGAGCGGGCTCTGCATCGTCGCCTGATACTGCTCCTGGTGGCCGGGGCCAAAATACGTGAAGCCGGGACGCCACGACTTCTGTGCCTTGCCGACCACAAGCTCCGAGACGCCCTTCCCCGTGCCGCGGGCGTGGATCGCGTTGACTCCCCGTAGAACCATGTCAAACCGGGTGTCATCGTCGTATTCACTGCCGAACTGCTCGGCCATGTCACCCCACATGTAGGCCGCTGTGAACACGCCAGAGTGCAAAGAGGTCTCTCTATCCCGCGCCACCCAGCGATTCGCGCCGGACCCCGTGCGCTCGCGGCGTGAATTGTCGGAGGGGTAATAACACTGCTGGATAGGCTCGTCGGTGAAGCTTTTTCCGCCGTAGATTTCATCCTCGGTCTCCCAGAAGCGGCGCGAGCAGTGAAAAAGCATCTTGGCGAGCGGCTCGGTCGTCACCGCATTCCACGCCGCCTTTTTCTCGGTGACATCGCGGGCCGTAGCAACAAAACCGATGCGTCGAAGGTCGTCTATCGGGGCGGTGCAAATGACGTAGTCAAACTGCTCCTTTTGCGGCGAGCGCCCGCCCGCGTTCCATGTAACCCGCACGCCGGAGCGGTTGACGTTGATGGCCGTAACCTTGCAATGGCGCTCGATCATCTGATGACCGAGGCGACGCAAGAATGCTTCTGGTAGCTGCTCCATGCCCCCCACGATCTCGACCATCGGAGAGCCGAGTGTCGGCACCAAGTCGAGGACAAATTGAGAGAAGCTACCCTCGGAGAGATAGAGAAGCCCAGTCGCGCGGCCGATATACGCCCAGTCCTGCTCGCTAAGAGGAAACGCGAGCTCTTTTGTTAGAAAGTCCCTAAGGCTATGCTGCTCCCAGTTTCTGACCGCAGGCGATGTGGGCGCGCCACTCGCGAACAGGTTCCATCGTTCAGCGTCGGTGAGCGGTCGAAAGATCGGATGCACGATTCTCTTCAGCAAAAGATCAAAGGGGGACGCCCTTAGTTCCTCCGGACTGAGAGTCAACTTCGGATAGGCAGCTCGTAACTTCTTGGTGTCGGCCGGCTTTGGATCTCCAAAGGTTCGGATCCGACCGTGCTGTTTACCGACTAAGAAGTACCCATCGGGGTTGGAGCCGACGAACGGGCGCGTAACCAACCCGAAACGCTCGACGTAGTCGAGCGTGGCCTGGTGTGTGACGGGGATACGCATCGCACCTAGCTCGCCGTAGGTACCGTCCTCGAACCGATGGGTAAGGATTCGTCCGCCGCAGCGATCGCTCGCCTCGAGCAGCTTGATGGAGGCTCCGCGGCGCGAAAGCTCATAGGCCGCGCACAGTCCGGCCACGCCACCACCCACCACGCATACTCGCGCGGCCGTTAGGCCCTGCGGCTCAGGGAAGTCCCGTCGAAACTCGAAAAGCTCATCCCAGGAAAACGGGCCGCCAGTCGCGACGTGGTCGTACGGTGAGTCGAGCCGAAGAGACTCTGAGGGCAAGTCATTCATTGCTCAGCATCCGCGAGCGAGGGATGTCGTCCCGGCTTCAACGTTCTCGGACGCTGCGAGCAACTCATCCACCTAGCCCCCATGGTCGGTCGGTGTCGCCGCTAGCCAATGCTCCTAGGAGCGATGGCACGCTATCAGCCAAGTGGTTTTGGCGCCCGCGGGCTCAGCGCTCCGGCGCAGGACTGGATCTACGCCACGCTGGTATCGCCGGGGGGCGGGGAGAGGCGATCGCCTGGACGGACTCTGACCTGCTGCCAGCGACACAGGGCTCATCGCTCGGCGGGCGACGGTGCGTCGCATCCCCCCTCGGGCTGCATTTGCCGTGCGCTCGACGCAACGCTCGCGGAGAGGAGCGTTTTTTGCGGCGCTTGTTCTACTCGTCCAAGCGGTAGACCTCGACCTTCGCTCGCAGCCCGCGAAGGTGGTGGCTGCCGAGCGACGTCCACGCGTCAGCAGTGCCTGCACGATCGATGGCCTCGCGTGTCGCCAGCAACTCGCCACTGCCGGCGAGCGCGAGCAGTCGGGCAGCCAGGTTGACGGCCCCGCCGAAGTAGTCACCCTCCCGCCGGACGACCAGGCCCTGGTGCATGCTGCCGTGGAGCGCCGGCGCTCCCGGCTCGTCCATAGCGGCCCGGAACCGTCGCCAGGCCGCGACCGCGTCGGCGGCGTTCGGGTAGACGAGCATGGCACCGTCGCCGAGATCCTTCACCACGCGTCCGCTCTCACCGCGCTCCTCAGCCGTCACGTGTGCGAAATGGCTCGCGGCCGTGGTCGCTGCAGCGTCGCCGTGCCGTTCGGCGAACCTGGTGAAGTCCTTGAGATCGCAGAACAACAGGCACACTTCGATCGTCCCCGGTATCGCTCCCGGGGCGTGCTCCTCGGCTTCGCGTATGGCGTATTGGGTCAGCTCGTGGTCCACCCAGCGGCGGTGGATCCCCACGAGCAGCGGGTCGGCGAGCGGTAGCAACTCTGCCAGCGCCCGTTGCGTCGTCGCCAGCGCCGCGGCCGGAGTGAGGGTGCCGCCGCGGACTCTCGGCTCGGTCTCGAAACGGAAGTGGTAGACCTCGGCCGCCGCAATGCGAGCCAGCGCTTGGCCCCAGACGCGTGAGACCTCCATCTGAACCTCGACCGGCCACCACTGCTGGCGCGCAGCCCCTGCGATCAGCGCATCGGCCTCATCCACGGTGAAGTAGGGGTCGTCGGGCAGAGGGCTCGCGAAGCCGAACGCGGACACCATCGCGAGTGTGACCGGCACCGGCCAGCCGCCGTTGTCCTCGATCTCGCGCGCGGAGACGGTGCGCGACACGCGGTCGGGGTCGAGCACCATGTCAAAGATGGCGTCCTGCAGATGCCCGCGACCCTGAGCGCGCTCCATCGCCTCCACCGACACCCCGAGTTCGAGCAGCGCAGCGACCAGATCGCGCTGATCCGCTGCCACGCCGAGCCGCCCACAAACCTCCGTCGCAGCGCCAGCCTGCGTGCTCTCCTCGCCCACGCGCCGCAGTCTAGACCCGTGGCGCTCGGATCAAACGGGAGTCAGGTGAGGCGGGACGTTCGGCCCGTTCGAGACGCTTCAACCCTCGGCTGGCTGGACGCCGCAGGCCGCGAGCCAGCGTCCTCGATAAACGAGCTCTTCGCCTTGGTGTATCCCTCTCGGTCGTCTCGGAAGCGCGCGGCGAGCATTCGCTTCAGCGTCGCGTAGTCGGCGGCGAGCGTGGAGTCTGCGCGAAGGGTGTCCCGGAAGCGGAGGCACCGCTCGAGGTCCTCCCGCGCATCGACCAAGTGCAGATGGTGGGTGCGATAGGAAGAGCTGGGGTAGGACAGGAAGCGCCTGTGTACGAGGTTTGCGTTGAAGCGCGGGGATAGGCAGTAGCCGGCCCGCATGGCGGCCGCGATGCTCTGCTCGAGGTCATCGACAAGCGTGATCATGTCGATCACCGGCTTGGCCGCAAGGCCTGGAACGGCGGTCGAGCCGATGTGGTAGATGCGGGTACCAGGCAGCAGCCGGGCCAAGCGCTCACGCTCAGCGACGAAAAAGGCCGGCCACGATGGCTCATAGGGGACAATCTCGATGGGCCCGTCGCCGGCGCCTATAACGGGATCCTCTCGAGCCGGGGAGGGACGGCGCGACTGAGGCGGCATCTCCCCATGATCTCACGGCCGGCGTCGGTCGGCCGCCCGGGAATCGGAGGCGATTTGACAACGCGGCAATGACCGGTTGCTCCCTCAGCGGAAGTTCATGGCCTTAACGGCTCGGCAGCATTAGATTCCTAGCCACGTCGCCCGCCACGCCACTCACACCACAATTCAGGGCTTGGCTCGAAGACGAACAGGTCTGGGGCAGGCACGCAGTCCACGCGATCGCGACGCGGCGCCAGCTGCTGCTCGTTGACACACATGGGCTCGACAGGTTCACGATACGCATGGGTCTCGTCGACCTGAACGGCGCCGTGGCACGCTGGGCACGAAACGTCCATGACGGCCTCATCAAGGTCGGTGATGCCAAAGCTGCTGCAGTGTTCGCGATAAGCCCGCCGTTCGCCGCGACGGATCCAACGATCGCCGACTGCGACCTGCTGAGCGAATATGTCGAAGTCCGCATCAGCTCGTTGCAAGACCTTCTCGCACAGCACCCGGCGTAAAGGCACCAACAGACGACGCGAACGCGGACCCCCTCGCACGCTCCTGCTCACGCCCCTGGCCGGGATCGAAACGGTGACCCCATACATGCAAAGCGGCAATCGTGATCTCCCGCCAACGTCGCAGGGGTCGCGCCGGCCGGTGGCGCACCGCGGCCTGCGCGTAGTGACGCGGCCGTAAGGCCGGGCCGGGCAGGCTAGCCGATCACGGGCCAGCGGCGCCGCGCCGCGAGCTCGTCCAGCGTCGCCTGCATCTCCGCGGTAATCGCTTGGTAGACCTCGCCCACCTCCGGGTCCGGCCCAAATCGCTCGCGCACGTCGATCGGCTCGAGGACCTGGATCGTGATCTTTGCCGGGAGCGCGATGTGGCCGAGGAAGTCGCCGACGTCGAGGCCCCACGGCAGCGCCACCGAGACCGGCAACACCTTCAGGCGGAAGCGGCGGTCGAGCCGGAGCGCTGTGGCGATGCGCTCGCCCCGCGCGAGGAACAACGCCGTCTCCTGCCCGCCGATCGAGACCACGGGCACGATCGGCACGCCCGTGGCGAGGGCGAGCCGCACGAACCCGTCGCGCCCGGCGAACTCGACGCGGTGCCCGTGCCAGGAGGGGCGGTGCGTCTCCCAGTCGCCGCCCGGGTACACGAGGACCGCGGCTCCTCGCTCGAGCGCGGCGCGGGCGTTCTCCCAGCTCGCCTCGATCGTTCCGTACTTCTGCAGGGCCGAGAGCCAAGGCAACGTCACCACCAGGTGGTGCGCCAGCTGGTAGAAGAGCCGCTCCACGCCGAAACGCCGGTACATGGCGAGCGTGAACACGAGCGTGTCAGGGACCACGTTCCCGCCCGAGTGGTTCCCCACCAGCAGGACCGGCCCCTCTGGAGGAACGCGCTCGAGCCCGAGGATCTCGGGGCGGAACCAGGCCGAGATCAGCGGCCACGTCCAGCGCAGCGAGCTGCCGATGTAGTCGGGGTCGCGGGCACGCAGCACCAGCGGAAGCTCCCCCTCGGAAGAGCCGATCCCCGAGCCGCCTCGTGCTACATCCCCCACAGCACGACGGTAGCGCCAGCCGCCGTCTGCGCGGCGCGCGGCCGCGCTCAGGCCGAGGCCGCGCCCACGAGCCGAGTGCGGCGCTTGGCGCCACCGGCCTCGGCGAGGAACCGGCTGACCGCGGCGTGGGTCTGCTCCGGGCGCTCGACCTGCGGGACGTGGCCGCAGTCGAGCACGACGTGCCGCGCCGCCGGCAGCGCGTCGCCGACGTGGCGCTTGAAGGCGATCGGCACGAGCCTGTCGAGGCGGCCCCAGACGAACAGCGCCTCGGGGGACAACTCCCCCAGCCTGGTCCAGAAGCCGCTGCTTCCGTGGGGCTCCTCGAGGTAGATCTGGCGGGCGGCGGCGTAGAAGGCGGCGCGCCCCGGCGGCGTGAGATAGGCACGCAGGAACTCATCGACCCCGGCTGCAGTCCAGCCCTCGTCGGCGCCGGGGATCATGCGGCGCACGATCGCCTCGACGATCGGCCGGGGAGCCAGCTGGGCGAGACCCAACTCCGGCCGCAGCAGCCTGAGCGCCGGCGCCCAGGGACGCTCCCGCCGCCAGGCCAGCGACGGAGCGAGCAGCACGAGGCGGCCGATCCGATCGGGATAGGAGAGGCCGGCCTCGAGCGCGACGCGCCCGCCGAGGCTGTTCCCGATCAGGTGAGCCTGGTCGAGCTCGAGCGCATCGAGCAGCCCGATCACCGCGCGCGCGAAGAAGCGGGCGTCGTAGCTGGCGCCGATCGGCTTCGCGGAGTCGCCGAACCCCGGGAGGTCGAGGGCGATCACGCGATGGCTGCCCGCCAGCGCCGTGACCGTTGGCAGGAACGAGCCCTTGGTGCCGCCGAGCCCGTGGATGGCCACCAGCGGCGGCCCGCTTCCGGCTTCGAGCGTGGACAGGCGTCCGCGGCGCGTCCGGACCATGCGAAAGCGCAGGCGCGCGGGGCCGGTGAGCGCGCTCGTGGCGGCGAGGAACCCGACGCCGAGGTGCAGGTTCTGACGGATCCCGAGCCGGCTGGCGCGGTATGCGTCGAGGCCCCCGCGGACGTCCTCGGCGACCTTCGTCCACGTGCGGGCGTCGGCGCTCAGCAGCGCGTCCGCCGAGCCCCTGGCCGGCACAAGGTCCGCCGTGCCGTCCTCGATCACGGCGTCCCAGGCCTCGCCGCCGCGAACCTCCAAGCGGACGCGTGCCTTGCCGCGCTCGGGCTCGAAGACGCTGCCGTCGTAACGGTCCACCAGCCTCTGCAACGACGTCGGAGGCGTCGTCATCCGAAGACTCCCCGCGTCCCTCCGAGATGGCCCGTCTTCTCGTCCCACCCCTCCATGAGCGTGATCTCAGATTACCGGAGCTCGGCGATGGTCTGCCTGGTTTGCAGGCCTTTCCGGCCGGTGCGGCCGCGGCGCGTCCGTATGTTTCGTGCGAAAGTCGCGTTCAAGCACCGATGACCCCTGTTCCTGGAGCCGGTCGGCTGCCAGCATGCAGGCGACCAAGCACGAAAGGGCAAAGCCATGAGCAGCCTTCCCGGCGAGCTGCGAGAGCTGATCGAGTCCGCTCCGCTGGCGCACCTCAGCACGATCAACGCCGACGGCAGCCCGCAGGTCAGCGTCATCTGGATCGGGCTCGACGGCGACGATGTTCTCAGCGGTCACATGGGGCGGTACTTGAAGGTACGCAACGTCGAACGTGACCCGCGCGTCGTGCTCTCCTTCGAGGCGCAACGGGACCGTGAGGCCTTCCTGAACCCTTACGCGGTGTTGCGCGCGCGCGCCACGGTCGAGCCGGGCGAGGCCGCTTGGGACCTTCTCAACCGCCTCGCGAAGGTCTACCTGTCTCCCGCCGCGGAGTTCCCCGCTCCCAGGGCTCCCGGCTACATCCTGCGCTACTCCGTGGAGCGCATCGGCGGCGTCGGACCCTGGGCGCCCTCGACGCGGTGAATCTGCGCGCAGGCGCCGACTGTGCTGCCGCGCTGCCTGATGCGAGGATGGATTCGTCCTCGAACCGCGCCATGCGGCCCGCTGCTCGGCGGACTCCCTCTCCGCTGCCCCGGCCCCTGCTTCGACCTCCGCCCGGGTGCCGCGTCACCATCTGCGGATGGCCGGAAGCCGCCACGCCCGTGCGACGGCGTCCGTGCTGGTGGCGATTGCCCCTCTTCTCCTCGGCGCCGGCTGCGCCTCCAAGGGCAACCTCGGCGAATCCGAACGCCCCGATTCACTGAGCCGCGCTGCGACGCAGCGGTCCGATACGCCTCCGGCCGGCGCGGGCTCAGCCGCGGCCTCGGCAAGAGGCCAGTCGAGGCCGACCCCGTCTGCTCCTGTGCCCGCGAGCGGCTCTTCCGGCGAGGCCGGTGGCAACACGGGGGGGCCGCCGCCGGGGATACCACCGGCTCACCCCGTTCCCGTCGCGTTCCGTCCTGCTCCGGGAGCCCCCTCCGATGCCGAGGTCCGCGCCCAACTGGCGAAGCTCTCGGCGCTCAAACGGCGTGAAGAGGAGCAGGCACTCAGCGCCGCAGCGGCAAACCTCGCCGGGCTGCTTCCGTGGTCGCTCGAGCCCAAGGCCGGGGTTCGGGAAAGCGTTGCCTCGGTCTTCACCGACTACGGGCTCGGGCTAGCCTGCGGCGGTGTGCTCGGGCGAGATCAGCTCGGCGTCGCCCACAAGACGGCTCCATGCGGAACGCTGATCACGTTCGAATACAAAGGCCGCAGCCTGACCGTCCCCGTGATCGATCGAGGGCCGTATGTCGCCGGCCGCGAGTGGGACCTGACCGGCGCGACGGCCGCAGCGCTCGGCTTCCCCGGGCTGGGACCCATCCGCTGGGCGGTCGCGGGGTGAGCGGTGTCGGCCGTCGCCTCCGACCTTGCTCCAAAGCGTGACGTAGACCGCAATCTCTTACGGTCGCGTCACCAGGAGCTTCGAGCTTGTGTCCGATGGGGCGACGTCCGTTGGCCGACAAGTGTCCGGGTAGTGAGACGGCCCGACCTCCTGCCAGGGCGCAGAAAGTCATCGCTCGGCGGGCGATGGTGCGTCGCATTTCCCTGGGGCTGCATTTGCCGTGCGCTCGACGCAACGGTCGCGCAGTGGAAGTGTTCATGCGCCGCTTGTTCTATTCGTCCAAGCGGTAGACCTCGACCTTCGCTCGCAGCCCGCGAAGGTGGTGGCTGCCGAGCGACGTCCACTCGTCAGCAGTGCCTGCGCGACCGATGGCCTCGCGTGTCGCCAGCAACTCGCCACTGCCGGCGAGCGCCAGTAGCCGCGCAGCTAGGTTGACCGCCCCGCCGAAGTAGTCACCCTCGCGTCGTACGACCAAGCCCTGGTGCATGCTGCCGTGGAGCGCCGGCGCTCCAGGCTCGTCCATCGCTGCCCGGAACCGTCGCCAGGCCGCGACCGCGTCGGCGGCGTCCGGGTAGACGAGCATGGCACCGTCGCCGAGATCCTTCACCACGCGTCCGCTCTCACCGCGCTCCTCACCCATCACGTGCGCGAAATGGCTCGCGGCCGCGGTCGCTGCAGCGTCGCCGTGCCGTTCGGCGAACCTGGTGAAGTCCTTGAGATCGCAGAACAACAGGCACACTTCGATCGTCCCCGGTATCGCTCCCGGGGCGTGCTCCTCGGCTTCGCGTATGGCGTATTGGGTCAGCTCGTGGTCCACCCAGCGGCGGTGGATCCCCACGAGCAGCGGGTCGGCGAGCGGTAGCAACTCTGCGAGCGCCTGTTGCGTCGTCGCCAGCGCCGCGGCTGGAGTGAGGGTGCCGCCGCGGACTCTCGGCTCGGTCTCGAAACGGAAGTGGTAAACCTCGGCCGCCGCAATGCGCGCCAGCGCTTGGCCCCAGACGCGTGAGACCTCCATCTGAACCTCGACCGGCCACCACTGCTGGCGCGCAGCCCCTGCGATCAGCGCATCGGCCTCATCCACGGTGAAGTAGGGGTCGTCGGGCAGAGGGCTCGCGAAGCCGAACGCGGACACCATCGCGAGTGTGACCGGCACCGGCCAGCCGCCGTTGTCCTCGATCTCGCGCGCGGAGACGGTGCGCGACACGCGGTCGGGGTCGAGCACCATGTCAAAGATGGCATCCTGCAGATGCCCGCGAGCCTGAGCGCGCTCCATCGCCTCCACCGACACCCCGAGTTCGAGCAGCGCAGCTACCAGATCGCGCTGATCCGCCGCCACCCCGAGCCGCCCGCAAACCTCCGTCGCTGCGCCAGCCTGCGTGCTCTCCTCGCCCACGCGCCGCAGTCTAGACCCGTGGCGCTGGGATCAAACGGGAGTCAGGTGAGGCGGGACGTTCGGCCGGTTCGAAACGCTTCAGTCCTCGGCTGGCTGGACGCCGCAGCCCGCGAGCCAGCGTCCTCGATGAACGAGCTCTTCGCCTTGGTGTATCCCTCTCGGTCGTCTCGGAAGCGCGCGGCGAGCATTCGCTTCAGCGTCGCGTAGTCGGCGGCGAGCTTGGAGTCTGCGCGAAGGGTGTCCCGGAAGCGGAGGCACCGCTCGAGGTCCTCCCGCGCATCGACCAGGTGCAGATGGTGCGTGCGGTAGGAGGAGCTGGGGTAGGACAGGAAGCGCCTGTGTACGAGGTTTGCGTTGAAGCGCGGGGATAGGTGGTAGCCGGCCCGCATGACGGTCGCGATGCTCTGCTCGAGGTCATCGACAAGCGCGATCATGTCGATCACCGGCTTGGCCGCAAGGCCTGGAACGGCGGTCGAGCCGATGTGGTAGATGCGAGTACCAGGCAGCAGCCGGGCCAAGCGCTCACGCTCAGCGACGAAAAAGGCCGGCCACGATGGCTCATAGGGGACAATCTCGATGGGCCCGTCGCCGGCGCCTATAACGGGATCCTCTCGAGCCGGGGAGGGACGGCGCGACTGAGGCGGCATCTACCCATGATCTCACGGCCGGCGTCGGTCGGCCGGCCCGGGAATTGGAGGCGATTTGACAACGCGGGGATGACCGGTTGCTCCCTCATCAGCAGGGGGTCAGTCGGAGGACGACCCTGGGCCGCCAGACCACCGGGGTCAAGTCGCAAATGGGCGATCCCGCTCGCAGCGCGTTGCTCGGGCACTTGCCGCCCTCGGATAGCGTGCCGAACGTGGCCAAGTCGTCGAACTTGGACGCAGCGCGAACCGGGCGACTCTTTGTCGGTGCCGAGCTAGCGTAGAGTCGGTATCGGCCGTGTGGCACGGCCGTCGAAGGCGGACCAGCGACCGAAGGGAGAAATGGCCCGATGTCAGAGCAACTCGTTGGAACGGTCGAGGAACTTGGGCCCGGGTCGGTGAAGGGAGTCGGAGACTGGGCCGTACTCAACGTCGCCGGTGAGCGCTACGCGGTCTCACGGCGCTGCCGGCATCTGCGCGCCGATCTCGCGAACGGCAAGATCGACGAGAACGGCTGCCTCGTGTGCCCGTGGCACCAATCTCGCTATGACCCCACAACCGGCCGGATGGTCGTCGGGCCGCAGGGGGGGTTCGAGAAGGTGCCAGGGCTCGACACCGCGTTTATCGAGCTCACGAAGCTCTGGCCGCTACGTTGCGCTGAGGTTGTCGAGCGCGACGGCAACGTGTACGTGCACGACTGAGCGATCGGACTGCGATCGCAGGGCGGAGAAGTTCTGGGTAAAGCCTGATGCTCCTGATCTGTTTGGGCCTCGACCGCTCAGCAGCGTTAGATTCATAGCCACGTCGCCCGCCCCGTCACTCACACCACAATTCAGGGCTTGGCTCGAACAGGAACAGGTCTGGGGTAGGCACGCAGTCGACGCGATCGCCACGCGGCGCCGGGTGCTGCTCGCTGATACACATGGGCTCGACCGGTTCACGATACGCATGGCTCTCGTCAACCTGAACGGCTCCGTCGCACGCTGGGTTCGAAATCTCCACGACGGGCTCATCGAGGTCGGTGATGCCGAAGCTGCCGCAGTGTTCGCCATGGGCCCGCCGTTCGCCGCGACGGATCCGACGACCCGCGACTGCGACCTGCTAAGCGAATACGTCGAGGTCCGCATCAGCTTGTTGCAAGACGTTCTCGCCCGGGATTCTGCAGAAGGCACCAAGGCTTGACTTCTCCGCCTGTCACGCCCCAAGGCTGGCAGGGCCGCGAATGCACGGGCAGCGCCCAGGAGCGCGGGACCGAAGCTATGGCTGGCTCGGTGGCGGTGCCGACGGAGCGGGCGGGCGCTACTTGACGATCGTGAATTCCAGCGTCTGGGGCGCCGAGGCGCCCGCTGCGTTGGAGGCGAGCAGAGTGACCGCGTAGCGACCCGGCTTCAGCTTCTTCGCGGCCGAGATCCGGCCCTGGAAGGTGACGCGATTCCCACCGCTGTGTGCAGCGAGGGAGAGCTTCCCCGCCGCCACGGTTCGCTTGCAGCTCTTGTGTTTGGCGTTGGCTCGTGTCTGAGCCAGGCATCTGCGTCCGACTTTGCGGCCGGTTAGAACCCGGTTGAAGCTGAGCGTTACCGTGGCCTGTGTGTTCAGAGAGAAGGAGAAGGTCGTCCCGACGGGCGGGCGCCTCGTCTTGGCGCTGAGCTTCGCGAGGGCGCTGCCCGCACGCCAAGTCCTCGCGGACTCCTTCGCCGCGCTCACGACGGGCTTGGATCCGGTCTGCGCTGTGATCGGCGCCGGCTGCACCGGCACCGGCGGCGGCGGGTTGTAAGTGATTTGCACCTGCGGCGCGGTCCCCACCCCGACGATCGCCAGACTGCCGCCCGCGGGCACCAGCGAGGAGCCGCCGGCTCCTCCTCCGCCGGCGTCGCTGCAGCCGCCGCCACCACCGCCGCCGCCGTAGACGCCGCCGCCGCCACCACCACCTACGGGGCCGCCGCCGCTGCCACCGGCGCCACCGGCGCCGATGGCGCCTTCGAGTCCGTTGGCACAGGTGCCGATCCCGCCCGCACCTGGCGCGCTCAGCGTGCCGGCCGCGCCGCCGTGGACTTCCCCGAGAGACTCCGCTTCACCTTCGCTGCCGGCCGCACCGCCGGCGCCCGGGGTGCTGGCCCCGTTTTCGCCACCGCCCCCGCCGCCACCGGCGACGAGCAGTCGGTGGTCGGGACTCAGGCCTAGCGAGCGCGGGACGGTTCGCACATCCGAAGCGCCGCCGCCGCCTGCTGCGCCGGCGCCGCCGCCGTCGAAGCCACCGCTGCCCCCGGCGCCGTGATCCTGGCCGTTGCCGCCTACCTCGACGTAGAGGGTCTGGCCGGGGATGACCGCGATGTTGCCGCTGACCTGCGCTGCCGCGCCGCCGACAGCACCGGCGGCCCCGCCGCCACCACCAATCGCGAGGACGTGAACGCTCGAAACGCCGGCCGGGACCGTGAACGTCTGCTCACCTCCGGAGTAGAGGAAACCCTGCGGCGGCGCATAGCTGATCTGCACCTGCGGCTGGGTCCCGGGCGCGGCGATCGCGGCCGTGCCGCCTGCGGGCACCAGCGAGGAGCCGCCGGCTCCTCCTCCGCCGGCGTCGCTGCAGCCGCCGCCACCACCGCCGCCGCCGTAGACGCCGCCGCCGCCACCACCACCTACGGGGCCGCCGCCGCTGCCACCGGCGCCACCGGCGCCGATGGCGCCTTCGAGTCCGTTGGCACAGGTGCCGATCCCGCCCGCACCTGGCGCGCTCAGCGTGCCGGCCGCGCCGCCGTGGACTTCCCCGAGGGACTCCGCTTCACCTTCGCTGCCGGCCGCACCGCCGGCGCCCGGGGTGCTGGCCCCGTTTTCGCCACCGCCCCCGCCGCCACCGGCGACGAGCAGTCGGTGGTCCGGACTCAGGCCTAGCGAGCGCGGGACGGTTCGCACATCCGAAGCGCCGCCTCCGCCACCGCCGCCGTTGGCGCCGCCGTTGAAGCCGCCCGTCGCTTCATGACCGTTGCCGCCGACCTCGACGTACAGAGTCTCGCCGGGGGTCACGCCGACATCGGCGCTCACCTGCGCCCCGAGCCCGCCTGCGGCGCCGGCGGTCGCCCCCGTCCCGCCGACGGCCAAGACGCGCACGCTGAAGACCCCGGCCGGGACCGTAAAGGTCTGCTCGGCGCCGGAGTAGATAAACGACTGCTGCGCCGCGCCGGCTGGCGCGGCCGCCCAGACCACGGCGCACGAGATCGCGCCGACGGCGGTGAGCACCCGTAAGGCGAACCGGCGTGGCGCGTTCGTGAGACCGTGTTGACTCTTGGGCACCAGAAGTCCCACCGTGTCAGATGGGACGACCCTGCGTCAACGCGACTCGACGCAAATTGCGACGTCAAAGGCACGGCCGCATGCGATCGTCGTAGCGCGGTTTCGAGTGGGCGACGTCCGGGCCTCAGAATTTGGCCCAGATGGCGAGCCGCTCCCTCCGGAATAACGCAGGAGGTCGACACCGATGGCCGCCTGTCTGGACAGCAGGGGTCCGGGAGCCTCTTCCCCGGCTGTCAGCATGACGTCCTGCCGGCGACGCGGCCCGTCATTACAGGGCTTTTCGGCGAGATCGCTAGGTGTTACGGGGGGATGGAGCCAACCGGGATCGAACCGGTGACCTCCTGCTTGCAGCTTTAGCCGGACGGTCCCCGTCACCGCGCTTCGTAGCGGACGTGGCCGTAACCGTTGACCTCGCCCACGACGAACGGGTGGCGCGCGCCGGTGCTGCTGACGGCAGCGATGCATCGGAACTGAATCCCGGCCTTCTGAAGCACCTGGTGCGGACAGCTCACGGTCGCGTGGGTGTTGCGCTGGGCGAGGATCGACGCGGCGATCGCTCGCTCGACCTTCGCCATGTCCAATACCGCGAGGGGTTCCGCGTTCTCGTAGCGGGCGTGGCCCTTGCCGTCGGTCTGGACGACCGTAACCGGGTAGGCGCCGACCTGTAGGAGCACCTTGCAGGTCGAGGCGTGCCCCGCCGCCCGGGGGACGCCGGATGGGCAAGTCACGCGCGTCGCGAGACCGTGCTCGCTGCGGATCGTGCTCGCGATCGCCCGCTCGAGCCGCACGTTGTCGAGGGTCGCGCCGCTCGACCCGCAGCCCGCTGCGGCGAGCACGCTCGCCACTGCCGCCAGAAGCGCGGGAAGCTTGTCGGCGTAACGGCGTCGCAAAGCGCTCATCCGATGATCGTGATGTAGAGGAGCGCTTTCGCCGCCGGCGCGGCCGTGAAGATCACTTCGATGGCTTTCGCACTCGTCGCCTTTACTTTGTAATTGGCGGGCGATTCGAGTTCGGTCGGTTCTTCCGCTTCGCTGGTCTGCACCGAGACGTGGACGAGTCGCGTTTCGAGGTTGTGTTCGATGACCCATTCTTTTTTGACTCCCGTTCCGACGATCGCAGCGGCGACCTTGCGAGCAGGTGACGCAGCCGCGACCGTGACGGCCCCTTCGGCCGGTTTCGCCGGCTTCGCTGTCGGCAGCGACAGCCTCGTGGAGGTGACGGCTTCTTTTTTGATCTTGCTTTCGGAAACCGCTTCTTTTTTGATCTTGGGTTCAGCCACCGCTTCGGCTTTGAGCTTTGTTTCTGTCACCGATTCTTTCTTTAGCTTGGCTTCGGCGACGGCTTCGGGGCCGAGCTTGCCTTCAGTCACCGATTCTTTCTTCAGCTTCGTTTCGCCCACCGATTCGCCCCCAAGCAGTGCTTCGGTGATGGCGAGAAGCTTGATCTTGCCGGTTTCGACCGATTCCGCCGCGAGCTTGGCGCTCGTTACCGCTTCTTTCGCGATGTTGGCCGTCGCGACGCTTTCCGCACCAAGTTTCGCTTCCGGGCCGGTTTCGCCTTTGGTCCCCTGCGGCCCTTCTTTTCCTTCTTTTCCTTCGGCGCCCGTTTCGCCTTTGACGCCCTGAAGGCCTTTCACGCCTTCTTTGCCTTCGAGACCGGTTTCGCCTTTGACGCCTTGAGCGCCGGCTTTGCCTTCTTTGCCTTCGAGACCGGTTTCGCCTTTGACGCCTTGAGCGCCGGCTTTGCCTTCTTTACCTTCTGGCCCGGTTTCGCCTTTGGGCCCCTGCGCGCCTTCTTTGCCTTCGGCGCCAGTTTCGCCTATGGAGCCCTGAGCGCCCTGTTTTCCTTCCTTGCCTTCGGGTCCCTGCGGCCCGGTCGACCCTTGCGCTCCTTCGGGCCCGCGCGCGCCTTCAGGCCCCTGCGCCCCTTTGCCTTCGGGCCCTTGCGAGCCGGTCGGCCCCTGCGTCCTTCTCTGCCTTCGGCGCCTGTTTCGCCTCGGACGCCCTGCAGTCCCTGCGCGCCTTCGGCCCCCTGGGCGCCCTGTTTGCCTTCGGTCGCTGCGCGCCTTCAGGCCCCTGCGGGCCAGCCGGTCCCTGAAGTCCTTCTTTGCCGTCGGCGCCGGTTTCGCCTCGGACACCCTGCAGTCCCTGCGCGCCTTCGGTGCCCTGCAGGCCTTGTTCGCCCTCGAGCCCCTGTGCTCCGGCCGGCCCTTGAGCTCCTTCTGGCCCCCTCACGCCTTCAGGGCCCTGCGTCCCTTCTTTGCCTTCCGGCCCGATCTGCCCGCGCACGCCTTCCGGTCCCTGCGCGCCTTCGTTGCCGTCCGCACCCTGCGCGCCGTCCGGCCCCTGCTCTCCTTCTGGCCCAGCGACGCCCTGCGGGCCTTGTTCGCCGGCAGCCCCCCGCGGCCCTTCGGGTCCGGCTTCGCCGGACACACCCTGCAGGCCGCGTGCGCCTTCCGGGCCGGGGGCGCCAGGGGCGCCCGGAGCGCCGGTTTCGCCTCTGACGCCCAGTAGCCCTGGTCGGCCTTCCGGCCCGGCGGGGCCTTGGGCACCCAACGCTCCCTGCACACCGCCCGACCCCTGTGGGCCGGCGGGTCCCCGTGGGCCGGCGGGTCCCGCTGGTCCTCGTGAGCCGCGCTTGGCCTTGTGCCCCGCCCTGTGAGCCTTGATGGCGGCCGCACGCGTCGCGAACGACTGTCGGTCGGCCTGTTGGGCACGCGCGTTACGCGCGACCAACTGCGGGGAGGCGGCGATCGCCCGGCCGGCGAGCGTTGCGGCGCCGAGCAGGATGAGCAGCAGTGGCAGTCGCCTTGACAGCAGTCTTGAGATCCTCATGGGTTGTCGCTGCATACGGCGAGACGTCTGCCCCCGTTACCGCGGACGTTTCTCATGCGAGAGTGCGACCGATCGCGCGAGGCGATCGGGTGGGTCCGGTCGTGATACGACCCCCATCGGCGCCCTCCTCCAAAAGGATGAGGCCCCGTTCCCGGCGTTGGGGATGCAGGGGCGATCCCTTGTACAGGCAGCAAGCGGTCACAGGTCGAATCTGTAAGAGAATCGGGCCGTGTTATGTGCTCCCGCGTTCGGCCCATACGATTTACGATCCCGGACATAGAGAGCGCTTATACGCTCCGCGGCACGGGCTGTGGATTTGCTCAGTCGCGTCAGTCACCGCGCCGTCAGTCGGAACGTCCGGGCGTGCCGGTGGGCTTCATTCGACTTGATACGGTTCCGGCGAGGGGGGACCCGAAAGCGTCGGAGGGTGCCGTCTGGATGGGTGGGGCGGCGCCGGTCGTAGACCGGTCCAAGAACGTCTGGGTCGCGACCGGCAACGGCTCGAACACCTCCGGCGAACCGCAGGACGGCGACTCGGTCCTGAAGCTCTCGCCGTCGATGGAAAGGCTCGACGCCTTCACCCCCTCGAGCTGGGCGCAGGACAACGCCGCCGATCTCGACCTTGGCTCCACGGTGCCCGCGCTCCTCTCGCACGGTCACGTTGTGCAGGTGGGCAAGTCCCAGACCGCCTACGTGCTCAAGCGGAAGAGCCTGGGCGGCATCGGCGGCCAGCTGAGCACCGTCCACCCGATCTGCGGGACGACCTTCGACGGCGGGAGCGCGATCGATGGCTCGACGGTCTATCTGCCGTGCCGCAAAGGACCGATCTCGGCGGCCGTGAACAGGAGCGGCGAACTGCAGGTCAACTGGGCGTCTTCGGTCTCCTCGGCCGGCCCGCCGATCCTCGCGGGCGGGCTCGTATGGGTGATGGACCAGAGTGGGCACGTGGACAGCCTGGACCCTGCGACCGGTGCGATCACGCAGCAGGTTTCGGTCGGGTCGGTTGCGAACCACTTCCCTACTCCCTCCGCCGGCGACGGGCTGCTGTTCGCGCCGGCTACGAGCACCGTCGTCGCCTTCGGCGAATGACGTCCGCGGGCGCGGCCGTCTAGATCCAGTCGCTCCGGCGGAAGGCCCAGTAGAGCGTCGTCGAGAGCGCGATGATGAGCGCCGTGGAGAACCAGAACCCCCAGTGCGCGGCGAACCCGGGATAGGGGACGTTCTGACCGTAGAAGCCGGTGATCGCGGTGGGGACCGCGATGATCGCCGCCCAGCTCGTCACCTTCTTCATCACGAGGTTCATCCGGTTGCCCTGGATCGTGAGGTTCGTCTCCAGGATCGTGGTCACGAGGTCGCGCAGGGACTCGGTCCATTCGGTTGCTCGCAGGACGTGGTCGTAGACGTCCTGGTAGTAGGGGGCCATCTGCTGATCGAGGACGTGCAGGTCGCGGCGCATCAACGAGTTGACGACCTCACGCATCGGCAGCACCAGCCGCCGGAGGAGGACGAGGCTCTTGCGAAGCTCGAACGAGCGGCGCTGCACCTCGGCGTCGTGGGGGGCGTCGTCGAAGAGGAGATCCTCGAGCGCCTCGATCTCGGTGTCGAGCGACTGGACCGTTTCGAAGTGGCCGTCGACGATGTCGTCGAGCAGGCCCCAGAGCAAGAACTCCACGCCGTGCCCGGCGAGGTCCGCCGATTCGTTCCAGCGGGTGAGGACCGAGTCGATCCTCGCACCCTCGTTCTGGCGGACCGTGACGAGGGCGGTCTTCGTGATGAAGACCCCGATCTCGCTGGTGCTCAGCCGGCCCGTCTCGACGTCGAGGGCGACGTCATAGGCGCTGAGGAACAGGTGGGTGTCGTAGCGATCCAGCTTGGGTCGTTGATGCTCGTTGACGGCGTCCTCCACGGCCAGCGGGTGCAACTGGAGCTCCTCGGCGATCGTCGCCAGGTCCTGTTCGGTCGGAGAGCAGTAGTCCAGCCACACGCAGGCTCCCTCTTCCTTCAGGTGCTCGGAGACGTCGGGAACCGGGAAGTCCTCGAGCACGAGCTTGCCGTTGCGATAGAGCCGGGTGCGGGCCATCGGAGCCACCCTATGGCTCGGTTCGGATCGTGCACGGGCGACTCGACGCTGCGTAGGCAAACGGCTCGCGGTGAAGGCACTCTCACCCGGCGTTTAGCTGCCCGTCAACCGACCGCGGGACCGTTCTGTGCCGGGGTTCAATCAGCGCCACACCAGTAACGGAGATGCCATGAGCACGCTAACGCCGACGGGGAACAAAGCACTCGGACAGGAGTCCATGTGCGGCCACGAGAGCCTCTTGACCGAGCAGCAGGCACGGACGGTGAACCGCTTGCCCGCCGGCTACGAGTTCGTCGGGGTTCTCGGCCGTACGCCGATCGTCCGTGGACCCGACGGGCATACCTCACGGATGAGAACGAGCGGACGACTCGTCAGGACGCAAGGCGTCCAGGCCGTCCAGTCCTACCTGCTCGTTCAGGGCTGAGCCGACTTCCCGGCGGCCTGCAGGATCAGCTCGGCGGCCTCGCCGGCGCTCAGCCGGTCGGTGTTGACCACGAGGTCGTAGTGCACCGGCGACTCGTCGGCGATGCCGTAGAACCGCTTGATGTAGTCGGCGCGGTTGGCCTCGGAGCGCGCGAGCATACGGGTCGCCTCCTTCTCGTCGACGTCGAGCTCTGACCCGAGACGGCGGGCGCGTGTCGCCGGCGACGCCGTGATCAGCACACGCAGCACGCCCTCGCGCTCGCCGAGCGCCAGCGACGCCGCATGAGCGACGACGACAGCGCTGCCGCGAGCAGCGACTTCCTCGATGACCGAGCGGATCATGCCTCGCAGCACATCGCTGCGAGGCCCCGACACCGCCTCGGCGAAGGACGGCACGTAGGCCATCGAGGCGCCCGAAGTCGAGGCGCCGGCAAGTAGACGCTCCAGGAGCGACTTGCGTCGCTCGACGTCCGCGATCACGTCGGGCGTCACGCCCGCCTCCTCAGCAGCACGGCTGACGATGTCCTCGTCGACCAGGCTCCAGCCGAGCTTGTCCGCGACCTCGGCGGCCGCGTTGAACGCGTCCGCCCCGTCGTCACTCGAGATACAGACAAGCGTGCAGTCCATCTCGCGGCCTCCCCATCGATCGCCCGAACCCCTCGCGGGATGTTACGGGACCGGGATGGGCCGACGGCTACTGGAAGGCCGTTTCGTAGTAGCGGACCGTTTCGTCGATCGCTCGGTCCGACTTCTGGCGCACGGGTTCGGTGCGAGGTCCGAGATGAACGCCAGGCGTTCCGGGCGCGGAGGAGCGGTCCCGGAAGCGCCAGCTCGCTCAATCGAGAATTTCGCTCCAGCGCCGAGAAAGCTGAGAGTGCGCAAACCAGCGGCTCAGGCGATGACCTTCTTCCCGAATGGAGCCAACCGGGATCGAACCGGTGACCTCCTGCTTGCAAACCGGGATTAGGGCCGGACGGGTGTGGGCGCGATTCGGGTTTGCCCTGCAAATCGGGCACTCGAAAACTCGGCTGTGGGCGTCCGCAGGTGGAAGCCGGGCGGCCGAGGCTTCCAAAATGCTTCCAAGAACGACCTCCTAACGGCGACGCAGGCGCTCTCCCAGCTGAGCTATGGCCCCAGGACCTCAAGGGTAGCCGGGAGACCCGCGCGCAGCGCTAGCCGGGCGACCCGCGCGCAGCGCCGCAGCGCATCCAGCCTCGGCCGCACGGTAGACCGGTAACCGATTCCTGTCGCCCCGCAGACCGCCCCAACCCCCGACATCGCAACCAGCGGAACTCGGCTGGACAGCGCAGCGCCGATACGCGAGACTGCTCGCGTCGCGCCGTTAGGCACGGCGACAGCGAGGGACAACTAGGGGGAGACCGTCTTGAGACGCGATCTGTGCCGCCGGGCAGTGAGGCCCGCGGCGCGATGCCCGTTTTCAGAGCTGGAGGGTGCGCGGCCCCATAACGCGCGGCCCTTCCACCGGCCCGCGGCGCCGTCCCTCCCGTACCGCGGGCCGAACACAGGAGCGTGGGCGCGACGGAGCGCGCCCACGCGCCTGCCCTGCCCCGCACCACCCGCACAGCCACGTCGGGGTGGCTTGTCCACTACCCACAAGGAGGCATGAGGTGTACAGGAGAGCCCTCCGAGCGTCGGCGCTGGTCGTGCTGACGTTCTGCCTGATCGCGGTCGCGGCGAGCGCGGCCCAGGCGAAGATCTTCGTATCGACCAGCGGTCCCGCGGTGCCGAAAGGCAAGAGCTGCACCGAACCGAGCTTCAACAGTGTGCAGGCGGCGATCGAAGCCGCCAAAGGCGCCCAGATCGGGGTCTGCCCGGGCACCTACACCGAACAGATCCAGATCACCGGGGCCACCAAGCTCACCACGACGAACGGCGCCGGCACCGCCACGCTCGCGATGCCCGCTTCGCCCGCGCGCTCGGAATCGGAATGCGACACGAAATCCAACGAAGCGGAAGGACCGCTGAACCAGGCGGACGAGATCTCGATCTGCACCGGCGCCACGGTCTCGATCACGGGCTTGAACGTGCAGGCGGAGGTTCCGCTCGAAACGTGCGCAAACGGGCTGAACGGGATCTTCGTCGGCGGGGGCGGAACGCTGAAGGCGAGCAACCTGGTGGTCGAAGGCGCGAGCACGACGATCGAAGCCTTCAAGGGCTGCCAGCACGGCGTCGCGCTGCGCGTCGGCTCGGCGAGCCGCGAAGAGGTCGGTCACGCGATGGTGAAGAACAGCACGTTCTCCGGCTATGAGAAGAACGGCCCGACGGTGACGGGCGCGGGGTCGACGATGTCGCTCGCCACGTCGACCGTGACGGGCGCGGGCCCGTCCCCGAACATCGCCCAGAACGGGGTCCAGGTCTCGGGCGGCGCCAAGGGGATCATCAAAGGCACGGCGATCGCAGGCAACGAGTGCAACGTCGGCGTGTGCGGACCGGAAGGCTCGCAGGCCGCGGGCGTGCTCTTCTTCGAAGCCGCGCCGGGCTCGAAGGTCACAGGTGCGACGCTCGAACACAACGACATGGGCGTCTACTACGCATCGGGCAGCGCCACCGTGCCCGCCTCGCCGGACGTCAAAATCGAAAAGAACCTCTTCAGGGGCAACCGCTACGAGGCGATCGCGCTTGAAGAAGGCAAGGCCTCCCTCAGCACCAACACGATCAACGGGCCGGGCCTGATCGGGATCGCTCTCTACCAGTTCGAAGAATCGCTTTCGTCCTCCGAATCCGTCGCGACGAAGCAGGTCATCGAAGGGCAGAGCGTGGCGATCAAGGTCGTCTCCGACAAACAGCCGGGCGACAAGCCGGGCAGGTTCGTCATCTCCCACTCGGCGCACAACGCCGACGGGGCCGTGCTCGTCAACGAAAGCAACAACTTCGAAGTGATCTTCGAATAGTGCCGTGAGCAGCTGCCGGGGAGGCGTCGTCGCGCGCCTCCCGGTTCGGCGCGCGCCTCCGGGTTCGGCGCGCGCCTCAGCCGTGCCTGCGCGTGCCGTCCTCGATCGCCGCCCGTCCGAGCAGGGTCGGCTCCCACACCTCGCCCTCAGCGCCCGGTTCGGAGACCGCGAGCGAGGGTTCGCGCAGTTCCATCCCGCGCAGGACGGCCCATGCGTTGCGGCTGGTCCGTGCGCCCACCTCCTTCGCGGTGCGCGCACCGCGAATCAGGGCGTTCAGCGCTGCGATCTCCTCGGCGGTGACGAGGTGGACCATCCTGCCGAGACTAGCTCCGCGCCCGCGCCGGGGCGCCGCCTGCTCGCGCGAGCCGTGGGGCGCGAACGGCCGCGCGCAAGGGAGATTCCGCGCTTGGCATAAGCAAACGCTTATGGCTCGCGCATAACACGTATGGACCAGCGGAGGGGAGACGGGCCGACGTGGGTATTGAGGTAGATCGGTGGCTTATACCCGCGCGCACCAGCGGCGCGGCATCCCCGCCACACCGTGATGATCGACCTACGCCAACTCCATTACTTCGTCGTCGTCGTGGAAGAGGGTCAGATGACGCGCGCGGCGGCCCGGCTGCACATCGCACAGCCGGCGCTCTCGCAGGCGATCGGCAAGCTCGAGACCGACCTCGGCGTGCGGCTGTTCGAGCGCCACTCGCGCGGCGTCACGCCGACCGAGGCCGGCGCTGCTTTCTTCCAGCGGGCGTTGCGCGCGCTGCTCGCCGTCGAAGAAGCCGAGGATGCCGTCGAGCCGTGGCTGCGCGCCGGGCCGCGGCTGGTCGTCGGCTTCGACGAGGCCGCGGGCGACCTCGCGCGCAGGCTGCTCAGGCGCTTCATGCTGGCGCACCCCGAGGTCCACGTCGAGACCCGTCACCTGATGCCCGCCGACCGCCTGGTCGAGCTCAAGCGCGGTCGTATCGACGCGGAGCTCCTCTACCCGCCCTCCGGCGACGAGCAGCTCGTCGAGCAGCTCGTCGAGAGCTCGCCACGCTACGTGCTCGTCGGCGAGTCCCACCACCTCGCGCGCGAGACCTCGCTCGTCTTCGACCAGATCGAGCAGGAGACGCTGCCGGGACGCCACGCCAGCGTCGATCCGCGATCGGCCAACGACGGCTGGTTGATGAGCCATCGCAGCGCGCCGCCGCGCGTCACCAGCGAGACGCCGACGTCGCTGGACGAGCTCTGGGCGCTGATCGCGCGGGGCAGAGCGATCGCGATCCTGCCGAAGTTCATGATCCCGCGCCTCCAAGGCGACGGCCTGCGCGCGATCCCGCTCGTGGGCGTCGAGGAGCTCGACGTCACGCTCGCGTGCCTGCGCGGCGACGCGAGGCCGGCGGTGCGCGATCTGCGCGCCACGCTGCGCCCCGCCGCGGAACCCGAGCCGCGCTTCGCGCGTCCCGAGGAGGGCGCGCTCCAGGACGCCGCGAGCAGCTGCGCCGACGGGTAGGGGGTGCACGCGTTGCGGCGGAGCCCGGCAGGACGGGGCTTTCGGGGCTGAGATAACGACTGCCTATACGAACAGATGAACTTGTATTGGACAGTTCCCGCGGGTGGCGGGACAGTTGGGTCCTTGCACGCTCGAGCACTCGGAAGGCACCCGCGATCCCTGCGCGGCTCTCTCGCAGGCCAGAGGCAAACGGCGAGCACGGCGATCGGACCGTGGCGGATGACGGCCGCTTCGACAGGTCCCCCGAGACGCTCCCGTGCTCGCAGGCGCCGCCCGGCCAGGGCGGCTTCTCGGTCGAGATCTCCTACGAGGAGCACGGCGGGAGGCTCGTGGCGGCGGGCGAGTTCGACAGCGCGGCCCTCGCCAGGTTCGAGGCGGCGATCACCGAGCTGATCGACGACGGTCGCCCGATCGTCCTCGACCTCTCGGGCCTCACCTTCATCGACTCCTCCGGGCTGTGGGCGGTGACCCTGACGCAGCGCATCTGCCGGCAGCGCGACATCGGCCTGCTGATCGAGCCCGGGCCCGAGAGCGTGCAGAGCGTCTTCGAAGTGACGGGCCTCGCCGATCTGCTGCCCTTCGCCTCCGTGCCCATGCGCCAGGCCGCGTCGGTGCACGGTCTCTCCGGCGGGTCTCACTGACTGCTCCGGGGCCCTCGCGACGGCTGGGGCACTGACCGCGTCCCGGCCGTCGCCTGCGTCCTCAGCCCGCCCCCTCTTCGAGCTGGGCTCGGGCCGCGTCGAAGAGGCCGAGCACCGAGGGGCGAGTGTCGTCGCCCCGCCTGGTCAGTGCCACCTCGACCGGCTCGACGTCCGCGAGCAGCACCGCACGCACGCCGTGGCCCTCGGCGCCGGAGAGCATGAACCCGGGTAGGACAGAGATCGCCTTGCCGGCCGAGACGAGCGCCCACACCTCGTCGGCGCTGGTCGGCTGCTCCTTGGTGACCTCGGGCTCAGAGCCGCGGTAGTTCATCAGCCACGCCTCGCGCGCCCAGTCCACCGGCACGCTCGGGTGCCGCGCCGGTACGCGTTCGCGCTCGATCTGCGCGTACTCCAGCGACTCCTCCCGCGCGAGCGGATGGGCGTCGTGCATCAGGACGTAGCGAGGAGAGCGAAGGACGACCAGGGACTCGAGCTCCGGGTCCCGCGGGGGCGGGAACATCAGCTCGGCGTCGATGCGCCCGCGCCGGAGCTCGACCGTCCGCTCCTGGGGAGCGAGGTGGTGCGTTTCCAGCTCGACGCCGGGGTTCGCGGAGATGAACCGGCGCAGCCAGGGGCGTGCCATCGGCCCCAGCACCGGGAGATACCCGAGCCGCAGCCGCGTCGTCCGAGCGCGACCACGGGTGAACGGCGTCCTCGGCTTCCTCCACGGCGGTGATCGCCTCGCGCGCCTTCGCGAAGAAGGCGGCGCCGGCCGGCGTCGGCTCGATGCCACGCGGCAGGCGCTCGAGCAGGCGCACCCCGAGCTGGCTCTCGAGCCGGGAGATCGCCTGGGAGAGCGCCGGCTGGGCGACGCTCAGCCGCTGCGCGGCGCGTGTTATCTGCCCCTCCTCGATCACGACCACGAGGTACTGCAGCTGGCGCAGCTCGAACGCGGGTTGGTTGGTGGCTTGGGTCACAGGAGCGGGGGCACCCGAGACTACCCACTGATCGGAACTCTCCTGATAGGCGTTCCGCGCCGGGACATGCGGGCTGCTTATCGCATCGATACGAGGGGAGACGGGGGGCGCTTGGCCGTCGCCTCCGCTGCCTTGATGCCGATCATCCGTTTCAGTCGCGGGCTTCCACCTCTTGCGTACCCGCGGACGCGACGGCGAAAGCGCTAGCCGCGCGCCGCCGCGGCCTCGAGCGCCGCCTCCTTGGAGCCGAGATCCTCCCAGCGGAGGATCTTCCCGTCCCGGAGAGCGACCAGGCCCCCGAACGGGATCTCCGTCTCGATCCCGCTCTGCCTCGCGCGAAAGCACACGGTCCCCCAGGCGAGCACCTGATCGCCGAGGTCGAGCAGCTCGTAGCGCAGCTCGAACCGGTCGAACAGCTCGCGCGTGTCCTCGGCGAAGCGCTTCATGCCCTCGAGCCCGTGGTAGGTGCCCTCGGTCAGACTGCGGTGCGGCAGCCATTCGAGCTCCGCGTCGTACGCGTCCGGGACGAACCATTCCCCGCCGTTCCAGCGGTCGACGATCGACGCTACGAACTCGAGGGTCTGCTGCGACATCGCGGTGTCAGTATCCCGCGCGGGCCCGGCCGAGCTAGATCGGCAGCGCTGCCCCCTACTGCACGGTCAGCGTCGCGTGCATCCCTTTCGCCTCGTGTTCGGGCAGCGAGCAGAACAGCGTGAAGCTGCCTTTGCGCAGGTTGACCGTCTGTTCGCGCATGCCGTGCGAGACGGTCGTCGGGAATTTCGCTTCCACTTCCCCTTCGCCGGAGAGCACGTTGAGGTTGTGTTCGTCCTGGCCGTTGTCGACGAACTGGATCGCAACCTTGCCGGCGGGCACGGTCGTGCGCGAGAGCGTGTAGTGGTACTCGACCGCGACCACCTGGAGATGCACGATCGAAGGCGGCGCCGGTTCTTCGCCCGTCGGAGGCGGGTTGCCGGAAGGCGCGGGTACGCCGGGGAGCTGCGGCGTGAGGCCTTCGCTGCCGCCGGGCGTTTCGCCGCCGCCCGACGGAACCGGACCGGCAGTCGGTTTGGTCGAGCTCGCGCCGTGGCGCGGCTTGCTCGTGCAGTGCTTCGGCCGGTGCCTGGCGTGGGCATGCACAGCGCACCGGTGCCGGCGCGCGTCCGCGTGCGCGCGCGCCCGCATCGCTTCCCAGTCCCAGGCCGAGCCCGGCTGCCCCCAGCGCGTGGGCGAGGCCCGCGACAGCGCACCGCCGGCGAATGGCGCGGCGGCTGCGCATCCGCAGAGAAGCAGCGCGATCCGCCGGCGCCGCGCGAGCATCACGCGATCAGGTCGGGGACCGTGCCGTAGGCGCTCGGGCCGGGCAGCCCGGTGCCGGCGCCGGGGATCACGAGGCCCGCTTCGGTCTGGAACCACTGCGCGATCAGCGCGGCCTGCATCGCGCGGAAGTCCGACGTGTTCACGAGGTTTTCGTTCGGGTCCAGTTTCGTGAGGCCGGGGAATTCGCCCACCATCTGGCCTTTGACGCGGCTGCCGATCAGGAACGAGACGCCCGCCGCGCCGTGGTCGGTGCCCGAGCCGTTTTCCTCCGGACGGCGCCCGAACTCCGACCACAGCTGCACCACCACGCGATCGGCGATCCCGCGCGCTTCGAGGTCGCGCTGGAACGCGAGCACCGATTCGACGGTCGCACCGAGGTTGTTCGCGAGTGTTTCGGTCTCGTCGGAATGGGTGTCGTAACCGCCCACCGCGTTCAGCGAGACGCATTTGATCGGCAGCGCTTCGTCGTCGATCATCGCCGCGAGCACGGCCAATCGCTGCGGGAAGTCGCCGCCCGAGGTCGGGTAGACGACAGGCGATTCGAAACCGGGTTTCCCTTCGTGTTCCGCGAACGGGGCGACCTGCGTGCGGATGACGTTCACGTTCTGGGCGACCGTGCGCGCCTGGGCGAACGCCGGGGAGGGCGCGCCGAGCGAGCCGAGCGCGCCGACCTCTTCCATCGTCGCCGCGGTGAGCGGTTCGTCCAGGCCGTAGGCCCAGAAGTTGTAGTCGGAGGGAGAGGACACGGCGGCGACCGGTACGCGCGTGGTCGCGAGAGCCGGCGCCAGCGAGTAGTCGAGCGACAGTCCCTGCAGCGGGTTGCCCGGGTTGCCCGCGACGTCGAGGTAGCGCCCCATCCAGCCCGAGCGCACCTGCGTGTCGAGCTCGCCGACCTCCCAGTAGTGGCGGCTCGTGAAGTGGCTCTCGTCGGGCGGGTCGTAGCCGATCGCCGGGAACGCCGCGACCTTGCCCTCGCCGTGCAGTTCTGCCAGCCCGCCCGCCCGCGGGTGCCACATGAGTCGTTCGTCCTCGGTGTACTGCACCCCTTCGCCTTCGTTCTTCCCGAGCGTCGGGCGCAGTTCGTGATAGCGCGCTTCGCGCACGGGCGCGAGCACCGACAGCGCGTCCCAGCCGCCTTCCATGAAGATCGAGACGAGGACGGGCTGGTTCGGTTCGGCGGCCGCGGCCGCGGCGATGCCCTCCTCGAAGGCTCGCGGGGCCAGAGCGGCGGCGCCGTAGACCGAGAGCACCGCGCCCGCGCTGCGCAGCAGGAAGGAGCGCCTGTCCATGCCGGTTCCTGCCGGCAGCGGCATCCCCGGCTCGATCGACGGCAGCCCGCGGCCGGCGCGCGCGATGCCCGCGCGCAGCAGCTGCGAACGGTTGAAGTCCTGGCACGAGCAGCCCATCTTGCTCCCCCTCCTCAGCTCACCTGCAGGTCCGGCGACGTGGCGATCAGCATTCGCAGCGCGTTCTGGCGCATCGCCTTGTACGGGCTCTTCTGCCATTTCGCGAGTTTCAGCCCGCTCAACGACGAGGAGGCGAAGCCTTCGAGGCTGCTCTGCGATTCCGCGCTCAGCAGCGGCGAGCCCCAGTAGGCCATCGCGCTCGCCCACGCTTCGGCCGGTTCCTCTTTTTCGTCGTACTTGTGTTCCCCTTCGCCCGGCCACGGGTTGGCGTAGGACTCAGAGGTCACATAGCTGGCGATTTCCCACCGCGCCTTCGCGGTTGAGGTGTCGAGCCAGTGGGTGAAGTCCCAGCCCGACACATTGGGCGGATAGAAGAGCTGTTGCCCGGCGCCGGCCGACAGCCAGGCCCAGGCCGTCGTGTCGATCGGGCGGCCGATCGCACGCAGCAGCCCGGCGTTGTAGACGACCGGCGGTGTGACGAGCTCGGGCCCGTTCAGGAAGTCGGGGTGCTGGAGGATCGCCTCCACCACCGGCGCGATGCCGTAGCCGCTGCCCAGGTACAGCCCCTCCAGCGCGGCCAGTGTGGCTTCGCTCGGCGGCGTCGGCACGAAGTAGCCCCAGAGCTTCGCGCAGAAGAACGAGGGGTGAAGAGGGTGCGACACGCACAGGTTCACCGCGTCTTCCCAGCTCCACTTGCCGGTCTGGCCGAACACCGTCTTGTTGCCGCCGTCGTGGTGGGAGGCCTGGAAGCGGAAGTTCTGCAGGCCCGCGCTTTCGGTCCATTCCGCGGTCCAGCCCGTCAGCGCGCGAGCCATTTCTCTGACGTCCTTCTCGGCGTAGGCGCCGCGGTCGGCGCCGAGCGAGAACAGCTCCATCATCTCGCGCGCGTAGTTCTCGTTCGGGTCCCACTTGGAGTTGTAGATCCCGTCGAGGAACACGAGCATCGCCGGGTTCACGGTGACCGACATGAACAGGTCGCGGAAGTTGCCGAGGGCGTGTTCGCGGAAGAGCTGGTTCTGATCGAGCATCCGCTGCTGGTCGTTCACCTTTTCGTTGGAGTTCGCGAACCAGTCGTGCCAGATGAAGGTCATCCGCTCGACGAGCGGCTGGTCGCTGCGCACCATCCGGTCCAGCCACCAGCAGTGATCCTGGCCCCAGGAATCCGCGGGCGCGAGCGCGTTGCCTTCGTCGTCGGTCGGCGCCGGGCCGTGGAGCGTCGCGGGGCCCGGCGGGCGCGTCAGCGACTGCACCACCGCTGCGAGCGGCTGGCCGGCCATCGCCTCGGCCTGGCCCGGCGCCGGGCCGAAGCCCGCGCGCCAGAGCAGGCGCCGCGCCTGCGCGAGCGTGATCGGAGCGCCGACGCTGGGCGGCGGTGAGCTCGAGGGGGCAGGCGGCACCACCGGGATCGCGGGCGGCGCGGGCGCCCCCGGCAGCCCCGAGACGTGCGGCGGCGCTTTCTTCTTGTGGTGCTTGCGCGGGCACTTGTGGTGGCGCTTCGGCTTGCACCGGTGCTTGGGCTTGCCGTGCGCGTGCCCCTTGGGACGCGCCGCGCCCGCCGCGGCCTTGCCGTGCCGTCCAGCTGTCGGTGTCACCC
Source organism: uncultured Solirubrobacteraceae bacterium (assembly GCA_963738815.1). GTDB lineage: Bacteria > Actinomycetota > Thermoleophilia > Solirubrobacterales > Solirubrobacteraceae > Palsa-744. The sequence goes on from CAVTXW010000007.1 coordinate 774,038, forward strand.
CGCTCATCGCTGCCGTCCCCCTCTCTGCCTGCGCTTTCGGCGCACGCTAGGGCGGCGATGAGCGTCAGAGGCGTTGGCTAGACATCTGTTGCAGCGGTGCTTGCAGAACTCAAGCGCCGAGCTGATCGACCAGGTCGGCGACCGAGTCGACGATGTGCGAGGCGCGGAAGGGGAAGCGCTCGGCCATCTCGCGCGTGGTCACGCCGCTGAGCACGAGGATCGTCTCCATCCCCGCCTCGAGCCCCGACACGATGTCGGTGTCCATCCGGTCGCCGATCATCGCGGAGCTCTCCGAGTGCGCCTCGATCGCGTTCAGCGCCGAGCGCATCATCAACGGGTTCGGCTTGCCGACGAAGTAGGGCTCGACGCCGGTGGCGCGGCTGATCAGCGCCGCGACCGAGCCGGTCGCGGGAAGCGGCCCGGCCGTGCTCGGCCCGGTCGGGTCCGGGTTGGTCGCGATGAAGCGCGCCCCGTCGGCGATCAGCCTGATCGCGCGCGTGATGCGCTCGAAGGAGTAGGTGCGCGTCTCGCCCAGCACGACGTAGTCCGGCGCGCGGTCGTCCAGCGTGTAGCCGGCCTCGTGCAGCGCCGTCGTGAGCCCCGACTCGCCGATCACGTACGCCGTGCCGCCCGGGCGCTGGTCGTGGAGGAACCCCGCGGTCGCCAGCGCCGAGGTCCAGATCGACTGCTCCGGGACCTCGAGCCCGGCCGCCGCCAGCCGGGCGACCAGGTCGCGGGGCGTGTAGATGGAGTTGTTTGTGAGGAGGAGGAAGGGGATGCTGAGCTCGCGCAGGCGGTCGAGGAAGACGTTGGCGCCCGGGATCGGTTCTTCCTCGCGCACGAGCACGCCGTCCATGTCCATCAGCCACGAGCGGATCTCTCTCGCCTGGGTCGGCTCCAAGCGCACAAGCATGACGGAACGTCTCCGCCGCGTCACAGACGTTCAACACCGCGGTCACAGCAGGGAAACGGTGTGAAGGGGTTCCGAGGGGAATGTTCCTATTCCGAGGACGGCGCCGGCCGCAGGCGGCGGCACGGAGAGGGCAGGATGCCCCCACGCAGAGGGGCCCGGGGCCAGGGAAGGCCTCGGGCCCCTGATGTCGTCACGTCCTCAGCCGCGCGGGTGGCGCTCGCGGTCGTCTTCTTCGCTCTGGCCGACGATCAGGAAGATCAGCGACACGAACGCGATCCCCGCGATCCCGAGCAGCATCGCGGCGGCGATCGTCGCGCCGGTTCCGCCGCCGCCGATCGCGATCACCACGAGCCCGGCGACGAGCGTGACCACGCCGATCGCGACCGTCACGGCGTTCTCGGGGCGCACCTGGGCACGCCTGCGCGGCGGCTCAGCCATCGCGGCCGGGGGAGTGGAGGGACGGTTGCTCTCCCATGCCCTCCACGGTACCCCCCGGCCGGGGCGCGCGAGCGTCAGTAGGCTTCGCCCGGCGGCTGCGGAGCGTTCTGCGGCGGGTTCTGGCCGCCGCCCGGAGGAGGCCCACCGGCCCCCATCCTCCCGGGACCGGGTTTGAAGTTGGAGTCGAAGGCGAAGACGCTCGTCCCTTCAGAGGATGAGGAGATGGAGACGTGGTCGCCCGCCTTCAGCTTGTCGAGCGAGCTGCTCGCGCCGTCGAGCGACACGCTCGCCCCCGAGGGGATCGTGATCGTCGGGGTGGCGTAGGTCACCGAGGAGGTGCCCTCCTTCAGCGTGATCTTGCCTGCGCTCGCGTCGACTTCCGTGATCGTGCCGTTGTCGCGTGTGACGCTGATGTAGGCGGTGCCGGCTTTGTTCAGCACGACCTCCACCGCGTGGACCTCGTCGCCCGGCCCGCCGTGCATGCCCGCGCCGAACCCGGGCGCCCCGGCGGCGTGGGCCCAGCGGGGAGGTTTCGCGGCTTTCCCGCTCGAGCTGTCCGCCGCGCTCTGACTGATTCCGGCCGCCGCGCCGCCGAGCGCGCATGCGCTCGCAGCGGCGATGACCGCGACCTTCTTGCGCTTCTGCATCGGTCGACTCCTTTGGTTTCGGAGCCTCCGGGGTCACGCCCCGAGTCATGGCCGGAGCTTCGCGACGCACGCTGTGGCTGCCCTCGTAGCGTCCTGGGAATCCGCTGAGCGCGGGTGCTCAGAGCGCGGCGAGGAACCCGAGCAGCTCGGCGTTGACCGCCTCGGGCGCCTGCTGCTGCACCCAGTGCCCGGCTCCGGGCACGGTGACGTTGCGGCGCAGGTCGGTGACCCAGCCGTCCATCGCCTGCACGGGCATGAAGTTCTTGACCAGGTCGAGCTCGCCGGTCAGGAACAGCGCGGGCTGCTCGATCCGCCGCTCTTCGTAGGGCGCGGTCAGCTCCCAGTTGCGATCGATGTTGCGGTACCAGTTGAGCCCGCCGCTGAAGCCCGTCCGCTCGAACGCGTCGATGTAGACCTGCAGCTCGTCCTCCTCGAGCCAGTCCGGGCGTTTCGGGTTCGCGCCGTCCTCCTCGGCCCACTGCGCGGTCCACTGGCGCGAGGTGGTGAGCGTGCGGCGCACGTCGCCCGCGAGCGCCGCGTCGGCGACGCCGGGCGTCTGGAACCACACGATGTAGAAGTCCTCGCCGAGGTTCGCGCGCATGATCGGGATCGGCGCGGCGGGGGCCCGCGGCACGAACGGCACGCTCAGGCCGGCCACGGCGCGCACCCGCTCGGGGTTGATCCACGCCATCTGCCAGACCAGGAAGGCGCCCCAGTCGTGGCCGACGAAGACCGCATCCTCCTCGCCGAGCGCGTCGAGCAGGCCTGTCATGTCGCCGGTCAGGGCGAGCACGTCGTAGTCGGTGATCTCGCGCGGCACGGAGCTGCCGCCGTAGCCCCGCATGTCGGGCACGATCACGCGGTGGCCCGCTTCGGCGAGCGGGCCGATCTGATGGCGCCAGGAGAACGCGAGCTCCGGGAAGCCGTGGCAGAGGACGACCGCCGGTCCGCTGCCCGCCTCGTAGACGTTCAGCTCGACGCCGTCGCCGACGGCGACGCGGCGCGCCTCCGGCATCGCCGCGTTCATATCGCCCGCTCCAGCCCGGCCCAGTACGGCTCGCGCAGGCGGCGCTTGAAGATCTTGCCGGAGTCCTCACGCGGCAACGAGTCCTCGAACACGACGACCTTCGGTGTCTTGTAGCCGGCCAGGTGCGCGCGCACGTGGGCGCGCACGTCCTCCTCGGCGAGCGAGGCACCCTCGTCGAGTTCCACGTGAGCCGCGAGCGCCTCGCCGAACTCCTCGTCGGGGACCCCGAACACCGCGCAGTCGCGAACGCCGTCGAGTGCGAGCAGACAGGCCTCGATCTCGGCGGGGTAGATGTTGACGCCGCCGCTGATCACCATGTCTGAGCGGCGGTCGTTGAGAAAAAGGAAGCCTTCCGCGTCGAGATAACCGACGTCGCCGACGCTGATCAGACCTTCGTGCTCGACTGAGCGGCGCTTGCCGTCGTCTCCTTCGTAGGTGAAGTCGGGGAAGAGGTCGAGCCACGCGTAGATCTCGCCCGATTCGCCCGGAGGCAGCTCGGCGCCGTCCTCGCCCACGACCTTCACGCGCGCGCTGCCGAGCGGGCGCCCGACCGTGCCCGGGTGGGCGAGCCACTCCTCGCTCGTGCAGTAGGTGACGGGCCCGGTCTCGGTGCCGCCGTAGTACTCGGCCACGATCGGGCCGAGCCAGTCGATCATCGCGCGCTTGACGTCCGGCGGGCACGGCGCGGCGGCGTGGACGATCCAGCGCAGCGAGGAGGTGTCATACGAGCGCCGCACCTCTTCGGGCAGAGCCAGCAGGCGCACGAACATCGTCGGCACCATCTGCACCACGGTCACGCGCTGCTCCTGGACGATGCGCAGGAACTCCTCGGCGTCGAAGCGCTCCATGATCGTCATGTCCATGCCGAGCAGCGCGCACGCCAGCGAATAGACGTTCGGCGCGGTGTGGTACATCGGCGCCGGGATCACCGTCCGCTCGCCCTCGCCGAGCTGGAAGAGCTCGGCCAGCAGTGCCCGCGAGGCCTCGCGCTTCTCCTCGCTCGACTGCTCGCGCACGACGCCCTTCGGCTTGCCGGTGGTGCCCGACGTGTAGATGATGGAGACGGGCGCGCTTTCCGGGGCCTCTTGCCAGGGCTCGCCGGCCATCCACTCGTTCCAGCTACGCGCGCCCGGGACCTCGCCCGAGCCGACCACGACGGGCGCGACGTCCGCGGGCACGTGCTCGGCGACCGAAGGCCAGAGGTCCGCGTGCAGCACCAGTGTCTTCGCGCCGCTGTCGCTGAGCACGTGCGCGATCTCCTCGCCGCGCCAGTGCCAGTTGATCGGCACGGCGCTCGCGCCGAGCGGAACCGTCGCGATCGACGCCTCGAGGAACTCGAGCGAGTTGCGGAGCAGCAGCGCGACGCGGTCGCCGGCGCCGACGCCGAGCGCCGCGAGCCCCGCCGTCGCGCGCAGCGCGGCGCCGAACAGCTCGGCGTAGCTCACCTCCTCGGCGCCGCAGCGGACGCGTGCCTCCTCCATGGGGCGTGACTCTAACGACGGCGCGGCACGGTTAGGCTCTCGGGCCGTGAACGTCTCACCGCAGACGATCCACCACCTCAACTGCGGCACGATGTGCCCGCGCGGCGCGCGGCTGCTGACAGGGCAGGGCGGCTGGCTCGAGCCCGCGCGCTCGATCTGCCACGTGCTCCTGATCGAGGGCGCCGAGGGCCTCGTGCTCGTCGACACCGGCTTCGGGCTCGGCGACGTCGCCAACCGGACCCAGCTCGGCCGCGTCTTCAACACGGCCGTGAGCCCGCAGCTCCGCGCAGAGGAGACCGCGCACGCACAGGTGATCGCTCGCGGCTTCCAGCCCGCCGACGTGCGCCACATCGTCACCACCCACCTCGACCTCGACCACTCCGGCGGACTGCCGGACTTCCCCGAGGCGCAGGTCCACCTGCTGGGCCGCGAGCTGGCGGCCGCGCTGAACCCGGACTGGCGTTCGCGCACCCGCTACATCCCCGCCCACTGGCGCCACGGGCCGCGCTGGGTCGAGCACGAGGTCGAAGGCGATGAATGGATGGGGTTCGGCTCCGTTCGGATCCTGCCGGGCGCGGACGGCGAGATCCTCCTGATCCCGCTCCCCGGTCACACCCGTGGCCACACCGGCGTGGCGATCCGCCGCGGCGACGGCTGGCTGCTGCACTGCGGCGACGCGTTCTTCCACCACGGCGAGGTGCAGACGCCGCCGCACTGCCCGCCGGGCCTGCGCTTCTTCCAGAACGTCAACCAGACCGAGGCCAAGCAGCGGCACGAGAACCGCGAACGGCTGCGCGAGCTGGCCGCTCGTCACGGTGGCGAGATCGAGCTGATCTGCTCCCACGACGCCGCCATGCTCGACCCCTATCTCGAGGCCTCCTAGCCCTACCGCCGGTTTCCTCGTATCATTCATCACCAGGATGGCGGTCGTGGAGGGATGGGAGGCGCAGGCTGCGCCCCTGTGGGGTGAGCTGCGCTATGGAGGCGAGCTGGCTCGGCTGCTCGCCGGAAGCGCCCTCTCGGGCGAGCTTCTGGTGCGCCGCCGGCGCTCCGGCGCGCCCCCGGTGATGCTGATCCCGGGCTTCATGGCCGGCGACACGTCGCTGACCGTGATGCGCGCGTGGCTCCGCCGCCAGGGCCACCCGGTCTCGATGAGCGGCATGCGGCTGAACGCCGGCTGCGCCGAGGCGATCGTGAGCCGCCTGCAGGAGCAGCTGTGGCGCTTGGCCTCCCGCTCCGAAGAACCCGTCGTGCTGATCGGGCAGAGCCGAGGCGGCGCGCTGGCCCGCTCGCTGGCCGTCCGCGAGCCTGAGAACGTGTCGACCCTGGTCATGCTCGGCTCGCCGGTCGCGGACCCGCTCGCGGTCTCACCGCAGGTCCTGCGCACGGTGCGGATCATGGCGCGCCTCGGCGATCTGGGCCTGCCGCGCGTGTTCTCGAGCGGCTGCGCCGACGGCGAGTGCTGCGAGACGTTCTGGGCGGACCTCGACGCTCCGCTGGAGGATCACATCGACGCCGTGTCGGTCTACTCGCGCACCGACGGCATCGTCGACTGGAACGCCTGCATCGACCCTCACGCCCGCAACATCGAGGTCACCTCGAGCCACTGCGGGATGTCGGTGCACCCGGCGGTGTACCGGGTGCTGGATGAAGTGCTCGAAACGGGTAGGGAGCGGGCATGGAATGGATGAGCTCGATCGACTCCTCGTTCCTGCACATCGAGAACGACGTGACGCCGATGCACATCGGCGGCGTGAGCCTGTTCGAGGGGCCGCCGCCCCCGTTCGCGGAGCTGAAGCAGATGGTCACGGGCAAGCTCGATCTCGTCCCGCGCTATCGCCAGAAGGTGCGCTTCGTCCCGCTGGGGGCCGGGACGCCCGCATGGGTTGACGACCCGCACTTCAGCCTCGACTACCACCTGCGGCACACGGCGATCCCGAAGCCCGGCAGCGAGGAGCAGCTGCGCAACATGGCCGCGCGCGTGTTCTCGCAGCACCTCGACCGCAACAAGCCGCTGTGGGAGCTGTGGATGGTCGAGGGCCTCGCCGACGGACGCTGGGCGCTGCTCTCGAAGGTCCACCACTGCATGGTCGACGGCGTCGCCGCAACCGACCTGATGTCGGTGATGTTCTCCGACACGACCGATGTGCGGCCGGCGAAGGGCGAGTTCTCGCCGCCGCCCGAGCCGTCCTCGGTCGACGTGCTGGCGAAAACCGTCGCTCACAAACTGAGCCCCTCCGGTCAGCTGCAGACGCTCCAGCGGGCCGTCTCGCGGCCGCGGGACACGCTCGCGACGGCGTTCGAGACGGCGCGGGCCGCGGTCGCGGCCAGCTCGCGGATGCGCCCCGTCGCGTCGAGCTCGCTGACCGGCCCGATCGGTCCGCACCGGCGCTGGAGCTGGGCGGAGATGCGCCTCAGCGACATCAAGACGGTGCGCGCAGCGCTCGGTGGCACCGTCAACGACGTCGTGCTGACCGTGATCACGGGTGGCTTCCGCGACCTGCTCGAGGCACGCGGCGAGCCGCCCGGCCCCGACGACGTGGTGCGCACGATGGTGCCCGTCTCGGTGCGCCGACGCGGCGAGCGCGGCGTCTACAACAACCGCGTCTCCGCTGTCTTCGCCGGCCTGCCCGTCGGCCTCGACAGCCCGCGCGCGCGGCTCGAGCGGATCCGCAGCGAGATGGACGGGATCAAGGAGAGCAAGCAGGCGGTCGCCGGCGACACCCTCTCCTCCCTGTCGGGCTTCGCGCCGCCGCTGCTGCTCGCGCTCGGCAGCCGCCTGGTCACCGCCTCGCCACGCCTGAACATGCACACCGCGACGACCAACGTGCCCGGGCCCCAGCAGCCGGTGCAGACGCTCGGGCGGCGCATGCTCGAGTCCTACCCCTTCGTCCCGGTCGTCGGATCGGTGCGGATCGTGGTCGCGATCTTCTCCTACGACGGCGGCCTCTACTTCGGCGTCACCGGCGACTACGACGGCGCGCCGGACATCGACGTGCTGACGGCGGGCATCGGCCGTGCGATGAAGGATCTGCTCGCGCTCGCCGACCCGCCGCGTCCGGCGAAGAAGAAACGGCCCGCCCGAACCGCCAAGCCCGCGCCGCTGCAGGCGCCCAGCTAGGCGATCGGCACGTCGCGGCGCCGGCGCACCGGCCCGGGCCACACCAGCGCGCCGGCGGGCGTGTGGCGTTCGACGCGCTCCTCGAGCTGCAGCGGGCTCGCCACCGAGGTCGCCGAGCCGCCCGGCGGCGAGGACCTCTTCGGCGATGTGCTGGAGCGCGTCCTCCCTCAGCCAGCGCGCGACCGATCTGCGCCGGCAGCGGGCGGCTGAAGAGGTACCCCTGGGCGAAGGGGCAGTCGAAGCTGCGCAGCATCTCGAGCTGCCCGGCCGTCTCGATGCCCTCGGCGACGACGTCGATGCCGAGCCGTCGCGCGAGCGCGATCACGGCAGCCACGATCGTCGCGGTGTCGCGGTCGCTCATCATCGCCGCCACGAAGGAGCGGTCGATCTTGATCTCGGTGACGGGCAGCTCGCGCAGGTAGGACAGCGGCGAGTAGCCGGTGCCGAAGTCGTCGAGGGACAGCAGCACGCCGAGGTCGCCGAGCGAGTCGATGACCCGCCGCACCCGCGCGCCCTGGGCGATCAGGACGGTCTCGGTGATCTCGAGACGCAGCATCCCGGGGGGCGTGCGCCAGCGCTCGAGCCGCCGCTGCAGGTCGGCCAGGAAGGTGGTGTCGAGCAGGTTGGTGGCGGAGACGTTGACCGACAGATTCAGCTCGCGGCCCTCGTCGAGCCACGCCCGCTGCTGCCCGAGCGCCTGCTCGAGGACCGAAGCGGTCAGCTCTCGCATCACCCCGGTCTGCTCGGCGATGGGAACGAAGCTGTCGGCGCCGAGGAGCCCGCGCTGGGGGTGCTGCCAGCGCACCAGCGCCTCCACACCGCTGACGGTGTTCGTGCGCAGGTCGACCTGCGGCTGGTAGTGGACGATCAGCCCGCCCTGCTCGACGGCGCGCTTGAGGTCGGCGACGAGGCCGAGGCGCTCGCGGCTGCCGTGGTCGGAGGTGGGGGCGTAGAAGGAGTAGCGACTGCGCTCGCCCTTGGCCTGGTACATCGCGATGTCGGCGCGCCGCAGCAGCCCGTCGGTGCTCTGCGCGTCCTTGGGGAACATGGCGATCCCGACCGAGGCCTGGATCGAGACGGTCAGCTCCGCCAGCTCGAACGGCCGCGAGAGGGCGCGGTGGATGCGCTCGGCGGTTGCCACGGCGGCCGAGCCGTCGCGCAGGATCAGCCCGAACTCGTCGCCGCCGAGGCGGGCTACGGCTGCGTCGCCCACGACGGCCTGCATGCGCGGGCCGATCTGCGTGAGCAGCTGGTCGCCCGCGTAGTGCCCGAGCGTGTCGTTGAGTTCCTTGAAGTGGTCGAGGTCGATCGTCAGCAGCGCGAAGCTCGTGCCGTGGCGGCGGCACAGCTCGATCGTCCCGTTGAGCCGGTCGTAGAACTCGCGCCGGTTCGCCAGGCCGGTGAGGTAGTCGGTGCGCGCCTGGCGCTCGCGCAGCGAGGAGAGGTTGCGCACGTCGTAGAACGACACCGCGAACCGCAGCCCGGCCACGATCAGCGCGCCGGCGGCCAGCACCTCGGGGATCAGCCCCAGGTGGTCGTAGTTGCCGCGGATCAGCAGCACCAGCGCCAAGCCGCCGAAGAAGCACGGCACGACCATCACCGCGATGCTCGCGAGCGGGTCGCGCTCCTGCGGGCGGGGCGGCGACCAGGCCGCGAACGCCAGCAGCGAGAGCCCGGCGGGCCAGAGCGCGTCCAGGAAGGTGCCGGCGTGGTAGGTGCCTTCGGCGACGCGGAACAGATAGATGCTGTCGGCGATCGCGGTGATGCTCAGCCCGACCAGGATCAGCAGCCAGGCGCGGCCGGGACGCCATCCGGTCAGCGCGAACACCCCGAACACGAAGACGATCAGGAGCAGGTCCCCGATCGGGTAGGCGAGGTTCGTCGCGACCGACGCGGTGGTGCCGTGCGTCGCGTTGATCACCGGCTCGAGCACCAGGGCGGAGCCGATGGCGGCGAGCGCGAGGCCGCCGATCGCGCCGTCGAGCCACACGTTGGCGTGGACGCCTCGCGCGTGCTTGCCCACCAGGCGCAGGAGGCAGGCGTAGGCGAGGGGATAGAAGAGGAGATAGGCGGCGTCCGCCGGCGAGGGGCTCGGAACCGAGGCGGCTCCTTCGAGGAAGGCCGTGTAGTAGATGTCCCCCGCGGTGTAGAACGCGAGACCGGCCGCCAGCGCGAGCCATGCCGCGCGGTCGGCGCGGATCATCAGCCCGCGCGCCAGCACCAGCCCGCACACCAGCAGCTCGATCCCCGTGTACACCCAGATGTTGAAGAAGTCGTCCAGGTGCGCGCCGCCGAGCACGCCCAGGTCGTGGAGCGCCAGCGCGAGCACCATCGCGGCGAGCAGCACGGCGCCCGCCTTGACGGCGCGCCGGGCAGCCGCCGGCAGGCCGGCGGTCAGCGGCATCACGATCGAGCCCGCTCTGAAAGACATAACGGAGTCGCTATCGACTATCGCTACACCGCAACGGCGGGGACCTTCCGGGGTCTAGACGAATATGCGACACAATCTTCCGGTGCTCGTGGAGTCCCCGCGTACGAGCGCGCGTCCCCGCGCGCGCCGCCTGATCGCCCTGCTCGTGGTGCTGACCGCCGCCTGCTCCTTCATATGGGGGATGGCGCCGGCTGGCGCTCGCGAGCGCGGGTTCCCGACGGCTCTGGGCGAAGTGCTCGCCGCGGCCGCGCCGGACGTCGAACCCATCGCGCCTCAGACCGCGATCGTCGGCAAACTCGTTCACGCTCACGATCGAAGGCACGGAAATCGCCGAACGTCGAAGCGACCTCGCGGGCTGCCGGCGTGGCTCGGTCAGCCCACGCAGACCGGTCACGAAGAAGCGCAGTGGGAGATGGAAGGCACGCCCGGCGCTGCGGAACCGGAAACGATCGTGCACCTGCTCGCGACCAACAAAGCGAAAGAACCGACGGAAACGAGCTTCCAACTCACGGTCAAAGAAGCCGAAGCCGCGCCGACGATCGAAGTGGCAGAACAGACCGCAACGGTCGGCGAACCGTTCTCGATGGTCGTCGAAGGCGCGCGGCTACACGAACTGGTGGCGACATCGGGGCTGCCGCCCGAGCTCACACTGACAACAGCTCAGCGAAACGGAGTGGGAAATCTCCGGCACGCCGACGACCGCCGAAAGCCGCCACGAAAGTCGACCTCGAAGCGAAGAACATCGAAGGTACGCCGGCGACGGGCAGCTTCAACCTGACGGTCGAACGAAGCGCCGACGCCGCCACCTCCGCCCGCCACGATCACGAGCCCGGGGAACCAGGTCACGGTGATCAACAAACCTGTGTCGCTGCAGGTGCACGGCAGCGAAACTCGTCACGCTGGAAGCGGCGGGGCTACCCGAAGGCGTCATCGCGACAAGGGTCAGCGCGGCACCGTGAAGATCGAAGGTACGCCGGCGCCCGAGCACGACGACGGTGACGCTGAAGTGGCCAACGGCGAAGGCCAAAGGCGAATCCGTCGAACTTCAAATGGACCGTCGAACCCGAACCCGTCTCGCCGCCCCCTCCGCCGCCACCGACCAACAACGGCCCCACCGCCAAAGGCATCCCCACCGTCGCGCCCGGCGTCGTCTTCTCCGCCGCCCGCGCGACCTGCGTTGGAGCGGGCTGGAACAGCGGCACCGTGACGACCCAGTGGCTGCTCGACGGCGCACCGATCGCCGGCGCGACCGCCGCCACGCTCGTGCCGCCCGCGCAGCTACGACGGGCATGCGCTCGCGTGCCGCCAGACGGCGACCGCGGCGGGGGCGTCGAGCACGCTGACGAGCGGGGCGCGCACGGTTCACGAGCAGCCGCCGCAGCCGTCGTGGCCGATCTCCTCCGCCTCGCTGCACTGCGCGAGCGCCGTCTGCATGCAGGAAGGCGCAGGCCCCGGCGCGATCGGCCAGGCCTACCCCCAGAACGGTGCCTGGTGGGGCTCCCAACAGGTCCGGTGCGTCTCGGCTCCCTGGACGAGCGCCGTCGGGTCCTCCGCGCAGGCGGCGGTACGCGCTCTCGCCGAAGCGCACACGGTGCGGATCTCGCTGCAGCGCGCGAGCGGCGGCGGGTTCGTGACGATCGCCGCCGAGCAGGTGAGCGAATCTCGGCACGGCCCGCGATCTGCTCAACGGCAGCGCGACGCCCTTCGCCGGCGCGATCGTGGTGCCCTTCGGCTCGCAGTCCTTCGCCGCGCGCGAACTCTGGAGCACGCGGTTCCCCGCGTCGGTCGGCCGCCCGGACTGGTTCGCCGCCGGTGGCGGCTTCGTCGCCTACAGCGTCGCCGGTGCGCCCGGCGCTGCGCGCTCCTTCCAGCTCACCTACACGCTGACGGCGGCGGATCTCGGCACGCGGCTGCGCTGCGTCGCCGGAGCCGACGACGGTCCCGCCGGCGCGCCCACCAGCGCGAGCTTCGCGAGCCCCGAATACGGGGTCGCCAGCGACGCCCGCTGCGGGCCGCGCCGGCTCGGCGCCTCGAACCTCCCGCAGCCCGCGATCGTGGTCGCGGGCGCACCTCGGCTGCCTGCCCGCGCCGTCCTCGCTGGCGGCGCCGGGACCAGCCCGCGCGAAGTCGCGGTCCGCAGCGGGCGCGCCGCGTTCGCGCTCGCCTGCGCGCTCAACGGCTGCCGCGGCAAGCTCTCCCTGGCGGCCGTCCTGGGCGGCAAGCATGTGACGCTCGGCAGCGCCGCCGCGCACGTGTCAGGCGGTGCCGAACGGCTGGTCTCGCTGAAGCTCGGCGCCCGCGGCAAGCGCGCGCTGCGCGCAGCCGGCGCGGGTGGCCTTGCGGCGAGCCTGCAGCTCGAAGCCAAGCACCGCACCCAGCGGCTGGCGAGCGTACGGCTCGTCGCGGCCGGCTGACCTAGGCGGACTCGGCGCCGGTCTCGGCCCGCGCTTCGCGCACGATCCGGCGCATCCCCCGCAGCCAGCGCTCGGGTTCGGCGGCCTTCAAAGCCATGAAGCCGGCCACGTTGTCGTGCGTGAGGATCAGCGTGGTCTCCGCGCGGATGCCCTCGACGACCGCGTCGGCGGCGTCCTCCGGTTCGATCAGGCCGCCGGAGGTGAGCGCCGCCGCGCCGGCAGCGTCCGTCATCGCGAGGTCGAGCATGGCCGTGCGGACGCCCTGCGGGCAGATGCACGAGACGCGCACGCCCTGTTCGGCGTATTCGATCGACAGCCACTCGGCGAGCGCCACGGCGGCGTGCTTGGTGACGCTGTAGACGAGCGAGGAGACCTGGGTCAGCAGCCCCGCGGCCGAGGCGGTGTTGATCAGGTAGCCCTCGCCCCGCTCGACCATCTGCGGCAGCAGCTCGCGCGCGGCCCACACGTGGGCCATCACGTTGACGCGCCAGGCCTCGTCCCAGGACTCGTCGGGAGACTCCGGCCCGCCGAGCGCGCCCGGCACGCCGGCGTTGGAGATGAAGACGTCGATCGGGCCGTTGGCCTCGGTCGCGGTCTCCACGAGCGCGACCACGCTCGCCTCGTTGCCGGCATCGAGCTCCACGGCGAGCCCGCCGACCTCATCCGCGATCGCGCGGGCGCCGTCGAAGTCGCGGTCGGCCAGCGTGAGGGCCGAGGGGCCCTCCTGCTGGAAGCGGCGCGCGAGCGCACGACCGATGCCGCCGGCGGCCCCGGTGATCACGACGTGCTTGCCGGCCAGCTCCACAGGCGGACTCTATTAGCCTTCGCGCCGATGAGCGACGACAACGCGCAGCGGATGCTCGACGTCGCCGCCGAGCGGGCGGGCGAGCTCGCGGCGCCGGGGCTGAGCCCGCGGCCGCGGCGCAAGGTCGCCGTGCTCTCGTGCATGGACACGCGCATCGACCTGTTCCCGCTGCTCGGCATCGAGCGCGGCGACGCGCACATCATCCGCAACGCGGGCGGCCTCGCGACCGACGACGCGATCCGCTCGCTGTCGGTCTCCCAGCGCCTGCTCGGCACCGAGGAGGTGGTCGTCGTGATGCACGACGGCTGCGGGCTGCTCGGCGCCTCCGAGGACGAGTACGCGCGCGCTCTCGCCGCCGACGGCGCGCGCCCGAGCTGGCGCCTCGGCGCCTTCGAGGACGTCGAGGCGGCGCTCCGCGACAGCCTGGAGAGACTGCGCTCGGCGCCGGAGCTGACGGCGCGCGAGCGGATCCGCGGCCTGGTCTTCGATCCCGAGACCGGCACGCTGCGCGAACTGCCCGAAGCTTAGGTCCCGCGAGCCCGCCGCCTGGGCGGGGTCTATGTTTGATGCGTGGGGTCCGTGGAGGGCGATCTCGGCAGCGGCGTGCGCGGCGCGCGGGGGGAGACGATGGCGTGACACGGGTCGCGATCCTCGGCACGGGCCTGGCGGCCGCCCAGATCGGTTGCGAGTTCGCGCTCGGCGGCTGCTCGGTGCTGTGGGCCGAGGATGGGGAGGGGGCCGAACAGCGCGTCGAGGAGGCGCTACGGCTCGTCGCGGCCTACGGGTTCGCCGACCCTCCCGAGCTCGAGCGGGCGCGGTCGCTGATGGCGCGCGGGGAAGCCACGATCTCCTCCGTCGAGCGCCTCACCCTGATCCTCGATGCCCGCTCGGTGGCGCCCGGCGAGCGCGCCGCGGCGCTCCGGCAGATCGCCGCCCGCCATCCCGAGGCGCTCGTCGCCTCCACGGCGCTGCTTGCCGTCCGCCACGGAGCTGGGCGAGGCCGTGGGCGCCGGCGAGCGGATGCTCGCGATGCGCTACGGCGAACCACCGCTGCTGAGCCCCGTGGTCGAGCTGCAGGCGGCCCGCGACACCCCGGGCCGGCTCGTGGATCGGGTCTCCCAGCTGCTGCGTGCGCTCGGCAAGCGGCCGCTCGTGCTGCGCCGGGAGGTGCCGGGCCTCGTCTCCGGCCGCCTGGAACTCGCCTTGCTCCGCGAGTCCGCGTGGCTGCTCGAGCGCGGTGTCGTCGATCCCGAAGCTCTCGACGAGCTCGTGCGGAGCTCGCTCGCGCGGCGCTGGTCGCTCGCCGGCCCCGTCGAGGCCGCCGCGCTTGGCGGCATCGACGAACTTGCCGAGCTCTCCCCGGCGGTGCCGCCGGAGCGCCCGTCGGGTCTCGAGACGCTCGCCTCGCACGGCGATGCCGAGACCGCGGCTGCGCTGCGCGAGCGGCGCGACCAGGGCCTCGCGGCCGCGCTGCGGGCCGAACGCGCGAGCCCGCAGCGCCGCGCCGCCGGCGGCGCCTGAGCGATCTCGCGCTCTCAGCCGAGCGGCTCATTGCAAACGTGGCACCGCGCGTGCGACGATCACGCATCCAGAGGGGACAGCTGCGAGCGGGCCGAAAGGCCACGAAGGGAGAGGCAGTGCCAAAGCTCGGGATGGGGCCGATACGGCGTCAGCAGATCTGCAGCGCTGCGGCTGCGGTGATCGCGCGCGAGGGCTTCGCCGGCACGACGATGAGGATGGTCGCCGACGAGGCGGGCGTCAGCACCGGCATGCTCAACCACTACTTCGCCAACCGCGCGGAGCTGCTGACGCAGACGCTCGTGCATGTCTCGGAGCGAAGCCAGCGGCGCTACGAGCACGCGATCGAGGGATTGCCGCCGGGGGTGGAGCGCCTGAAAGCGCTGCTCGACAGCGTGCTCGCCGAAGACGCGGAGTCGATCGAGACCTGGCACGTCTGGATCAACGCGACCGGCGAGGCGCTGCGCCGGCCTGGGCTGCGGCGCACGATCGAGGAGCGGCTCGCCCAGTGGTTCGAGCTCCTGGACGTCGCGCTCGAAGGGCTCGTCGAGGACGGGGACGCGCCGGACGCGATCCCCTGGACGTGGCGCGTGGATGCGTTGCTGACCGGGCTCGCGACGCAGGCGCTGACCTCCGAAGCCGAGCTGCACGGCGAGCGCATCCGCGAGGCGGTCGTGCGCATGGTGCTGGCCGGCGGCGGACGCGAGCCGTTCGCGGTGCGGCGCCAGCTCGCGCGCTAGCGGCTCTGTAGGCTCCCGCCGGCAATGCGCGCCGTCACCTTCCAGGCCCCGGGCGAGGTAGCAGTGGAGGACCGTCCCGAGCCCGAGATCCTCGACCGCCGCGACGCGATCGTGCGCGTCGAGGCGACCGGCGTCTGCGGCTCGGACCTGCACATCTACCACGGCCGCGTGCAGATCGAACCGGGCTTCACGATCGGGCACGAGTACGTCGGCACCGTCGTGGCCGCCGGCGACGGCGTCTCGAGTGTCGCGGTCGGCGACCGGGTGCTCGGCTGCTTCCACACCGCCTGCGGCGAATGCTGGTTCTGCCGGCGCGGCCTGTTCCACCGCTGCGTGCACTCGCGCACGTTCGGGCACGGCGCGACGCTCGGCTCGCTGCAGGGCACGCAGGCGGAGATGGCGCTCGTGCCGAACGCCGACCTCGTGCTCCGCAAGGTCCCCGAGGGGATGAGCAGCGACGTCGCGCTGTTCGCAGGCGACGTGATGGGCACCGGCTTTCATTCGGTGGCCGCGAGCGGGATGCGCCCCGGCGACGTCGTCGCCGTGCTGGGTCTCGGCCCGGTCGGGCTCTGCGCAGTGCAGGTCGCACGCGCTTCGGGCGCCTCGCATGTGATCGCGATCGACACCGTCGCCGACCGGCTCGCGCTCGCCGCCGGCTTCGGCGCGGAGCCGGTCCACCTCACCGAGGAGGACGCCAAAGCTCGCGTGGGCGCGGCGACCGAAGGCCGTGGCGTCGATGTCGCGATCGACGCGGTGGGCGACCCGCGGGCGCTGGAGATGGCGATCAGGCTCACCCGCGCCTGCGGCAGCGTTCAGTGCATCGGCGTCTACGCCGAGCGCACGGAGGTGCACATGGGGCTGCTGTGGCTGAAGGCGATCACGCTCCGCGGCGGACAGGCCAACGTGATCGCGCACGTCGACCCGGTGCTCGCGATGCTCTCGGAGGGCGTGCTGGACCCCTCGCCGCTCGTCTCGCGCCACATGTCGCTCGACGAGGCCCCGGAGGCCTACGCGGTCTACGACCGCCGCGAAGCGCTGAAGATCATCCTCACCCCCTGAGATCGTCGAGTGGGGTCGGCCGGCGCTCCGTGCCGGCCTCCGCCCAGCCGAGCGAGCGCTCGACCGCGCGGCGCCACCGTTGGAACTCGGGCTCGACGGCGCCCTGATCGAGCCGCGGCTCCCAGCGGCGCTCCTCGCGCCAGCGCTCGCGCAGCTCGTCCTGATCGCGCCAGAAGCCGCTCGCGAGGCCGGCTGCGAAGGCCGCGCCGAGCGCGGTCGTCTCCGCGACCGCGGGGCGCACCACCGGCACGCCGAGGACGTCCGCCTGGAACTGCATGAGGAGGTCGTTGGCCGTCATCCCGCCGTCGACCTTGAGCTCGCGAAGGACCGCACCGGACACCGAGCGCACGGCATCGACCACCTCGCGCGTCTGCCATGCGGTCGCCTCGAGCGCGGCCCGCGCGAGATGACCGGCGCGCGCGTAGGCGGTCAGGCCGACGATCACCCCGCGCGCGTCTTCGCGCCAGCGCGGCGCGAACAGCCCGGAGAAGGCCGGTACGAAGTAGACGCCGCCGTTGTCCGGGACGCTCGCCGCGAGCTGCTCGACCTCGGCCGCGGTGGCGATCAGGCCGAGCTGGTCGCGAAGCCACTGCACCGCGGCGCCGGTGACGGCGATCGAGCCCTCGAGCACGTAGCTCGTCGGCGCGCCGGCCACCTTGCCCGCCACGCTCGTCAGCAGCTCGCGGCAGCGCACGATCTGCTCGCCGGTGTTCACGAGCAGGAACGAGCCGGTGCCGTAGGTGTTCTTGGCCTCGCCCGCAGCGAAGCAGGTCTGCCCGAACAGCGCCGCCTGCTGGTCGCCCATGATCCCCGCGACCGGCCGGCCGGCGAGCGCGGTGGCGGCGGCCTCGCCGAACAGCTCGCTCGAGGAACGGATCTCCGGCAGCAGCGCGCGCGGGATGCCCATCAGCTGAAGGCTCGGCTCGTGCCAGTCGAGCGTCTGCAGGTCCATCAGCATCGTGCGGCTGGCGTTGGTCACGTCGGTGGCATGCACGCCGCCGGCGGGGCCGCCGGTCAGGTTCCAGAGCAGCCAGGAGTCGATCGTCCCGAACGCCAGCTCGCCCGCCTCCGCGCGTTCGCGCGCGCCCGGCAGAGCGTCGAGCAGCCACGTCAGCTTCGGGCCCGAGAAGTAGGTCGAGAGGGGCAGCCCCACGGCGTCGCGCAGCCGGTCCGGACCCGCCTCGCCCGCGAGCTCTCCCACCAGGCCGGCGGTGCGGGTGTCCTGCCACACGATCGCGTTGTGCAGCGGCTCGCCTGTCTCGCGGTCCCACAGCACCGCCGTCTCGCGCTGGTTGGTGATCCCGATCGCCGCCACCTCGCTCGCCCCGGCGCCCGCGTCGGCGAGCGCGCCGTCGATCACCTCGCGTGTGCGGCGCCAGATCTCGAGCGCATCGTGCTCGACCCACCCGGCCTGCGGCAGGATCTGCTCGTGCTCGCGCTGGGCGGCGGCCCTGGGGCGCCCGTCGCGGTCGAACAGGATCAGCCGCGTGCTGGTGGTGCCCTGGTCGATCGCGGCGATGAACTCGGCCATGAGCGAACCCTATGCGCGCCGGAGGGCGATCGCTTCCCGGATATTCGACGGTTCCAGGCGCTACGTGGCGAGTACAGGGGTATGTTGCATCGCCGTGGCGGCTCGCATCTCGAAGTGGATCGCCGCGGCGGCGCCGGCCCGGGCCGCGCGGCCCACGCCGCTGCCCAAGGCTTCGTCGCGCGCGCTGCTCGCCGCGGCGCTCGGGCTGCTCGCGCTGAGCGTGGCGGTCGCGCTGCCGGGCCGCGGCCACGTCCTCGACGTCCCGAACGCGGGCGCGCAGCAGCCGGAAAAGCCGAAGCAGTCGCAGCCCGCGCTGTACCGCGTCGTGGGGTGTCGCAGCACCGGCACCGCGGCCCACCGCGAAGGCCCCCCGAAGCGGTGGGTGGCGTTCGGGTTCGACGACGGCCCGTGGACCGAAACCCCGGCGTTCGTCTCGATGCTCGAGCGCGCGAACGCCCGTGCCACGTTCTTCATGATCGGGCGCCAGATCGGCCCCCAGGATCGCTCGCTGCTGCTGCGCGAGCTGCGCGACGGCGACGTGCTCGGCGATCACACCTATGACCACCCCGACCTCACCCGCAGTCCCGAGGTGCGCTCCGAGCTCCTGCGGACGCTGGAGCGCATCAGGGCCGTCAGCGGCTACACGCCATGCGTGTTCCGCCCGCCCTACGGCGACACCGACGCGGCGGTCCAGGACACCGCGCGCTCGCTCGGCCTCGCGACCGTGCTCTGGAACGTGGATCCGGCCGACTACACCCAGCCCGGCAGGGGCGCGATCGAAGCGCGCGTGCTCGCGCAGGTGCGCCCGGGATCGATCGTGATCAGCCACGACGGCGGCGGGCCGCGCGGGCAGACGCGCGCCGCCTATCCGGGCATCATCGAGAAGCTGCGGGCCCGTGGCTACCGGATCGCGACGATCCCCGAAATGCTCGGCTACCGCCCTGTCTACATCCCCTGCATCGAGCTGTGCGACGGCATCGGGCGGCCGCGCGCCGCGCTGCCGAAGAACGCGATCATCGAACGCGCCCCCTGAGCTGTGGCAGTCTTCGCGGCGTGATCGTCGACGCCTGGATGCAGCATCCGACGCGCCGCTTCCTCGAACAGGAGATGTTCGCGTCGCTGCGCCGGTGGACGGGCGGCGAGATCCCCGAGGGCGAGCTGCCGATCGAGGCCACGCTGAGCGCGATGGACGCCGGCGGCGTGGACCTCGGCGTGCTGTGCGCCTGGCACGGACCGCAGGGCGCCCTGATCTCCAACGAGGAGGTCGCGGGCTTCCTCGCCGCCCACCCGGAGCGCTTCGCCGCGCTCGCCTCGGTGCCGCTCTCGCGCCCGATGGAGGCGGTTCGCGAGCTGCGCCGCTGCGTCGCGGAGCTGGGCTTCGCCGGGCTGCGCATGCTGCCGTGGCTGTGGGAGGTGCCGCCGACCGACCGCCGCTTCTACCCGCTCTACGCGGCCTGCGTCGAGCTGGGCGTGCCGTTCTGCACGCAGGTCGGGCACACAGGTCCCCTGCGCCCGTCCGAGCCGGGGCGCCCGATCCCCTACATCGACCAGATCGCGATCGACTTCCCGGAGCTCGTGATCGTGTGCGGCCACGTCGGCTACCCCTGGACCGAGGAGATGATCGCCGTCGCCCGCAAGCACGAGAACGTGTACATCGACACCTCGGCGTACACGAGCCGGCGTCTGCCGCAGGAGCTGATCGACTACATGCACACGCGCGGCGGCGCGCGGAAGGTCCTGTTCGGCAGCAACTTCCCGATGATCGCCCCGTCCGCCGCGCTCGAGGACATCGCCCGGCTGGGGCTGGATGAGGCCGGCAGCGAGCTGTACCTGGGCGCCAATGCGCGCCGCGTGTTCGGGCTGGGCGAGCGAGAACCGGTCGAGCCGCCTCGCGACAACGTCGAGGTGGTGTTGCGGGCGATCGACGCCTACACGCGCCGGGACCCCGCTGCACTGCGCCTCCTCAACAGCCCCGACGTCGAGTTGGACTGGTCTGGGTCGAACGCGTGGTTCGCCGGGATCTACCGGGGGATCGAGGAGGTAATGCGTTTCTACTCGGATTTCTACGCGACGTTCGAGGCGATCGAGCTCGAGGTCGTTTCGCAGACCACCGTCGGCGACTGCGTGGTCGTGCCGAACGTCGCCCGCCAGCGAGGGCGCGACGGAATCGAGCTCACCGTGCACTCGGCGCTCGTCTTCACCGTGCGCGACCTGAAGATCACGCGGGTGCGCCTGTTCCAGGAGACCGATGAGGCGCTGCAGGCCGTGGGGGAGAGTCTGGAAGCGCCTAGGGCGTGAACGTCGCCGCCGAGGCGACGGTCCCGGCCGGCGCTTCGGTGTTGGTGACCGTGATCGGGCCGGTGCCGGCGCCCACCGGCACGACCGCCCTCAGCTTCTTGCTCGAGGAGCGGATGACGGAAGCGGCCGGCGTGCCGGCGAAGCTGACCGTCGCGCCCGGCGTGAAGCCGACGCCTTTGATCGTGACGGTCGCGCCTGCTGCCGCCGAGGCCGGCGAGAAGCCCGTGATCGAGAAGCTCGCGACGAACTTGCCCTTCGGCTTCACGGTGCCGTGCGCGGTCGTCACCGTCAGCTTGCCCTTGCTCGCGCCGTTGGGGACGGTGACTTCGAGCTTCACCGGCGAGACGATCGTGAACGTCGCTGCGACCTTGCCGACGAGCACTTCGGAGGTCGAGTCGAGCGCGCTGCCGTTCACGACGATCGTCGAGCCCGTGATGCCGGTGGCCGGCCCCCAGCTCGTGACCTGCGGCACGTCCGAGGCGACCGGACCGACCGGCACCGCGTCTTCGTAGCCGCTGCCCGTCGCGTTGAAGGCACCTTCGCGCACGCGGATCTGGTGGCCGATGTCTTCGGTGGTGGGCGTGTAGGTGGTCGCGATCGCCCCCGGGATCGTCTGGCAGTTCGCGCCGCCGAAGCCGCAGCGTTCCCACTGATCGGAGAACGAGCTGGGGCTGCCCGTCCACCCGCCGGGCTGCGCGCTCAGCTGGAGGCCCTGCTCGGGGAAGCCGGAGACGGCCGGGCGCGCGGTGCTCTTCGGCGTGCCGGCGACATTGAAGGCGCCCAGCCCGGTCGGGCTGCCGATGCCTGTGGGGCCGTCGAAGCCCGTCGTCGCTTCGCAGATCGTGGTGCCTGCGCATTTGCCGTTGCTGCCCGACAGGACGTCGTAGAAGGCCGAGGTTTCGGTCGTGTGCCCGTAGACGGTCGCCGCCGGGTAGGAGACCCCCTGCGAGCCTCCCGCGAGCCCGAACTCGGCGGCGACGATCGGCGAGGAGACCGAGGTGCCGCCCCAGACGCCCCAGCCGGTCGGCGCGCCGGGGAATTCCGGCGTCGAGTCGAAGACGTCGACGCCGGTGTTGGGGTCGCCCACGGCGGAGACGTCGGCCTCGGCGCGCCCGCTGCCGCAGCCGGTGGCGGCGAAGTTGGCGACCGAGGTCTGCCAGAACGGCGCGTTGAACACGACGCTGCACCCGCTGCCGCCTTCTTCCCACGCGGTGCTCGTCCAGACGCCGCCGCTTTCGTGCACCGAGGTGCCCCCGACCGAGAGCACGTGTGGGGAGTCAGCTGGGAATTCCGCGCCTGGCACGAGTTCCGGGCAGAGTTTGTTGTAGTAGCCGCAGTCTCCCGAGCTCGCCGTGATGACGGTGCCCGGGTGGTTGTAGGAGCTCGACTCGAGTTCGGCGTCCGAGCCTTCCTCGGTGCCGCCGTAGGAGTTGCTGACCTCGGTCGCGCCGAGTTTCACGGCGGCGTTCACGCCCTTGGCGAGGTCGCTGAATTCTTCGGTGTCGGTCTCGACGAGGAGGATGTGGCAGCTCTGGCAGATCGCGTGCGCCATCTGCACGTCGATCGAGATCTCGCTGGCCCATTCGCCTTCGGGTTTCGGAAGCGGCGAAGTCGTCCCTTTCTCGTTGATCTTCCTGAAGCAGCCGTTTTCATCCGTGCACGGCGTCAGGCCGAACTGTTTGCTGTAGACCGCGAGATCGGCTTCGGCGGTCGGGTCGTCGAAGGCGTCGACGAGCGCGATCGTCTGCGCAGAGCCGGCGGGCGTTTCTTCGGGCAGCGCGTACAGTTCCCGCAGCCGCTGCGGGGTCTGGAAGCCCGGGAAGGGTTTCGAGCTGCTCTGGGCCGGCCGCGCCGCCCGGGTGGTCGCATTCGGCTGCGCCGCGGCCCCGGCGCTTCCGATCTCCAGGCGCATCGCAAGGCACCTCGCGTGGCCGGGCGCGACCGGCGTGCTGCACGAGTACCGGGCCGGGAGCGCACTGGCCGAGGAGGCGAGAACGAGTGAGGAGAAGAGGGACGGCAAGCGACGCACGGAGCATCAAGCCCCCGCGGGTGCGGCGTGCCGCACTCCTCTGTCGCTTTGCGCGCATCCCTCTGTTGCTCTCTCGACTCTGCGCTTTGCGGAGCGCAGAGCAACCCACGGTAGGGCGGCGCCGACGTGGTGTCAACCCGGTCCGGACGGCCGTTGCGCTGCCTCGTTGCAACAAAAGGGTCCGGCCTGCTTAGATTACGTCCGCGGCCGATACGGTCGCAGCACGCGCCCGTAGCTCAGTGGTCAACGGTTCTCTTCGGGGAGCCAAAGAGCAGCGGTCTTTCAAGCCGCAGGCCGCGGGTTCGATTCCCGCCGGGCGCACTGTTCGAACGCACAGCCGGTGGTCCGGCGGTGCACAGGGGGAACGTCCTCGCGGTTAGGGGTGCAGCTCGGCTCGGAGGGCCGTGCGAGGGCGCTCGGCGTGGCCATTGGAAACACTGACTGTTTTTCCAAGTCAGATGATCTGTTTAAGTTGACATTCTGCGTAAATCGTGATTTATATGTCCGCCTTGGAAGCGGACTCAGCGCGGAGGAGGGGCTGGTCTGATGGGAAGGGGATCGCGGACGATCCCCCTGCGCCGCGGGTGGGCGCCGGGGACATGGATGTGAGAACTTCGGGCTGCTACGAGCGGCGCATGTCGCGCTCGCTGCACGGACGGTGGCCGTACCGTCGCTCACACTGCCGCCACGACCACCACTGGCTGGTCAGGGTCCACTCGCAGCAGTCGTGGTGCGTGAGCGCGCGCACCCACTCCGTTTCCGGGCTGCGCGGCTGCAGCCGGAGGCCTTAGAGAGCCAGCGGGGGGCGCGAGGGGAACCTGTCCCTGCGGGCCCTATCGGGGGATGGGGGCGGCCCGCAGGGATGGGTCGCGCTGGCCGCTCGCGACGACCGCCACGCCCGCCGCGGTGTCCGCTGCGCGGGCGTGTCCCGCGATCGCGTCGATGATCGTCGGCCAGAGCTCCAGCGGCAGGTCGTGCCCCATGCCGTCGACCATCAGCAGCCGCGCGCCGCGGATCGCGCGCGCGGTCGCGCGCCCGCCCGAGGGGCCGACGAGGCGGTCGGCGGCGCCGTGGATCACGAGCGTCGGCGCCTTGATGCGCCGCAGTTCGGGCGTGCGGTTGCCCGACGCGATGATCGCGGCGAGCTGGCGGCCGGTGCCGGCGGGGTCGTGGTCGCGGTCGTAGCTCTCGGCGATCAGCTCGCGCACCTGGGCGAGGTCGCGCCGCGGCGCGGGTGAGCCGATCAGCTCGAAGACCGCGGTCATGTGGCGGATGTAGGCGTCGCGCTCCGGCGGCGCCTGGCGCAGGAACGTCGAGTACATCCGCAGCGACGGCTGCCCGCTGAAGAGGCTGCCGGTGTTGGACATGATCGAGACCAGCGAACGCACGGAGCGCGGGTGGCGCGCGGCGATCGTCTGGGCGATCATCCCGCCCATCGACGCGCCCACCACGTGCGCCGGCGCAAGGCCCAGCTCTGCGAGCAGGGCCGCGGCGTCCTCCGCCATGTCGGCGAGCGAGTAGCGCGCCGCGTGGCGCGAGCGCGTCAGGAGCTGCCTGACCGTCGGCGGCGGCCCGCTCACGTGGGTGGAGTGCCCGACGTCGCGGTTGTCGAAGCGCACGACGTAGTAGCCCTGCGAGGCCAGCTCGCGGCAGAAGTCCTCGTGCCAGGCGATCATCTGCGTGCCCAGCCCCATCACCAGCAGCATCGGCGGGTCGCCGGCGTCGCCGAAGGTCTCGTAGCAGAGCGTTATCCCTCTGCCGACATCGCACTTCTGCTCGGACACGATCAGAGCAGGTTACAGATCTTCACAGCACTTCCCACCCCACTTTTCAGGGTCGCCCGTGGCGCGAGTGGGTAGGATCGGATCGATGGCCGCCACGAGCCAGACGCGCAGCGGTGCCGCCCGGGTGACGGGCGAGGAGGCCGAGGTGCGCCGCCTCTCGATCGACACGATCCGCGCGCTGGCGATGGACGGGGTGCAGAAGGCGAACGCCGGTCACCCCGGCACGGCGATGGCCCTCGCGCCGCTCGGCTACACGATCTTCGAGCGCTTCCTGCGCGTGAACCCGAACGACCCGGAGTGGCCCGACCGCGACCGCTTCGTGCTGAGCGCGGGGCACGCCTGCATGCTGCAGTACTCGCTCCTGCACCTCTGCGGCTTCGACCTCGGCATCGCGGACCTCGAACAGTTCAGGCAGTGGGGGTCGCGCACTCCAGGCCACCCCGAGCGCGGCGACACTCCGGGCATCGAGATCACCACCGGTCCGCTCGGGCAGGGGATCTCCAACTCGGTCGGGATGGCGATGGCCGAGCGTTTCCTCGCCGAGCGCTTCAACCGGCCGGGCGAGGAGATCGTGGACCACCACACCTTCGCGATCTGCTCCGACGGCGACATGATGGAGGGGGTCAGCCAGGAAGCGTGCTCGATCGCGGGTCAGTTCGCGCTCGGCAAGCTGATCGTCTGCTACGACGACAACCGCATCACGATCGACGGCTCGACCGCGATCTCCTTCGACGGCGAGAACCACGGTCGGCGGATGGAAGCCGACGGCTGGCACGTGCAGCGCGTCGAGGACTCCGAGGATCTCGACGCGCTCGAGTCGGCCCTGAGCGCCGCGCGCGAGGAAGGCGAGCGCCCCTCGTTCATCTCGATCCGCTCCCACATCGCCTACCCGGCGCCGATCGCCGTCGACACCGCCAAGGCCCACGGCTCAGCGCTCGGCGAGGACGAAGTGCGCCGCACGAAGGAAGTGATGGGCTTCGACCCCGACAAGCACTTCTGGGTCGACGAGCGCGTCTATGAGCACATGTCGCTGGCCGCGAGGGGCGGTGCCGAGCAGGAGCGCTGGACCGAGCGCTTCCGGGCTTGGCGCGAGGCCCACCCCGACATGGCAGCCGACTGGGACCTCGCGTGGTCGGGGCGGCTGCGCGACGGCTGGCGCGAGGCGCTGCCGACTTTCCCGGCGGGCGAGAAGCTCGCGACACGCGCGGCGGGCCAGAAGGTGATGGCCGGCTTCGCCGAGTACGGGCCGACGATGTTCGGTGGCGCGGCCGACCTGGTCGAGTCGACGAAGACGGTGTTCGAGGGCGCCGGCGAGTTCTCGAGCGTCCACGTGGGGCGCAACGTCCCGTTCGGCATCCGCGAGCACGGCATGGGTGCGATCGTCAACGGCGCCAGCGCGCACGGCGGCATGGTCAAGCCGTACGGCTCGACCTTCCTGCAGTTCTCCGACTACATGCGCGGCGCCGTGCGCCTGTCGGCGCTGATGGGGCTGCCCGTCGTGTGGGTCTGGACGCACGACTCGATCGCCCTGGGCGAGGACGGCCCGACCCACCAGCCGGTGGAGCACTTCACGGCGCTGCGCGCGATCCCCAAGCTGTGGGTGATCCGCCCCGGCGATCCGAACGAGACCACGCTTGCGTGGCGCATCGCGCTCGAACGCGAGGATGGTCCGGTCGCGCTGCTGCTCTCCCGGCAGGGCGTCGAAACGCTGGACCGCACCGAGGTCGCGCCGGCCGAGGGGGTGCTTCGCGGCGGCTACGTGCTGTGGGACGCGCCGGGCGGCGAGCCGGAGCTGATCCTGATCTCGACCGGTGCCGAGGTGCCGACGACGCTGGCGGCCGCGAAGCTGCTCGCCGCCGAAGGCAAGCGCGCCCGCGTGGTCTCGATGCCCTGCATGGAACTCTTCGAAGAGCAGGGCGAGGACTACCGCGCCGAGGTTCTGCCTGCCGCGATCACCGCGCGGCTCGCCGTCGAGCCAGGGGTGCGCATGAGCTGGTGGCGCTGGGTCGGGGACCGCGGCGACGTGCTCGGCGTCGAGCGCTTCGGCGCCTCCGCGCCGGGCCTCACCGTGCTCGAGAAGTTCGGCTTCACGCCCGAGAACATCGCGGAGCGCGCTCGGGCTCTGCTCTAAGACACGACCACAAGGAGACGCCATGCCCTCCGACGCATCAAAGCCGCTGCAGAGACTCTCGGAGCTCGGCCAGAGCGTCTGGATCGACTTCCTCTCGCGCCAATCGAACCGTGGCGGGCACCTCCAGGAGCTGATCGACGAGGACTCGGTCGTCGGCGCGACGTCCAACCCGTCGATCTTCCAGAAGGCGATGGCCGAAGGCGCGGCCTACGACGACCAGCTCGCCGAGCTCGGCAAGGAGGGGCTGAGCGCGGAGGAATGCTTCTGGGCGCTGGCCGAGCAGGACATCCGCGAGGCCTGCGACCTGTTCGCGCCGGCGTTCGAGGCGAGCGCCCACCGCGACGGCTATGTCTCGATCGAGGTCGACCCGCGTCTTGCCTACGACACGCTGACGACCTTCCGCGAGGCGATGCGGCTGCACGAGGCGATCGACAAGCCGAACCTCATGGTCAAGATCCCGGCGACCAAGCCGGGGCTCGGGGCGATCGAGGACGCGATCGCCAAGGGCCGCTCGATCAACATCACGCTGATCTTCTCGCTCGAACGCTACGCGGAGGTCGCCGAGTCCTACGTGCGCGGGCTGGAGCGCCTGGTCGCCGAGGGCGGGGACCCGACGAAGGTCGCGTCGGTTGCGAGCTTCTTCGTCTCGCGCATAGACACCGAGGCCGACCGGCGGTTGCGAGGAGGTGGGCGCGCCGAAGGAGCTGCAGGGAAAGCTCGCGATCGCCAACGCGAAGCTCGCCTACGAGCACTACAAGGAGGTGTTCGCGGGGCCGCGCTGGGAGTACCTGCTCAGCAAGGGCGCCACGTCGCAGCGCGTGCTGTGGGCCTCGACCTCGACGAAGAACCCCGACTACTCCGACGTGCTCTACGTCGAAGAGCTGCTCGGGCCCGAAACGGTCAACACGATGCCCGAGGAGACGATCCACGACTACCAGGACCACGGCGATCCGGAGCCGCGGCTCGAGCGCGACGTCGAGGGCGCGCGCCGCGTGCTCAAGGAAATCGACGAGGTCGGCGTCGAGCTACAAAGACGTGACCGACACGCTCGAGCGCGAGGGCGTCGAAAAATTCTCCGTCGCGTTCGCCGAGCTGATCGCCGCCCTCGGTGAGAAGCGCGAGTCGCTGGTCGCCGCCTGAGGCCGCTCAGGCCGGCACGGAGCGCCGGCCGACTCAGGAGTAGGGCATGGGGATCAGGACGCGGATCGTCAGCGGCCCCCTCGGGAACGCCTCGGCATCGACTGTGACGACTCTGTAGCGACGGCCTTTGAAGGTGTAGGAGCCGCTGGCCGGCACCGTGGACGGACCGCCGACGCCCGCGCCGAGGCTGTTCTTGACGAGATGTGTGCGCCCGTCCGCACCGCGCATGTACATCAGCACGCTCAGCCCCGCCAGGCGCTGCGTCAGGCGCAGGTATCCCTCGTCGTCCTGGATCGAGACGACGATGTTCCCGATCGTGCGGCCGTGCAGGCGCAGATCCGCGTGCACCGGGCCGAGGACGTACGGGCCGCCGAGATCGTAGAGGAGCTTCCCGCCCGCGCTGACCCGGAGGCGGACGAGATGGTGGTGGAGCAGCGTTTCCGAGGCTTCCCGCACCGCCACCGGATCGCGCGCGGCGACCGCATGCAGCAGCGTGGGGTCGCGCTGCACGCGGCGCACCTGCGGCAGCGTCCGCGGCCCGCGCTCGCCCTCGTAGATCAGCCGCGCGATGCGCGCGAGCGTGTTCACCTGGGTGTCCTCGCTGCTCGCGCCGCAGAGCGCTTCGGTGGCCGCGACCGTCTTCAGCAGGTAGATCTGCACCGGCTTGCCGTCCGGGAACGCGCGCGCGGGTAGCGAGGAGTACTGGTAGTCGACGCCCCGCAGCCTCGTCGTCCCGGCCGCCGGGAGCGCCCCGGCGGGCAGCGCGATCGTGCCGCCGATGCTGTGCGCGCCCGCGCGCAGCACCACGACGCCCTCGGCGACGCCGCTGCCCTCGGACATGAAGCCGTGATCGGACCACACGCTCGCGATGTACGTGGCGATCGGCCGTCCGGCTGTGCCGGTGATCGTGCCTTCCAGTGGCGCCAGCGCGGCCCCGCCGACGCTCGCGAGGCGCCGCCCGGAGCTGGTTGTGATCTGGACGTTGGTCATGTGGCCGGTCGCGATCAGCGCGCGGATCGCCTTGACGGCGCCCGCCGGGTCGTTGGCTTCGATCGCGGCTCGCAGGGCCGCTGAGCGCTCGATCATGTGTTCAGCGCTCAGCGTGCGTTCGCTCGAGATGCCCTCTCGGTACACGCGCCCGAGCACCGAGGCGAGCGTCGACATCACCGTCTGCGGGCACGTCGAGGGCTCAGCTCCCCGCGATTCCAACCCCAGGGCCAGCCCCGAGCCGCCCCCGGCAAGTGCAAGGAGCAGGCCGAGCAGGATGGCGGCCCGGGCGCGTGCGGATCTTCGTGCTCGACGCGGGCCGGTCGCGTTCACAGCAGACAATCCTATGGCGAGGCGGGGTGCCGGCACCCCGGTCGTGCGCTGAGGTAGGTTGCCCCTCGTGCCCACGGTCCTGATCACCGGCGCCTCGACCGGCATCGGGCGTGCGACCGCGCTGCGCCTCGCAGGATCGGGATGGACGGTGCTCGCCGGCGTACGCCGCACCGAGGACGGCGAACGGCTCGCCGCCGAGGCGTCCGCCGGGCGCATCGCGCCGCTGCGGCTCGACGTCACCGACGCCGGGCAGATCGCCGCCGCGGTCGAGGAGATCGCGCGCCGCGACGGCGGCCGCCTCGACGCCCTCGTCAACAACGCCGGGATCGGTGTCGGCGGGCCGCTGGAGGTGCTCTCCGACGAGGAGTGGCGGCGCCAGTTCGACGTCAACTTCTTCGGGCAGATCGCAGTCACGCGCGCGCTGCTGCCGGCGCTCCGGCGTGCCCGTGGGCGGATCGTCTTCATCTCCTCGATCGGCGGCAAAGTCGCGATGGGCTTCAACGGGCCCTACGCGGCGTCCAAGCATGCGATCGAGGCCGTCGGCGACGCCCTGCGCGTGGAGCTCCACCGCTCGGGCATCCAGGTCGCGCTCATCGAGCCGGGGTCGATCGCCACGCCCATCTGGGAGAAGACCCAGGGCGTGGCGAGCGAGATGCAGATCCCGCCCGAGCTGGAGCGCGAGTACGGCGACATCCCGGCGAAGATGGGCAAGGTGCTCGAGGACACCGCGAATCGCGGTATGCCTCCCGAGGCGGTCGCGGAGGCGATCGAGAAGGCGCTGAGTGCCCAGCGGATGCCCTCGCGCGTGCTTGTCGGCAGGGACGCGCGGGTGATGCTCACGGTCAAACGGCTGCTGCCCGATCGCGTCTTCGACCGGATCGTGCGCGGCCGGATCGGTCTGTAGGCCGCTCAGCCCGGCGGCGGGTAGACGGCGAGCCACGCGAACAGGCTCGTCGTCGCGGCCTGCGTCTGGATCATTCCCGGCCGCGCGTTCGCGAGCGGGAGCGTCTCGCCGTTCCACCCTCTCAGGTACAGGCCGTGGGGGTCGGCGGCGCGCGACTGTGCGTTGCGGGCGTTGTCGGAGGCCATCCGGTAGAGCCTCGCGTCGCCGTCCAGCACAGAGAGCGCGAGCATCCACTGCTCGTAGATCGCGTCGTACTGGGGCGAGAAGTCCAGGAAGTACCCGAACCGCGTCAGCGCCCGTTCCTTGAGCCGCTCGGCGAGCGCGCATTCGGGTTGGTTGCCGGTCAGCCTGCACAGCGTCGCCTGGGCGTAGATCTCCGGGCCCTCCATGTAGTCGACCGGGGTGGGGTTCACCGAGCTGTCGGCGTAGAGCCCGTCGGGGGCGCTGAAGCCGGGGCCGTTGGCCCACGCCAGGAAGCGCTGCGCCTGCGCGAGGGCGGAGCTCGAGCGCGTCTGCTGGTAGATCAGGACGGCGAGCAGGGTGTCGGAGGCGAGCGCCGGCCCCGACTTGAACGGGTGCTCGGTGTTCCACCAGATTCCCCCGGAGGCGGGGTCCCAGCCGGAACGGGCGATGAAGCGCAGCGCGCGTTCGGCGTCGGTCAGGTAGCGGTGGGTGCCCGTCGCGCGGTAGGCCTCGAGGAAGGCCAGGCCCCACCAGCCGTTGTCGTCGAACCAGGTCTCGGTGCCGGCGGTGCGATCGCCCGGATACGGGGAATAGCCGGGCACGGGGCGCAGGCCGCGGTTCAGGTAACGCTCGGCGCCCTTCGCGAAGCGCGCCACGGCGCTCCGGTGGGCGGGGCTCGGCGAGGCGATCTCGATCGCGTCCAGCGCCTGGAAGAGCGGCACGATGTCCCAGATCGTGGCCAGCGGATAGCGGTCCCGGTCGCCGAGCCGGGAGTCGTACCAGCCCAGCCTGCGGTCGTGCCAGCGCGCCTGCGCGAGCGCGACGCCGCGTTCGGCCAGTTGCAGGTAGTGCTGCTGCGGCGCGCTGAGGGCCGGCGCCGCGGCTGACGCCGCCGGCGCCGCGCAGGCGAGCGCGGAGACGCCGATCAGCGCGATAAGAGTCCTCTTCAGCATCGCAACTCACAACCCGACCGCGGGTCATACGTCGCGGTGACGGCTACCGTCTTCGAACCCTTGTCCAGCGCCGAGACCCAGACACACGCGCTCGAGCCCGCGGCGGTCCCGAGCCCGCCGCCGGAATGGCGCGCGTGGGCGCTCGCCGCGTTCGTGGCAGCGGTCGGGCTGGCCGTGCTCATCGCCGTGCTGTCGGGCGCCCTCGGCAGCCGGCCGGCGGTCGCGCCGCCGCCGGTCCCGGCCCGTGTGGCCACGCCCTTGCCGGGAGCCGGTGCGCAGCGTCCCGGGAGCGCGCCGGCGCGATCGTCGCCCAGGCGACCGCGGCGCAGCAGCGCCAGGCGGCGAAGCGGCTATCCGCCCGGCAGCCCGCCGCCACGGGCGCGACCGAGGTCCACATCGAGCGGCGCTGGATGGAAGGCTTCTATCCGATCTACGAGACGGCCCAGGCGACGTTCGGCGTCAACTGGCTGCTGCTGGCCTCGATCCACATGCAGGAGTCGGCCTTCTCGACGGCGCCCGGCACCTACCAGGGGCTGAACTTCGCCGGCTGCTGCGGCGGGCCGATGCAGTTCAACGTCAAGAACGGTCCGGTCACGACCTGGGACCTCATGAGGAGCAGCTACGTCTACGCGCACCGGCCGGCGAGCTACGACCACATGACCGCGCGCCATCCCTCGATCTACGACGACTTCGACGCCGTGATGGCGGCCGCGCACCTGCTCTCGGTGGACGGCGCGCGTATCGCGCTCGACGGCGCGGCCTGGGAAGCGGCTTACGACTACTACGGGCACGACACCACCGGGGTGCTGTACGCCGACCGCGTGCTCGCGCGCGCGATCGGCTGGTCCCAGCACGGCTTCTGCATCAACTGCGGCGTGAGCACCCCGCTGATCGCGGCCGTGCAGGCGGCTTACGGCGCGCCTGTCCAGGCGGCGCTCGAAGCGCAGGCAGCGGCGCGCCGCGCCCCGGCGCACCGCCACGCGCGGAAGGCGAGGAGCCACCGCGGCTAGCCCGCGGTGGCCCTCCTCCCTCCTCGCTGAGCTATGCCTGCTGCGTGAGCAGCTCGCCGGCGACGCGATCCGTCGCGCCGTGCGTGCCGCCGAGCAGGCGCCGCGAGAGCTGCGCGCGGCGGAAGTACAGCGGGGCGTCGTGCTCCCACGTCGCGCCGATGCCGCCGTGCACCGAGATCATCGTGCGGGCGGCGTCGTCGAGCGCCCTGCCCGCGACCGACCGCGCCGCACTGGCCGCGAGCGGGAACTCGTCCGGCGCGCCGTTGCGCGCCCAGCCCGCGTAGTAGAGCAGCGAGCGGCCGTTCTCGAGGTTGCGCAGCACCTCGGTCAGCGAGTGCTTCACCGCCTGGTAGGAGCCGATCGCGCGCCCGAAGGTGAACCGCTCCTTCGCGTAGGCGACGGACACGTCGAGCGCCGTCTCGACGCTGCCCAGCGACTCGGCCGCGATCAGCGACTGGTCGAGATGCCAGGCCTGGGCCAGCGTCTCCTCGGGCGCGTCGAGCACCGTCGCGGGCGCGCCGTCGAGGGTGACGTGCCCGAGCGAGCGCGTTGCGTCGTAGCGGTCCGTCTCCTCGATCGTGACGCCGGGCCCGGAGGCCTCGATCGCCACGCCGACGGGCTTGCCCCCCTCGACCGCGACGCCGACCAGGAGGTCGGCCCCGGGTGCGTCGGGGACGAAGTACAGCGAGCCGGTGACCTTGCCGCCGGCGAGGACGGGAGCGTCACCCCGGTGGACGCCCGCCTCAGGGTCGACCGTCCAGGCCTCGACGACGTCGCCGGGAGGGCTCACGGGCAGGAACGCCGCCCGCTTGGCCCCCGTCGCCAGCTCGTCGAGCATCGGCGCATCGCTCGACGCGTCGAGGATCGCCGTCGCGGGGAGGTGGCCCAGCAGCGGCACGCCCGCGATCACGCGGCCGCACTCGCCGAGCACAAGCATCGCGTCGAAGACGTCCAGGCCGGCACCGCCGTGGTCCTCCGAGATCAACAGACCCGGCCAGCCGGCCTCGCACGCCGTCGGCCACAGGTCGGGCAGTGCCGACTCGTCGCCGTCGAGCGCCTCGCGGGCGGCCTCGAGCGTCTTGAAGCGCGAGAGGGCGCCACGGGCGGCCTCACGCAGGAACACCTGCTCGTCAGAGAGTGACAAGTTCACGTCGACACTCCTTCGGTCGTGTTCGACTGGCTCATGCCGCGGCCCCTTCCTTGCTGCGCAGCTCCGAGAACGGGATGCCCTTGTCGAGCCGCGGCTCGGGCGGCAGCCCGAGCACGCGCTCGCCGATCGTGTTGCGGAGGATCTCTTCGGTCCCGCCGGCGGACTTCAGGCCCGGCAGGAACGAGATCATGTAGGCCCACTCGCTGTCCTCGGCGAGGGCGTCGGGGCCGACGACGTCGGCGATCAGGTCGCCGGCTTTGATCGCGCCGTTGACGAGCGTGACCTTGGCGAGGCCGGCCTCCGGACCCGGGACCTGACCTTTCTGCAGCGCGGTCAGCGTGCGGTAGCCCTGGAAGCGGATCGCGATCAGTTCGGCCGCGATCTCGCCGAGGCGGTGACGCACTTCGGGGTCACGGCGCGCGTGCTCGTCCGCTGCCAGCGCGGAGGCGAAGCGGGTCGAGCTGTAGCCCATGCCCTCGCTGCCGAGCCCGATCGTCACGCGCTCGAACATCAGCGTCGTGAGCGCCGTGCCCCAGCCGTTGCCGACGCCGCCGACGACCGCGTCCTCTGCGAGCGCGACGTCGTCGAAGAAGACCTCGTTGAACTCGGCCTCGCCGGAGATCTGGCGCAGCCCGCGGACCGTGACGCCCTCGGCGTCCATCGGCACGATGAACATCGTCAGCCCCTTGTGCTTGGGGACGTCGGCGTCGGTGCGCGCGAGCAGCAGGCCGTAGGAGGCGAACTGCGCGTTGGTCGTCCACACCTTCTGGCCCGAGAGCCGCCAGCTGCCGTCCTCCTGCTGGCGCGCGCGGGTCTGGACCGCCGCGAGGTCCGAGCCGGCGGCCGGCTCGGAGAACATCTGGCACCACACCTCGTCGCCGTGCAGCAGCGGCGCCAGGTAGCGCGACTTCTGCTCGTCGGTGCCGTGGGCGATGATCGTCGGGCCGAGCATGCCGACGCCGATCGCGTCGAGGATGCCGGGCACTCTCGCGCGGCCGATCTCCTGGTTGGCGGTCACCTGCTCGATCGGGCCGAGGCCCTGGCCGCCGTACTCCTTCGGCCACGTCAGGCCGGCGAGCCCGCCCTCGGCGAGCTTG
This sequence comes from uncultured Solirubrobacteraceae bacterium, assembly GCA_963738815.1. Lineage (GTDB taxonomy): Bacteria > Actinomycetota > Thermoleophilia > Solirubrobacterales > Solirubrobacteraceae > Palsa-744. Next base: position 808,162 of record CAVTXW010000007.1, read on the forward strand.
CCCTGCCAGACGCGGCGGGCGGCGATGATCTCATCCTCGTCGGTGAGGGCGTCGGGGCCGCTCAGGACGGGGGCTTCGGACTAGTGCTCATCGAGCCAGCTGCGGACCTGAGAGCGGAATGCAGCCTGGTCGGGTGTGTCGTCGAGATCCACGGCTCCTCCTTTGGCTGACTGGCCAGTCAAAACCTCGCAAGGGGGAACGGTAGCCGACCGGCGCGCCCGGCGGCGCCACCCCGCCAGCGGGCCCCCGCAGGGCCCGAAGTCGCCACGAGGGAGCGCTCAGGCGCCCGGCGGCATCGGCTGCTCGGCGACGGGCCGCAGGTGGTAGACGTGCTCGAAGCCGCGGTCGAGCAGCTGTTTGTCCTGCGTCCCGGGGGCGTCGGAGTCGAGCACGATCGCGCCGAGCCGCACGCCGTCGCGTTCGGCGGTCGCCACCAGGCAGCGCCCCGCGGCGTCGGTGAAGCCGGTCTTGAGCCCGGTGGTGCCCGGGTAGTGGTAGATCAGCAGGGGGTTGTTGTTGTAGAGGTAGAGCTTGCCCCCCTTGATCGGGAACGGCAGCTGGGCGGAGAGCGTGTGCGTGACGCGCGCGATCCGGTGTTCGTGCTCGTCCACGTGGGCGAGCACGGCGAGGTCGGCGGCGCACGAGAAGTTGCCCTGGTCGACGTAACCGGAGGGGGAGGAGTAGCGGGTGCAGCCCATCCCGAGCCGGGCCGCTTCGGCGTTCATGCGCCGCACGAACGCGCTCTCGCTGCCCGAGATGTGCTGGGCGAGCGCGATCGCCGCGTCGTTGCCCGAGGGCAGCAGCAGGCCGTAGAGCATCGTCTCCACGCGGACGTGCTTGTGCAGCGGCAGCACCCCGACCTTCGAGCCTGCCGCCTCGACGGCGGCCTTCGTGACGAGCACCTTGTCAGTGGGCTTCGTCGAGTGCACCGCGATGTAGGCGGTCATCATCTTCGTCAGGCTCGCGATCCGCACGCGCCGGAACGCGTTGCGCTGCCAGAGCACCTGGCCGGTGTCGAGGTTGAACAGCAGCCCGGCGCGCGGCGGGTGCTTGAAGCTCAGCTGGATCGGGTCGGCCGCGGGATGCTGGATCCCGTGGAGCGCCAGGGCGGGTTTCGCCAGCGGGAGCCCGTACGGCGAGAGCGCAGGCGCGTGTGTTGCGACCGGGCTGGCCGTGCGAGGCGGAAGACCCGCTGCAAGGACCGGGAGCCGTGGTGGGAGGAGTGGCTGCCGAGCGCGATCGCCACCGCGGCCCCGACGCAAAGGGCGACGAGCCCCGCCAGGATCGCGATCCGGCGCTTGCGCCTGCGCCGCGCCGCCTCCTCGCGCCGCAGGCGCGACTGATCGGGCGTCATGAAGGGCGCCGTGCTCATCGTCCCGGAGGATTGCGCAGCGCGCCGACGATGCCGACGGCCAGTAGGACGAGGATGAAGACCGAGAGGACCGTGGCGACGGTCACGCCCTGTTCGGTGGCCGCGACGACCGTCAGGAAGGCGAAGCCGGCGATGAACACCAGCGCGACGGCGAGCACGGCGGTTCTCATCGGCCCTCCGCGCCCCCGGGCGGGATGATCATGCGAACCCGGCCGACGGCCGGCCGCTGCGTGGTGGTCGGCGTCGCGCGAACGCGCGGATCGCCGCCAGGCCGAAGAGGAAACCGCCGATGTGCGCGAAGTAGGCGACGCCTTCGCCGCCCAGCGGGTTCGCCGCCCCGGCGATCCCGAACAGGAGCTGCTCGAGGAACCAGAGCCCGAGAAGGACCATCGCCGGCAGCTCGACGATCGTGAAGAAGAAGATGATGAAGATGACGGTGATGACACGTGCGCGGGGGTAGAGCAGGATGTAGCCGCCGAGCACCGCCGCGATCGCGCCCGAGGCGCCCAGCGTCGGTCCCGTGGAGTTCGGGCTGACCGCGACCTGCGCGGCCAGTGCCAGGATCCCGCCAAGAAGGTAGAAGACCAGGTACCGAGGACGCGTCATACCGTCCTCGACGTTGGGCCCGAACACGGCAAGGAAGAGCATGTTGCCGAAGATGTGGAAGAAGCCGCCGTGCAGGAACATCGACGTGAAGACGGTGATCCAGGTGGCGGGCTGTGGCGCCGGCGTGCCCGTGACGCCGGGCTGTCCCTGACAGGCGACGGTGCTCGCCGTGCCTTCGGGCAGCGTCCGCGTGATCAGTTCGCAGTGCTCGCCGGGGTGAGTGAGCTCGTAGGGGATCGCCCCGTAGCGGACGGCCGTGCGGTCGGTGGGCCCCCCGAAGAAGCTGCCGCCGTGGCGGATCTCCAGCAGATAGACGATCACGTTGATGACGACGATCGCGATCGTGACGACGGGAACCCGCGACAGCGGGATGTTGTCTCTCAGCGGGAACATCCGGGAGCGAGACCGCCGCGAGGGTCAGCGGGGGAAGGCGATCAGCGGCCCACGTAGCGGACGTGCCCGGCGTTGTCGATCTCGGTGACTTCGAACGGATAGGACCGTCCGGCCACCGTCGCCGCGCAGGTGAACCGCAGGCCGGTCCGCTGCAGGACCGCCGCGGGGCAGCGAACACGCGAGGTCAGGTGGCGCTGAGCGAGGATCGAATCGGCGATCGAGCGCTCCACCTGAGCCACGTCGAGGACCACCAGCGGGGCAGCGCTCCCGTAGCGAACATGGCCGGCGTCGTCCTTCTCTGTCACGGCCACGGGGTAGGAACCGACGTCGAGCGTTGCGAAGCACGTAAACGCCTGCCCGGCCTTGCGTGTCACGTTGGCCGGGCACTGCACGGTCGTCCGCACGCCGTGCTGGGCCAGGATCGAAGCCGCGATCGCGCGCTGCACCTGCTCGGTGTCCAGCTTCTCATCGCTGCTCCCACATGCCGCGAGCATCCCGCTGAGGGCCACGCTCGTCGCGATCGCCGCCACTGCGACAGATGTGCGTGATACGCCGACCTCTCACGGCATCAAGCCTAGACGGCGGGCTCACCGGAGGTTGTGCGTCGTCCGACATCGGTCCATTGTTGCGGCTTACGACCCGTGAGCGTATTGTCGGAGCAGTATCGAAGAAAGCCCGACGGATGGAGCCAGGGGGCTCGGGGAGGAAAAAAAGTGTCCGGTCGGCGCCGGCAGAACGCCAAGGTTGCGGGCTTTCTTGCCCTTGCGGCAGCATTGGTGCTGATCGCTGCGCTGGCCATCCACGAGCCGGCGGGCAGAAGCCGCGCAGGCGGCTGCGCTTTCGCAGGCTGCCGGGGCTTGCTGTTGCGCGGCGAAGGCCCGACGGGGCAGGGGAGCAGCGCCGGATCAGGTGTCGGCGCGTCGGGGAACCGCGCCAAACGAAAAAGGGGATCAGCAGCGGCGGGGAGCAAGACGCACGGCCCGGGCGCAGTCGTTGTCGTCCCGTCGAAAGGCGAACCTGGTCCTGCGGGTCCTACCGGTCCTGCGGGTCCCGCGGGCGAAAAAGGTTCAGCCGGCGCCAGCGGAAGCCCAGACGGAACCCGAAGGGACGGGGTCGAGCGCTAGCGCCGGCACCGCCGCTGCGAGCGGCGCGAGCGGTGCCGAAGGGAAACCGGGAACCGAAGGGAAAGCGGGAACCGCCGGAGCCGCCGGCAACGAAGGTCCCGCGGGCGAACCCGGCGCCGCGGGTGCGGCCGGCGTGCAGGGCGAACCCGGAGCCCAAGGCATCAAAGGTGAAACGGGTCTGCCGGGCCCGCAGGGTGTGCGAGGCGAAACGGGCGCTGCTGGTGCAGAAGGAGCGAAAGGCGAAAAGGGCGAAACGGGCGCTGCCGGTCCGGAAGGAGGCGAAAGGCGAAAAGGGCGAAACGGGCGCGACGGGCGCGACTGGTGCCGAAGGCGCGAAAGGCGAAACGGGCGAGACGGGCGCGACTGGTGCGGAAGGCGCGAAAGGCGAAAAGGGCGAAGCGGGCGCTGAAGGTAAACAGGGAGCCGAAGGGGCGAAAGGCGAAAGGGGCGAAACGGGGGCGACGGGCGCGACCGGTGCAGAAGGCGCGAGAGGCGAAAAGGGCGAAACGGGCGCGCAGGGTGTGCAGGGCGAAACGGGCGCGCAGGGTGTGCAGGGCGAAACGGGCGCGCAGGGTGTGCAGGGCGAAACGGGCGCACAGGGTGCGCAGGGCGAGACGGGCGCCCAGGGCGTGCAGGGCGAAACGGGCGCGAGAGGCGAAAAGGGCGAAACGGGCGCGACGGGAGCGGAAGGCGCGAAAGGCGAAAAGGGCGAAACGGGCGCGACGGGCGCGACTGGTGCAGAAGGGGTGAAAGGCGAAAAGGGCGAAGCGGGCGCTGAAGGTAAACAGGGAGCCGAAGGGGCGAAAGGCGAAAGGGGCGAAACGGGCGCGACTGGCGCGACTGGCGCGACTGGTGCCGAAGGCGCGAAAGGGGAAAAGGGCGAAACGGGCACTGAAGGCAAACAGGGAGCCGAAGGAGCGAAAGGGGAAAAGGGCGAAACGGGCGCGACCGGCGCGACGGGCGCGACGGGCGCGACGGGGCCGCAGGGTGTGCGGGGCGAAACGGGCGCGACTGGTGCGCAAGGCGCGAAAGGCGAACAGGGCGAAACGGGCACGACTGGTGCGGAAGGCGCGAAGGGCGAAACGGCGCGCAGGGCGCGACGGGTGCTGAAGGCGCGAAAGGTGAAACAGGCGAAACGGGCGCCGCTGGCGCGAAAGGCGAACAGGGCGAAACGGGCGCGACTGGTGCACAAGGCGAAAAGGGCGAAACGGGCGCGCAGGGCGCGACTGGCACGGAAGGAGCACAAGGCGCGAAAGGCGAAACGGGCGAAACCGGCGCCACTGGCGCGAAAGGCGAAAAGGGCGAAACGGGCGCCGCTGGAGCCGAAGGTGCGGAAGGCGAAACCGGGGCGAAAGGCGAAACCGGGGCGAAAGGCGAAACCGGGGCCGCCGGAGCAGAAGGCAAACAGGGTCCCCAAGGCGTGAAGGGGGACACCGGCGCCACGGGCGCGGAAGGAAAACAGGGAATCCAGGGCGTCAAAGGCGAAACGGGGACGACAGGCGCCGAAGGCAAACAGGGGGCCGAAGGGGCGAAGGGCGAAGCGGGGGCTACCGGTCCTGAAGGCAAACCGGGGTCGCCAGGCACGCCGGGCGCTACAGGCCCGGCGGGCGCCACAGGTCCGCCCGGCGCCGCAGGCCCACCGGGACCACAGGGGGTGACAGGCGAAACGGGCCCCGCAGGCCCCCGGGGCCCTGCCGGGCCCGCCGAGGTCCCGAAGGCCCCGAAGGCGCGCCGAAAACATTCAACTACGTGACCGGCACGACCAAATTCGTCACCGTGAACCAACCCATAGGCGCGAAAGTAAGAGCGGTAGCCATATGCCCCGTTGGCGAGGTCGTCGTCGGCGGAGGCGGCGAAATCTTCCCGTCTGGCCCGCTGGTGACAGAAGAAGCAGCCGGTATCGCGCTTGGCGTTTCAAGGGCCGTGCCACCGAGAGAATGGATAGTGGAAACGACCCGAACGAACACCGACCCGAACGGAGGCGATACCGGAGACGTGAGAGCGTACGCGGTCTGCACGAACGCTCCCACCGCCAGCACGGGCGAATAGCGGGCCGGCAGGGGCCGCCCCGGAACCAGCCCCGGGGTGGGGGCCGATCAGACCGCGGCGAGCGGGCCCGCGCCGGCGCGGCGCTGTGGCACGTGCTGGTCGGCGTGGTAGCTGGAGCGCACGAGCGGGCCGGCCGCGACGTGGTCGAAGCCGAGCTCGTAGGCCGCCGCCTCGAGCGCGGTGAACTCGTCGGGGTGCCAGTAGCGCACGACAGGAAGGTGGCGCTCGGACGGACGCAGGTACTGGCCGACCGTCAGCACTTGCACGCCGCTCTCTCGCAGCGTCCCCGAACGTCTCGACCATCTCCTCGTGGGTCTCGCCGAGTCCCACCATCAGGCCGGACTTCGTGACGACCTCGCCTTCGCCCATCTGGCCGGCCATGCGCAGCACACGGCAGGAGCGGGCGAACTGCGAGCCTCGGCGGGCCAGCGGATACAGCCGCGGCACGACCTCGACGTTGTGGTTGAAGACGTCCGGGCGCTCGGCGATCACCTTCGCGAGCGGCATCTCCTGACCCTGGAAGTCAGGGCGTGAGCACCTCGACCTGGCAGCCGGGCGCCTGGCGGCGGATCTGGCGGATCACGCCGACGAACGCGGAGGCGCCCTTGTCGGGCAGATCGTCTCGGTCCACGGAGGTGATGACCGCGTGGCGCAGGCCCATGCGCGCGATCGAGCGCGCCACGCGGGCCGGCTCCAGGGGGTCGTTCCACGTCGGCTTGCCCGTCTTGACGTTGCAGAAGCCGCAGCGCCGGGTGCAGGTGTCGCCGAGGATCATGAATGTCGCGGTGCCGCGCTCCCAGCACTCGCCGACGTTCGGGCACGCCGCCTCCTGGCAGACCGTGTGCAGGTTCTCCGAGCGGATCAGCTCGGTCAGCTCGCGGTAGCGCTCGCCGCCCGGTGGCGGCACCTTGAACCACGGCGGCTTGCGCTCGCGGATCGGGCGCACGTCGTTGCCCAGCACCTTGAGCACATCCATGCCGCCGGGGTTGGCGCGGGAGCGGGTCGCGCTCATGCCGCCACCGCCTCGCGGCCGGGCCGGCGCGATCCCGAGCCGCGCAGGCGTCACCAGGCGCTGGCGTGCTCCGTGCGCCTCGCAGAAGGCGTACGCCACGCGCTTGCGGAAGCAGGCGAGGCCCTCCGCGGCGCCGTCCGTCTCGACCGCGAGCGAGGTCATCTGCACGTCGGGCAGCCCGCACGCGACGACCCATGAGAACGGCTCGAGGTCGTTCTCCACGTTGACCGCGAAGCCGTGCGTCGAGACGCCGCGGGAGATGTGGACGCCGAGCGAGGCGATCTTGCGCTCCCCGATCCAGACGCCGGTGTAGTCGGGGCCGTCCTCGACGCGGCCGCGCGCCTGCACGCCGACCTGGCCGAGCGCGGCGGCAATCGCGTTCTCCATCGTGCGCAGGTGGTCGATCACGTCATCCACCGCCATGACCGGATAACCCACGAGCTGGCCCGGGCAGTGGTAGGTGATGCGACCGCCACGGTCGGTCGCGTGCACCTCGATCCCTTTCGCCTCGTAGAACTCGCGCGGGAACGGCAGCTCCTCGGCGGCGGCGCGGCGGCCCACGGTGTAGGTCGGGGGGTGCTCCAGGAGGAGCAGCAGATCGCCCAGCTCGCCGGACTGGCGGCGCGAGCGAAGCCGCTTCTGCATCTCGATGCCCGTCGTGTAGGGAACGACACCGAGGTGACAGACGAGGATCTCGGGCTTCATGGCTGTGCGAGTCAAGCGTAGCGAGGCGACTCACAGCGTCAGCGCCGCCGGCGCCTGCAGCAACTCGCGCACCCGTGCCAGGAACAGCGCCGCTTCGGCGCCGTAGAGGATGCGGTGGTCGCAGACGAGCGTCAGCGTCAGCATGCTGCGCGCGACGATGTCGCCGGAGTCCGTCGACGATCGCGCGTGGTTCCAGCGCGCCGACGGACATGATCGCCGCCTGCGGCGGGTTGATGATGGCGGCAAACGAGCTGATCCCGAACATGCCCAGGTTCGAGACGGTGAACGTGCCGCCGCCGAGCTCGGGCGGCGTGATCGTCCCCGCGCGCACGCGCTCGGCGAGCGCGCGGGTCTCGCGGGCGATCTCGCCGAGGGCTCTCGTGTCGGCGTCGAAGACCGTCGGCACGACCAGCGCGTTCTCCGCCGCGACCGCCACGCCGACGTTCACGCGCGAGTGCAGCGACACGCGCCCGTCGCGGTAGCTGCCGTTCGCGGTCGGGTGCTCGCGCAGCGCGAGCGCACATGCCTTGACGACCATGTCGTTGTAGGTCGGCGCCACCTCGGAGCCCTCGCGCGCCAGCGTCTTCAGCTGCTCGCGCAGGCGCACGCACTCCTCCATGTCGACCTCGATCTCGATGTTGAAGTCGGGGATCGTCGCCTTCGACTCTGCCATCCGCCGCGCGACGGTCTGCTGCAGCTTCGTCAGCTCCACCTCGGTCGTCGTGCCCTTCGCCGTCGCGACGGCGTCCGGGGTCGGCGCGGGGCGAGGGGGCGGGAGCGCGTCCGCACCGGCGCTTTCGACGTCCGCTCTCACGATCCGCCCGCCAGGGCCGCTCCCCGCGACCCCGGCGAGGTCCACGCCGCGCTCGCTTGCGATGCGCCGCGCCAGCGGCGAGGCCTTCACGCGCTCGGCGCCGTCGTCGCTCGGTTCGACGCGCCGGCAGCTCGCTGGCGCCGCGCCGTCGGGTGGCAGCGGGCGCCCTCCGGGGCGGCGATGCGCGAGTCCTCGCTCGCGGCGACCTCGTCTCGGTCTCCGCCGGTCCCCGCTCGCACCCACGCGGGCGATCGTGGCTCCGACCGGCAGCGTGTCGCCCTCCGCCGCGAGCAGGGTCAAAGCGCCCCGCCTGGTCGGACTCGTAGACCATCGTCGCCTTGTCGGTCTCGATCTCGACCAGCTCCTCGCCGCGCGCGACCTCCTCGCCGTGCGGACTTCAGCCAGCGCAGGATCGTGCCCTCCTCCATCGTGTCCGAGAGGCGGGGCATGACGATGTCGGTCAAGACGGGCACTCCGTCGAAGCGGCCGATCGTCGCGAGCACCGCGGCCACGACCTGCGGCTCGTGCGGGTAGGCGATGTCCTCCAGCGGCTTGGAGTAGGGCATCGGCACGTCCGCGCCCGTGACCCGCTGCACCGGCGCGTCGAGGTGGTCGAAGGCCTGTTCGCCGATCAGCGCCGCGAGGTTCGCGCCCACGCCGCCGTGCGGCCAGCCCTCCTCGACGATCACGCATCGGTTCGTCTTGCGCACCGACGCGAGGATCGTGTCGAGATCCAGCGGGCGCAGCGTGCGCGGGTCGATCACCTCCGCGTCGATGCCGTGCTCGGAGGCGAGCGTCGCCGCCGCGCGCTCCGCCGTCACCGCCATCCGCGAGATCGCCGACGATCGTCACGTCCGAGCCCTCGCGCGCCACCCGCGCGACGCCGAACGGCACCAGATGGTCCTCGTCCTCGGGCACCTCTCCGCGCGCGCCGTAGAGCGACTCGTGCTCGATGAAGACGACCGGGTTTTCGTCGCGGATCGCGTTCTTCAACAGGCCCTTGGCGTCGGCCGCCGTCGCCGGCGCGGCCACCAGGAGCCCCGGCACGTGCAGGTAGAGCGCCTCCAGGCAGTGCGAGTGCGTGGGGCCCAGCTGGTGACCGGCGCCCTGCGGCATCCGCACCACCAGCGGCACGCGCGCCTGACCGCCGAACATGAAGTGGATCTTCGAGGCGTGGTTGACGATCTGGTCGAAGGCGAGCAGCGAGAAGTTGATCGTCATCAGCTCGACGACGGGGCGCAGGCCGGTCATCGCCGCGCCGACGCCCATGCCGACGATCGTGTTCTCGGAGATCGGCGTGTCGCGCACGCGCTTCTCGCCGAACTCCTCGAGCAGCCCCTCGGTGACCTTGAAGGCGCCGCCGAAGACGCCGATGTCCTCGCCCATCAGCATCACCCGCTCGTCGCGGCGCAGCTCCTCGCGGAGCGCCGCGCCGAGCGCCTCGCGGTAACGCATCTCAGGCATCGGAGCGGACCCTCTGCCCGTCCGGCTCGGCGCCGCCCTCTTCGCCCGCCGCGAGCGCGCTCGTGAGCTGCTGGGGGATTTCGTCGTTGGCGAGACACCGTCAGGCGACCGAGGGGCCCCGGCGGCGCGCTCTTCGGTCGTCTCGACCGAGTACCACCCGCGCGAGGCGGTCTCCCAGGACGTAGGTGTCGTCGAACAGCTCGCCCGGCTCGGGGAACGGGGAGGCGTCGGCGAACTCGACCGCCGCGTCGACGCGCGCGAGCGCGGCCGCGTCGATCGCCTCGAGGTCCTCCTTCTGCAGCACTCCCTCGGCGACCAGCCGCTCCCCGAACACCGGGATCGGGTCGCGCCGGCGCCACGTTTCGACCTCCTCCTTGCTGCGGTACTGCTCGGGGTCGGCCATCGAGTGGCCGCGGAAGCGGTAGGTGATCGCCTCGATCAGCACCGGCCGGCGCTCGGAGCGCACGCGCTCGACGGCCTCTGCGACGACCGCGTAGGTGTCGAGCACGTCCATGCCGTCGCAGCGCACGCCCGGCACGCCGAGGCTCTCGCCCTTGCGCTGCAGGTCCGTGACGGCCGAGTGCCGCCCGAGCGCGGTGCCCATGCCGAACTGGTTGTTGGTGACCATGAACACGACCGGCAGCCGCCACAGCGCCGCCACGTTGAGCGTTTCCCCGAACGTCCCCTGGTTCGAGGCGCCGTCGCCGAACTGGCAGAGGGTGACCTCGTCGCGGCCGGAGTAGTCGCTGGCCAGCGCGATCCCCGCGGCGATCGGCAGGTTGCCGCCGACGATCCCGTAGCCGCCCATGAAGCGCCGCCCGATGTCGAACATGTGCATCGAGCCGCCGCGGCCGTGGCAGACCCCGTCCACGCGGCCGAACAGCTCGGCCATCACGTTCTCCGGCGGCGTGCCGCGGGCCAGGGCGTGGCCGTGGGAGCGGTAGGTCGAGATCAGGTAGTCGGTGTCGCGCAGCGCCCTGGCGCTGCCGACGATCGTCGCCTCCTCGCCGATGGAGAGGTGCAGGAAGCCGCCGATCTTCGCCCGCGCGTACTGCTCGCCCGCGCGCTCCTCGAAGCGGCGGATCAGCGCCATCGTCTCGAACCACTCGCGTGCCTGCTGCGGCGCGGGGAGGGCTCGGGGGGAGACGGCCATCAGGACTCCACCGTACTCCAGCGCGCCCGGAACTCCTCTGCGTCGAGGCTGTTGAGGTCCGAACGCATCGCGCGGGCGAGCTTCGAGGCCGCGTGCGGCGGACGGTCGAGCAGCATGATCGCTTCGCCGCTCTCGATCTCGACGACCTCGATGTGGTCGACCCGGTTGGGGTCCGCGAGCAGCGCCGGCGCGCGCCCGCCGCGCGTGACGATCAGGCGGTAGGCGTCCTTGGCTCTCACGGGCTGTGGTGGACCGTGATCGCGGGCTTCGCGGTGGACGGCGGTTGTGAGCGCAGCGCCGCGGCGGCCTCGCCGAGGGCGCGCTCGCCGTGGAACACCCGCTCGCCGACCTGCACGGCCGGCACGTCGCGCACGCCCACGTCCGCCGCAAGCTCGGTGGCGGCCGCGAGCTGCTCGGCGACCGAGCGCATCTCCGCCGCCCGCAGCACCGCCGCCGGATGCATCTCGCACGCCGCTGCCGCGATCACGACGGAGTCCGCGTCGTCGAGCGAGCGCCCGCCCGCGAACGCCTGTCGGAACGCCGCCTGCGCGAAGGGCACGGTCCGGCCGATCGACTTCGCGTACGTGGCGACCCGCATCGCGAGCGAGCTGTCGAACGGGAACGGCTCGGGCCAGCGCAGCGGCTGCAGGCCGAGCTCCTGCGCCCGCCGCTCGATCTCCTCGCGCACGATCCCGGCCTCCGTCTGGCAGCGCGGCGCCTCGAAGGTCTCTCCGCCGGGGAGCGCGGCCACGCTCACGGGACGCCACTCCACCGGCTGCGGCGAGTCCGCGAAGGCGGCGAGCGCCTGCTCCGCCGCCAGGTAGGCGAGCGGGCTCGCGAGGTCGAAGTAGAAGGCCGCCGTCGCGTCGGGCACTGCGCGCGGGTGGGCCCTCACCCGTGGATGAGCCAGCCGTCCGCGGCGCGGCCGGCTTCCATCACCGCCTCGGACAGGGTCGGATGGCCGTGGATGATCCGGCCGAGCTCGGGGAAGCCGCCCTCGAGCGCGCGCACGTTGACCAGCTCCTGGATCAGCTCGGTCGCGCGCGAGCCGACGATGTGCCCGCCGAGCAGCTCGCCGTAGCGCTTCTCGCCGACGACCTTGACGAGCCCGGTGCGATCGCCGTACACGGTGCCGCCGCCGACGGCGCCGTAGGGCACCTTGCCGACGACCACGTCGTAGCCCTGCTCGCGTGCCTGTTCCTCCGTGAGGCCGAAGGAGCCGACGTTGGGAGTGCAGAAGGTCGCGCGGGGGATGTCGATGTAGGCGATCGGATGCGTCGGCAGGCCCGCGATGTCCTCCGCGGCGATGATCCCCTCGTCGGAGGCCTTGTGCGCGAGCGCCGGGCCGTGAACGAGGTCGCCGATCGCGTAGACGCCGGCACGCGAGGTGCGCTGCGCGCCGTCGACTTTGACACGCCCGCGTTCGTCGATCTCGACACCTGCCTCCGCGAGGCCGAGGCCGTCGGCGTCGGCCGCGCGACCGGCCGCGATCACCATGTAGTCGGCCTCCGCGTGCTGATCGGCGTAGGAGTAGGAGATGCCGCTGTCGCTCTGCTGGACGTCGCCGACGGGGGTCTGCGTCTGGATGTTGATGCCCTGGCGCTTCAGCCCGCGCTCGACGAGGCGGGCGATGTCGGCGTCCTCCAGCGGCAGCGCCTGCTGTGCCGCCTCGAGCAGGGTCACCTCGCTGCCGAGGCGCGCGAACCCGGATGCGATCTCGGCGCCCGAGGCGCCGCAGCCGACGACGACGAGGCGCGCGGGAAGCTCCTGGAGCGCCCATGCCTCCTCGGTGCCGATGACGCGGCCGCCGAGCTCGACACCGGGGATGCCGAGCGGGACCGAGCCGGTCGCGAGGATCACGCTGCCCGCGCCGAGGACCTCCTCGGAGCCGTCGGCCGCGCGGACACGCACGTCGCCGTCGGCGGTGAGCGCCGCGTTGCCTTCGATCGTGTCGATGCCGCCTTTCTTGAACAGCATCGAGACGCCTCCCGTCAGCGTGCCGACGACCTTCTCGCGCCGCGCCTGGATGGCGGCGTAGTCGACCTCGACCGAACCGACCTGCAGCCCGAAGTCGCCGGCCTCGCGGACCTCGGTGAGGAGATCGGCCGAGCGCAGCACCGCCTTGGCGGGGATGCACGCGTAGTTCAGGCAGCGCCCGCCGACCTTGTCGCGCTCGATCACGGCCGTGCGCTTGCCGAGCTGCGCAGCGCGGATCGCGGCGACGTAACCGCCCGGGCCGGAGCCGATCACGATGACGTCGTAGGAGCTCTCTGCCATGCGCGCCTGAGCCTATCGTGGCTCGCGCACTTCCCCGGCCTGGATCCGTCCCCATCACACGCACGAGCTTCCAGAACAGCCAGCCGCCGAGCCCGATCGCCACGGTGCAGCCCGCGGCGGCGGGGAGGGTCGAGGCGACCACGAGGGCCAGCGAGGTGACGACGATCTGGAAGGCGAGGATCGCCTCGAACCCGAGCACCGCCCAGTAGCGGCGCTGCCACATCCCCTGAGCGAGGACGAGAAGGACGATCGCGATCGTCGCCGCGCCGGGGAGCGAGCCGCCGTGGCGGCTCAGGTCGTGGACGCTGAGCGCGCCGGCGATGACGGCGACGGCGAGCACGAGGCAGACCGCGATCGCGATCAGCAGCGCCGGCGGGCGCTCATCCGGCCCGAGCGGCTCCAGCGCGGCGCGCGCGGCCTCGTCGCGAGCGGCGCCCCGGGACACGCGAGGCGCCTCCGGCTGCTCGGGTGATGCGTCCGCGGCGCGGCGCGTGCTCGGCGGCGGCGCGTCCTCGGAGCGCGGCGTGCTCGGCGGCGGCGGGCTCACTTCATCCCGCCGCAGCCGGCTCGCCGCGGCGGGCGCGCCCAGCGCGGCGCGCAGCTCGCGCGCGGCGGCCTGCGGGTCGGCGGCGTCGGCGATCGCGCGCAGCACGACCGCACGGGTCGCGCCCGCCGCGGTGACCTCGCCGATGTTGGCGAGGTTCAGACCGCCGATCGCGAAGAACGGCACCGGCGCGTGCGCGACGGCGTAGCGGACGAGCTCGACGCCGACGGCGGGGCGCCCCTCCTTGGTCGGCGTCTCGTGCACCGGGCCGACGCCGATGTAGTCGACGAGCGCGGGGTCGACGGCGTCGATCTCCGCCTCGGAGTGGGTCGACAGGCCGACCAGCATGTCCGGGCCGACGATCTCCCTGACCTCCTCGACCGGCAGGTCTTCCTGGCCGACGTGCACGCCGTCGGCGCCGGTCTCGGCGGCCACCGCGGGACGGTCGTTGACGATGAACAGCGCGCCGATGCGCTCGCACAGCGCGCGCGAGGCGTGGGCCACGGCGGCCAGCTCGTCGTCGGGCAGGCGCTTCTCGCGGAGCTGGACGATGTCCGTCCCGCCCGCCACCGCGGCGCGCAGGAGGTCCGGGAGGCGGCCCGCGTCGGGCGGCTCGCCCGGGATCGCGCAGACGAGGTAGAGGTGGGAGGCCCGTAGGCGCGCGCGCCGCTCGGCTGGAGCTGTCAGCTCGCCCATCGCCAAGAGTCTCGCACGGCCGCGAGCGACGACTAGCATCAGCGGCATGGCCACAGACGGCCCCCCCGACCTCCTCGTCGTCGGCGGCGGCGCGATCGGCATGGCGATCGCCTGGCGCGCGGCGCGCCGCGGCATGGCGGTCTCGCTGGTCGAGCGCGACGGCACCGGCGAGGGCACCTCGCGGATCGCCGCCGGCATGCTCGCGCCGGTCGCCGAGGTCGAGTTCGGCGGCGCGGGACGGCGGATGCTCGACCTCTCGATGCGCTCGGCCGCGCTCTGGCCGGGCTTCGCGAGCGAGCTGCAGGACGCCTCGGGGGAGGAGATCGTGATGCGCCCCACCGGCACGCTGCTGCTCGCGCGCGACAGCGACGAGGAGGCCGAGCTCGTCCGCCAGCTGGAGTTCCGCCGCTCGCTCGGCCTCGAGGTCAGGCGGCTGCGCCCGAGCGAGGCCAGGGAGCTCGAGCCCGCGCTCGCGCCGACGCTGCGCGCGGCGCTCGAGGCGCCGGGTGACCACTCGGTCGACCCGCGACCGGTGCTGCGCGCGCTGCGAGACGCGTGTGTCGAGGCGGGGGTGGAGCTGCGCGAGCACGCGCCGCTTGTGGGCCTCGATCACGACGGGAGGACGTTGCGGGCAGCGATCCTCGCGGGCGGCGAGCGCGTGCCCGCCGGGGCGGTCGTGCTCGCGGCCGGGCCGTGGAGCGGCACGCTCGAGGGGCTGCCGGAAGGGGCGCGCGTGCCGGTGCGGCCGGTCAAGGGCCAGATCCTGCGGCTGCGCGACCCCGAGGGGCCCGGGCTGCTGGAACGGGTCGTGCGTTACGAGGGCGGCTACGTCGTGCCGCGCGGGGACGGCCGCTACGTCCTCGGGGGCACGGTCGAGGAGCGCGGCTTCGATCTGAGCCCGACGGCGGGGGCGGCGTACGAGCTGCTGCGCGAGGCGCGCGAGCTGCTGCCGGGCGTGACCGAGCTGGAGATCGAAGAGCTGTCGGTCGGGGTGCGCCCGGGGACCCCGGACAACCTGCCGGCGATCGGCCGGGCGGCGATCGAGGGCGTGTGGTGGGCGACCGGGCACTACCGGAACGGGATCCTGCTCACACCGCTGACGGCCGAGCTCGTCGTGGGCGCGATCTGCGGGGAAGGGGAAGAGGAGAGCAGGATGCTCTCGTGGTGCGACCCTGGGCGCTTCGCGTCCACCACGCAGGAGGAGTTGCGGGCGCAGAAGGCGGAGGCCCTGAGGTGATCGTGCTCAACGGAGAGCCGCGAGAGCTCGGCGCGCAGACGCTCTCCGCGGCGCTCGCCGAGCTGGAAGTGGCCGGCGACGCTCGCGGCGTCGCGGTCGCCGTCGACGGCGAGGTCATCCCCCGCGCGCGCTGGGGGGAGCTGGAGTTGGTCGAGGGTGCGCGGGTAGAGGTACTGACGGCGATGCAGGGAGGCTGAGATGAGCACGGGCGAGCAGATGCGGCACGGCGAGACGTTCGCGGCCCCGGCGGAGGACCCGCTGGTGATCGCCGGGCGCGAGCTGCGCTCGCGCCTGCTGCTGGGGACCGGCGGCTTCCCGTCGCTCGAGAAGCTCGCGCAGTCGATCGCGCTGAGCGGCAGCGAGCTGGTCACGGTCGCGCTGCGCCGCGTGCAGGGAAGCGAACGCGGCTCGCTGCTCGACGTGCTCGCAGGCGCCGGCGTCGAGGTGCTTCCGAACACGGCCGGCTGCCACACCGCCCGCGACGCCGTGGTCACCGCGCAGATGGCGCGCGAGGCGTTCGAGACCGACTGGGTGAAGCTGGAGGTGATCGGGGACGAGGACACGCTGTTGCCGGACGCCCCGGAGCTGCTGAAGGCCGCCGAGCAGCTCGTCGGCGACGGCTTCGTCGTCCTCCCCTACACGACCGACGACCCCGTGCTGGCGCGGCGTCTGGCCGACATCGGCTGCGCCGCGGTGATGCCGCTCGGCTCGCCGATCGGAAGCGGCATGGGCATCCGCAACCCGTACAACATCGCGCTGATCCGCGAAGCCGTCGCGGTGCCGGTCGTGCTCGACGCGGGCGTCGGCACCGCCTCCGACGCGGCACTGGCGATGGAGCTGGGCTGCGACGCGGTGATGGCCGCATCGGCCATCGCCCGCGCCCAGGATCCGCCGGCGATGGCGCTCGCGATGCGCCGCGCGGTCGAGGCCGGGCGGCTCGCGCGCGGCGCCGGGCGCATCCCGCGGCGGCGCTACGCGACCGCGTCGACGAGCGACGACGGGCTCGCGGAGTTCAGCTAGACGACTTCGATCGTGCCGTTGATCGTCGCGGGGTGGATCGTGCACTCGAAGTGCACGAGGCCCGGCTTCGTGAGCTTCACGGCGAAGCTCTGCCCCTGCCCGAAGTTCGGAGACGCGAATCTCTGCGGCCCGCCCACGCTGGTGGCGTTGTGCTGCACCGGGTCGTAGTTGGTGAACCGCACGGTCGTGCCGGCCTTCACGCGAAGCGTGCCGGGGCGGACGGTGATGTTGCGGTAGGAGAGCTGGACTTCGCCGCTCTGCACCGGATCTGACTTCGAGGGCGTCGCGAAGCTGGGCCTGCCGCTGACCTTCAGGCTGCTGCCGCTCGTCGAGGTCGAGCCGCTCGGAGCGTGCGCGGTGGAGCTCTGTGTGCTCGTGCCCGCCTGGCTGGAGCCGCCGCTCGAGGAGGAGCCGCAGCCGAGCGCGCCGGCGGCGGCGATCGCAAGCAAGAGGAGGGGGAGCCGTCGCATGCCAGCAAGATCCCACATCGCCCGGAGCCCGCGTGCCGGGTCCGCTAGGCCGGGGAGGCCGTTCTGGAGCGCCTAGACTGGCCGCTCCGATGGCAACCCG
This sequence comes from uncultured Solirubrobacteraceae bacterium, assembly GCA_963738815.1. Taxonomy (GTDB): domain Bacteria; phylum Actinomycetota; class Thermoleophilia; order Solirubrobacterales; family Solirubrobacteraceae; genus Palsa-744. The sequence goes on from CAVTXW010000007.1 coordinate 825,198, forward strand.
CCACCTGCTCACAGGCGCCGAGCTGAGCCGCGAGGAGCTCCTCGCGCTGCTCGACCGTGCGCAGGCGCTCGCCGAGGACCCGCTCTCGAGCGGCGCGCTCGCGGGCCGCAGCGTCGCGCTGATCTTCCAGAAGCCCTCGACGCGCACGCGCGTGTCGTTCGAGGTCGGGATCGACGAGCTGGGCGGTCACGCGGTCGTGCTGCGCAGCGACGAGCTGCAGCTCTCGCGCGGGGAGGCGCTGCGCGACACGGCGCTCGTGCTGTCGCGCCACGTGTCCGCGATCGGCCTGCGCACCGGCGCCGACGAGTCGCTCGAGGAGCTGGCGCGCTACAGCTCGGTGCCCGTCATCAACATGCTGAGCGCGCGCCACCATCCCTGCCAGGCGCTCGCGGACCTGCTGACGCTGCGCCAGGCCTGCGGCGAGCTCGACGGGCTGCGCCTCGCCTACGTCGGCGACGGCAACAACGTCGCGCGCTCGCTCGCGATCCTCGGCTCGCTCGCGGGCCTGCACGTCGCGATCGCCTCGCCGGCCGGGTATGAGCTGGAGGCGGACATCGCGCCGCCGCCCGGGGCGCCGGGACAGATCACTCTGCACAGCGACCCGCACGAGGCGGTCGCCGGCGCGGCCGCCGTCTACACCGACGTGTGGGTGTCGATGGGCGACGAGGAGACAGCCGACGCGCGGCGGCGCGACCTCGCGAGCTACCGCGTCGACGACGCCCTGCTCGACGCCGCCGGCCCGGGCGCGTTCGCGATGCACGACCTGCCCGCGCACCCCGGCGAGGAGATCACCGCCGAGGTGCTCTACGGGCAGCGCCAGCGGATCTGGGACCAGGCGGAGAACCGCCGCCACGCCCAGAAGGCGCTGCTCGAGCTCCTGATCGACGCCGCGGGGACCCCATGAGCGCCGGGACGCTCGAGAAGCGCCCTCAGCGCGGCGACGAGCTGGAGCTGCAGATCGACTCGCTCGCGTTCGGCGGCGAGGGCATCGCGCGGCTGGACGTCGCCGGCGAGGATGCTTCCCCGGCCGGCGAAGGGCCGCCGGGGACGCCGAGCGGCGGCTACGTCGTGTTCGTCGCGGGCGCGATCCCCGGGGACCGCGTGCGGGCCGTCGTCCACAAGCGCAAGCGCAGCTACGCGCACGCGCGCACGCTCGAGATACTGGAGCCGAGCCCCGAGCGGATCGCACCGCTGGCCGACCACCCCGGCGTGCCGTGGCAGGTGATCCCCTACCAGCGCCAGCTGGAGATCAAGGCGGATCAGGTCCGCGAAGCGCTGGAGCGGATCGGCCGGCTCGACGGCTTCGAGCTCGAGGAGATCGTGCCCGCCGTCGAGCAGTGGCGCTACCGCAACAAGCTCGAGTACTCGTTCGGCAACGCCGCCGACGGCTCCCTGGTGTGCGGCTTTCATGCCCCCGCGGGCGGCAACGCGGTCGTGCCGATGGACGACTGCCTGCTCGCCTCAGAGCTCGGCAACCGCGCGCGCACGATCGCAGCAGCCTGGTGCGCCGAGCAGGGGTTGAGTGCGTGGGAGCGGGGCGGCGGCGGGCCCGCGCGCCTGCGCGGAGAGCGCGTCGGCCCTGCGCCCGACGGGCGCGTGCGGCTTCGCAACCTCGTCGTCAGGGAGGGGCGCCGCACGGGCCGGCTGCAGGTGCGGATCGTGACCAGCGACGGCGAGCTCGACGCCGACGGCCTGGCCGCCGCTCTCGTCGCGGGGCTCGGCGAGAGCCTCGACGGCGTCCTGTGGACGCGTTCGGACCGTCCGGCCGAGACGACGCAGGGCGGTAAGACGGAGCTCGTGTGGGGCGAGGAGGAGCTGCCCGAGCGCCTGGGCGAGCTGGACCTCCGGATCTCCCCTGAAGCGTTCTTCCAGACGAACACGGAGATGGCCGAGACCCTGTACGGCGTCGCGCGGGGTATGCCGCGCTGGAGGGCTGGGAGCGCGTCTACGACCTCTACTGCGGGATCGGCTCGATCGCGCTCACGCTCGCGCCCCGCGCCGGGCAGCTGTGGGGCATCGAGCTGAGTCGAGCGCGCCGTCGCGGACGCGATCGAGGGCGCGCGGCGCAACGAGATCACGAACGCGAGGTTCTTCGCGGGCGACACGCGGCTCGCGCTCCCCGAGCTGCTGGAGCGCGCCGGGCGTCCCGACGTGCTCGTCGTCGACCCGCCGCGGGCAGGCCTCTCGAAGAAGGTCGTCCACCGCATCATCGACGCGGCGCCGAAGCGCATCGTCTACGTGTCGTGCAACCCCACGACGCTCGCCCCGAACGCCGCCGAACTGGTGGATTCCGGTTGGTCGCTGAAGCGCGTGCGGCCGGTCGACATGTTCCCGCAGACGCACCACATCGAGTGCGTGGCGCTGCTCGAACGCGGCTGATCGCGGCGGCCTCGGCGCCGGACTAGGGCGTGACGAGGTGCTCCAGGGGATAGACGTCGACATCGGCGTCGCCCGAGATCCCCAGCTCCCTCAGCGCGGGCCCCAGGATGTCCTCGTCGAAACGCTGCGCGTACCACTCGGACTCCCAGATCTGCGCGACGCGCATCGTCCCTTCGATCTCCGTCGCGCCGTGCAGGATCAGGCCGAGTGGGTGACGGTGGTCGATGTCCAGCCGCGCCCGCAGAGCGTTGTAGGTGGCCCGATCCATCCCACGATCGATGATCCTCAAGAGCATGCATTCCCCTCCGTCTGGAGCTCAAGTCTAAGCGGCTAGGCTTGCGCGGTGCGCGCCGCGACGATCCGCGACCAGGAGATCGTGATCGAGGAGCACCCGGACCCCGAGCCGCACGGGGAAGAGGTGCTCGTCCGGGTCCGCGCGGCCGGGCTCAACGGCGGGGACATGATGCAGAAGCGCGGGCTCTACCCGGCGCCCTCCCGGCTATCCGGTGGACATACCCGGGATGGAGCTGGCGGGCGAGGTCGTCGCGCTCGGGCCCAAAGCGAGCCGTTTCGAGGAGGGCGCGCGCGTGATGGCGATCGTCGGCGGCGGCGCGCAGGCCGAGCTCGCGGTCGTCCACGAGCGCCTGCTGATGCCCGTGCCCGCCGGCCTCGACTGGCCCGCGGCCGGCGGGCTGCCGGAGGTCTTCACGACGGCTCATGACGCCGTGTTCGTCCAGGCCGGCCTGCGCCCGGGTGAGCATCTGCTCGTGCACGGCGGCGCGGGCGGCGTCGGCACGGCCGCGGTCCAGCTGGCCCGCGCGAGCGGCGCGCGCGTGACCGCGACGGTGCGCAGCGACGAGCTGCGCGATGAGGTCGCCGCTCTGGGCGCCATGGCCGTGCCATGTGAGGACTTCGCCGAGCGCGGGCCGTTCGACGTGATCCTGGAGCTGGTCGGCGGACCGAACATGCCCGACAACCTGCTGGCCCTTGCGACCGGCGGGCGCATCAGCGTGATCGGCGTCGCGGCGGGCGCCAAGACCGAGCTCAACCTGCTGGCGCTGATGGGCAAGCGCGCTCGCGTCTTCGGCTCGACGCTGCGCGCCCGGCCGCTGGAGGAGAAAGCGATCAACGCGCGCCTCGTCGAACGCGAGGTGCTGCCGCTGTTCGAGCGCGGCGAGGTCGGCGTGCCGGTTGCCGACACTTTCCCGCTGGCGGAGGCGGCTGCGGCGTACGCGCGGTTCGCTGCCGGGGGAAGCTCGGCAAGGTCGTGCTGACGACGGGGTAGCCGCAGCATGTACGAGACCGAGCAGGACCTCGCGCGGCTTCAGGGGCTGCTCGACGCGAGCTACGCGCGAGCCGGGTCGCACCTGCGCTCGATCTGGGGGGAGGAGAGCCGGCTCGATGCCGCGGCGCTCAGCGCCGAGCTCGCAGGAGTGCAGGTGCTCGACCTCGCGACGGTCACGCCGCGCGGCGAGCCGCGTGTCGCGCCGGTCGACGGGCTGTTCTTCCGCGGGCGGTTCTGGTTCGGCTCGGCGGAGAGCTCGCAGCGCTTCCGCAACATCCGCGCCAACCCGTCCGTGAGCGGCTCGGTCACGCGCGGCCTCGAGACATTCCTCGTGCTCGTGCACGGGCGGGCTGTGGAGACCGATCCACGAGGCCCGGAGGCCGGCGGCTTTGCGCGCTACCCACGCGAGATCTACGACTTCGACTGGGACGCGGCCCATCCCAGCTCGCCGTATGCGTGGATCGACGCGAGCGCCCTGCTGGCGTTCAAGCGGCCGTAGCGCAACTTCGGAGATCCGGGATATGTTCTGGAGGGCATGGGGGGCGGACGGCGATCAGGTCGGTGTTCGCAGCCATCGCGCTGGTGGCGGCGATCGGCGTGCTCGAAGCGAACGCGCACGCGGCGGGGACAAGCGGGGAAGCGCCCCCGCCCGGAGTGCCGGTGGCAACGGTGCCGGCGGGGACGCCGCTCTCAGGCGGCGGCGGATGGTTGGTGTGGAGCGCGCCCGTCGCGGGCGGCTATGCGCTCATGGGCTACCACCACGGGAGCGTGGTGCGCCTGCCGGCGGCGATCTCGCAGCAGCCGTTCGACGCCGACGTTGGGTCGGAAGCCGGCGGCGCCCCTGTCGTGACGTTCTCGCGCTGCGCCGTTGCGGCGGCGATGCAACCCCTCGGGGACAGCCGCCCGGGCGGCGAGCTGGTGGCGCCCGAGACCGGGACTCGCTGCCGGATCCACGCGCTGCCGCTGGGTGGGGGAGCCGAGCGAGCGCTGCCGCGCGCCGCCCTGCACAGCCGCGAGACCGTGTGCGATCGAGCCGCTGGCGATGCCCGCGCTGAAGCGGGACCGCCGGTTGCCCTACGAACCGTTCTCGTACTTCTAGTAGGGCGGCTGCGCGTCGTACCAGTCGCCGAGCACGCGGAAGGCGGCCCAGAACTCGCTCTTGGCGGCCTGTTCGTCGAGCGATTCGTCGATGTCGGGCACGTACAGCGCGTCGATCGTCGGCGTCAGCTGCTGGATCTCCCCGACGGCTTCGCGCACCGGGTGCGCGAGCGGGATCTCCATGTCGTTCAGCGCCGCCAGCGCCTCCGGGCCCATCATCACGACGATCTTCGGCTGGACGATCGCGATCTCTTCGACCACGCGCGAGATGCAAGCGAAGTCGGCGAGCGAGGAATCGCCGAGCGGGCACTTCACGCACAGCGTCCCGTACACCGCCAGCGGGTCGATCTGCAGCCGCTTCAGCGACTTCATGATCGCGCCGCCGGCGCGACCGTAGAACGCGACGCCCTCCTCGATCTCGCTCGGCACCGGCGCGTGCTTGAGCAGCATGATGTCGGCCTGGGGGTGCCCTGAGCCGAGCACGGGCATCAGGTTGCCGCGCGGGCAGTGCGGGCAGGCCTGCAGATCGCGCGTGAGCGCGTTGAGCTCACGGATCGCACGCTCGAGGTACTTCTCGCGGATCTCGTCATCGGTCACCGGCATCGGTCCCGACGGATTTGACGGTGCGCCGGCTTGTCCTTGACGGTGCATCAGTCGTTGCGCGGGGAGAGCCGCCGGATTCGGCGCTTCTACCGCCGGCTCCCCTGCCGCGCGCGGCGCAGCCGCCGGGCCCTGCTCGCCCTCCGCGCGGCGCGCGGCCCCGCCCGCGTCTGAAGGAACTTGAGCGCCTGCACGTACAGCAGCGAGGAGGGGCCCGTGAGGATGTCGGCGTCGCTCAGCGACTGCAGGAACTCCTGCGGCCCATCGAAGTCCCGCATCCTGATCCGCACCGAGCCCAGCCCCTGCGCGACGTGGGAGTCCGAGCCGGCGCCGGCGACGATCCTGTACTTCGCGGCGAAGCGGGCGGCCTCGTCGTTGAACGCGCCGATCGCAACGCGGGGGTTGAAGACCTCGATCGCGTCCACCTCGCCCAGATGCGAGAGCAGATGCTCGTAGTCCGGGACGGCGTGCATACGGTCGAACGGGTGTGGCACATAGACGACGCCCCCCTGCGCGCGGATCGCGGCGATCGTGTCGGCGAGGCTCATGCCGCGCGGGATCTTCTCCTCGAGGAAGAGGCCGATCACCTCGCCCTGTGTCGCCGTCTTGACCTCCTCGCCCACGATCACCTTGACGCCGAAGGCCGCGGCGCGCGCACGCGCGTCGAGCGCCCCGGAGATCTCGTTGTGGTCGGTGACCGCGATCGCGCCGAGGCCGCGTTCGCGCGCCGTCGCGAGGAGCACCTCGACCGGGGTCGCGCAGTCGGGCGAGTGGTCGGTGTGCATGTGCAGGTCGACGTCGATCAACGGGCGCGCCGCGAGCGCGTCGCGCACCTCATCGCGTTCCGGCGGGCTGTGGCGACGCGCGGCGAGCTCCGCGTAGATCCGCTCGAGCTTGCCGGCCGCGTCGGGGTCGCCGTCCTCGAGCAGCCGGTAGTCGCCGGGGAACTGGCGTTCCATCAGCTCGGCGGTCGCCGGCTCGCTGGCGATGCGCGCGTCGAGGCGGCCGAAGAAGCTCTCCACGAAGCGCCGCGCGAGCAGGGTCGAGAGCAGCCGTTCGGCGGAGGAGTGGAAGGAGCCGACGTTCAGCGCGCGCGAGTGGCGCAGCGCGGCGTTCGAGGTGCTGGGCGCGAACGGCTCGTGGACGTGCACGAAGTCGAGCTCGACGGCACCGAGGAGTTCCTCGATCGTTCGCGCGACGTCGATCGGCAGCGCCACCGGGCGCCGGCGCGCACCGGGTACGACGTCGAGGACCTCGCCGACGGCGACCACGCGCGGCGAGCCTTCGTCGGTGCCCGCGAGCAGCGCTTCGGGGTTGCCGCGGGCCGCGCGCAGCGCGCGGCGCGAGTCGCGCACGCGCTCCTGCGAGCGGGACGGCGCGACGATCAGGACGCGATGCCCCCGCCGCGAGAGCTCGGCGGCGACGCGCGCGACGTGGGCGTTTACCTCGTTGTCCTCGGCCTCCCACGGGTACGGGGTGACGTGGGCGATCGAGAACGTCTCCGGCATCGGCGTGAACGAGGTTAGCCGTGTCGCGCGCCGGCCGCCAGTGGCCGGCGCACGAGCGGCGCCGCTTCTATCGGCTCGGCGCGGCCTTCGCGCGCTTGGGAGCTTTGCGGCCCTTGGGGCGCGTGGCCGGCTTGCGCGAGTACTTGGCGATGAAGGTCTCGGTGTCCTGGCGCGCCTGCTCGTCGGGGCGCTGGTTGTGAGGCGACTTCATCAGGTAGGAGGACGGGCCGTCGAGCTGGCCGCCCAAGCCGTGGTTGAGCGCGAGCTTGCAGCAGCGCACCGCGTCGATCACGATCCCGGCCGAGTTCGGCGAGTCCCAGACCTCGAGCTTCAGCTCGACGTTCAACGGCACATCGCCGAACGCCTGGCCCTCGACACGGATGTGCGCCCACTTGCGGTCGGTCAGCCACGGCACGTAGTCCGAGGGGCCGACGTGGATGTCGCTGGCGGGCAGCTCGTGATCCATGATCGAGGTGACCGCGTTGGTCTTCGAGATCTTCTTCGACTCCAGCCGCTCGCGCTCGAGCATGTTGTAGAAGTCCATGTTGCCGCCGACGTTCAGCTGCGAGGTGCGCTCGATCTCGACGCCGCGCTCGGCGAACAGCCGCGCGAGCGTGCGGTGCACGATCGTCGCCCCGACCTGGGACTTGATGTCGTCGCCGACGATCGGCAGGTTCGCCTTTTTGAAGCGCTTGTCCCAGTAGTCCTCGCGGGCGATGAACACGGGGATGCAGTTGACGAACCCGCAACCCGCCTCGAGCACCTGCTCGACGTACCACTTCGTCGCCTGCTCGGAGCCGACCGGCAGGTAGGAGACGACGACGTCGGTGTGGGTGTCCTTGAGGATCTTGACGATGTCGGCCGTCTCGCCGGGCGCCTTCTTGATCTTCTCTTTGAGGTACTTGCCCAGGCCGTCGTGCGTCATGCCGCGGTACACGGGGACGCCGAGCTTCTTCGGCACCTTGGCGAACTTCATCGTGTTGTTCTGCCCGGCCCAGATCGCTTCGCCGAGGTCCTTGCCGACCTTCGTCGCGTCGATGTCGAAGGCGGCGGTGAACTCGATGTCGGAGATGTGGTAGCCGCCGAGGTCGACGTGCATCAGGCCGGGCACCCGCTGGGCGGGATCGGCGTCTTTGTAGTACTGGACGCCCTGAACGAAGGCCGAGGCGCAGTTGCCGACGCCGACGATCGCGACGCGGACCTTGTCCGACTGGTAGCGCGCGGCGCCGTTGGATGAGGCGGCGCCGTTGCCGTTGGTGTGCTGCTTGCTCACGAGTGCGTGTCCTTTGCAGGGCGCGATGGCCCGGTCGAGGGCCCCGCGGTCGCGGGGGCCCGGGCTTGCCTTGGGCCGGACGGGGTACCGGCCGCTCGGGGGAGACTACCCCCGCCGCTCAGGAAGGTGACACCGACAGCTCGCGGCGCACGTGCCAGATCCGCTGGCCGACGGTGATCACGCTGAGCGCCGCGAGCACGTACACGGCCGGCTCGAGCAGTTCGAAGTTCCCGAGCGACGCCCCCTTCGCGAACAGCAGCCCGATCGAGAGGATCACGACGCGCACCGGCCTCGTGGCGATCCCCACCTTGCACTCGACGCCGAGCGCCTCTGCGCGCGCGCGGGTGTAGCTGACCATCAGCGAGGCGAGGACGGCGACGACCACGCCCACGACGGCCCACCGGTTCTGCTGGAGGGCGAAGTAGCTCGCGACGGCCGCCAGCACGATCCCCTCCTCGATGCGGTCCAGCGTCGAGTCCAGGAAGGCGCCGAAGGGCGTGCCCTTGCCGGACATGCGCGAGTAGCGCCCGTCGAGCGTGTCCATGACCGAGCCGACGATGAAGGCGATCCCGCCGAGGAAGAAGAGCTGTTCCCAGACGAGCACGGCCGCGACGAGGTTGAGCGCGAGCCCGGTCAGCGAGATCGCGTTGGGCGTCAGGCGCGACTCGATCAGCCGGTTGCGGACGAGCTCGCGGCGCTGGCCCTGGCCGATCGGGGCGCGTGTCGCGCGGCGGCTCGCGCGCGCGGCGCGGGCGGCGTTCCGGCGCGCTCGGCGCGTGGGGGCCTGCTGTCTCGGCGGCATCTGCCGGGCTACCCGCTGGCGACCTGCGGTGCGACGGCCGAGAAGCGCCAGACGGCAGGTCGCGCGCGTGCCAGCCACGTCGCACCGTAGGCCGACGCGCCGGCGGTCAGCGCGCCGAGCACCGCGTCGACGAGGAAGTGGTTGGCGGTGACGACGATCACGAACGTCATCAGGAACGGGTAGAGGAACCAAGCGACGCGCGCGTAGCTGTGGCGCACGAGTCGTGCCAGCGGCCAGCCGATCATCAGCGCGAACGCGACGTGCATCGAGGGCACCGCCGCGTACAGGTTCGT